>NZ_LPJG01000011.1:0-872412 GCF_001532755.1 Burkholderia sp. MSMB2157WGS | reverse complement strand
AACTCGCCTTAAGATGAGATATCCCTGGGGACTAGATCCCCTTGAAGGGTCGTTCGAGACCAGGACGTTGATAGGTCGGGTGTGTAAGCGCAGTAATGCGTTCAGCTAACCGATACTAATTGCCCGTAAGGCTTGATCCTATAACAAGTCTGTCTCGATGCCCGTTAGCGCTTTAGCGCTTACGGACATCGAGCGTCGAGTGCGAGGCACTCGACGTACGACGGTTGAAGTACCGCGTACGTGTGAGATACAGCTCACAACCCAAAATTACTGCTTCTTCCCGGATTGGTTGCGCTGCGAAGCAACGCAACAACCCTCTTTGCCTGATGACCATAGCGAGTCGGTCCCACCCCTTCCCATCCCGAACAGGACCGTGAAACGACTCTACGCCGATGATAGTGCGGATTCCCGTGTGAAAGTAGGTAATCGTCAGGCTCCCTAAGCCAGAAACCCCCGCCCGATCAGGCGGGGGTTTTTGCATTGGCGCGGCGGAAATACGCGGTGCAGGCGGAAAGCGTCACCCAGCCTATCGGCGTTAGCACTCCGGCACCGCATCAATTGCAACATCAAATCCCATCAACCGCTCCTATCTTTCGCGATTCAATCGATTATTGATCGTATCCTCGATCAAGATCGCAACTTGCGCGCCGCAGCGTATCGTCAGGCGCGCTTGTGCGACCAACTTTCCGCTTCCTAGAGCCGGCCACGTTATCCCGTTTTCGTCCGGCTAATCCAAAATCGGCGCGAAACCGGCGCTTTATTCGGCGGGTCCACGTAAAATTTGCGAATCCCCCTCTTTGCATTCAAAACGATGAACGCCGCCACCCAGGTAGCCCGGGCTGTTTGCCCGCATGATTGTCCGGACACGTGCGCCATGCGGGTGACCGTCGAGAACGGCAAGGCAATCAAGGTCACGGGCGATCCCGACCATCCGCCGACGCAGGGCGTGTTGTGTACGAAGGTCAGCCGATACGCGGATCGCGTTCATCATCCCGATCGCCTCACTGTCCCGCTCAAGCGGGTCGGCCCGAAGGGAGAGGGGCGCTTCGGGCCGATCAGCTGGAGCGAAGCCTTCGACGAGATAGGACGTCGCCTCGGTGAAATCGCCGCACGCGCGCCGGAGGCGATCGTGCCGTACAGCTATGCGGGAACGATGGGGCTCGTGCAAGGCGAAGGCATCGCCCAGCGCTTCTTCCACAAGCTCGGCGTGTCGCGGCTGGAGCGGACGATCTGCGCGGCAGCCGGCGCAGCGGGGCTGCGATATACCTACGGCGGCAGTGTCGGCATGCACCTTGAATACTTCGAGGAAAGCGAGCTGATTCTGATATGGGGCGCGAATCCGATTGCATCGAGCCTGCACTTCTGGACCCGCGCGCAGGAAGCGAAGCGCCGTGGCGCGCGTCTTGTCGCGATCGACCCATATCGTTCGCTGACCGCGGAGAAATGCCATCAGCACATCGCACTGAAGCCTGGTACCGACGGTGCATTTGCGCTCGGCATGATGCATGTGCTGATTACCGAAAACCTGCTCGATCACGATTACATCGCCGACCATACGCTCGGCTTCGACGCGCTCAAGGCGCGCGCACTGTCCTATCCGCCGGAACGCGTGGCGGAGATCTGCGGCATCGATGCGTCGGTGCTGATCGATCTTGCGCGTCGCTACGGCGCTACCCGGAAGGCATCGATCCGCCTCAACTACGGCATGCAGCGTGTTCGCGGCGGCGGCAATGCCGTGCGCGCGATTGCCAGCCTGCCGGCGCTGACGGGAGCGTGGCGCGATCGGGCAGGCGGCCTGCTGCTCTCGTCGTCGGAATCGGCGCCCGTCAATCAGGCGGCGCTGCTGCGTCCGGACCTGATGCCGGGTTGGCCGCACAAGCTGCCTCGCATCATCAACATGAACGCGATCGGCGACGCGCTGCTGCATCCGGGGGACGCGACGTTCGGGCCGAAAGTCGAAGCAGTGATCGTGTACAACTCGAATCCGGTGGCGGTTGCACCGGACTCGTCGAAAGTCGCCGCGGGCTTTGCACGCGACGATTTGTTCACGGTCGTTCTCGAGCACTTCAAGACAGATACGGCCGATTTCGCCGACATTGTATTGCCGGCGACCACGCAGCTCGAACATCTGGATGTCCATAAATCGTATGGCCATACCTACGTGATGGCGAACCTGCCAGCGATCTCGCCGGTGGGAGACGCGCGGCCGAACACGGAGATCTTTCGCGGGATCGCGCGCAGCATGGGCCTCGACGAGCCCGCGCTCTATCACAGCGACGAAGAGGTCGCGCGCGCGGCGCTTCGCTGGGACGATCCGGCGCTCGACAGCGACTGGGACACGCTGAAGCGGGTCGGCTGGCTGAGGCTCAAGCTGCCGGAGGCGCCGTTCGCGAATGGCGGTTTCCGCACGCCCTCCGGCAAGTGCGAGTTCTACAGCCCGCGGCTCGAGCAGATGGGCATGGACCCCGTCCCCGACTACCTGCCGCCGTTCGAATCCACCGAAGCCGCGCCCGAGCTCGCCGCACGCTATCCATTGGCGATGATTTCGCCGCCGGCCCGCCACTTCCTGAACAGCACGTTCGTGAACGTCGACAGCCTGCGTTCGACGGAAGGCGAGCCGCACCTCGACATGCATCCGTCCGACGCCAGCGCTCGCGGCATCGCAGAGGGCGACATCGTCCGCATCTTCAACGACCGCGGCTCGATGCAGGCCCGCGCGCGAATCACCGATCGCGCGCGGGCCGGGCTCGTCGTCGGGTTGTCGATCTGGTGGAAGAAACTGTCGCCGGACGGCAAGAATGCGAACGAGGTGACGAGCCAGGCGCTGACCGATCTGGGCAATTCGGCGACGTTTTACGATTGTCTTGTGGAAGTTGAGCGGATTTGATCGAATATCGCCGTATGATCAGACAAAATTGACACGCAAGTTCGAAGCGGACATCTAACCCTGTTGTCTCGGGGCGGGGGAGCCGTTACGATGCGTTTTAGCACGACCATTCGAAAATCTGTGAGGAGACGCGCGGTATGGACAAAATTTGGCTGAAATCGTACCCACCCGGCGTTCCAGCCGAAATCGACTCCTCTCCTTATCCGTCCGTCCCGGACCTGCTCGACGAAAGCTTCCGGCAGTATCGCGACCGTACCGCGTTCGTTTGCATGGGCAAGCGGATCACGTACGGCGAACTCGACAAGCTGTCGCGTCAGTTCGGCGCCTGGCTGCAGTCCCGCGGCCTGGCTCGCGGGGCGCGCGTCGCGATCATGATGCCGAACGTGCTGCAGTACCCGCTGACGATCGCTGCGGTCCTGCGCGCCGGCTATACCGTGGTCAACGTCAATCCGCTCTATACGCCGCGCGAGCTCGAGCATCAGCTGAAGGACAGCGGTGCCGAGGCGATCGTCATCCTGGAGAATTTCGCGTCGACGTTGCAGGCCGTCATCGCCAATACGGCCGTCAAGCACGTGGTCGTCGCATCGATGGGCGACCTGCTGGGCATCAAGGGATGGATCGTCAATTACGTCGTGCGCAACGTGAAGAAGATGGTGCCTGCGTGGCAACTGCCGTCGTTCACGCGCTTCAAGGCCGCGCTCTCGGAGGGCGCACGACAGGCGTTCAGGCCGCAGAAGATCGGCCCCGACGACGTCGCGTTCCTGCAGTACACGGGCGGTACGACCGGCGTTGCGAAGGGCGCGACGCTGCTGCACCGGAACATCGTGTCGAACGTGCTGCAGGCCGGCGCCTGGCATCAGCCGGCCCACGACAAGTACCCCGACGTGGAACAATTCGTGACGGTTGTCGCGCTGCCGCTGTATCACGTGTTCGCACTGACCGTCTGCGGTTTCCTGACGATGCGTACGGGCGGCATGGGCGTCCTGATCCCGAACCCGCGCGACATCGCCGGCATGATCAAGGAACTGAAGGGTTACCGGATCTCGACGATCCCGGCCGTCAACACGCTGTACAACGCGCTGCTAAACCATCCCGACTTCGACCAGCTCGACCTGTCGAAGCTCGTGATCGCCAACGGCGGCGGCATGGCGATCCAGGAAGGCGTCGCGAAGCGGTGGTATGAAAAGACCCGTACTGCGATCATCGAAGGATACGGGCTGTCCGAAACGTCGCCGGTGGCGACCTGCAACCCCGTGACGGCCACCGAATACAGCGGGACGATCGGCTTGCCGCTGCCGTCGACCGAAGTCGCGATTCGCGACGATGCCGGCAATGACGTCGCGCTCGGCGAGCCCGGCGAGATCTGCATCCGCGGGCCGCAGGTGATGGCCGGCTACTGGAACCGGCCGGACGAGACCGCGAAGGTCATGTTCGCGGACGGATTCTTCAAGACGGGCGACGTCGGCGTGATGGATGCCCGCGGTTACGTGAAGATCGTCGATCGCAAGAAGGACATGATTCTCGTGTCGGGCTTCAACGTGTATCCGAACGAAGTGGAGGACGTGGTGGCGTCGCATCCGGGTGTGTTCGAGGTCGCGGCAGTCGGCGTGCCGGACGAGCATTCCGGCGAAGCCGTGAAGCTGTTCGTCGTGAAAAAGGATCCGGCGCTGACCGACAAGGACATCCTTGCTTACTGCAAGGAGCGGCTCACCGGGTACAAGCGGCCGAAGCTGGTCGAATTCCGCACGGAGCTGCCGAAGACGAACGTCGGCAAGATCCTGCGGCGCGAGCTGCGCGACGGACGAGCGTAACGCGCGCAGCGATACGGTTGAACGAAAAGCCCGGCCTGTTGCCGGGTTTTTTGTTTGCGGCTGCGGGGAAGTGCCTGTTTCGTGCGGAGGTGGCCGCAACCCTTGCTCCGGAGTTGACGGCTCGGGACGGCGCACGCGGCGTGGTCTATCGCGACCCGCGACCCGCGACCCGCGACCCGCGACCCGCGACCCGCGACCCGCGACCCGCGACCCGCGACCCGCGACCCGCCGGCCCGCCGGCCCGCGACCCGCGACCCGCCAACATCCCCGCCCAACCACAAAAGAAAAAGGCGCCCGAAGGCGCCTTCAATATGCTGCGGCTTGTCAGACAAGCTGATTAGAACTTGTGACGGATACCGACGCGTGCTGCGACCTGGTTGCTGGTGCTCGACCCGGCCAGACCGTTGATCGCTGCCGTTGCCTTCAGGACGTTGCCGTTCGAATCGAGCACGTTGCCCGATGCGTGCTGGTACACGCCGATCACGTAGACGTCGGTGCGCTTCGACAGGAAGTAGTCGACGCCCAGCGAGCCCTGGTGGTACTTGGCTGCCGAATTGCCGTCGATCTTGCTGCCTTGCGTGTAGTCGTACGCTGCGCCGAGGATCAACGCCGGCGTCAACTGGTACTTGAAGTTGATTTCGCCGTTGTTGAACGTTGCGGTCTGGTTCACGAACGGGCCTGCCGAGAAGCCCTTGAACTTCGTATTCGAGTACGTCGCGCCGATCGTCGCTGCGCCGAACGTGTATGCGCCGCCTGCGCCGATGACCTGATACGTGTTCGCGTTGTTCGCGTACGCGCCGTAGATGGGCGACGAGACCGACGACGACGTCGACCCGTTGTTGAACATGCCGCCGAACTGGTTCGGCGTACGTGCGTTCAAGTAACCGACGCCGAGGACCAGCGGGCCGTTGTTGTAGCCTGCGCCGAGCGACCAGACCTGGTTCTTCGAGAACTGGCCAGCCTGGCCGCCGAAGCTGTACAGGCCGCCGAACGTGAGGCCGCCGTAGCTCTGGCTCGTGAACTTGACCGCGTTGTTCACGCGATACGCGTTGTTGAAGTTGTCGAGGTCGCCCGGGTGAGCGGCGATGTAGCCGCCCCACTGGTCGCCTGCCTCGAGCGGGCCGACGAAGTCGACGACGGAGTCGTACTGACGACCCAGCGTGACCGTACCGTACGGGCTCGACAGGCCGACGTAAGCCTGACGACCGAACATCAGGCCGCCCTGACCGAGCTTGCCGCTGTTCACGTCGAAACCGTTTTCGAGGGTGAAGATCGCCTTCAGGCCGCCACCGAGGTCTTCGGTGCCGCGCAGGCCGAAGCGGCTGCCTTGCATCACGCCGCTGGCCATGCTGTACAGGTGCTTGCCGCCTGCGTTGTTGTTGAAGAGCAGGCCTTCATCGATGATGCCGTAAAGCGTCACGCTGCTTTGCGCATGGGCAGCGCCAGCGAACGCGCCCAGCGCGACGAGCGCGAGAAGCGACTTTTTCATTAACGGATCTCCAAGAATCACTGAATTTTTTTGGCGGGGCGGATAGTTATGTTCTGTTGACGGGCCCCATCAACTTCGCAAGAAGTCGCACGTAATGTAGCAAAGCCGTTTTTTGCCACAAAGCGAAATGCTGCAGCTCAACGCCGCTATGTTTCCTTTATGCAACAATGGTTAAAATCACGGGTTAACCGCAATTTCCGCTGAATAATCAAGTCGGTTACGCGGCGGACTCGTGCCCTTGCCGCGCGCAGCGGCACCTGCAGCCAGGAGAACAGGATGGTGTTGGATGAACTGATCAGCGAATTCGATCGCGGCCTGCGGTCGCTGACCGGCATTAGCCGGATGAGCCGGCCGGTGCCCGTGCCGGCCGATGCGCCCGACGTCGAACTGACGCCCGCCGAACGCACGCGCGCGGCCGGGCTGATGCGCGTGAATCACGTCGGGGAGGTCTGCGCGCAGGCGCTCTACCAGGCGCAGAAGCTCACCGCGCGCACGGCGTCGGCGAAGGCGATGTTCGAGGAGGCCGCGCGCGAGGAGGAGGACCACCTCGCATGGACCGCGCACCGCCTGAAGGAACTCGATTCGCGCCCGAGCCTGCTGAACCCGCTTTGGTATGCCGGCGCGCTCGCGATCGGCGTGGCGGCCGGCACGCTCGGCGACAAGGTCAGCCTCGGCTTCATGGCCGAGACGGAGCGGCAGGTCGAGAGCCACCTCGAAGGCCACATGTCCGAGCTGCCGGCGGCCGACACCGCGTCGCGCGCGATCGTCGACCAGATGCGGATCGACGAGGTCAAGCACGGCAAGGCCGCGACCGACGCCGGCGGCATCGAGCTGCCGCTGCCGGCGCGGATGCTGATGCGCGCCGCGTCGAAAGTCATGACGAGCACTGCGTACTATCTCTGAGATTTGCGCCGGGGTGGCGTGGGACGCCGCCCCGGTTCGCCGCCCCCGATACCGTCCGCTCACTCCTCGTTTTCCCGCCCCCGAAAGCCCCGTCCACACGCCCGTCTGGCCCGCCTTTCTCACGTATCACCTTCACAAGTTGCACTAGCTCATTCATTTATAACGGTTTTTGGAATGAGGGGCCGCATGAGCATGTGCGCGTAAGTCCTTGTTCTAACTAACAAAATTCGTCAAAAAAGCGAGCCGCTCCCTTGACCGTGCCACACCCTTCCTCTAAAGTGGGAGACAGTGTGAGAAAGTGTATTTTTGTGTGATTTAGCAGGCTATTCCGGCTAAATTCTCAGCATTGAGCGGGTGCTTCGGTGCCCTGAACGGGAGAGCGGAAAGTGTTCCAAGGGGCGTCGGCGCTGACGCTCGATGCGAAAGGGCGGATGTCGGTGCCGGCTCGCTATCGCGAAGCGCTGCAAGGACAGGCAGAAGGACGGGTGACTGTGACCAAGCACCCGGACGGCTGCCTGTTGCTGTTTCCGCGCCCCGAATGGGAAGTGTTCCGCGCCAAGATCGCCGCGCTGCCGATGGACGCCCACTGGTGGCGGCGAATTTTTCTCGGCAATGCGATGGACGTCGATCTCGACAGCGCGGGCCGGATTCTTGTATCGCCCGAGCTGCGCATGGCAGCCGGACTGGAAAAGGAAGTCATGTTGTTGGGAATGGGTAGTCACTTCGAGCTGTGGGATTCGCAGACCTACAACGCGAAGGAGCAGGCAGCGATGGCGCAGGGCATGCCCGACGCGCTGAAGAATTTCACGTTCTGATTGCGGTGACGGAGACGCCCGCGATGGGAAATGAATTGCGGCATCGGACGGTGCTGTTGGATGAAGCGGTCGAGTCGCTCGTGACGCGGCCGGACGGCGTGTATGTCGACGGCACGTTCGGGCGCGGCGGTCATAGCCGCGCGGTGCTCGCGCGGCTGGCGCCGGCCGGGCGGCTGATCGCGTTCGACAAGGATCCGAGGGCGATCGAGACGGCGCAGGGCATCGAGGATGCGCGCTTCTCGATCGTGCACGACAGCTTTGCATCGATGCGCGACGCGCTTGCGGCGCGCGGCGTCGAGAAGGTGTCAGGGGTGTTGCTGGACCTGGGCGTGTCCTCGCCGCAGGTGGACGATCCGGCGCGCGGCTTCAGCTTCCGCGCCGATGGTCCGCTGGACATGCGAATGGATCCGACGCGTGGCGAGTCGGCGGCCGAATGGCTCGCGCGGGCTTCGGTGCAGGAATTGACGGAGGTGATACGGGATTATGGGGAAGAACGGTTTGCTTTTCAGATTGCAAAGGCGCTTGTTGCTCGCCGGGCAGAGTCCGACCGTCTTGGGCCTCTCGACACCACGGGCGAGCTTGCCCAAATCGTGGGTCACGTCGTCAAAACCCGTGAGAAGGGCAAGGATCCGGCAACCCGCACCTTTCAGGCTATACGGATTCACGTCAATCAAGAGCTTGCGGACCTGCAAGTCGTACTAGACGCGGCATTGTCGTTGCTGGAGCAAGGGGGGCGGCTGGTGGTCATCAGCTTTCATTCACTCGAGGACCGGATCGTCAAGCGATTCATGCAGGCGCACGCGAGTGCGCCTGCAGTCGATCGTCGTCTGCCGATTCGCGCCGTCGACCTCCCGAGTCCGCCGCTCAAGATCATCAGCCGCCAGTTTCCGAGCGAAGCGGAAGTCGCCGCGAATCCGCGCGCCCGCTCGGCCGTGATGCGCATCGCGGAGCGCGTCACGCCATGAGCCGCCTCAACATCTTCCTGCTGATCATCGTGATGGGTTGCGCGCTGTCGGTCGTCAACTCGACGAACCAGCAACGCCAGATCTTCATCCAGCTGCAGCGCGCGCAGTCGCAGGAGCGTCAGCTCCAGCAGGACTACGCGCAGCTTCAATATCAGCAGAGCGCGCTGTCGAAGACGTCGCGCATCGAGCAGCTCGCGAACGATTCGCTGAAAATGCAGCCGATCTCGACCGGCCGCACGCAATACCTGACGCTGCCGCCTGGCGCCGCGAAGGCGATCGACGCGCCGATCGCGGCATCGGCCGACACGACCGGCAAGGGCAAGGGGGGTGCGCGATGAAGCCGTCCCCGAAGCGCCAGAACGTGAAGTTCTCGTCGAGCCCCGTGCTGGGCGTCCATTTGCCGATGTGGCGCTCGAAGCTCGTCGTGTTCCTGCTGTTCATGGCGTTCGTCGCGCTGGCCGCTCGGGCGTTCTGGATCCAGGGGCCCGGCAACGCGTTCTATCAGAAGCAGGGCGAAAGCCGCTATCAGCGCACGATCGAACTGCCGGCGACGCGCGGCAAGATTCTCGACCGTAACGGGCTCGTGCTCGCGACGAGCTTGCCGGTGCGCGCGATCTGGGCGATTCCCGACGCGGTGCCGGACGATCTCGACGCGGACAAGGTCAACCAGCTCGGCAAGCTCCTCGGCATGACGTCGAAGGAACTGCGCGTGAAGCTGTCGGAAGACAAGGGTTTCGTCTACGTGAAGCGCCAGGTGCCGATCGACGTCGCCGACAAGGTCGCCGCACTCGACATTCCCGGCATCTATCAGCGCAACGAATACAAGCGCTTCTATCCGGAAGGCGAGATCACCGCTCACCTGATCGGCTTCACGAACGTCGAGGACGAAGGGCAGGAAGGCGTCGAACTGGGCGACCAGAAGATGCTGTCCGGCACGTCGGGCATGCGTCGCGTGATCAAGGACCGGATGGGGCACATCGTCGAGGACGTCGCCGAGCAGATTCCGCCGCACAACGGCACCGACGTCGATCTGTCGATCGACAGCAAGATCCAGTACATCGCGTACGCGAACCTGAAGGCCGCCGTCGAGAAGTTCAAGGCGAAGGCCGGCGCGGCGATGGTCGTCGACGTGCGTACCGGCGAAGTGCTCGCGCTCGTCAACTACCCGACGTACAACCCGAACGACCGTTCGCGCATGACGGGCGAGCAGTTGCGCAACCGGATCATGACCGACGTGTTCGAGCCGGGCTCGATCATGAAGCCGTTCACCGTGTCGCTCGCGCTCGACCTGCACCGCGTGACGCCGAACACGCTCGTCGAGACGGGCAACGGGCATTTCGTGCTCGACGGCGCGCCGATCACCGATGACGCGGGTTTCGGCACGCTGACGGTCGGCGGCGTGATCCAGAAGTCGAGCAACATCGGCGCGACGAAGATCGCGATGACGATGCGGCCCGAGGAAATGTGGAATATGTATACGAGCATCGGCCTCGGCCAGGCGCCGAAGGTCGGCTTCCCGGGCGCGGTGGCCGGCCGTCTGCGTCCGTGGAAGAGCTGGCGCCGCATCGAGCAGGCGACGATGTCGTACGGCTACGGCCTGTCGGTGTCGCTGTTCCAGCTCGCACGGGCGTACACGGCGATCGCGCACGACGGCGAGCTGATGCCCGTGACCATTTTCAAGACCGACCCCAATCAACCGATCGCGGGCACGCAGGTGTTCAATCCGACCACCGCGCGCGAAGTGCGTGCGATGCTCGAGACCGTGGTCGCGCCGGGCGGCACGTCGCCGGATGCGGCCGTGCCGGGCTACCGCGTCGGCGGGAAGAGCGGCACCGCGTACAAGCACGAAGGTCACGGCTACACGCGCAAGTACCGCGCGTCGTTCGTCGGGATGGCGCCGATGCCGAATCCGCGCGTCGTGATCGCGGTGTCGGTCGACGAGCCGACCGCCGGCAGCCACTTCGGCGGCCAGGTGTCCGGCCCCGTATTCTCGGCGATCGCCGGCGACACGATGCGTGCGCTGAACGTCCCGCCGAACATGCCGATCAAGCAGCTCGTCGTGTCCGACGATTCGCCGGAATCCGCTGCCGCAAAGGGCCCGCAAAAGCTGGCCGCGGGGAGCGGTGCAAAGCATATGATCGTGTCCAGCACGACGCGTAATTCACCAGGAGTCGTTCGATGAGCGCCGCCCGCAGTTCCCATCCGGCGCATCAGCAGATCGCAGCCGCGCTCGCGTGGCTGCGTCAGCATGTGGCCCCCGCGGCGCAACTGCATGCCGACACGCGCAGCCTCGAGGCTGGCGACGTGTTCGTCGCATATGCGGTCGACGGGGCAGATAACCGCGCTTTCATCGCAGACGCCGTCGCGCGCGGGGCGGCTGCCGTGCTGTATCAGCCGGAAGGGCTGACCGACGCGCCGACCGTGCCCGTCGCGCTCGCGGTGCCGGCGCTCGACCAGCTCGCCGGCGAGATCGCCAGCGGCTGGTACGGCGATCCGAGCGACAGCCTGCTCGCGGTCGGTGTCACGGGCACGAACGGCAAGACGTCGTGCACGCAATGGGTCGCCACCGCGCTGACGGCGCTGCACCAGCCGTGCGCGGTGATCGGCACGCTCGGCACCGGAATGCCCGGCCAGCTCGTGCCGACCGGCTTCACGACGCCCGACGCGCCGCAACTGCAGCGCAGCCTCGCGCAATTGCGCGACGCGGGCGCACAGGCCGTGGCGATGGAAGTGTCGTCGCATGCGCTGCACCAGGGGCGCGTGAACGGAACGGCGTTCGACATCGCGGTGTTTACGAACCTCACGCAGGATCACCTCGACTATCACGGCACGTTCGATGCGTACGAGGCCGCGAAGGCGAAGCTGTTCGCGTGGCACGGCCTGCGCGCGGCGGTGATCAACCGCGACGACGCAGCGGGCCGCCGCCTGCTCGAGAAGCTGGCCGGCCGCGTGCGCACGATCGCTTACGGGATCGGCGATGCGCAAGCGCCCGACGCCGATCGCGAGCTGGTCGCGCTCGACGTGCGCGCGACCGCGACGGGTACCGCATTCCGCCTGCGTTCGTCGTGGGGCGACGCGGACGTCGAGGTCGGCACGCTCGGCACGTTCAACGTCAGCAACCTGCTCGCCGTGCTCGGCTCGCTGCTCGCGGCCGACGTGCCGTTTGCGGCGGCCCTCGCCGAGATCGAGCGGCTCGAGTCGGTCAACGGCCGGATGCAGCGGCTCGGCGGCCGGCTGCAGAACGACGAACCGCTCGTCGTGATCGACTATGCGCATACGCCCGACGCGCTCGAAAAGACGCTCGACGCGCTGCGCCCGATCGCCGCGGCGCGCGGCGGCCGGCTCGTCTGCATGTTCGGCTGCGGCGGCGATCGCGATGCGACCAAGCGGCCGCTGATGGGCGCGATCGCGGAGCGGCTCGCCGACGAAGTCGTCGTCACGAGCGACAACCCGCGCAGCGAAGATCCGCAGCACATCATCGACCAGGTGGTCGCGGGCATGACCGCGCCCGACCGCGCACGCCGGATCGAGGATCGCGCGAGCGCGATCCTGCAGGCGGTGCGCGGCGCCGCACGCGAGGATGTCGTCGTGCTGGCCGGCAAGGGCCACGAGGCCACGCAGGAAATCATGGGCAAGAAGCGCGCGTTCTCCGATCAGGATCATGCGCGGCTCGCGCTCGCAGCGCGCGCGACGCACGGCAAGGGAGGCGCCGAATGACGATGCTCAGTCTCGGCGAAGCCGCCCGCCTGATTCCCGGCGCCACCGTCCGCGGCGACGCGGGCGTCACGTTCGACCGCGTGTCGACCGACAGCCGCACGGTCGGCCCGGGCGACCTGTTCGTCGCGCTGAAGGGCGAGCGTTTCGACGCGCACGACTTCCTCGGCGACGTCGCCGCGCGCGGGGCCGCCGCGGCGCTCGTCGCGCATGCGCCGGCGGGCATCGCGATGCCGCTGATCGAAGGCGGCGAAACGCGCGCGGCGCTCGGCGCGCTCGCGCACGGCTGGCGGATGCGATTCCCGCTGCCGCTCGTCGCGGTGACGGGCAGCAACGGCAAGACGACGGTCAAGGAAATGATCGCGTCGATCTTCGCGGCGGCGGTCGGCGCCGACGCGCGGCTCGCGACGGCCGGCAACCTGAACAACGATGTCGGCCTGCCGCTGACGCTGCTGCGCCTGTCGGTCGCGCACCGTCTGGCGGTGATCGAGATCGGCATGAACCATCCGGGCGAAACGGAGGTCCTCGCGCGCCTCACCGCACCGACGGTCGCGCTCGTCAACAACGCGCAGCGCGAGCACCAGGAATTCATGGCGACGGTCGAGGCCGTCGCGCTCGAACACGCGGCCGTGATCCACGCGCTGCCGCCGGACGGCGTCGCGGTGTTCCCGGCCGACGATGCGTACGCGGGCATCTGGCGCGTCGCGGCGACCGGCAACCGGATCCTCGATTTCGCGCTGCACGACGCCGAACGTCAGAACGACGCGCAGGTCGTCGGGCGCGTGCACGGCGGCGAACTCGCGATCGACACGCCGGTCGGCACCGTCTCGGTGCGGCTGCGTGCGCTCGGCGAGCACAACGCGCGTAACGCGCTGGCCGCGACGGCTGCGGCGCTCGGCGCCGGCGTCGCGCTGCCGGCGATTCGGCAGGGCCTCGAATCGTTCGAACCGGTCAAGGGCCGGCTGCAGGTGAAGCAGGCGAGCGTCGGCAGCCTCGCGGGCGCAACCGTCGTCGACGATACGTACAACGCGAACCCCGATTCGATGCGTGCCGCGATCGACGTGCTCGCCGCGCATCCCGCGCCGCGCGTGCTGGTGATCGGCGACATGGGCGAAGTCGGCGACGAAGGGCCGGCATTTCACCGCGAAATCGGTGCGTACGCGCGCGAACGCGGGATCGATGCGCTGTTCGCGCTCGGCGACGCATCGCTCGACGCGTGCACCGCATACGGCGACACGGCGCGCCATTTCGGCGACGTCGACGCGCTCGTGGCGGCGCTGCTCGAGGCCGGTTACGGCGCGCAGGCGACGGTGCTCGTGAAGGGCTCGCGGTACATGAAGATGGAGCGCGTGGTCGACGCGCTGACGAACCAACCCGCGGCGGGCACCGTGCCCGCCGCACACTGAGTAGAAGGAAGGAAGCATGCTGCTGGCGCTGGCGCAATGGCTGCAAGGAGACGCAAGCTTTTTGCGCTTGTTCACGTACCTCACGTTCCGTGCGGTGATGGCCACCATCACCGCGCTCGGGATCGGGCTCGTGTGCGGACCTTGGGTGATCCGCAAGCTGACGCAAATGAAGGTCGGTCAGGCCGTGCGCAAGGACGGCCCGCAGACCCACCTCGTCAAGTCCGGCACGCCGACGATGGGCGGCGTGCTGATCCTGATCGGCATCGCGGTCGCGACGCTGCTGTGGGGCGACCTGACGAATCGTTTCATCTGGATCGTGATGCTCGTCACGTTCGGTTTCGGCGTGATCGGCTGGGTCGACGATTACCGCAAGGTCGTCCACAAGGACCCGCGCGGGATGTCGTCGCGCGAGAAGTATTTCTGGCAGTCGGTGATCGGGCTGTTCGCGGCCGTCTATCTCGCGTTCAGCGTGTCCGAGGCGAACAACGTGCGCGTGTTCGACCTGTTCATGGCGTGGGTGAGGAGCGGCCTGTCGATGGGGCTGCCGGCGCGCGCCGACCTGATGCTGCCGTTCCTGAAGTCGATCAGCTACCCGCTCGGCGTCTGGGGCTTCATCGTGCTGACCTACTTCGTGATCGTCGGCGCGAGCAACGCGGTGAATCTGACCGACGGCCTCGACGGCCTCGTGATCATGCCGGTCGTGCTGGTCGGCGCGTCGCTCGGTGTGTTCGCGTACGTGATGGGCAGCGCGGTCTATTCAAAATATCTGCTGTTCCCGCACATTCCGGGCGCGGGCGAGCTGCTGATCTTCTGTTCCGCCATGGGCGGGGCCGGGCTCGCGTTCCTCTGGTACAACACGCACCCCGCGCAGGTGTTCATGGGCGACGTCGGCGCGCTGGCGCTGGGCGGCGCGCTCGGCACGGTCGCGGTGATCGTGCGCCAGGAAATCGTGCTGTTCATCATGGGCGGCATCTTCGTCGCGGAAACGCTGTCGGTGATGCTGCAGGTGTCGTGGTTCAAGTACACGAAGAAGCGTTACGGCGAAGGGCGGCGGCTGCTCAAGATGGCGCCGCTGCATCACCACTTCGAATTGTCCGGCTGGAAGGAAACGCAGGTGGTCGTGCGTTTCTGGATCATCACGCTGATGCTGTGCCTGTTCGGTCTGACCACCCTCAAGCTGCGGTAAAGGAAAGGTAACAAGGATGTCTGGCGAGATGTTTGGAGATCGGCAACGGCCGATGGTGCTCGTACTGGGGCTCGGGGAATCGGGTCTCGCGATCGCGCGATGGTGCGCGAGGCACGGGTGCCGGCTGCGTATTGCCGATACCCGCGAGGCGCCGCCGAACCTTGCCGCGCTGCAGGCCGAAGGCATCGATGCGGAATTCGTCGGCGGCGCGTTCACGCCCGCGCTGCTCGACGGCGGCATCGAGCTCGTCGGGCTGAGCCCCGGGCTGTCGCCGCTGGAGCCGGCCCTCGCGGCGCTGGTCGCGGCCGCGAACGAGCGCGGTATCGCGGTGTGGGGCGAGCTGGAGTTCTTCGCGCAGGCGCTGCGCGCGCTCGGCACGAGCGGCTACCAGCCGAAGGTGCTCGCGATTACCGGCACCAACGGCAAGACCACGACGACGAGCCTCACGGGCCTGCTGTGCCAGCGCTCGGGCAAGAAGGTCGCCGTCGCGGGCAACATCAGCCCGGCGATGCTCGACCGGCTCGCGAGCGCGATCGACGACACCGCGCTGCCCGACGTATGGGTGCTCGAACTGTCGAGCTTCCAGCTCGAGACCGCGCGCACGTTTGCGCCCGATGCCGCCGCGATCCTCAACATCACGCAGGACCACCTCGACTGGCACGGCAGCTTCGACGCGTACGCACAGGCAAAGGGCCGGATCTTCGGCGCGACGACGACGCGCGTGCTGAACCGCGACGACGCGGCCGTGATGAAGTTCGCGCCGGCAGCCGGCGCGGCCGACGCGCCGCGCACGGTCACGTTCGGCCTGAACGAACCGACGCAGGACGGCGACTACGGGCTGTCGCGCGACAACGGTATCGCATGGCTGGTGGAAGCCGTCGATCGCGACGCGCCGGATGAAGCGGCGACGACGCGCCGGCGCAAGCGCGACGCCGCACATACGCCCGACATCGCGCAGAAGCGCCTGATGCCGGCCGACGCGCTGCGCATCCGCGGGCTGCACAACGCGGCGAACGCGCTGGCCGCGTTCGCGCTCGCGCGTGCGATCGACCTGCCGGCCGCGCCGCTGCTGCACGCGCTGCGCGAATACCGCGGCGAAGCGCATCGCGTCGAAGTGATCGCGACGATCGACGACGTGGATTACGTCGACGACAGCAAGGGCACGAACGTCGGCGCGACGGTGGCCGCGCTCGACGGGCTCGCGCAGAAGATCGTGCTGATCGCGGGCGGCGACGGCAAGGGGCAGGATTTCGCGCCGCTGGTCGCGCCGGTCGCGCGCTGGTGCCGCGCGGTGATGCTGATCGGCCACGACGCGCCGGCGATCCGCGACACGCTCGCCGAAACCGGCGTGCCGCTCGCCGACCACGCGACGCTCGAAGGCGCGGTGCGCGCGGCGGCCGATCTGGCCGAGCCGGGCGATGCGGTGCTGCTGTCGCCCGCGTGCGCGAGCCTCGACATGTTCCGGAACTACGCCCATCGCGCGGAAGTGTTCCGCGCGGCGGTCGACGCAATCGCCATCGACAAAGGAGCGACGCCATGAGCTGGTCCGATCGCCTCGTCTCCCGTTTCAACGACCGGCGCGACGCCGGCGGCAATGCCGCGGGCGGCCGCGTCGCATCGGCCACGCGCGCCGCGACGGGCGGCCTCGCGAGCGTCGTCAACGGCGTGCGCCCGAGCCGTTCGCGGATGCTCGATTTCGACTATTCGCTGCTGTGGGTCGCGATCGCGCTGCTCGGGCTCGGCGTCGTGATGGTGTATTCGGCGTCGATCGCGATGCCCGATTCGCCGAAATACGCGTCGTATCACGATTACGCGTTCCTGATGCGTCACTGCGTGTCGCTCGCCGTCGCGTTCGTCGCGGCGGTGATCGCGTTCCGCGTGCCGGTGTCGACCTGGGACAAGTACGCGCCGCATCTTTTCCTGATCGCGCTCGTCGGCCTCGTGATCGTGCTGATCCCGCACGTCGGCAAGGGCGTGAACGGTGCGCGCCGCTGGATTCCGCTCGGCATCACGAACATGCAGCCGTCGGAAATCATGAAGCTCGCCGTGACGATCTACGCAGCGAACTACACGGTGCGCAAGCAGGAATACATGCAGAGCTTCGCGAAGGGCTTCCTGCCGATGGCGTTCGCGGTCGGCCTGGTCGGCGCGCTGCTGCTGCTCGAGCCCGACATGGGCGCGTTCATGGTGGTCGCCGCGATCGCGATGGGCGTGCTGTTCCTCGGCGGCGTGAACGGCAAGCTGTTCGGCGGCCTGGTCGCGACGGCGGTCGGCACGTTCACGATGCTCGTGTGGCTGTCGCCGTGGCGTCGCGAGCGGATCTTCGCGTATCTCGATCCGTGGGACGAGCGCTACGCGCAGGGCAAGGCTTACCAGCTCACGCACTCGCTGATCGCGTTCGGCCGCGGCGAGTGGTTCGGCGTCGGCCTCGGCGGCAGCGTCGAGAAGCTGAATTACCTGCCGGAAGCCCATACCGACTTCATCCTCGCGGTGATCGGCGAGGAGCTCGGCTTCGTCGGCGTGCTGGTCGTGATCCTGCTGTTCTACTGGATCGTGCGCCGCGCGTTCGAGATCGGCCGCCAGGCGCTCGCGCTCGATCGCACGTTCGCGGGCCTGATGGCGAAGGGCATCGGCATCTGGTTCGGCGCGCAGACGTTCATCAACATGGGCGTGAACCTCGGGCTGCTGCCCACCAAGGGCTTGACGCTGCCGCTCGTGAGCTACGGCGGTTCGGGCATCCTGCTGAACTGCGTCGCGCTCGCGGTGCTGCTGCGGGTCGATTATGAAAATCGCGTCCTGATGCGCGGAGGGAAGGTATGACCGCGTCGCAACGCACGCTGATGGTGATGGCAGGCGGCACCGGGGGGCACGTGTTCCCCGGGCTCGCGGTCGCGCACCGGATGGAAGCGGCGGGCTGGCGCGTCGTATGGCTCGGCAATCCGGCCGGGATGGAAGCGACGCTCGTGCCGAAGCACGGCATTCCGATGGAGTACGTGCGGTTCGGCGGGCTGCGCGGCAAGGGTCTGAAGACCAAGCTGACGCTGCCGGTCAACCTGCTGCGCGCATGCTGGCAGAGCCTCGGCGCGCTGCGCCGCGTGCGACCGGACGTCGTGCTCGGAATGGGCGGCTACATCACGTTCCCGGCGGGCGTGATGACCGCGTTGTCGGGGCGTCCGCTCGTGCTGCATGAGCAGAATTCGATCGCGGGCCTGACCAACAAGGTGCTCGCGAAACTCGCGAAGCGCGTGCTCGTCGCGTTCCCCGGCGCGCTGCCGCACGCGGAATGGACGGGTAACCCGATTCGCGCGGAACTTGCGCACACCGAGCCGCCCCAGGCACGCTATGCGTCGCGCAGCGGAGCGCTGAACGTGCTGGTCGTCGGCGGCAGCCTCGGGGCGGCCGCGCTGAACGAAGTCGTGCCGCGCGCGCTGGCGCTGCTGTCGCCGGGCGAGCGCCCGCGCGTCGTGCACCAGGCCGGCGTGAAGCACATCGACGCATTGAAGGCGAATTACGAAGCGGCCGGTTTCGCGGCCGGCGAAGACGTGCGGCTCGTGCCGTTCATCGACGACATGGCGGCCGCGTATGCGGCAGCGGATCTGGTGATCTGCCGGTCGGGTGCGATGACGGTGTCGGAGATCGCGGCGGTGGGCGTGGCGGCGCTGTTCGTGCCGTTCCCGTACGCGGTCGACGATCACCAGACGACCAACGCCGCGTTCCTCGCCGATGCGGGCGCGGCCGTGCTGGTGCAACAACGCGACCTGTCGGCGGAACTGCTCGCCGACTGGCTGCGCGGCCAGTCGCGGGCATCGCTCGCGGCCATGGCGGAACGTTCGCGCGCGCTCGCGAAGCCCGAGGCCACCGACGAAGTCGCGCGCGTCTGCGCGAAGGCGGCCGGCGCGAACCTGGAACAACTGCAATGAAACACATCGTCAAACACATTCATTTCGTCGGGATCGGCGGCGCGGGCATGAGCGGCATCGCCGAAGTGCTCGTCAACCTCGGCTACGCGGTCAGCGGCTCGGACCTGTCGCGCAATGCGGTGACCGATCGTCTCGAGGCGCTGGGCGCGCGGATCGCGATCGGCCACGACGCGGCGAACATCGAGGGCGCGAACGCGGTCGTCGTGTCGACGGCCGTGCGCTCGGACAACCCGGAAGTGCTGGCCGCGCGCGCGAAGCGCGTGCCGATCGTGCAGCGCGCGGTGATGCTCGCGGAGCTGATGCGCCTGAAGCAGGGGATCGCGATCGCCGGCACGCACGGCAAGACCACGACGACGAGCCTGGTCGCGAGCGTGCTCGCGGCGGGCGGGCTGGACCCGACCTTCGTGATCGGCGGCCGGCTGATCAGCGCCGGCGCGAACGCGCGGCTCGGCACGGGCGACTTCATCGTCGCCGAGGCCGACGAGTCGGATGCGTCGTTCCTGAACCTCTATCCGGTGATCGAAGTCATCACGAACATCGACGCCGACCACATGGACACCTACGGCCACGATTTCGCGCGGCTCAAGCAGGCGTTCATCGAATTCACGCAGCGGCTGCCGTTCTACGGCAGCGCGGTCGTGTGCGTCGACGATCCGAACGTGCGGCAGATCATCCCGTTCATCTCGAAGCCGGTGGTGCGCTACGGCCTGTCGCCGGACGCGCAGGTGCGCGCGGAAGACATCGACGCGCGCGACGGCCGGATGCATTTCACGGTGATCCGCGAAGGTCGCGCGCCGCTCGCGGTCGTGCTGAACATGCCGGGCCTGCACAACGTGCAGAACGCGCTCGCGGCGATCGCGATCGCGACCGACCTCGGCGTGGCGGACGACGCGATCCAGCGGGCGCTGGCGGAATTCAACGGCGTCGGCCGACGCTTCCAGCGTTACGGCGAAGTGCCGAGCGCGGACGGCGGCCAGTACACGCTGATCGACGATTACGGTCACCACCCGGTCGAGATGGCGGCGACGATCGCGGCCGCGCGCGGCGCGTTTCCGGGCCGTCGCCTCGTGCTGGCGTTCCAGCCGCATCGCTACACGCGCACGCGCGACTGCTTCGACGATTTCGTCAACGTGCTGTCGACGGTCGATGCGCTGGTGCTGACGGAAGTCTATGCGGCCGGTGAGGCCGCGATCCCGACGGCCAGCGGCGATGCGTTGTCGCGTGCGCTGCGCGCGGCGGGGAAGGTTGAACCGGTATTCGTCGCGTCAATCGACGACGTGCCGGACGCATTGACGAAGGTCGCGCAGAACGGCGACGTGGTGATCACGATGGGTGCGGGCTCGATCGGCGGCGTGCCGGCGAAGCTCGCGCGACACACTCAACAGAAGGCATGACATGAAACTACCCCCACGCTCACTTCGTTCGCTGCCCCCCGCGGGGGCGGTCAGCCTCCTTGGGGCGGCCCGGCGGAGGCTGACATGAGCGGGATCGATCCGAAACGTTTCGGCAAGGTGGCGGTGTTGTTCGGCGGCGAATCCGCCGAGCGCGAGGTGTCGCTCACCTCGGGCCGCCTCGTGCTGCAGGGCCTGCGCGACGCGGGCGTCGACGCGCATCCGTTCGACCCGGCCGAGCGGCCGCT
The DNA here is from genome assembly GCF_001532755.1 of Burkholderia sp. MSMB2157WGS. Classification (NCBI taxonomy): domain Bacteria; kingdom Pseudomonadati; phylum Pseudomonadota; class Betaproteobacteria; order Burkholderiales; family Burkholderiaceae; genus Burkholderia; species Burkholderia sp. MSMB2157WGS. The sequence goes on along the minus strand of NZ_LPJG01000011.1, from coordinate 851,677 downwards.
GTCGGCCCTGAAGGACGAAGGCTTCGTGCGCGCGTTCAATGCGCTGCACGGCGGCTACGGCGAGAACGGCCAGATTCAGGGCGCGCTCGATTTCTACGGTATCCGCTACACGGGCAGCGGCGTGCTCGGCTCGGCGCTCGGCCTCGACAAGTTCCGCACGAAGCTCGTGTGGCAGCAGACGGGCGTGCCGACGCCGCCGTTCGAGACGGTGATGCGCGGCGACGACCTGGCCGCGCGCGCGACCGACATCGTCGCGAAGCTCGGCCTGCCGCTGTTCGTGAAGCCGGCGAGCGAAGGCTCGAGTGTCGCGGTGCTGAAGGTGAAGACGGCCGACGCGCTGCCGGCCGCGCTCGCGGAAGCCGCGACGCACGACAAGATCGTGATCGTCGAGAAGAGCATCGAAGGCGGCGGCGAATACACCGCGTGCATCGCCGGCGATCTCGACCTGCCGCTGATCAAGATCGTGCCGGCCGGCGAGTTCTACGACTACCACGCGAAGTACGTCGCCGACGATACGCAGTACCTGATCCCGTGCGGCCTGCCGGCGCAACAGGAAGCGGAGCTGAAGCGCATCGCGCGCCGTGCGTTCGACGTGCTCGGCTGCACCGACTGGGGCCGCGCGGATTTCATGCTCGACGCGGCCGGCAATGCGTATTTCCTGGAAGTGAACACGGCCCCCGGGATGACCGACCACTCGCTGCCGCCGAAGGCCGCGCGCGCGGTCGGCATCGGCTATTCGGAGCTGGTCGTGAAGGTGCTGTCGCTCACGCTCAACGACTGACGCAGGAACGGAACGACGTATGTGGAACAACGTTCGCCAACTCAACCTTGCCGCCAGCGCGCTGTACGCGCTGCTGCTGCTCGTGTTGGCGGCGGCCGGCTGCTACTGGCTGATCCAGCGCCCGACGTTCGCGCTGCGGGAAATCCGGATCGACGGCGACACCGAGCACATCAATTCGCCGACGGTGCGCGCGGGCGTGGTCGGCCGGCTGAAGGGCAATTTCTTCACGGTCGATCTCGATACGGCGCGCGCCGCGTTCGAGCAGATGCCGTGGGTGCGACATGCGAGCGTGCGTCGGGTGTGGCCGAATGCGCTGGCTGTCACGCTCGAGGAGTACAAACCGCTCGGGACCTGGGGCAGCGATCAGCTCGTGAGCGTGGACGGCGAGCTGTTCACCGCGAACCAGGGCGAGCTGGAGCAGGCGCTGCCGGCGTTCGACGGGCCGGAAGGCAGCGCGAAGGAAGTCGTCGCGCGGTATCGCGACTTCGGGAAATGGTTTGCGCCGCTGAAGGCGGCGCCGGAAGAAGTGACGCTGTCGGCGCGGTACGCGTGGACGGTGAAGCTGTCGAACGGCATGCAGGTCGAGCTGGGCAAGGAGCGCAACAGCGACACGCTGCATGACCGGAGCCAGCGCCTGGTGGCCGCGTGGCCGGCCGTTACGGAGCGTTGGGGCAACGACATCGAGTACGCGGATCTGCGTTATCCGAACGGATTCGCGATTCGCGCGGCGGGCATGCGGTTCCTGACCGATACCGACAAGCGCAAGAAGTAACGAGAGATCACACGCAAGAGCACTTTATGAGCAAAGACTACAAGGATCTGCTGGTTTCCCTCGACATCGGCACGTCGAAGGTGGTGGCCATCGTCGCCGAGCTGAAGGGCGAGGGCCACTACGAGGTGATCGGTCTCGGCCAGAGCGAGTCGAAGGGTCTGAAGAAAGGCGTGGTGGTGAACATCGAGGCCACCGTGCAGTCGATCCAGCGCGCGCTCGAGGAAGCCGAGCTGATGGCCGACTGCAAGATCACCAACGTGTTCACGGGGATCGCGGGCAGCCACATCCGCAGCTTCAACTCGAGCGGGATGGTCGCGATCAAGGACAAGGAAGTCACGCAGACGGACGTCGCGCGCGTGATCGAGACCGCGAAGGCGATCAACATCCCGACCGACCAGCAGGTGCTGCACATCCTCACGCAGGAATTCATCATCGACGGCCAGGAAGACGTGCGCGAGCCGATCGGGATGAGCGGCATCCGGCTGGAAGTGAAGGTGCACATCGTGACGGGCGCGGTGAGCGCCGCGCAGAACATCGTCAAGTGCGTGCGCCGCTGCGGGCTGGAAGTGAACGACCTGATCCTGCAGCCGCTCGCGTCATCGCTCGCGGTGCTGACCGAAGACGAGAAGGATCTCGGCGTGGTGCTGGTCGACATCGGCGGCGGCACGACGGACATCGCGATCTTCGCCGAAGGCGCGATCCGCCACACGGCGGTGATCCCGATCGCTGGCGACCAGATCACGAGCGACATCGCGATGGCGCTGCGCACGCCGACGCCGGATGCGGAAGACATCAAGGTCGGCTACGGGATCGCGAAGCAGGCGCTCGCCGATCCGGACGAAATGGTGGAAGTGCCGGGCCTCGGCGAACGCGGCCCGCGCACGCTGTCGCGTCAGGCGCTCGCGGCCGTGATCGAGCCGCGCGTCGAGGAACTGTTCTCGCTCGTGCAGCAGGTCGTGCGCGAATCGGGTTACGAAGAACTCCTGAGCTCCGGCGTGGTCATTACCGGCGGCGCGTCGATGATGCCGGGCATGGTCGAGCTCGGCGAGGACATTTTCCTGAAACCGGTGCGCATCGGCGCGCCGGAATATGCAGGCGGCCTTTCCGACGTCGTGCGCAATCCGCGCTACTCGACGGCGATGGGGCTGCTCGTCGAAGGCAGTGCGCAGCGCATGCGCGGCCGCAAGGTCGCCGTGCAGTCCGGCAACGCGGGGCAAGTGTTCTCGCGGATGAAGGAATGGTTCCTGAGCAACTTCTGACAAACCGAATCGAAATTCGCGCTGGTGCCGGCGGCTGGCGCGCGACAGGGGGTTGCCCGATCTCCTGCCGAATAACGGCCGAGTAGCAGTCATTCTCTTGACGGAGGCAACAATGGAATTCGAAATGCTGGAAACCGAAACCAACGGCACCATCATCAAGGTGGTCGGCGTTGGCGGCGCTGGCGGCAATGCCGTCCAGCACATGATCAACCGCGGCGTGCAGGGCGTCGACTTCATCGTGATGAACACGGACGCCCAGGCGCTGTCGCGTTCGCGCGCATCGTCGGTGATCCAGCTTGGCAACACGGGTCTTGGCGCCGGCGCGAAGCCGGAAATGGGCCGTGCGGCAGCGGAAGAGGCGCGTGAGCGCATCGCCGACGCACTGCGCGGCGCGCACATGGTGTTCATCACGGCCGGCATGGGTGGCGGCACGGGCACGGGCGCGGCACCGGTGGTCGCGCAGATCGCGAAGGAGATGGGCATTCTGACGGTCGGTGTCGTCAGCAAGCCGTTCGAGTTCGAGGGCGGCAAGCGCATGCGCGTCGCCGAAGCAGGCTCGCAGCAACTGGAGGATCACGTCGACTCGCTGATCGTCGTCCTGAACGACAAGCTGTTCGACGTGATGGGCGATGACGCCGAGATGGACAAGTGCTTCCAGTGCGCGGACGACGTGTTGAACAACGCGGTGGCGGGTATCGCGGAAATCATCAACGTCGACGGCCTCGTGAACGTCGACTTCGAAGACGTGAAGACGGTGATGGGCGAGCAGGGCAAGGCGATGATGGGCACGGCGACGGTCGCCGGCGTCGATCGCGCGCGCCTCGCGGCGGAACAGGCCGTGGCGAGCCCGCTGCTCGAAGGCGTCGATCTGTCGGGCGCGCGCGGCGTGCTGGTCAACATCACGTCGAGCCGTTCGCTGCGCCTGTCGGAAACGCGCGAAGTGATGAACACGATCAAGAGCTACGCGGCGGAAGATGCGACGGTGATCTTCGGTGCGGTGTACGACGACGCGATGGGCGATGCACTGCGCGTGACGGTCGTGGCGACGGGTCTGGGCCGTGCGGCGAAGAAGCAGCAGTCGGCTCCGATGACGCTGCTGCGCACGGGTACGGACAACCAGCCGGTCAGCGCGGTGTCGCACGGCTATGCGCAGCCGCATCACGTCAGCACGGCCGACTACGGCGCGCTCGACACGCCGGCGGTGTGGCGCAATTCGCGCGAAACCGCGGCATCGCACGTGCAGGCTCTGCAGGAGAAGGGTGTCGACACGTACGACATCCCGGCTTTCCTGCGCAAGCAGGCTGACTGACGCAAACACAGGCGAAGCCGCGGCGACACCGCCGCGGTATCGCCGGCGTGACGGATGCTACGGACCACGACAGGCCGCGTCGGATGCGACGCCGGGCCGGGAAAGGTGCCCTCTTCGCTCGAGCGAGGCGGGATGGGCCGTGCTGTCCGCAACACGCTGAAAAACCGTATCGCTATGAGGGACCAGCCATGATTCAAGTGGGCGACGCGCTGCCCGACGCGCAATTGTTCGAGTTCGTCGACGAAGCGCGCGAAGGGTGCACGCTGGGGCCGAACGCCTACAGCGTGCGCGACCAGGTTGCGGGAAAGCGGATGGTGATCTTCGGATTGCCGGGCGCGTTCACTCCGACCTGTTCGGCGCAGCATGTGCCGGGCTACGTCGAGCACGCCGAGCAATTGCGCGCGGCGGGGATCGACGAGATCTGGTGCGTGTCCGTCAACGACGCATTCGTGATGGGCGCATGGGGACGTGATCTGCACACCGCGGGCAAGGTGCGCATGATGGCGGACGGCAGCGCGGCTTTCACTCATGCGCTGGGGCTGACGCAGGATTTGTCCGCGCGTGGCATGGGAATTCGTTCCCTGCGCTACGCGATGGTGGTTGACGGCGGTGTGGTCAAGACGCTGGCCGTCGAGGCGCCGGGCAAATTCGAAGTGAGCGATGCGGCGAGTGTTCTCGCGACGTTGACGTCCTGATCGTGCGGTGCGCCGTTGCCTTCCGGCAACGCTGCTCGCCGGCCTCAGGGCAGTTGTAACACGGGCTGATGACCGGAAACGCCTCCGTTCCGGGCATCGGCCCGTCCCGTATCGGCGCGGGTAAACTGTCGAAACAGATTGATACGCAGTTTCGGACAGCGTCGAATAGGGAATTACGCTATAATCCCGCCTATCGAATATAACTCCTGATTGATATCTTCAATCAAGACGAAGAAGACCATGTTGAAGCAGCGCACCATCAAATCCATCGTGAAGACCGTGGGTATCGGTGTCCACTCGGGCCGCAAGATCGAGTTGACGCTCCGTCCCGCCGCGCCCGGCACGGGCATCGTCTTTTCACGCGTCGACCTGCCGACGCCGGTCGACATTCCCGCATCGGCGATGTCGATCGGCGACACGCGGCTCGCGTCGGTGTTGCAGAAGGATGGCGTGCGCGTGTCGACGGTCGAGCACCTGATGTCCGCGTGTGCGGGTCTCGGTATCGACAACCTGTATGTCGACGTGACGGCCGAGGAAATCCCGATCATGGACGGTAGCGCGGCCACGTTCGTGTTCCTGATCCAGTCCGCCGGCATCGAGGAGCAGAACGCGCCGAAGCGCTTCATCAAGGTGAAGAAGCCGGTCGAAATCCGCGATGGCGACAAGTTCGCGCGTCTCGATCCGTATTTCGGCTTCAAGCTGAAGTTCTCGATCGACTTCCGCCACCCGGCCGTCGACAAGACGGGTCAGGAGCTCGAAGTCGATTTCGCGACCACGTCGTACGTGCGCGAGATCGCGCGTGCGCGCACGTTCGGTTTCGCGCACGAGGCCGAGATGCTGCGCGAGATCGGCCTGGCGCGCGGCGGCAGCATGGACAACGCGATCGTGCTCGACGAGTACCGGATCCTGAACAACGACGGGCTGCGCTACGACGACGAGTTCGTGAAGCACAAGATGCTCGACGCGATCGGCGACCTGTACGTGATCGGCCACCCGCTGCTGGCTTCGTACACCGCGTACAAGTCGGGCCACGGCCTGAACAACGCGCTGCTGCGCGAGTTGCTCGCACACGAAGACGCGTACGAGATCGTGACGTTCGACGATCCGCAGGCTGCGCCGAAGGGGTTTGCATTCGACGCGCAGACGGCTTTCGCGTGACCGGCGTTCGGCGCAAGCGATAAAAAAGCGACCCATCGGGTCGCTTTTTTATTGGCTGGCGGTTGCTCGCGGCCTGTGCGTCAACGCGGCTTCGCACCATGCCGTGCCGCCATCCGCGCGAGCGCGGCCTGCAGCGGCGACGGTTCGAGGTGGTCGGCGAGATCGCGCAGCGCGGCGGCGCCGGTCGACGTCATCCGCGCCTGCTTCACGGGCGGCGGCGGCGGCGCGTCCTTCGGCCGCACGCGCACGCGCAGCGTCGTCACCGGCCAGCCGCGTTTCTGGAGATCGCCGAGCAGCCGCATTTCGACCTGCCGCAGCCGTGCGGCCAGCGCATTGTGCGCGGCAAAGAGGGTCAGGGTGCCGTCCTTGATGAAGCCCGGTTCGACGTGATTCGCGAGATAGTCGGGCAGGCACGCGCCCAGGTCGCGCTGCAGCGAGGCGATCTGCTCGACGCCGGCGCGCAGCGCCGCGAATGCGTCGGTCCGACCGAGCACTTCCGACACGGGTTGCGGGCGATAGGCGGCGAGCGGGCCGAAACGCTTGGAAAATCGGTTCATCGAGGCATTCTTCGAGCGCGTACGCGCGCGGACGTTGCAGCCGATTGTACCCGCGCCGGCCCGCGCACGGGCAGCTTTCGCCCGTGTCCGCCCGGCTTGGGCGCGCAATGCCCGTCCGGCCGGGACGCAGGCGCATGCGTCCCCGCGTGCTAAAATTCGACGTTTGAGTCCACTAATTCGCTAAGCCGCCGAGGCTCGGGCGCCGGGGCGCGCAACACGCGCCGGGCGCCGGTGCTGCGACGCAGGATCCGATCCGATGACAACCGGTTTTCTCCAGAAAATTTTTGGCAGCCGCAACCAGCGGCTCGTCAAGCAATACCAAAAGACCGTCGCGACGATCAATGCGCTCGAAACGCAGATCGAGAAGCTGACGGACGACCAGTTGCGCGGCAAGACGGATGAATTCCGCCAGCGGGTCGCGGCCGGCGAGTCGCTCGACAAGCTGTTGCCCGAGGCCTTCGCGGTCTGTCGCGAGGCGAGCCGCCGCGTGCTGAAGATGCGGCACTTCGACGTGCAGATGATCGGCGGCATGGTGCTTCACTACGGCAAGATCGCGGAAATGCGCACGGGCGAGGGCAAGACGCTCGTCGCGACGCTGCCCGTGTACCTGAATGCGCTGGCCGGCCGCGGCGTGCACGTCGTGACCGTCAACGATTACCTCGCGCAGCGCGACGCCGAATGGATGGCGCGCCTCTACAATTTCCTCGGTCTGTCGGTTGGCATCAACCTGTCCGGCATGGAGCACGACCAGAAGCAGCAGGCCTACGCGGCGGACATCACGTACGGCACGAACAACGAATTCGGCTTCGACTACCTGCGCGACAACATGGTCTACGAGACCGACGCGCGCGTGCAGCGGGCGCTGAACTTCGCGGTCGTCGACGAAGTGGACTCGATCCTGATCGACGAAGCGCGGACGCCGCTGATCATTTCGGGTCAGGCCGAGGATCACACCGAGCTGTACGTGCGGATGAACGCGCTGCCGCCGCTGCTCGAGCGCCAGATCGGCGAAGAGAAGGCCGACGGCACGGGCGTCGAGAAGCCGGGCGACTACACGCTCGACGAGAAGGCGCGCCAGGTGTTCCTGACGGAATCGGGCCACGAGAAGGCCGAGCGCCTGCTCGCCGAATGGGGCCTGATCGGCGAGGGCGAAAGCCTGTACGCGCCGCAGAACATCACGCTGATGCACCACGTGTACGCGGCGCTGCGCGCCCACACGCTGTTCCACAAGGATCAGCATTACGTCGTGCAGAACGGCGAAGTGGTCATCGTCGACGAATTCACGGGCCGCCTGATGGCGGGCCGCCGCTGGTCCGACGGCCTGCATCAGGCCGTCGAGGCGAAGGAGCACGTGAAGATCCAGAGCGAGAACCAGACGCTCGCATCGATCACGTTCCAGAACTACTTCCGGATGTACGCGAAGCTGGCCGGCATGACCGGTACCGCGGATACCGAGGCATACGAATTCAACGAGATCTACGGCCTCGAGACGGTCGTGATCCCGACCAACCGCCCGCCGAAGCGGATCGACAAGCAGGACCAGATCTACAAGACGGCCAAGGAGCGCTACGACGCGGTGATCCGCGACATCCGCGACTGCTACGAGCGCGGCCAGCCGGTGCTGGTCGGCACGACGTCGATCGAGAACTCCGAACTGCTGTCGCACCTGCTGAAGCAGGCCGGGCTGCCGCACGAAGTGCTGAACGCGAAGCAGCACGAGCGCGAAGCGGCGATCGTCGCGGAAGCCGGCCGTCCGAACCGCGTGACGATCGCGACCAACATGGCCGGCCGCGGTACCGACATCGTGCTCGGCGGCAACGTCGAGAAGCAGGCCGCGTTCATCGAGGCCGACGACACGATCCCGGCCGACGAAAAGGCGCGCCGCATCCAGAAGCTGCACGACGAGTGGGAAACGCTGCACGAGCAGGTGAAGGCCGCGGGCGGCCTGCACATCATCGGCACCGAGCGCCACGAATCGCGCCGGATCGACAACCAGTTGCGCGGCCGTGCGGGCCGCCAGGGCGATCCGGGCTCGTCGCGCTTCTACCTGTCGCTCGACGATCCGCTGCTGCGCATCTTCGCGGGCGACCGCGTGCGCTCGATCATGGATCGCCTGAAGATGCCGGAAGGCGAGGCGATCGAAGCGGGCATCGTCACGCGGTCGATCGAATCGGCGCAGCGCAAGGTCGAAGCGCGCAACTTCGACATCCGCAAGCAACTGCTCGAATACGACGACGTGTCGAACGACCAGCGCAAGGTGATCTACCAGCAGCGCAACGAATTGCTCGAGGCGCACGACATCACCGAGACGATCACCGCGATGCGTCACGGCGTGATTACCGAAGTCGTCCGCCAGTTCGTGCCGGAAGGCAGCATCGAAGAGCAGTGGGACGTGCCCGAGCTCGAGGAAGCGTTGCGCAACGACTGGCAGCTCGACCTCGCGATCCAGGAAATGGTGAACGAGTCGTCGTCGATCACGGCCGAGGAGATTCTCGACGCGGTGATGACGGCCGCCGACGAGCAGTACGAGGCGAAGGTCGCGATGGTCGGCCGCGAATCGTTCAGCGCATTCGAGCGTTCGGTGATGCTGCAGACGGTCGACCGCCTGTGGCGCGAACACCTCGCGGCGCTCGACCACCTGCGCCAGGGTATCCATCTGCGCGGCTATGCGCAGAAGAATCCGAAGCAGGAATACAAGCGCGAGGCGTTCGAGCTGTTCGCCGCGATGCTCGACGCGATCAAGCAGGAAGTCACGCGCATCGTGATGAACGTGCAGATCCAGTCGCCGGAGCAGCTCGAGGAGGCCGCCGAGCAGATCGAGGAGCGCGGCGGTCATCTCGAGAACGTCGAATACCAGCACGCCGACTACGCGGACGCCGGCGCGCCGGTGGCGAACGTCACGGCTGCGGCGGCCGCCACGGCGACGGCCGACATGGTCGGCAGCGCGATGACGCACAGCGGCCCCGGCGGCGAAATGCCGAAGGTCGGCCGCAACGACCCGTGCCCGTGCGGCAGCGGCAAGAAGTACAAGCAATGTCACGGGAAGCTGTCATGATCGGCGGCGGCGCGCGTCACGCGTGCCGCGTCGTTCGTCGCTTCGAGTCAGTGATGTGAGTTGCGGCGGCCCGCGCGTGCGGCCGCCGGTTCTTCCAATCGATGCCGGCATGTGCCGGCATTTTCCATCCGGCAGGTGTGCCCCATGGCTGTCAATTTTCCGTCGATCGATCCCGCCCAACTGCATCCCGTCGCCGGCGTCACGCTCGGCTGGGCGGAAGCGAACATCCGCAAGCCGAATCGCAAGGACGTGCTGGTCATCTCCGTCGACGAAGGCGCGACGGTCGCGGGCGTGTTCACCGAAAACCGTTTCTGCGCGGCGCCGGTCACCGTCTGCCGCGAGCATCTGGCGAAAGTACGGGCCGGCGGCGCGGGCATCCGCGCGCTGGTCGTGAATACGGGCAATGCGAACGCGGGCACCGGCGAGCCGGGCCTCGTGAACGCACGCGAGACCTGCACGGAACTCGCGCGTCTCGCGGGCATCGAGCCGGCGCAGGTGCTGCCGTTCTCGACCGGCGTGATCCTCGAGCCGCTGCCGATCGACCGCCTGAAGGCCGGCCTGCCGGCCGCGCTCGCGAACCGCAAGGCCGCGAACTGGTTCGACGCCGCGCAGGCGATCATGACGACCGACACGCTGCCGAAGGCGACGTCGCGCCAGGTGGCGATCGACGGCCACACGGTCACGCTGACGGGCATCAGCAAGGGCGCGGGCATGATCAAGCCGAACATGGCGACGATGCTCGGCTTCCTCGCGTTCGATGCGAACGTCGCGCAGCCGGTGCTCGACACGCTCGTGAAGGAAGTGGCCGACCGCTCGTTCAACTGCATCACGATCGACGGCGACACGTCGACGAACGACTCGTTCATCCTGATCGCGTCGGGCAAGAGCACGCTGCCCGCGATCACGTCGACCGATTCGCCCGCCTATGCGGCGCTGCGCGACGCGGTGACGGAAGTTGCACAGGTGCTGTCGCAACTGATCGTGCGCGACGGCGAAGGCGCGACGAAATTCATGACGGTGCAGGTCGAAGGCGGCAAGAGCGTCGCCGAATGCCGCCAGATCGCGTACGCGATCGGCCATTCGCCGCTCGTGAAGACGGCCTTCTATGCATCCGACCCCAACCTCGGTCGGATTCTCGCGGCGATCGGCTATGCGGGCGTCGCGGATCTCGACGTCGGCAAGATCGATCTCTACCTCGACGACGTGCTCGTCGCGAAGGCGGGCGGCCGCAACCCGGCCTACCAGGAAGAGGACGGCCAGCGCGTGATGAAGCAGAGCGAGATCACGATCCGCGTGCTGCTCGGTCGTGGCGACGCACAGGCCACCGTCTGGACGTGCGACCTGTCGCACGATTACGTGAGCATCAACGCGGATTACCGCTCCTGATCGGGAGCGCTCAACGACATGGACAAGCTTGAACAGTTTCTGACGCGCGCGGAAGCGCTGCTCGGCCGTCTCGAAGGGATGCTGCCGCCCGCACCGGCGGCCATCGACTGGAACGCGGCCCACGCGTTCCGCTGGCGCAAGCGCCAGGGGCGCGGTTACCTGCAGCCGGTGCCGGCCGTGTCGTCGATCACGCTCGACGATCTGCACAACATCGATCGCCAGAAAGCGCTGATCGACCAGAACACGCGGCAGTTCGTGCAGCGCAAGCCGGCCAACAACGTGCTGCTGACCGGCGCACGCGGTACCGGCAAGTCGTCGCTGATCAAGGCGTGCCTGAACGCGTACGCGAACGACGGGCTGCGCCTGATCGAAGTCGACAAGGATGACCTGCACGATCTCGGCGACATCGTCGACCTGATTTCGCAGCGTCCGGAGCGGTTCATCGTGTTCTGCGACGACCTGTCGTTCGAGGACGGCGAATCGGGCTACAAGGCGCTGAAGGTCGCGCTCGACGGGTCGATCGCCGCGCAGTCGGACAACGTGCTGATCTACGCGACGTCGAACCGCCGCCATCTGCTGCCCGAGTACATGAGCGACAACGAGTCGTACAAGCATCTGCCGGACGGCGAGATTCACCCCGGCGAAGTCGTCGAGGAGAAGATCTCGCTGTCGGAGCGCTTCGGTCTGTGGGTCAGCTTCTATCCGTTCAAGCAGGACGACTACCTCGACATCGTCGCGCACTGGCTGCGTCACTTCGGCTGCCCCGATGCGGAGATCGAGACGGCGCGCGGTGACGCGCTGGTATGGGCGCTGGAGCGCGGTTCGCGCTCGGGCCGAGTCGCATGGCAGTTCGCGCGCGACTGGTCGGGCCGCAAGGAGCAGGCATGAGCGCGGACCTGGCACAGGGCGCCGTGCGGGCGCCGGACGGCCGCAAGGTGACGGAAGTCGCGGTCGGCGTGATGGTGCAGCCGGACGGCCCGGTCGGCCGCTGCCGTTATCTGCTCGCGCAACGCCTGCAGGGCAAGCCGTATGAAGGTTACTGGGAGTTTCCGGGCGGCAAGCTGGAGGCCGGCGAAAGCGTCGAGGACGCGCTTGCGCGCGAGCTGCATGAGGAACTCGGCATCGAAGTCACGGCCAGCCACCGCTGGCACACGCTCGAGCACGATTATCCGCACGCGTACGTGCGGCTCTATTTCTGCAAGGTGACGGGCTGGACGGGCGAGCCGCACAGCAAGGAAGGGCAGGCGTTCGTGTGGCAGCAACTGCCGGTCGAAGTCGCGCCGCTGCTGCCGGCGGCGCTGCCGGTGCTGGAACTGCTCGAGAAGGAAGCGGCGTCGCGTTGACGCCGACGCGGCCTGCCGGAAAGGCGGGCCATATCGCCGGCGGCCGGCGTCGTGCCGGTCAGCTGTCGCGACGGCCGTCGGCGCCGTCCTCTTCCGACGACGGGCCCTCGTCGGCGGCGCCCCCGATCCGGTACTTTTCCGCGGCCCATGCGCCGAGGTCGAGCTGCTTGCAGCGGGCCGAACAGAACGGGCGGAACTGATTTTCAGGCGTCCAGCGCACTTCGGCGCCGCACGACGGACATTTCACGACGGTAGTCATACGAAAGCATCGATCCGGCACGCGGCCGTTACAGATTGCACAGTGTCAGATGGAACGGCACGTCGATGTCCACCGCGCGCGGCCGCACATCGCCGTCCTGCATGGTGAACCGCACCCACAACATGTATTTGTTGGCGCTCGCTTCGGGAATCACGCGCAGCTCCGGCGGCACCCGGACCTGCATCAACTGGTAGGTGCGGCCGGACAGCATCTGCTGGTAGCTGCCCTGCATCGCCATGACCTTCGACGCCTGACCCGATTCGCGCGCGAGCCGCAGCACGATCGCTGCGGCATCGCGCAACGGCAGCATCGGCAGGATCCACTTCGCGATATCCTGGCGCCGCTGCTCGGCGGGCCATTGCTGCCACGCGTAGTACGACGGCAGGTCGAACTTGCACGTCCCGCCCGGAATCACCGCGCGGCTGCGGATGCTGGCGAGCCACTCGTTGTCGACGAGGTGCTGGCCGGTCTTGCCCTGCATCTGCGCGAGATTCGCGAGCGTCTGCTCGATTTCGCCGAGCACGGCCTCGAGCGCGTTCTGCTCGATGCCCGGATTGCCGCGAAAGGGGGCGAGCGTCTGGCGTTGACGTTCGAGCTCCTTCATCAGATCCGATTTCAGGTCCGCGCGGCCCGTTACCTCGGCGATTTCGAACAGCGTCGTCAACGCGACGTGGTGTTCACGCGGGTCCTCCTGAGCCAAAAAGAACGCGAAGCGCTCGAACAGATCTTCGAGACGCAACAGCGTGCGAATTCGCTCGTTGAACGGATACTCGTAAAGAATCAAGCGCGCTCGCCTCGTCGGTAGGGATTGAAACAATGAAGGACATTCTAATGCCCCCTCTCTACCCTAGCAACGCACCAATTTCGTACACCATCACGATCGCGCGCGGCCCTCAGTGCGCGGCGGCCGCGAATCCGACATAACGTTGATGCAGTGCATCGACCTGCGCGGCGAGCGCGGCGGGCGTGACCGCGTCGTTGACGATCACGTCGTCGGCCGCCGCGAGGCGGGCTTCGCGCGTCGCCTGTCGCGCGATGATCGCTTCGACTTGTTCGCGCGTGAAACCGTTGCGCCGCATCACGCGCGCAATTTGCGTTTCGACCGGGCAGTCGACGACGAGCACGCGATCGCTGCGCGCCTTCCAGGTGCCCGATTCGACGAGCAGCGGCACGACGAACATCACGTACGGGCCCTGTGCTTCGTGCGCCTCGCGATCGGTTTCCGCGCGGATCAGCGGATGCGTGATCGCTTCGAGGCGCCGGCGCGCGTCATCGTCGCTGAAGATCAGCGTGCGCATCTTCGCGCGATCGAGCGAGCCGTCGGCGGCCACGAAGTCGCGACCGAAAGCTTGCTCGATCGCCGGCATCGCGAGGCCGCCCGGTGCGGTGATGCGATGGGCAATCAGGTCGGTATCGACGAGCGATGCGCCACGGGCGCCGAACAGGTCGGCGACGGTCGTCTTGCCGCTGCCGATACCGCCCGTGAGTCCTACGGAAAACATGTCAGCCTCCGAGCGCCGCATAGAAAGGGGTGCCGAAAAACAACGTGGCGACGCCGCCGGCCGCGAGGAACGGGCCGAACGGAATCGGCTCCTCGAAGCGCATGCGGCCGCGCCAGGTCGCGACGAGCCCGACGATCGCACCGGTCACCGCTGCGAACAGCACGACCTGCGGCAGTGCGGCCCAGCCCATCCACGCGCCGAGCGCGGCAAGCAGCTTCAGGTCGCCGAAACCGATGCCCTCGATGCCGCGCAGCCATTTGAACAGCCAGTAGATCGACCACAGGAACAGGTAGCCGGCCATCGCGCCGATCACGGCCGAGCGCAGCGACGTGAAGGTGCCGCCGAGGTTCATGACGAGCCCGGCCCACAGCAGCGGCAGCGTCATCGAGTCGGGCAGGTAGCCGGTCCGGATATCGATCGCGCTCATCGCGAGCAGCGCCGCGCACAGCGCGAACGCGGCAAGCGCGGCGACGGTCGGGCCGAACGCCGCGAGCGAGGCGGCAGCGAGCAGCGCGCACGCGAGTTCGACGAGCACATAGCGGACGCCGATCGCATGGCCGCAGCGCCGGCAGCGCCCGCGCAGCATCAGGTAGCTGACGAGCGGGATGTTTTCCCACGCGCGCAATACGTGGCCGCAGTGCGGGCAGGCGCTGCGCGGGCGCCACAGATCGTAGCGCGGCGGATAACCGTCGTCGGGCGGGGCGCTCGCGGCGCCCGTCGCTTCGGCGATCTCCGCCTGCCACGCGCGCTGCATCATCACGGGCAACCGGTGCACGACCACGTTCAGGAAGCTGCCGATGCAAAGGCCGATGACGACCGCGAACGCATACTGCAGCGCGGGCGGCAGCAACGCCAGCGCGAGCAGCGCGCGCTCGGGCGAATCGGAAACGGCGGACAGGGGCGCTGGCGTCATGAGGCTCGAGGTTCGGACAAAAAGGCGACAGAATCGGTTGCGATGCTACACCACGTTGCCGAGTTGAAGGATCGGCAGGTACATCGCGATCACGAGGCCGCCGACGAGGGCGCCCAGGACGATCACGATCAACGGTTCGCCGAGCGCCGCGAGCGCATCGAGGCGCGCGTCGAGCTGGCGTTCGCACGACGCGGCGATGTCGGCCAGCATCGTATCGAGCGCACCGGATTCCTCGGCGACGGCGATCGGTTGCACGACGTCGTCCGGAAAGCAGCCGGCCGAATGCATCGCGTCGGCCAGACGCACGCCGCGCAACACGCGTGCGGCGATGTGCGCGGTGGCGTGCGCGAACACCGGATGGCCGGCCGTGCGCTCGAGCGTGGCGAATGCATCGGCGAGCGGCACGCCGGCGCCGAGCAGCGTCGCCAGCGAGCGGCACCAGCGTGCGGCCGCGAACCGCTCCAGTGCGCTGCCCGCGAGCGGGGCGCGCAGCAGGTGTCGCGCGAGCGCATGACGCAGCGCGGCCGAGCGTCGAAGCGCGTGCTGCGCGGCGAGCCCCGTGGCGGCCGCGCCGGCCAGAAGCACACCGCCCCAGGCCGACAGCGCGGAGGACAGCGCGAGCAGTGCGCGGGTCGGTGCGGGCAGGGCGGCGCCGAAACCGTCGAAGATCTGACGGAAGGTCGGCACGACCCACACCATCAATGCTGCCGAGATCGCGAGCGCGAACAGGATGACGGCGGCCGGATACGTGAGCGCCGCGCGCAGCTTGCGCCATTGCGCATCGGCGCGCTCGCGGTGTTCCGCGAGCCGCGTCAGCACGATGCCGAGCGAACCGGACGCTTCACCGACTTCGATCAACTGGCGATACAGCGGGCCGAACTGCGATGGATAGCGTGCGAGCGCATCGGCGAAGCGCCGGCCGCCGACGATTTCGCGCGCGAGCCCCGCGGCGATGCGCGGCACGCCGTCGCGCGTGCGGGTGCGCGCGAGCATCTCGAGCGACGGCGCAAGCGGCAGGCCGGCTTGCAGCAGGCTCGCGAGCTGGCGCGTGAAGCGCGTGATGTCGCGCGCGGCCGCCGCAGGCGGACGGGCCGGCCCGCGGACGTCGAGCGACAGTACCGCGACGCCGTCGCGCGCGAGCGTGGCGCGCGCGGCCGCGGCGTCAAAGGCGATGACGATTCCGCGGCGCGGCGAGCCGTCGCGATGGCGGCCGCGCCATGCAAAGCGGGTTTCGCGCGGCGGCGTGCGCATGTTCACGCCGCGGGTGTGGCGGCGACGGCTTCCGCGATGCTCGTCGTGCCGTCCATGACGCGCGCGAGTGCCGCGTCGCGCAGGGTGCGCACGCCCTCGGTCGCCACGCATTGCGCGAGTTCGCCGACGCTCGCCCGCGCGACGATGCGCTCGGCCAGCCGGGGCGATACCGGCATCGTCTGGTGCAGGCCGATGCGGCCGCGATAGCCGATCCCGTGACAGGCGGAACAGCCGCGCGCGACGAACGGCCGCCATCCGGCTGCCAGCGCCGCCGGGTCGCACCCGGATTCCCGCAGCGCGCGCGCCGACGCGTCCGAACGCACGCGGCAGGCGACGCACAGGCGCCGGACGAGACGCTGCGCGGTGACGAGATGCAGCGCGGCGGCGAGGTTGTACGGCGCGACGCCGATGTCGAGCAGCCGCGCGACAGCGGCCGGCGCATCGTTCGTATGCAGCGTCGACAGCACGAGATGGCCGGTCTGCGCGGCCTTGATCGCGACATCGGCCGTCTCCGCATCGCGAATCTCGCCGACCATGATGACGTCCGGATCCTGCCGCAACAGCGCGCGCAGCGCCGTCGCGA
This sequence comes from Burkholderia sp. MSMB2157WGS, assembly GCF_001532755.1. Classification (NCBI taxonomy): domain Bacteria; kingdom Pseudomonadati; phylum Pseudomonadota; class Betaproteobacteria; order Burkholderiales; family Burkholderiaceae; genus Burkholderia; species Burkholderia sp. MSMB2157WGS. The sequence continues at coordinate 834,854 of NZ_LPJG01000011.1, read as the reverse complement.
ACGTGAGCCCCGCCTTGTCGGCGACCCCGACCTGATTGATCCCGTCGAGCTGGATCTCGGCGGGATCCTCGACCGTGCAGACGTTGTGCGCGTCGCGATCGAGCATCTGCAGCGCGCAGTAGAGCGACAGCGTCTTGCCGCTGCCGGTCGGGCCCGTGACGAGCACGAGGCCATGCGGCGCGCGGATCGCGGCCTCCATCGCGGCCGCCTGCCGCGCGTCGAAGCCGAGGTTGGCAAGCGTGAGATCGGGCGGCAGCGTTTCGAGCCGCCGCAGCACGAGCTTTTCGCCGAACAGCGTGGGCAGCGAGCTGACGCGGTAGTCGCCGCGCGTGCCGCCGTCGATCGCGATGCGCAGCCGGCCGTCCTGAGGAAGCCGCCGCTCGGCGATGTCCATGCGCGAGAGCACCTTGATCCGCGTGACGAGCGCATCGCGCAGGTGCAGCGGCGGTCGCGCCAGTTCATGCAGCACGCCGTCGACGCGCAGACGGATGCGCCAGCCGGCTTCGAACGGCTCGACGTGGATATCCGATGCGTCGCGCACGCGCGCCGCATGCAGCGTGTCCGTCAGCAGGCGTACGGCGGGGGCATCGTCGAGCTGGGCCGCATCGAGTGCAGGGGGCGCGGCGGCGGGCGGTGCGCCGGAATGCGCGGGCGACGACTGCGTGTGCAGCGGCGCCCCGGAGGAAGGGAATTGCATGTGAGCCGGCACGCTGGCCGCCTGTTGACCGTGATGCGCAGATGATCGCGCGTCGCGGGCGGCGCCGGCAGTCGGCCGTTCGGCTAGCGCGCGGCGGCGCGTCCGGTACGTGTGCCGCGCGGCTTGAACAGCTTGACGGTGCGTACGGCCTGATCGTCGCTGCGCATCACTTCGAGCATCACGTCGCCGATTTTCACGCACACGTCGTCTTCCGGAATTTCCTCGAGGATCTCGAGTACCAGTCCGTTCAGCGTCTTCGGCCCGTCGGTCGGCAGTTTCAGGTGCAGCCAGCGGTTCAGTTCGCGCAGCGGCATGCTGGCCGAGACGATGCATTCGCCGTTCTCGTCCCAGCCGCCCGCGCGTTCGCTGCGCGGCATCGACGTCGTGAATTCGCCGATCAGTTCCTCGATGATGTCCTCGGGCGTGACGAGCCCCTCGAGTTCGCCGTACTCGTTGACGACGAGCGCGGTGCGCTGTCGGGTTTCCTGGAAGAACTGGAGCTGCTGGACCACCGGCGTGCCCGACGGCACGTAGTACGGTTCGGCGAGCAGCGCGCGCAGCGTCTCGCGGTCGAAATCCTGGTTGTGCAGCGCGGTGAGCGTCTTGCGCACGTGCAGCACCCCGAGCACCTTGTCGATGTCGCCTTCGTAGACGACCAGGCGGTTGTGATAGCAGGTTTCGAGCTGATGCAGGATGTCGTCGAGCGGCGCGTAGAAGTTGAGCGACTCGATCTGGCGGCGCGGCACCATCACGTCGTCGACCGTGATGTTCTCGAGGTCGAACAGGTTGAGCAGGATGCTGCGGTGCTTGGTCGGCATGAAACTGCTCGATTCGAGCACGATGGCGCGCAGCTCGTCGGCCGACATCCGCTGGTCGCGGCCCTTCTTCGTGTTGATGCGCAGCGCCCACAGCACGCCGTTCGCGAGCGCATTGACGAACCAGACGACGGGCTTGAACACGCGCATCAGCGGGGCGATCACGAGGCTCGCGGGCAGCGCGATGCGTTCGGGGAACGTCGCGCCGACGATCTTCGGCGCGATTTCCGCGAACACGATGATCAGGAATGCGACGACGCCGGTCGCGATCGACAGCGCGAGGTTGTTGCGGCCGAACGTATGGAGCGCGAGCGAGGTCGTGAGGACCGGGATGATCGTGTTGAACAGGTTGTTGCCGATCAGGATCACGCTGAGCAGCAAGTCAGTGCGCGTGAGCAGCCCCTGCGTGGTTTTCGCGCCGAGTACGCCCTGGCCGGCGAGATGCTTCAGCCGATGGCGATTGAGCGCCATCATCGCGGTCTCGGAAATGGAAAAGAAGCTGGAACAGAGGAGAAGCAGGAAGACGGCGCCGATTTGCGCCCATAAGGGAATTTGGTCCACGCGTTGGAAAGGGCAGTGAAGGACAGGGATGGGGGAAATATAGCAGAGGCCGGCGACCGCGATGTGTCGCGCGCGACATGGGGGCCGCGGCCGCCGGACGAAAAAAAACCGTGCACACGGTGCACGGTTTTTTTAAATCTGGTCGGGGTGAGAGGATTCGAACCTCCGGCCTCTACGTCCCGAACGTAGCGCTCTACCAGGCTAAGCTACACCCCGATTTTTGCTCTTCGGACTTCGCCGTCTTCATGAAGATCGCTGCGTCGTCTCAAGCAAGAACGTAACTATAACGATGTTTTTTCTAAAAGGGAATACTTGGATGAAGAAATTTTTCGGGACAAGGCCTCGCTCCCCGTTCGCGGCGTGCTTACGATTGCCGCGACGTCGAGTATGAGCACAACCCGAGCAGGCTTTCCTTGTAGATCGAATCGGGGAACGCGGCAATCGCCGCTGCGGCCGCCTGCGCTTCCTGGCGCGCGCATTCGAGCGTGTGATCGAGTGCGCCCGAGCGCGTGATCGCTTCGAAAATCGTGTCGAAGCGATCGGTGCCGCCCTGTTCGATCGCCTCGCGTGCGAGCGCCGACTGTTCGGGCGTGCCGCGCTCGATCAGGTAGATGAGCGGCAGCGTCGGCTTGCCTTCGCGGAGATCGTCGCCGGCATTCTTGCCCATCGCCTCGGCGGTGCCTGCATAGTCGAGCCAGTCGTCCATGATCTGGAACGCGGTGCCGATCCGGCGGCCGTATTCGGCCGCGGCGGCCTCGGTCGGCGCATCGGCGCCCGCGAGCACGGCGCCCAGACGGGCCGACGCCTCGAACAGCTTCGCCGTCTTGTAGCGGATCACCTGCATGTAGCGCGCTTCGTCGACGTCCGCGTCGTGCATGTTGAGGAGTTGCAGCACCTCGCCTTCCGAAATGATCGTCGTCGCTTCGGACAGGATCTCCATCACGCGCATCTTGCCGACGCCGACCATCATCTCGAACGAGCGCGAGTAGAGGTAATCGCCCACCAGCACGCTCGCCGCGTTGCCGAACAGCGCATTGGCGGTCTGGCGGCCGCGGCGCAGTTCGGATTCGTCGACGACGTCGTCGTGCAGCAGCGTGGCCGTGTGGATGAACTCGACGACGGCGGCCAGCACGTGCCGCTGGTGCGACGTTTCGCCGAGCGCGCCGGCGACGAGCAGCAGCAGCGCCGGACGCAGCCGCTTGCCGCCCGCGCCGATGATGTACTCGGCGATCTGGTTGATCAGCAGCACGTCGGACGCGAGGCTTTGCCGGATAACGCGATTCACCTGCTCCATGTCGCTGGTGAGCGGGGCGAGCAGGTGGGCGGCGCTGAGGGTGGGGGAGGCGGTGGACGACGACATGATGATGGAATTGGGTGATGCCGCGGATTATAAGTCGAATCCGCGATATGCCGGTCTGTCAGACGTACCGGCAGCGCGATTTTGGCCGTCCGGCCGAGGCCCGCGCGCGGCAATCGTCGATCGGCTTTGACTTGGGTGCTAACCCCATGTATAATCACGTGTTTTCCGCGCGTGGTGTGCGGAAAAAATTGGATCCAGAGTGAGGTTCTCAATGTACGCGGTCATAAAAACCGGCGGCAAGCAGTACAAGGTTGCCGTTGGCGAAAAACTCAAAGTAGAACAGATACCGGCTGACATTGACGCTGAAATCACGCTCGACCAGGTTCTCGCAGTGGGCGAAGGCGAATCGATTAAGTTCGGTGCGCCGCTGGTCAGTGGGGCTTCCGTCAAGGCCACCGTTGTGTCGCACGGTCGTCATGCCAAGGTCACCATCTTCAAGATGCGTCGCCGGAAGCACTACCAAAAGCACGGCGGCCACCGCCAGAACTACACCGAGCTGCGCATCGACGCGATCAACGCGTAAGCGCCTCGGTAAAGGAGCAATCAGATGGCACACAAAAAGGCAGGCGGCTCTTCCCGGAACGGCCGCGACTCCGAGTCGAAACGTCTCGGCGTGAAAGTGTACGGCGGCCAGGCGATCAATGCCGGCGGCATCATCGTGCGTCAGCGCGGTACGCGCATGCACGCTGGCGATAACGTCGGCATGGGCAAGGATCACACCCTGTTCGCGCTGGTCGACGGTCACGTCAAGTTCGCGACGAAGGGCGCGGACAAGAAGCATCTGGTCATCGTCGTCCCGGCGGCTGCCTAAGTCAGGCACCCACGGGCTTCGTAGCCGAAAGGCCCCGCAGTCTTCGCGGGGCCTTTTTTATTGGGTCGCCGGGCGCATGTGCGTGCCGGCGACCCTCGCGCAACCGGCGTGCGATCGGCCGAACGGCAGATTGTTCAAGCGCGCCGGCGCGCGGCACAATAGCGGAAATACTGGGCGGAGTGACGAATGAAGTTCATTGACGAAGCACGAATCGAAGTCATCGCCGGCGACGGAGGCGATGGCAGCGCGTCGATGCGCCGTGAGAAATTCGTCCCGTTCGGCGGGCCGGACGGTGGCGACGGTGGCCGGGGCGGCAGCGTTTACGCGATCGCCGACCGCAACATCAACACGCTGATCGACTACCGTTACGCGAAGAAGCACCTCGCGCGCAACGGCGAGAACGGTCGCGGCTCGGATTGCTACGGCAAGGGCGGCGACGATGTCACGCTGCGCATGCCGGTCGGCACGATCATCAGCGACATGGATACGGGCGAGCTGATCGCCGATCTGACCGAGCACGGCCAGCAGGTGATGCTCGCGCAGGGCGGCGCCGGCGGCCTCGGCAACCTGCATTTCAAGTCGAGTACGAACCGCGCGCCGCGCCAGAAGACGGACGGCAAGCCGGGCGAGCGGCGCATGCTGAAGCTCGAGCTGAAAGTGCTCGCCGACGTCGGCCTGCTCGGCATGCCGAACGCGGGCAAGTCGACCTTCATCTCGTCGGTGTCGAACGCGAAGCCGAAGATCGCCGATTACCCGTTCACGACGCTCGCGCCGAATCTCGGCGTGGTGCGTGTCGGCCCGAGCAAGAGCTTCGTGATCGCCGATATCCCGGGGCTGATCGAGGGGGCGGCCGAAGGCGCGGGCCTCGGGCATCAATTCCTGCGTCACCTGCAGCGTACCGGCGTGCTGCTGCATCTGGTCGATCTCGCGCCGTTCGACGAAAGCGTCGATCCGGTCGCGGAAGCGAAGGCCATCGTCGGCGAGCTGCGCAAGTACGACGAGGCCCTCTACGAGAAGCCGCGCTGGCTCGTGCTCAACAAGCTGGACATGGTGCCGGAAGACGAGCGCGAGGCGCGCGTCGCGGATTTCCTCGACCGCTTCGGCTGGGACGGCCCCGTGTTCGAGATCTCGGCGCTGACGGGCCAGGGCTGCGAAGCGCTGTGTTACGCGATCTACGACTATCTGTCCGAACACTCGGACGCGCATCGTGCGGCGGAGGCGGAGGATCTCGCGGCCGACGTGCGTTTCCGCGATGCGCCGCCGGCGAAGGGCGGTGCGACGCCGGGCGACGACGCCTGAACGTTCGCTGACGCGCCGGGCGTGCCGCCCGGCGTTGGCGTTCAATCGCGCCTGGCCGGGCAGGCATCAGATACAGGAGACAGTGCAGGATGCGTTCGATCATCGCGGATTCGAAGCGATTGGTGGTGAAGGTGGGCTCCAGCCTCGTGACCAACGACGGCAAGGGGCTCGATCATGCTGCGATCGGCCGCTGGGCGGCTCAGATCGCTGCGCTGCGTGCGCAGGGCAAGGAAGTCGTGCTCGTCAGTTCGGGCGCGATTGCCGAAGGCATGCAACGGCTCGGCTGGAGCAAGCGGCCGCGGGAAATCGACGAGCTGCAGGCCGCCGCCGCGGTCGGCCAGATGGGGCTCGCGCAAGTCTACGAAAGCCGCTTCACCGAGCACGGCATCCGTACCGCGCAGATCCTGCTCACGCACGCCGATCTGGCGGATCGCGAGCGTTACCTGAATGCGCGATCGACGTTGCTCACGCTGCTGCGGCTCGGCGTCGTGCCGATCATCAACGAAAACGACACCGTCGTCACCGACGAAATCAAGTTCGGCGACAACGACACGCTCGGCGCGCTCGTCGCGAACCTGATCGAAGGCGATGCGCTGATCATCCTCACCGACCAGTCGGGGCTGTTCACGGCCGATCCGCGCAAGGACCCGAACGCGACGCTCGTCGGCGAGGCCAATGCGGGCGCGCCGGAGCTCGAGGCGATGGCAGGCGGGGCCGGCTCGAGTCTCGGTCGCGGCGGGATGCTGACGAAGATCCTCGCGGCGAAGCGCGCGGCGCACAGCGGCGCGAATACCGTGATCGCGAGCGGCCGGGAGGCCGACGTGCTCGTGCGTCTGGCGGCCGGCGAGGCGATCGGCACGCAACTGATCGCACGGACCGCGCGGATGGCGGCGCGCAAGCAATGGATGGCCGACCATCTGCAGGTGCGCGGTCATGTCGTGATCGACGCGGGTGCGGTCGAGAAGCTGACGGCCGGCGGCAAGAGCCTGCTGCCGATCGGCGTGACCGACGTGCAGGGCGCGTTCGCGCGCGGCGAGGTGATCGCCTGTGTCGGCCCGGACGGGCGCGAGGTGGCGCGCGGGCTCACGAACTACAGCAGCGCGGAAACGAAGCTGATTCACCGCAAGCCGAGCGGCGAGATCGAGACCGTACTCGGCTATATGCTGGAACCCGAACTGATTCATCGCGACAACCTCGTGCTGGTGTAATCGCCGGCCGGTTCCGTCGTTCAAGTGAAAAAGCCCGCGCGATGCGGGCTTTTTCATGCGCGGGACGATGCGGGCAACCCGCATCGCGTGCCGTCAGCGCAATTGCGTCATCGCGGTGCGGTGGAACCGGATGTTTTCGAGAATCTGCCGGGTCGAGCCCTGCGGCATCTTGTTCGAACAGAAGTAGTCCTGGTAGAGCGCGGAGTGGTAGGCGTTCAGCTCGCCGTTCTCGATGCGCCGCCAGTCGTTCTCGACCGTGCGATCCCAGCCGTCGTGGTCCGAGTTCAGGCCGGCGTACTGGCGCCATTCGTAGGTGTCGCAGCGGATGCCTTCGTAGTTCACGTTGCGCGCACCGGCCGGGCTCGTGATGACGACTGCGTAGCGCACGACGCCGTCGGTACCGACGTCGAGCGATTTCGCATCGACGAAGAACTTCAGCGGCGTGTTCTGCGACACGTTGAACGGCAGCAGGTCGCCCGTTTGCGGCAGCGGCGGCAGCGTGTCGACGGCGTTTTCCTTCCAGGTCCCCTGACGGTCGAGCAGGTACACGAACTCGCTGTCATCCTTGTTGGACGGCGCTTTCGAGTTCGCGCAGCCGGCCAGGGCGGCCACCGCGGCGATCGATGCGAGCGCGAGAGCAATCGCTTTCAATATGCATTCCTCGTAAAAAAAGGGCGCGACACCAAGGTCGCGCCCGGTCATGCAGTCCGACTCGTCATTTGCCGACGATCACGCGGGGCGGCATCTCGTCGAGCGAGCTCGCCTCCACTTCGATCTCCGAACAGACCACCGATGTGTCGACAATCGTCAGCGGCTGGGCCGGTGCGCCAATGACGCGCGGATAGCGCGACACACGCGGCCCGCGCGGCTTCTCGGCTCGCTGCGCCGGGCGGCGCAGGAAGCGCGACAGTTCCGTCAGCGCCAACTGATAGACATCCCGCTTGAACTCGATCACCGCATCGAGCGGTACCCAGTACTCGTTCCAGCGCCACGCATCGAACTCCGGGTGGTCGGTCGCGCGCAAGCAAATGTCGCAATCGCGTCCGACCATCCGCAGCAGGAACCAGATCTGCTTCTGGCCGCGGTAATGACCGCGTACTTCGCGTTTGATGAACTTGTCAGGCACCTCGTAACGCAACCAGTCGCGGGTGCGGCCGATTATCTTGACGTGTTCCGGATGCAGGCCCGTTTCCTCGTGCAGTTCCCGGTACATCGCCTGCATGGGGGTCTCGCCGTACTTGATCCCACCTTGAGGAAACTGCCAGGAATGCTCGCGGAGCCGCTTGCCCCAAAACACCTCGTTGCGCGCGTTCAAGAGGATGATGCCGACGTTCGGGCGAAAGCCTTCACGATCCAGCATACAACCACCTTCGAATCCTTTAAAATTGCTTTGATTATAAACAGATAACGGGCGCTGCGCACCGTGACGGAGCGAATCCGCGCGGGGCACACCGGCTGAATTGTCCCTGATTAGTCTGCTACGTCATCTGCGCCATCGCTGTTCACGGCGCGCAGCTTTTTCACCTTGAAACTTTTTCGGGCGCCCCGCCTGGGGGCGCCGTTTTTGGAACCGTCCGCATGAAAGCTTCCCGTTTCTTTATCGGCACCCTGAAAGAGGCACCCGCCGACGCAGAGATCGTCAGCCACAAGCTGATGGTCCGCGCCGGCATGATCCGCCGTGTCGCCGGCGGCATCTACAACTACCTGCCGGTCGGCCTGCGTTCGATTCGCAAGGTCGAGGCGATCGTGCGCGAGGAAATGAACCGGGCGGGCGCCATCGAGCTGCTGATGCCGGCCGTGCAGCCGGCCGAGCTGTGGCAGGAGTCGGGCCGCTGGGAGCAGTACGGCCCCGAGCTGCTGCGCTTCAAGGACCGCAAGGACAACGATTTCGTGATCGGGCCGACGCACGAGGAAGTCGTCACCGACATCGCGCGCAATCAGATCAAGAGCTACCGGCAGATGCCGGTGAACTTCTACCAGATCCAGACGAAGTTCCGCGACGAGATCCGTCCGCGCTTCGGCGTGATGCGCGGCCGCGAATTCATCATGAAGGACGCGTATTCGTTCGACAAGGACGCGGCGGGCCTGAACGAGTCGTACCGCAAGATGTACGACGCGTACGTGCGCATCTTCACGCGTCTCGGCCTCGAGTTCCGGGCGGTCGCGGCCGACAGCGGTTCGATCGGCGGCAACTTCTCGCACGAGTTCCACGTGATCGCCGATACCGGCGAGGACGCGATCGCCTACTGCCCGACGTCCGACTTCGCCGCGAACGTCGAAGCGGCCGAAGCGCTGCCGCTGACGGCCGAGCGCGCGGCGCCGGCCGAAGCGATGCAGAAGGTCGCGACCCCTGGCAAGGCGAAGTGCGAGGCCGTCGCCGAACTGCTCGCGATCCCGCTCGAGCGCACGATCAAGTCGATCGTGCTCGCGACCGACAACGAAGGCGCCGAGCCGACGATCTGGCTCGTGATGCTGCGCGGCGACCACGACCTGAACGAAATCAAGGTATCGAAGCTGCCGGGGCTGAAGAACCACCGCTTCGCGACCGAGCAGGAAATCGTCGAATGGTTCGGCACGCCGCCGGGCTACCTCGGCCCGGTCGGCACGAAGAAGCCGGTCAAGGTGATCGCCGATCGCACGGTCGCGAACATGAGCGACTTCGTCGTCGGGGCAAACGAGGTCGACTATCACATCGCGGGCGTGAACTGGGGCCGCGACCTGCCGGAGCCGGAAGTCGCCGACGTGCGCAACGTGAAGAAGGGCGACCCGTCGCCGGACGGCAAGGGCGCGATCGACATCTGCCGCGGCATCGAAGTCGGCCACGTGTTCCAGCTCGGCACCAAGTACTCGGAAGCGATGGGCGCGACGTTCCTCGACGAGTCGGGCAAGCCGCAGCCGATGCTGATGGGCTGCTACGGCGTCGGCATCACGCGTATTCTCGGCGCGGCGATCGAGCAGAACTTCGACGATCGCGGCATCGTCTGGCCCGAGTCGATCGCGCCGTTCGAGGTCGTGCTGTGCCCGATGGGCTATGACCGCAGCGACATGGTGCGCGAGACGGCCGACAAGCTGTACGCGGAACTCGTCGCGGCCGGCATCGACGTGATCCTCGACGATCGCGGCGAACGCCCGGGCGTGATGTTCGCCGACTGGGAGCTGATCGGCGTGCCGCATCGTCTCGTGATCGGCGAGCGCGGGCTGAAGGAAGGCAAGATCGAGTACCAGGGCCGCCGCGACACCGAAGCGACGCTGCTGCCGGCCGACACGGCCGCGGCGACGGTCGCGGAGAAGATCCGCGCTGCGCTCGCGCACTAAGCGCGGCGACCGGGGGACACGATGGAATACACGTTCCTGTCGGCCACCGTGCTCCTCGTGCTGATCACGGATCCGCTCGGCAACATCCCGCTGTTCATTTCGGCGATGCGCGACGTGCCGCGCGAGCGGCGCGTGAAGCTGATCCTGCGGGAAGTGGGCATCGCGTTCGTGATCCTGCTGTTCTTCATGGTGGTCGGCGATTGCTTCCTGCGGATGATGAGCCTCACCGACCTGTCGCTGCGGCTCGGCGGCGGGATCGTGCTGTTCCTGATCGCACTGCGGATGATCTTCCCGCATCCGGACGGTGCGCTCGGCAGCGATCCGCGTGCGGGCGGCGAGCCGTTCATCGTGCCGCTCGCGATCCCGGCGCTGGCCGGGCCGTCCGCGCTCGCGACGGTGATGCTGCTGACGTCGCAGGCGCCGGGCAAGATGTTCGAGTGGGTCGGCGCGCTGACGGTCACGATGATCGTCTGTGCGATCACGCTGGTGCTGGCCGAAAGGATTCAGGCGTGGCTCGGCGAGCGGACCGTCGCCGCGTTCGAGCGGCTGATGGGTCTCGTGCTCGTCGCGATCTCGGTCGAGATGCTGCTGGCGGGCATTCGCGCGTTCGTGCACCAGTTGCAGCCGTAGCGCGGGCGGCGCGGTCGACGAAAAAAAGCGGCGCTCCGGGAAACCGGAGCGCCGCTTTCTATTGATATAGCCGGCGGGGCGGCGATCAGACGTTCGCGGTCAGCGCGCGGATCGTCGGCAGGTTGCGCCAGTAGCCCTTCGCGTCCATCCCGCAGCCGAACACGTAGCGATCCGGCACCGAGAAGCCGCAGAAGTCGGGGTGCAGCGGTTTCGCCTTCGCGAGCGTCTTCTCGCACAGCACGGCCGACATGAAGCGCTGCGCGCCCATGTCGAGGATGCGGTCGCGGATCGCGGCCATCGTCTCGCCTTCGTCGAGGATGTCGTCGAGCACGAGCACGATGCGGTCCTTCACCGATTCGCGCGGCGCGACGCGCCAGTGCATTTCCGGGCTGCCCTGCGTCGTGTTGCGGTAGCGGGTCAGGTGGATGTAGTCGAATTCGAGCGGGAAATCGAGATGCGGCAGCAGCATCCCGGTAAACACCGCGGCGCCGCCCATCACCGAGAGAACGAGCGGGAACGCGTCGCCGATCTCGGCGCGGATCGCGTCGGCCATCTTCGAGATCGACGCGTTGACGGCGTCGGCCGAGACGATCTCTTCGGAGTGGTCGAAAATGTGGAGAGCTTCTTCGCGGTTCATGTGTTCTGGCGGGCAGTCGGTATACAAATAAGGATGAAGCAGAACGGCAGGCGCGCGCTACGGCAAAAACCCGCGCGCCGGCCGACGGGCGAAATCAGCGCATGCCGGGCATCATGCCCTTCAGGCCGCGCATCATCTTCTGCATGTTGCCGCCCTTCAGCTTCTTCATCATCGTACGCATCTGATCGTACTGGTTCAGCATCCGGTTGACCTCCTGCACCGGCACGCCCGCGCCGGCTGCAATGCGACGCTTGCGCGTCGCCTTGATGATTTCGGGTTTCGCGCGCTCGGCGGGCGTCATCGAGCTGATGATGCCTTCCATCCGGCGAATCGACTTCTCCGCCTGGCCCATGTCGGCGCCGGCCGCCGCCTGCTGGAACTGCGCGGGGAGTTTGTCCATCAGCGACGACAGGCCGCCCATGTTCTTCATCTGCGAGATCTGCGCGCGGAAATCGTTCAGGTCGAAGTCGCCGCCTTTCTTGACCTTGTCGGCGAGCTTCTGCGCGGCCTGGACATCGACGCCGCGCTGCGCTTCCTCGACCAGCGCGAGGATGTCGCCCATGCCGAGGATCCGGTTGGCCATCCGATCGGGGTGGAACACCTCGAGGCCATCGAGCTTCTCGGCGACGCCGACGAACTTGATCGGCTTGCCCGTGATGTGGCGCACCGACAGCGCGGCGCCGCCGCGCGAGTCGCCGTCGAGCTTGGTCAGCACGACGCCGGTGAGCGGCAGCGTGTCGTTGAACGCCTTCGCGGTGTTGACCGCGTCCTGGCCGAGCATCGCGTCGACGACGAACAGCGTTTCGGCCGGCTTCAGCGCACCGTGCAGCGCGGCGATTTCCTGCATCATCGCTTCGTCGATGCCGAGGCGGCCGGCCGTGTCGACGATCAGCACGTCATGGTAGTGGCGCTTCGCCCAGTCGACGGCCGCGAGCGCGATGTCGACGGGTTTCTGGTCCGGCGTCGACGGGAAGAAATCCGCGCCGACCTGTTCGCTCACCGTTTTCAGCTGCATGATCGCGGCCGGGCGATACACGTCGCACGACACGGTCAGCACCTTCTTCTTGTACTTCTCACGCAGCAGCTTCGCGAGCTTGCCGGCGGTCGTGGTCTTGCCCGCGCCCTGCAGGCCGGCCATCAGGATCACGGCAGGCGGCGTGACCGCGAGGTTCAGCTCGGCGGCCTTGCCTTCGTAGTCGCCGCCGATCACGGCGGTCAGTTCCTTCTGGACCACGCCGACGAGCGCCTGGCCCGGCGACAGGCTGCTGATCACTTCTTCGCCGAGCGCCTTTTCCTTGACCTTGGCGATGAATTCGCGGACGACCGGCAGCGACACGTCGGCTTCCAGCAGCGCGAGACGCACCTCGCGGAGCATCTCCTGCGTGTTCGCCTCGGTGAGCCGGGCCTCGCCGCGCAGCGTCTTGACGACGCGCGCCATCCGTTGAGTGAGATTGTCGAGCATGGGGAGCGATGGACAGTGGGGCCCGAAGGCGCGGCGGAACCGAACAAAGGGAGCCGTCGCGGGAAAGGGGCCTAGTGTAAACTTCGAACATGGATATTGTACTGTATGCCCTCACCGCATTCCTGTACGGCGGCCTCGCCGTCGCCGGCTGGCGCGCGCACCGTCAGGGTGCGACGCCGCTCGTCGCGAGCGTGCCGGCCGTGCCGGTTCCCGCGTCCGCCGCGTCCGGGATGAGCGGGGCCGGCCGCGCGCTGCTGTTCGCCGCGCTGGTCGCGCACGGCGTGCTGCTCCACATGACGATCTTTCCGAACGACGCGATGGTGTTCGGCTTCGCGTTCGCGTTGTCCGCGATGTTCTGGCTCGGCGCCGGCATCTACTGGATCGAAAGCTTCTTCTTCCCGCTCGACAGCCTGCGCCTGCTGGTGCTGCCGCTCGCGTGCGGCGCGTCGCTGCTGCCGCTCGTGTTCGGCGGCGTGCGGGTGCTTCCTTATGCCGCGGCGCCGCTGTTTAAGCTGCATTTCCTGATCGCGAACATCGCGTACGGCCTCTTCGCGATCGCCGCGCTGCACGCGATCCTGATGCTGATGGTCGAGCGGCGCCTGCAGTCGCTGCGCAGCGGCGGGCGCGACGGCTCGACGGGCTGGATCGCGAGCTGGCTCGAAACGCTGCCGCCGCTGCTCACGCTCGAGAAGCTGCTGTTCCGCCTGATCGGCGCCGGCTTCGTGCTGCTCACGCTGACGCTCGCATCGGGCATCCTGTTCAGCGAGCAGGTCGACGCGCGCGCGTTGCGGCTCGACCACAAGACGGTGTTCGCGATCCTGTCGTGGCTGATGTTCGGCGGCCTGCTGATCGCCCGCAAGACGTCGGGCTGGCGCGGCCGCGGCGCCGCGCGCTGGGTGCTCGTGTCGTTCGCCGCGTTGCTGCTCGCGTATGTCGGCAGCCGGTTCGTTTTCGAGGTGCTGCTGCACCGCTCCGTGGTTTGACCGCAGGTTTCCGATGCGACAGATTCTTCTCCTGATCCTTCTCTTCTTCGCGGGTTCGTGGCTCGCGCGCAAACTGCGCCATGCGCAGGAACAGGCACAGGCGCGCGCCGGCCGCGGCGCCGGTCACGACGGTGCGCCCGGCGCCGGCGCCGCGCGCCCGAACGGCGACGCGCGGTCGCTGCCCGAGCCGATGGTGCGCTGCGCCGAATGCGGCGTGCATGCGCCGAAGGGCGACGCCGTCGCCGCGAGCGGCGAATACTTCTGCAGCGCCGAGCATGCGCGGCGCCACGCCGCGCGCGTGAACGGTCGCGACGCCCGATGAGCGACGCGCCGGTGCTGTCGGTCGACGCGAACGGCTGGGTGCGCGAAGCGCGCCATGCGCCGTCGCCGAACTTCGAGATGCGGCCCGCGGGTGCGGTGCCGACGCTCGTGGTCGTCCACAACATCAGCCTGCCGCCCGGCGAATTCGGCGGCGATGCGATCGAGGCGCTGTTCCTGAATCGCCTCGACTGCGATGCGCACCCCTATTACCAGCGCCACCTGCGCGGCGTGCGGGTGTCCGCCCATTTCCTGATCCGCCGCGGCGGCGAGCTCGTGCAGTTCGTGTCGTGCGACGAGCGCGCGTGGCACGCGGGCTCGTCCGAGTTCTTCGGCCGCCCGCGCTGCAACGACTTCTCGATCGGCATCGAGCTCGAAGGCGCGGACGACGTGCCGTTCGACGATGCGCAATACGCGGTGCTCGCCGCGCTCTCCCGCGCGCTCGCCGCGCGCTACCCGGTCGACGCGTTCGCGGGGCACTCGGACGTCGCGCCGGGCCGCAAGACCGACCCGGGCCCGCACTTCGATTGGCAACGCTTCGCGAGCGATGCCGGTTTTTCCGCCGAATACTTTCCTTTCCGTCAGCACTGATCGCGGGGTTTTTTGAGCGGAGAAAGTTTTTTCTCCGACCAATGCCTTGCCGTGTCTGCGCGTGAGCGATGTCAAGACCTCTATCGCAAATTATCCGTTTGGACGTCCTCCGAATGTCCACTATACTTGGTGCCAGTTGAGCAGTTCTGCACTAGATATAGTGTGTGTCGCAGGGGAAAACCCGAGCGGCACCGGCCGGCGGGCAACGCCGGCGGACAGGGTTCTCAAGGCGGCGCGTCAGGCCGGGCGGTCCGGGCGTCGCGACCAGCGCAGCGAATATCGACGGGGCAGGGTATACATGACGAAGCACACGACCGGCCGGGTTGTCGCGCATCGACCGAACCGGCTTCCCCGGCGCATCGCTCGCCTCTTACCGCTCGCGCACCGCATGGCGCGGCGTTCGTTTTAATCCGCGGTTCTCTCCGCACCATCCAACACCAGGAGCTTTGCACATGCAAACCACCGACAACGCGACGTCCCAGTACGAGAGCGCCTCGAGCCGTCCGCTCGGCGGGACCGAACAGGGCGCGAAGGCGCTCGCGCCGCAGGCCACGTTCGCCGACTACAAGGTGATCCGCCGCAACGGCAGCGTCGTGTCGTTCGAACCGTCGAAGATCGCGATCGCGGTGACCAAGGCTTTCCTGGCCGTCAATGGCGGGCAGGGCGCGGCATCGGCGCGCGTACGCGAGCAGGTCGAGCAACTGACGCACAACGTCGTGCGCGCGCTCGTGCGCAGCCGCCCGAACGGCGGTACGTTCCATATCGAAGACATCCAGGACCAGGTCGAACTCGCGCTGATGCGCGGCGGCGAGCACAACGTCGCGCGTGCGTACGTGCTGTATCGCGAGAAGCGTCACCTCGAGCGCCAGCATGCGGGCGAGGAAGCGGCGGCCGCGGGCGGCGAGTCGACCACCGGCATCAACGTGGTCGACAACGGCGTCACGCGCCCGCTCGACCTGAACGCGCTGCGCGCGCTGATCGTGTCGGCGTGCGACGGCCTCGGCGCTGCGGTTAACCCTGACCCGATCGTCGCGGAGACGGTGAAGAACCTGTACGACGGCGTGCCGATGAGCCAGGTCTACGACTCGGCGATCCTCGCGGCGCGCACGATGATCGAAAAGGATCCGGCATACAGCCAGGTCACGGCCCGCATCCTGCTGCACACGATTCGCCGCGAGATCCTCGGCGAGGAAGTCGTGCAGGCCGAGATGTCGACCCGCTACGCCGAATACTTCCCGCAGTTCCTGAAGCGCGGCGTCGACGCCGGCCTGCTCGACGACAAGCTGCTGCAGTTCGACCTGAAGCGCCTCGGCGAAGCGCTCGACGCGAACCGCGACCTGCAGTTCGGCTACCTCGGCCTGCAGACGCTGTACGACCGCTACTTCCTGCACGTCGAAGGCACCCGCATCGAAATGCCGCAGGCATTCTTCATGCGCGTCGCGATGGGCCTGTCGCTGAACGAGATCGACCGCGAAACGCGCGCGATCGAGTTCTACAACGTGCTGTCGAGCTTCGACTTCATGAGCTCGACGCCGACGCTGTTCAACTCGGGCACGCACCGCTCGCAGCTGTCGTCGTGCTACCTGACGACGGTCGCGGACGATCTGGACGGCATCTACGAAGCGCTGAAGGAAAACGCGCTGCTGTCGAAGTTCGCCGGCGGCCTCGGCAACGACTGGACGCGCGTGCGCGCACTCGGCTCGCATATCAAGGGCACGAACGGCAAGTCGCAAGGCGTGGTGCCGTTCCTGAAGGTCGTGAACGACACGGCCGTCGCGGTGAACCAGGGCGGCAAGCGCAAGGGCGCGGTGTGCGCGTACCTCGAATCGTGGCACCTCGACATCGAGGAGTTCCTGGAGCTGCGCAAGAACACCGGCGACGACCGCCGCCGTACGCACGACATGAACACGGCGAACTGGATTCCCGACCTGTTCATGAAGCGCGTGATGGAAGGCGGCGAGTGGACGCTGTTCTCGCCGTCGACCTGCCCGGACCTGCACGACAAGTTCGGCGCGGAATTCGAGGCGGCTTACACGGCTTACGAAGACAAGGTCGCGCGCGGCGAGATCAAGCTGTTCAAGAAGATTCCGGCGCAGCAGCTCTGGCGCAAGATGCTCGGCATGCTGTTCGAGACGGGCCACCCGTGGATCACGTTCAAGGATCCGTGCAACGTGCGCTCGCCGCAGCAGCACGTCGGCGTCGTCCACTCGTCGAACCTGTGCACGGAAATCACGCTGAACACGAGCGACACCGAAATCGCGGTGTGCAACCTGGGCTCGGTGAACCTCGTCGCCCACTTGGTGAAGCAGGCCGACGGCAGCTACGCGCTCGACCACGACAAGCTGAAGCGCACGATCAGCGTCGCGATGCGCATGCTCGACAACGTGATCGACATCAACTACTACGCGGTGCCGAAGGCGCGTAACTCGAACCTGAAGCACCGCCCGGTCGGCCTGGGCATCATGGGCTTCCAGGACTGCCTGCACCTGCTGCGCACGCCGTACGCGTCGGAAGCGGCGGTCGAATTCGCCGACCGTTCGATGGAAGCCGTCTGCTACTACGCGTACTACGCGTCGACCGAGCTGGCCGAAGAGCGCGGCCGCTACTCGAGCTACCGCGGCTCGCTGTGGGATCGCGGCATCCTCCCGCAGGACACGCTGAAGCTGCTGACGGAAGCGCGCGGCGGCTACGTCGAGGTCGACACGTCGGAATCGCTCGACTGGACGACGCTGCGTGCGCGGATCGCCGCGCACGGCATGCGCAACTCGAACTGCGTCGCGATCGCGCCGACGGCGACGATCTCGAACATCATCGGCGTGTCGGCCTGTATCGAGCCGACCTTCCAGAACCTGTACGTGAAGTCGAACCTGTCGGGCGAATTCACGGTGGTGAACGAGTATCTGGTGCGCGACCTGAAGGAACGCGGCCTGTGGGACGAAGTGATGGTCGCCGACCTGAAGTACTTCGACGGCATGCTGTCGCGCATCGACCGCATCCCGGCCGACCTGCGCGCGATCTACGCGACCGCGTTCGAGGTCGACCCGACGTGGCTCGTCGAAGCGGCATCGCGTCGCCAGAAGTGGATCGACCAGGCGCAGTCGCTGAACATCTACATGGGCGGCGCATCGGGCAAGAAGCTCGACGAGGTCTACAAGCTCGCATGGCTGCGCGGCCTGAAGACGACCTACTACCTCCGCACGATGGCGGCGACGCACGTCGAGAAGTCGACGGTCGCACACGGTGCGCTGAACGCAGTGCCGACGGGCGGTGCAGGCAGCGGCGGCTCGGGCAGCGGCGGCGCGCAAGGCGCGGCGGGCGGCTTCGGTGCGGCAGGCGGCGATGCGTCGTCGGGCGTGGTCAACGCGGCGCCGGCACTCGCGCCGGTCGAAGCAGACGGTCCGGTGTGCACGATGCGTCCGGGCGATCCCGGCTTCGACGAGTGCGAAGCGTGCCAGTAACGCAGTGCGCCTGATCTGAGAAAGCAGGTCAGGGCGGCGCACACGACGGCCGATCGAGGTTGAAGTGTGCGCCGCTCTCAACTAAAAAAATGATAAGGAATCTGTAACGCGACACCTGCGTTGCAGGCAGTGACAAGCGATCGAAACATCCCCGACGGCGTCGCGTTTCGATCGGCGTTCGATGCGTCGAGCGCACCTCGCGACACAAGCGCGACGCACATCGCGCACTGCATGAACGACGATGCGTTGCTCAAAGTGTTGTATCGAGGTCGCAACGCGAATCGAAAAAAGGATTTTTCGTGAGCGAACCCTTTTATCGCTCAGGAAAAGATGGTACAAACCGTTCTAAATTGATGGTGAGAATTTATGCTCAACTGGGATGACGAGAAGACTGCCGTAACCCCCGCGAGCGGAGCGCAGCAAAACGCGATGCGCACCTCCGCCGGGATGGCTGTCGGAATGCAGGCTGCAACGCCTGCCGCCCATCAGGTCCGCGACATTTTCGAAGGCGATCTTGCGGTGCCGCCGCAAGCATCGGCTGTTCCCGCCGGCGGTACGGAAGCGCGGGTCAATGTCGCCGACAAGCGCATCATCAACGGCCAGACTGACGTCAATCAGCTGGTGCCGTTCAAGTACAAGTGGGCGTGGGAAAAGTATCTGGCCGGTTGCGCGAACCACTGGATGCCGCAGGAAATCAACATGTCCCGCGACATCGCACTGTGGAAGGACCCGAACGGTCTGACCGAGGACGAGCGCCGCATCGTGAAGCGCAACCTCGGCTTCTTCGTGACGGCCGATTCGCTCGCGGCGAACAACATCGTGCTCGGCACGTACCGCCACATCACGGCGCCCGAGTGCCGGCAGTTCCTGCTGCGCCAGGCGTTCGAGGAAGCGATCCACACGCACGCGTACCAATACATCGTCGAATCGCTCGGTCTCGACGAAGGCGAGATCTTCAACGCGTATCACGAGGTCACGTCGATCCGCGCGAAGGACGAATTCCTGATCCCGTTCATTCATACGCTGACGGACCCGGCCTTCAAGACCGGCACGCTCGAAGCGGATCAGAAGCTGCTGAAGTCGCTGATCGTGTTCGCCTGCATCATGGAAGGCCTGTTCTTCTATGTCGGGTTTACGCAGATCCTCGCACTCGGCCGCCAGAACAAGATGACGGGTGCTGCAGAGCAATATCAGTACATCCTGCGCGACGAGTCGATGCACTGCAACTTCGGCATCGACCTGATCAACCAGATCAAGCTCGAAAACCCGCATCTCTGGACCGCGGAATTCCGCGCCGAGATCCGCGAGCTGTTCAAGCAGGCTGTCGAACTCGAATACCGCTACGCCGAAGACACGATGCCGCGCGGCGTGCTGGGTTTGAACGCGTCGATGTTCAAGAGCTATCTGCGCTTCATCAGCAACCGCCGTTGCCAGCAGATCGGCCTCGACCCGCTGTTCCCGAACGAGGAGAACCCGTTCCCGTGGATGAGCGAGATGATCGACCTGAAGAAGGAGCGCAACTTCTTCGAGACGCGTGTGATCGAGTATCAGACGGGGGGCGCGCTGTCCTGGGAATGACCCGCAGCAGCGAACCCGTTACATGATGGAGCAGCCGGTGGCCTCTCGGCCCCGGCCCAAGGTTTAGGAGCAAGAACGCCTGATGCAAAGCATGCCCGGTGCCTTAACGGCCCAACGATACGACAGGCACTTTGCGAACCCTTCAGTGGGATGGGCAAACTTCCCTCCGGAAAAAGCGGACGGCCGTGTGGCGGTCCGCTTGATCAAGCGATTAGGGGTAGCGGCGCGAGGTGCGCCGGCTACCGACTTGATTTGGCGCGCGAGGCCATGGGGTCACGCGCGCCATACCGTATTCATTAGCGTAAGCGCGCGGTATCTGCGTACGCCGATGAATAGCCCGCTTCGAAGCGCACGTCCTGAACAGCGTCCGCGGGAAGCGGGTTTTGACGAAGGGTGTAGTTTGAACTGACTCTCATCTGAACCTGAAGGAGAACAACATGGCTACTGCCAAGAAGAAACCGGCTGCTAAGAAGGTTGCCGCCAAGAAGACCGTTGCGAAGAAGGCTGCTGCTCCGGCGAAGAAGGCCGCAGTGAAGAAGGTCGCTGCGAAGAAGGTCGCGGTGAAGAAGGTTGCCGCGAAGAAGGCCGCACCGGCGAAGAAGGCCGCTGCAAAGAAGGTCGCAGCCAAGAAGGTCGCAACGAAGAAGGTTGCAGCGAAGAAAGTCGCGGTGAAGAAGGTTGCTGCGAAGAAGGCAGCACCGGCCAAGAAGGCCGCTGCGAAGAAGGTTGCAGCCAAGAAAGTCGCAGTGAAGAAGGTTGCTGCGAAGAAGGCCGCACCGGCGAAGAAGGCTGCTGCGAAGAAGGCTGCGCCGGCGAAGAAGGCTGCTGCGAAGAAGGCCGCGCCGGCGAAGAAGGCTGCCGCGAAGAAGGCTGCGCCCGCCAAGAAGGCTGCCCCTGCGAAGAAGGCCGCCGCACCGGCGAAGAAGGCTGCTGCACCGAAGAAGGCCGTCGTGAAGAAGGCTGCGCCGGCAACGACCGCGTCGACCGCATCGGTTGCGCCGGCATCGGGCGTGAAGACCGCGCTCAACCCGGCAGCGGCATGGCCGTTCCCGACCGGCAGCCGTCCGTAATCGCGGCTGAGCAGCATCACCCGGACACTCACGTGGTGTCCGTGGGTTGAGTAGCGCTACTCAATCAATCCCGCCATCTGGCTCAGGTGGCGGGATTTTTTTCGTCCGTATGGTCGCCGATGGCGCGCCCGGCGGGCTGGCCGACGCGAGCGCGGACGAGAACGGGCGGACGAAAAAAAACGCATGTGCGGCTTCGCACATGCGTTCGATCGCAGCTTGCGCCGCGTGCTGAGGATACCGGTCAGTGCGTGACGCGCGTGACGCCGCCGCTCGACAGCAGGCGCACGCGCTCGCCGGCGCGGAACGCTTCGCCGCTTGCCGCCTGCGTGATCGAGCGCAGATCGCCGTTGTCGAGGCGCACGGTGATTTCGACACCGTTCGCGGTGCTGAGGTTTTCGCCGACCGCGTTACCTGCGACCGCACCGACGAGGCCGCCGGCGATTGCCGTCAGGATCGAGCCTTTGCCGCCGCCGATCGCGCTGCCCGCGACTGCGCCGAGTGCACCGCCGCCGAGCGTGCCGATCGCGCTGCCGCCGCCGTCGGACTGAATGCGTACCGCACGGACGCTTTCGACCGTGCCCATGCGGACCGTCTGTTCGCGCTGCGCCTGGCCGACGCTATAGACATCCGCCGAACCGGGCGCCGTGAAGCAGCCGGCGAGCGTCAGCGTGGCCGTCAGCATGGCCGCGAGCGTGAGGGTTTTTTTCGTCAACATCTTTGCTCTCCCACAATATTCATTTGAGACTGTAACCGAATGCAGTCTCGAAGCGTGCGTCGATTTCGGCGCGCGTCAGTACGTAAGTCTGGGGCCCTTGATGGGCGATCTTGAGCGAGCCCATCAGGCTTGCGAGGCGGCCGGCGGTTGCCCAGTCGAAGCCTTGCTCGATGCCGTACAGCAGGCCACCCCGGAAGGCGTCGCCGCAGCCGGTCGGATCGGCGATGCGCTCGGCCGGCACGACCGGAATCTGTTCCGCACCCTGCTTGTGGCGGATGGTCGCGCCGTGCTCGCCACGCGTGATGACGAGGGCGTCGACCCGGCTGGCGATTTCATCTTCGGACCATCCCGTCTTGTCGCTCACCAGCTTGGCCTCGTAGTCGTTGACCGCGACATAAGTCGCAAGTTCAATGCTGCGGCGCAGCGTCGCACCGTCGAACAGCGGCAGGCCCTGGCCCGGATCGAACACGAACGGCACACCGGCCTCGGCGAGCTCTTCCACGTGCTGCACCATCCCGTCGAAGCCGTCCGGGCCGACGATCGCGAGCTTGATGTCCGGCGCGTCGCCCGCATGGTTCAGGTGCGATTGCATCATCGCGCCGGGGTGGAACGCCGCGATCTGGTTGTTGTCGAGATCGGTCGTGATCATCGCCTGCGCGGTGTACGTATCGGGCAGCACGCGAACGTGGTCGCGGCGCAGGCCGAGAGCGTCGAGCCGGTCGAGGTACGGCTGCGCATCCAGCGCGCCCATCGTGCCCATGATGCGCGCGTCGCCGCCGAGCAGGTGCAGCGCGTACCCGATGTTGCCCGCGCAGCCGCCGAATTCGCGGCGCATCGTCGGCACGAGGAAGCTCAGGTTGATGAGGTGCACCTGGTCGGGCAGGATGTGCTCGCGGAACCGCCCTTCGAAGGTCATGATGGAGTCGTAGGCGATCGAGCCGCAAATCAGCGTAGCCAAGGTGTGCGTTCCTGTAGAAATGAGGGGCCCTGCGCGACAACGCCGCGCGAAGGGCGCGGCGCGGCAGGGGAAAGCGGAAGAAAGCTTACTTCAGTGCGGCGAGCGCTGCATTGTAGTTCGGCTCGTCCTTGATTTCGCCGACGAGTTCCGCATGGATCACCTTGTCCTGCGCGTCGAGCACGACCACCGCGCGTGCGGTCAGGCCGTTCAGCGGGCCGCTCGTCACGTCGACGCCGTACGCGTTCGCGAACGCGCGGCCGGTGCGGAACGTCGATGCCGTCACGACGTTCTCGAGGCCTTCGGTCGTGCAGAAGCGCGTGGCGGCGAACGGCAGGTCGGCGGACACGACCACCACCACCGTGTTGTCGAGCGACGACGCGGCTTCGTTGAACTTGCGGGTCGACGTCGCGCAGGTCGGCGTGTCGAGGCTCGGCACGATGTTCAGCACCTTGCGCTTGCCGGCGAAGCTGGCGAGCGACAGGTCGGCGAGGTCCTTGCCGACCAGCTTGAAATCGGCGGCTTGCGCGCCGACGGCCGGGAACGTGCCGGCGAGATCGATCGGGTTGCCACCCAGCGTAACTTTGCTCATGTTCGTGCTCCGAAATAGCGCGCCGCTCGGGCGCGCGGGTTGAGACGGGCGCGCAAGCGCGCCGCGGCGCGTCACGGATAGAAGATCTGGACGCGGAAATTCGAGGCGGGCGTGCCGTTCGTGTCGAGGCGGACGACCATCGTCTGCGTCGTGCCGGGCGGCAGCCCGGCGTCGATCGGCGTGCCCGGGCGCACGTAGTCGCGCGGCGCGAGCACGCGGCGCACGGTGACGTGATTGGTGTCGTCGAGCAGCGTGAGTTCGAGCGACGGGTACGCGAGCGCGACGCGGTAGCGGTTCGTCAGCGGCACCTTCAGTTCGAGCTTGTGCGGGCCGTCGATCTGGCGCAGGTCGGTCGCATCGAGCCGCAGCCCGTCGATGGCGCGCGGCGGCGCGACCGTGCAGCCGAGCGGCGCACAGGCCTGCCGGAACCAGCTCTGCGTGACGGGCCAGTAGATCATCAGCGCTTCGCGCTGCCACCACGCCAGTTGCACGACGAGCAGGCCGACCAGCGCGGCCGCGACGAGGCCGCCGAAAAAGCCGCCGAGCATTCCGCGTCGCTGCGGCGCGCGCGTCTCGCGCGTGACGGCGAAGTGCGGACGATCGTCGTCGGCCGGCGCGGCGGGGAACGGGACGGTCAGTGGGACGGCCGGTTGGACGGCCGGTTCATCGGTTGCCGCTCCGGCCGGGGCCTTGTCGTGTCGGGCGAGGGTGTCGGATTCCGATGCGGTCCCGGTTTCGGCGACGGCCGGTGCGGGCGTGAACGCAAAGCGCGGTTCGCGCGGCGCGCGTTCGTCGTCCGGCACGGCGAAGTGCGCGTGGCCGATAGGTTCGGCCGGTTCGGCGGCGATTTCCGTTTCCGACGGCAGGTGGGCGACGAAGCGGGGCTCGCGCGGGTCGCGCTCGACGGGCGGCGGCCCGGCTGCTTCGGTTTCGTGCGGTTCGTGGCGCGTTTGCGGCGAATGCGGTTCGGCCGGTTGCTCGACGGCAGCCGATGAATCGAGCTCGGCCGGAGCGTTTGCGAACGGCGCGGGCGTACCCGACAGGTGGACGACGCCGGCTTCCGTGGACGGGAGCGCGAGCGGGATCAGCGGCTCGGTGCGCACGGTCTCGGCGCTGTGCTGCAGCGACGGATCGACGCCGGCGTCGAGCCACGGCGCCCACATGTCCCAGCCATCCGACTTGTAATCGGTGCCGGTCGGCAAGCCGGCCGGCGCGTCGGCGGTGAACAGTCGGACCGGGGCGGCCTGCGAGTGTGCGTGGCCGTCATGCGGCGCGGCAGCCGGTTCCGTCAACGCCGGTTCGGGTTGCTGCGCGTACTCGGGAACGAGCGACTCGGAAGCGTTGAAGACTTCGTGGCAATGCCCGCAGCGCACGAGCCCCTGATGCAGCGAGAGCTGTTCCTGCTGCAGCCGGAAGACGGTTTCGCAATGAGGGCAGCGCGTCGCAAGGAGCATGTCGAGCCGGGCGGCCTGCGGGCCAGAGTGAAGGACAGCGCTATTCTAATGGCTTTCGCGGCGGGTTCCGGCGAGGCATACCCAACCTTCGTGTTCGCGCCAGACCGAGATGTCGACGTAGCGCGCATAAACGGCCGCGACCTCGTCCGCCTGGCGCGCGAGCACGCCCGACAGCGCGATGCGGCCGCCCGGCTTGACCTTCGACGCGAGCATCGATGCCATCAGCTTCAGCGGATTCGACAGGATGTTCGCGACGACGATGTCGAATTCGCCGTCCGGGCATGCATCGGGCAGCCCGTACGTGACTTCCGCCCGGTTGCGTTCGCTGTTCTGGCGCGCCGATTCGACCGCCTGCGGATCGATGTCGATGCCGATCACGGGGTTCGCCCCGCATTTCTTCGCGAGGATCGCGAGGATGCCCGAGCCGCAGCCGTAGTCGAGCACCGACTGGCCGGGCTTCACCGACTGTTCGAGCCACTCCATGCAGAGGCGCGTGGTGGGGTGGCTGCCGGTGCCGAACGCGAGGCCGGGGTCGAGCTCGAGGACGAGCGCATCGGGATCGGGCGCATCGTGCCACGACGGCACGACCCAGATCCGCTCGCCGATCGGGATGGGCTCGAACTGCGACTGCGTGAGCCGCACCCAGTCCTGCTCCTCGACGTCGCGCACGACGAACGCCGGTGTCTCGGCGACGCCGATTTCGTTCGCGGCCGCCGCGAGCAGCACGGCCGGTTCATGGTCGGCCGACAGCAGCGCGACCACGCGCGAGTGCTGCCACGCGGTGCGATCGGGCACGAGGCCCGGCTCGCCGAAGAGCGGCTGTTCGTCGGGCGTGTCGGCGTCGGCGTCTTCGACGGACACCGACAGCGCGCCGAGCTCGAGCAGTGCGTCGGACAGCGCCTCCGCATGCTCGCGGGCCAGTTCGACGACGAGTTCGCGATAACTCATGCTTACGCTTCTTCCGGTGCGACCTGCTGCTTCTGCGCGAGCCGGTTTTCGAGGTAATGGATGCTGGTGCCGCCTTCGACGAACTTCGAGTCGATCATCAGCTCGCGGTGCAGCGGGATGTTGGTCTGGATACCTTCGACGACCATTTCCGACAGCGCGATGCGCATCCGGCGGATCGCCTGCTCGCGCGTCGCGCCGTAGGTGATCAGCTTG
Source organism: Burkholderia sp. MSMB2157WGS (assembly GCF_001532755.1). NCBI lineage: Bacteria > Pseudomonadati > Pseudomonadota > Betaproteobacteria > Burkholderiales > Burkholderiaceae > Burkholderia > Burkholderia sp. MSMB2157WGS. The sequence goes on along the minus strand of NZ_LPJG01000011.1, from coordinate 809,184 downwards.
CCGATCATCGAATCGTAGTTCGGCGGCACGAAATAGCCATTGTAGGCGTGCGAGTCGACGCGCACGCCGGGGCCGCCCGGCGTATGCCACGACGTGATCCGGCCCGGCGACGGCGTGAACTTGAACGGATCTTCGGCGTTGATCCGGCATTCGATCGCATGCCCGCGGAACTGGATGTCGCGCTGGCGCAGCGCGAGCTTCTCGCCGGCCGCGATGCGGATCTGTTCCTGCACGATGTCGACGCCGGTGATCAGTTCCGATACCGGGTGCTCGACCTGCACGCGCGTGTTCATCTCGATGAAGTAGAACTCGCCGTTTTCGTACAGGAATTCGAAGGTGCCCGCGCCGAGGTAGCCCATCTTCTTGCACGCGTCCGCGCAGCGGTCGCCGATGCGGTCGATCAGGCGGCGCGGAATGCCGGGCGCCGGCGCTTCCTCGATCACCTTCTGGTGGCGGCGCTGCATCGAGCAGTCGCGCTCGCCGAGCCAGATCGCGTTCTTGTGCGCGTCCGACAGCACCTGGATCTCGATGTGGCGCGGGTTCTCGAGGAACTTCTCCATGTACACCTGCGGGTTGCCGAACGCACGGCCGGCTTCCTCGCGGGTCATGTTGACCGCGTTGACGAGCGCGGCCTCGGTGTGCACGACGCGCATCCCGCGCCCGCCGCCGCCGCCCGCCGCCTTGATGATGACCGGATAGCCGATCGCGCGCGCAATCTTGACGATCTCCTTCGGATCTTCCGGCAACGCGCCTTCCGAGCCCGGCACGCACGGCACGCCGGTCTTGATCATCGTCTGCTTCGCAGTGACCTTGTCGCCCATCATGCGGATCGTTTCCGGGCGCGGGCCGATGAACGTGAAGCCCGACTGCTCGACGCGCTCCGCGAAATCGGCGTTCTCCGACAGGAAGCCGTAGCCGGGGTGGATCGCCTCGGCATCGGTCACTTCCGCGGCGCTGATCAGCGCCGGCATGTTCAGGTAGCTCAGGTTCGACGGGGCCGGGCCGATACAGACGGCTTCGTCCGCGAGGCGCACGTACTTGGCTTCCTTGTCGGCTTCCGAGTAGACGACCACCGTCTTGACGCCGAGTTCGCGGCACGCGCGCTGGATGCGCAGCGCGATTTCACCGCGGTTGGCAATGAGGATTTTTTCAAACATAGCGAGTATTCGTCTCTTCGAGGGGCGCGCGAACGGCGCCTGGCGAGCATCGGCGGCGCGCGGCAGGGTGGCCGCGCGGCGGGCTTAGCCGATCACGAAAAGCGGCTGGCCGTATTCGACGGCCTGGCCGTTCTCGACGAGGATTTCCTTGATCACGCCGGCCTTGTCCGACTCGATCTCGTTGAGCAGCTTCATCGCTTCGATGATGCAGATCGTCTGGCCTTCCTTGACCGTGTCGCCGGCCTGCACGAACGGGTCGGCGCCCGGCGACGGCGCGCGATAGAACGTGCCGACCATCGGCGACGTCACGACGTGGCCCTGCGGGGCGGCCGGTGCAGCCGGGGCGCCGGCTGCCGGCGCCGCCGCTGCACCATCGGTCGGCAGCGCGGCCGACGGCGCCGGCGCGCTGACTTGCGGGGCATACCCAGCCGTCGGCTGCACGTAGACCGGCGGCGCGTTCTTGACGATGCGCACCTTGCCTTCGCCTTCCGTCACTTCCAGCTCGGAGATGCCGGATTCGGAAACGAGGTCGATCAGAGTTTTCAGCTTACGAAGATCCATCGGGAATTCCCCTTTTCAATACGTGAAAGCGCCGGTTAGGGGCCGGCGCTGAATCTAGATCGCGAAATCAGCCGCGCGACGCGCCTTGCAGCTTGTCCAGCGCGTACTCGAGCGCGTACAGATAACCTTTCCAGCCGAGCCCGCAGATCACGCCTTCGGCCTGGTCGGAAAAGTAGGAGTGGTGCCTGAACGCTTCGCGGCGATGCACGTTCGACAAGTGAACCTCGACGAACGGGATGCCGACGCCGGCGATCGCGTCCCGGATCGCAACGCTCGTATGCGTATACGCGGCCGGATTGATCAGGATGAAATCGGTCTGTTCCTCCCGCGCGGCCTGGATGCGGTCGACCAGCGCGCCTTCATGGTTGCTCTGGAACGACGACAGTTCGGTGCCGGCTTCCCGGGCGCGCGCGGCAAGCGCCTGATCGATCTGCGCGAGCGTGACGCGGCCATACACCTCCGGTTCCCGGGTGCCGAGAAGGTTCAGGTTGGGGCCGTGCAGCACCAGCAATCGTGTCATGGTCGCTTCTATTTCTGCGGAATTGCGCGAACTTTAGCGCTATTTAGAGAAATTTGTCTAGTTTTGCCGAACGGCCGGGCGCGCCGGCCCTGCAAGAATTACCGGTGCCGATGCGCACTATCGGCGAATTCACGCGAAATTGCGGCGATCGACCTGCAAATCGCCGTCAACGCGCAGGCCGCCGTTCGCGCCGATTACAGCGCGTCGAGCGTCTTTTTCAACTCGGCCGGCTGGATTTGTCCCAATTTTGTCCCGCGGACCTTGCCGGTTTCGTCGATGACGACGGTAAACGGCAGCGCGCCGGCGGTATTCCCGAAATTTCGGGCCAGATCGGCGCCCGCATAACCGCTGACGAAGACCGGATAGTCGACCTTCACCTTCTGCAGGAAGGTCTTCACGTTCTGCTCGGAATCGACGCCGATCCCGACGAAACGGATGCCTTTCTGTTTGTACTGATGCGACAGCGCCACGAGCTCGGGCATCTCCTCGACGCACGGGCCGCACCACGACGCCCAGAAATTGACGACGACTTTCTGACCCTTGAACGCGGCCAGCGTGGCCGGCTTGCCGTCGATGCCGGTGAGCGACGACGCCCACAGCTGGTCGACCGGGTTGCCGTGGGCGGTCGGCGCCGCGACGGCGACGCCGTCGTCGGCCGTGCCGCGGAACCAGTGGCCGGCGGCGATCCCGCCGGCGACGGCGGCGGCCGCGACCACCGCGAGCGCCAACATGCGTTTCATCATCATCGTTGAATCATTCCGGTTCGGAAGGGGCCTGGCTCGCGTCGACCAGCGCGCGCAGCGCGGCGGCATCCGCGCGGGCGACGCGCCCGCGCGCGTCGGCCTTCACCGCGCCGCGCAGATCGTCGCTCGCATAGAGCGCGAGATGGATGCCGATCGCGTCCATGTCGCGCCGCGGGCGCCACAGGAAACTGAGCGTCTCGACGTCGCCGCGGCCCGCGAAATGCCGCGTCTCCGACACGTCGTACTGGACGTTCTGGTTCAGCAGGTAGATCGCGACGTCCTTCGGGTTGTCGGTGAATGCCTGCAAATGGATATCCGAATGCGCGTTCGCGGTGCCGTTCAGCACGGCGCCCGTCACATAAGGATGGAACTCGGCGAGCCGGCGCATCCAGTCGAGCGCGATCTCGCGCAGGCGGCGCAGTTCGTCCGGCTGCGTGTCGCTCTGGAACAGCGCGAGATACTCGCGCAGTTCTTCCTCGATCTGGTCGTTATCCGGCAGCCATTCGCCGGCAACGCGCGAATCGCCCAGCAACTGGCGCGCGGCCTTGCGCTTCGCGCCGGCGTAGTCCTGGCCATCCTCCGCGATCAGGCGGGCGGCTGACTGGGCGATTTCCTCGCGGACGCGCCGCGGGTCGACAAGAGGTTTGCGAGACATGATCCGGCAATCATACTCGATCGTCGCGGCGCCCGAGCACGGGTGCGGCGGCCCGCCGCCCGAGGGCGCCGGCGCCGTTCGCGCGCATCGTTCGGGCCGCCGGGCATCGCAAGCCGTCAGTTACAATACTGCTCTTTGTGTCGCGGCCAGGTCGTTGGCCGGGCGCCGGCCGCACGGCCTCGCCGGCGCGCCGCGCACGCATCCTTTCCGAATCGACGGCGCCCGGCGGCGCGAAAGCATTCATCTATGCACATCCACATTCTTGGCATCTGCGGCACCTTCATGGGCGGTCTCGCCGTACTCGCACGCGAGGCGGGCCACACGGTGACGGGTTGCGACGCGGGCGTCTATCCGCCGATGAGCACGCAGCTCGAGGCACAGGGCATCGCGCTGACCGAGGGCTACGGCGCCGAGCAGATCGACCTGAAACCGGACCTGTTCGTGATCGGCAACGTCGTCACGCGCGGCAATCCGCTGATGGAGGCGATCCTCGATCGCGGCCTGCCTTACGTGTCCGGCCCGCAGTGGCTCGGCGAGCACGTGCTCGCCGGCAAATGGGTGCTCGCGGTCGCGGGCACGCACGGCAAGACGACCACGTCGTCGATGCTCGCGTGGCTGCTGGAAGACGCGGGGCTGAACCCGGGCTTCCTGATCGGCGGCGTGCCGCTGAACTTCGGCGTGTCCGCGCGGCTGACCGATTCGAGCTTCTTCGTGATCGAGGCCGACGAGTACGACACGGCGTTCTTCGACAAGCGCTCGAAATTCGTGCACTACCGGCCGCGCACCGCGGTGCTGAACAACCTCGAATTCGATCACGCCGACATCTTCCCCGATCTCGCCGCGATCGAGACGCAGTTCCATCATCTCGTGCGCACCGTGCCCGGCGTCGGGCGGATCGTCGCCAACGGTCGCTCGGACGCGCTCGAGCGCGTGCTGGCGCGCGGCTGCTGGAGCGAAGTCGAGCGCTTCGGCGTCGACGGCGGCTGGCAGGCGCTGCCGGCCGAGGACGGCGTGCCGGTCGACGAACGCTTCGCGGTGTATTCGCACGCCGAGCGCGTCGGCGAAGTCGCGTGGCAGGTGCAGGGCGACCACAACCGGATGAACGCGCTCGCGGCGATCGCCGCCGCGCGCCACGTCGGCGTGCCGCCCGCGCAGGCCGCCGAATCGCTCGCGTCGTTCCGCAACGTGAAGCGCCGCATGGAAGTGCGCGGCAGCGTCGACGGCGTGATCGTCTACGACGATTTCGCGCACCATCCGACCGCGATCGACACTACGATCGCCGGCCTTCGTGCGCGCATCGGCCGGGAGAATACCCGCATCCTCGCGGTACTCGAGCCGCGCTCGAACACGATGAAGCTCGGCGTGATGAAGTCGCAATTGCCGGCGAGCCTCGCCGATGCCGATCTCGTGTTCGGCTACGGCGCGCCGACCGGGCGCGATGCGCTCGGCTGGAATCTCGCCGAGGCGCTCGCGCCGCTCGGCGAGCGCGCGCGCGCATTCGACGATCTGCATCTGCTGGTGAAGGCGGTGGTCGAGGCCGCGCGTCCGGGCGACCACGTGCTCGTGATGAGCAACGGCGGCTTCGGCGGCGTGCACCAGAAGCTGCTCGACGCGCTCGGGAGCCGCACGTGATCCTGTATCTGCACGGCTTCCGGTCGTCGCCGGAATCGCAGAAATCGCGGCTGCTCGCCGCGCGCATGGCCGAACTCGGCCGCACCGGCGAGTGGCGGTGCCCGTCGCTGTCGGTGTCGCCGCTCGAGGCGATCGCGGTCGCCGAGGCCGAGGTCGCGGGCGCGGCCGACGTCACCGTCATCGGCAGCTCGCTCGGCGGCTATTACGCGACGTGGCTCGCGGAAAAACACGGGTGGAAGGCCGTGCTGCTGAATCCGGCCATCGTCCCGCAGCGCGACCTCGAACAGTATCTCGGCGAACAGCCGCTGTGGCACGGAGGCGGCACGATCGTCGTCGAGCGCCGCCACCTGCACGAACTCGACGCGCTGCGCGTGCCGGCGATCACGCGCGCCGACCGCTACTATCTGTTCGCGGCGACCGGCGACGAAGTGCTCGATTATCGCGAGATGCTCGCCCATTACCCGGGCGCGAAAACCCGCGTGATCGACGGCAGCGATCACGGAATCAGCGAATTTGCCGATTATGTCGACGACGTTCTCGCGTTTTGCGACGGAAAGACGTCATAAACCGGCCGCGTGCCGAACGAATTCCCATCATCATGCGGCGCCGCCGACGCGGCGCCCGGCAGTCTGAACGAGAGTACTGAGTGAACGTTTTCTTCGAGGAATCGGGCAGTTTCAAGGCGGGCAGCGTGCTGTCGCGCCAGGGCGACGCATTTCAGGTCGAGTTGCCCGGCGGGCGGCGCGCGAAGGTGCGCGCGAAAGACGTGCTGATCGAATTCGACAAGCCGGCCGCGGGCGAGCTGATGCAGGAGGCCGACACGGCCGCGCAGCAGATCGACCTGGACTTCCTGTGGGAATGCGCGCCGGCCGACGAGTTCGCGTACACGGCGCTCGCCGCCGAGTACTTCGGCGCGACGTACGGCCCGGTCGAGCGCGCGGCGCTCGTGCTGCGGCTGCACGGCTCGCCCGTCTATTTCCGCCGCAAGGGGCGCGGCCAGTACCAGCGCGCGCCGGAAGAGCAGCTCAAGATGGCGCTCGCCTCGCTCGAGCGCAAGCGCCAGCAGGCGCTCGTGCAGGCGCAGTACGAAGAGGAACTGAAGGCCGGCAAGCTGCCGGAAGCGTTCGCGGGCAAGGTGCTCGGGCTGCTGACGCGGCCGGACAAGAATTCGATCGAATACAAGGCGATGGAAGCGGCGGCCGGCGCGCGCGGCGTGTCGCCGGCGCGGCTGATGCTCGACTGCGGCGGCATCGAGTCGCCGCGCGCGCTGCACGAAGCGCGCTTTCTCGCGGAATTCTTCCCGCACGGCACGGGCTTTCCGCCCGTCACGGTCGGCCCGCTGCCGGACGACCTGCCGCGCGCGAACGTCGAGGCGTTCTCGATCGACGACATCACGACCACCGAAATCGACGACGCATTTTCGGTCGAGCACCTGTCCGACGGACGCGTGCGGATCGGCGTGCACATCGCGGCGCCGGCGCTCGGCATCGTGCGCGGCGATCCGGTCGATGCGATCGCGCGCGCGCGCCTGTCGACCGTCTACATGCCGGGCGACAAGATCACGATGCTGCCGGACGACGTCGTCGACGTGTTCACGCTGAAGGAGGGCGATTACCGCCCGGCGCTGTCGCTGTACATCATCGTCAACCGCGAGACGCAGGACATCGTCGCGAACGAGACGCGCGCCGAGCTCGTCTTCGTGAAGAACAACCTGCGCCACAACACGCTCGACGAACTCGTCACCGAAGAGACGCTCGCGGCCGGCACCGGCGACTATCCGCACAAGGACGACATCGCCGTGCTGTGGCCGCTCGCGCAGGCGCTGTTCGAGAAGCGCCAGGTCGCGCGCGCGGGCTACGGCCTGAAGCGCGAGGTGCAGCGCAACACCGACTACAACTTCTACGTCGAAGGCGAGCACGTGACGATCACGCCGCGCCGCCGCGGCTCGCCGCTCGACCTGATCGTGTCGGAGCTCGCGATTCTCGCGAACTCGACCTGGGGCGCGTTCCTGCACGATCACACGGTGCCGGGCATCTATCGTTCGCAGCGCGGCTTCGGCGCGCCGGGCCCGAAGCGCACGCGGATGCAGACGACGGCCGCGCCGCACGAAGGCCTCGGCGTCGCGCAATACGCGTGGAGCACGTCGCCGCTGCGCCGCTACGTCGACCTCGTGAACCAGTGGCAACTGCTCGCGTGCGTGCAGCACGGCGTCACCGCGAAGCTCGCGGCGCCGTTCAAGCCGAAGGACGCCGACCTGTACGCGGTCGTGCAGGGTTTCGACGATACGTATACGGCCTACGCCGACTACCAGCGCCGGATGGAGTACTTCTGGTGCCTGCGCTGGCTCGCGCAGGAGCAGAAGAAGCAGGTCGTCGCGAGCGTCGTGAAGGGCGATCTCGTGCGCCTCGAGGACATTCCGCTGCTGCTGCACGTGCCGGGGCTTGGCGTGCATGCGCGCGGCACGCGCGTGCTGCTCGACGTGATGTCGCTCGACGAGCTGACGATCGAGGCGTCGGTGCGCCTCTTGAACGTGCTCGACGCGCCGACCGTGACGAGCGGCGACGCGGCCGACGAAGAGGATGACGCCGAAGGCGGCGACGAGACGCTGGTCGACGCGGAAGACGCGTCGGCGCAAGCCGAGGCCGAAGCACTGGCCGAATCGGGCGATGCGGCGGCGGAGGGCGGCGAAGCCGCGAGCGGCAACGACGGCGAGGAAGGGCGCGCATCATGAACGCAGCCGCGTCGTCGAGCGGCGTCGACCGCTATGTCGTGTTCGGCAACCCGGTGGCGCACAGCAAGTCGCCGTTCATCCACGCGCAATTCGCCGCGCAGACCGGCGAGCCGATCGAGTACACGCACCGGCTCGCGCCGGTCGACGGTTTCGAGGCCGCCGTGCGCGCGTTCGTCGCCGAAGGCGGTCGCGGCGCGAACGTGACGGTGCCGTTCAAGCTCGACGCGCATGCGCTCGCCGACACGCTGTCGCCGCGCGCGGCGGCGGCGGGCGCGGTGAACACGCTGCGTATCGACGCCGACGGCCGTCTTCACGGCGACAACACCGACGGCGTCGGCCTCGTGCGCGACATCGAAGCGAATCTCGGCGTGTCGCTTGCGGGCGCGCGCATCCTGCTGCTCGGCGCGGGCGGCGCCGCGCGCGGTGTCGTGCTGCCGCTGCTCGACCGTGCGCCGCTGTCGATCGCGATCGTGAACCGCACCGCGAGCAAGGCCGAAGCGCTCGTCGGCCAGTTCATGCAGGCCGCGCACGATGCGGGTTGCACGCTCGCGGGCGGCGGCCCCGGCGTCGTGCGGGCCGAACCGTACGACGTGGTGATCAATGCGACGGCCGGCAGCCTCGACGCCGCGCTGCCGGAATGCGACGCTGCCGCGTTCGGCGCCGGCACGCTCGCGTACGACATGATGTACGGCGCGCAGCCGACCGTGTTCATGCAGCACGCGGCGTCGCTCGGCGCACGCACGGCCGACGGGCTCGGGATGCTGGTCGAGCAGGCGGCCGAATCGTTCTTCATCTGGCGCGGCGTGCGGCCGGACGGCGCACCGGTGCTGGCCGCGCTGCGCCAGGCGCTCGCGGCGAGCTGAGCGGAGCGCGGCACGTGGTGGCGGTGAGCGGCACGCAGCGCACGCGGACGACGAGCCTCGCTCGCTGGATCGTCTATGCGGGATCGGTGTTCGCGGGCGCATGGCTCGCGACGCAACTGTTCTATCTCGCGCAGATCGCGCTGTGGTCGTTCGTGAACCCGGGCTCGACCGCGTTCATGCGCACCGACGCGTGGTGGCTGTCGCGCGACACGCCGCCCGCGCAGATCCGGCACCAGTGGGTGCCGTACGACCAGATCTCGCGCAACCTGAAGCGTGCGCTGATCGCGTCCGAAGATGCGACCTTCGCGACCAACAACGGCTACGACGTCGACGCGATCCTGCAGGCATGGGAGAAGAACAAGGCGCGCGGCAGGATCGTCGCGGGCGGCTCGACGATCACGCAGCAGCTCGCGCGCAACCTGTTCCTGTCGCGCGAGAAGAGCTACATCCGCAAGGGGCAGGAGCTGATCATCACGTGGATGCTCGAGACGGTGCTCGACAAGGAGCGCATCTTCGAGATCTACCTGAATTCGGTCGAGTGGGGGCGCGGCGTGTACGGCGCCGAAGCGGCCGCACGCTATTACTACAAGATTCCCGCGAGCCGGCTCGGCGCGTGGCAGTCGGCGCGCCTCGCGGTGATGCTGCCGAAGCCGCGCTGGTTCGATGCGCATCGCGGCTCGGCCTACCAGGCGCAGCGGGCGGCGATCATCGCGCGCCGGATGGGCGCGGCCGAGCTGCCGCAATCCGAATGAGCGGCGCGTTCGCGCCGCTGCATTGTCCGTTTCGCCGTCGACGCGCGATTGGTGCGCTGCAGCGGATTCGTGTCGCCGTCATTTCGGGCCACATCCTTTAGACGAATCCGTCTATTTCGGTTTGCTGAGCAATGACGGCGACCGCACGATTTTGTTGGCCGGCAGCGCGTGAAATCGATGCTTTTTTAGTCTTTGCGAGTAAACGCGAAAGTCGATGAAAGCGACGCGAAATGCAACGTTTCGCGAATCGAAGCATTCCTGAAAGGTGTGCGCCGCACCGCCCGCGCGCCAAATATTTCAAAATTTTTCAAAGCTGACGGGCTCGCGTATATTGGCCAGCGCCTCGGCTTATCGGCCGCAATCGAGGCGGGGGGCGGCTTATCCGGCTGCTCGACACGAAAAACATCCGAGAGAAGGAACGCAACGATGCCAGCGAGCAAAGCGAAGCTGTTGTTGGGGGTGGTGTGTTCTTCGCTGATTCTGACGGCCTGCAACGACGACGTGACGTCGTCCGCTGCTGCAAGCGCCGCCAATTCGGCCGATCCCGCCGGTCAGGTCGACCGCGCGTACAACGATCCCAACAGTTATTCGTCGAGCGCGAACGCGTCGCTCGACGCGTCCGCCGCGGTCGAAAAGGCCGCCGTCACGCACCACCAGATCACGCTGAACGGCAAGACGATCCGCTACACGGCCACCGCCGGCCACCTCGTCGCACGCAATCCGCAGACGGGCGCGCCCGAAGCGTCGTTCTTCTATGTCGCCTACACGGCCGACAACCAGCCCGCGGCGAAGCGGCCCGTCACGTTCCTGTACAACGGCGGCCCAGGCTCGGCCTCGGTGTGGCTGCACCTCGGTTCGTTCGGCCCGCGCCGGATCCAGACCGGCGACCCGAACGCGAACACGTCGACGTTCCCGTTCGTCGACAACCAGGAAACGCTGCTCGACACGACCGACCTCGTGTTCGTCGATGCGATCGGCACCGGCTTCTCGGAAGCGATCGCGCCGAACACGAACCAGACGTTCTGGGGCGTCGACCAGGATGCCGGCGCGTTCCGCGATTTCGTGACGCGCTATCTGAGCGTGAACCAGCGCAACGATTCGCCGAAATACCTGTTCGGCGAATCGTACGGCACGCCGCGCACCGACGTGCTCGCGAACCTGCTCGAGACGGCCGGCGTGAAGCTCGACGGCATCGTGCTGCAATCGTCGATCCTGAACTACAACACGAACTGCGACATGGCGAGCGACTATGTCGGCAACTCGAACAATGGCGCGAGCCCGGTGAGCTGCGCCGGCTTCGTGCCGTCGTACGGTACGGTCGGCGCGTATTACCAGCTCGACAACCCCAACCCGTCGAACCTGCCGCAGTATGCGGACCAGATGCGCCTGCTGACGGCCGGCAGCTACGCGCCTGCCGTGAACGCGTATCTGGCGAGCCACACGCCGCCGCCGCCGAATCTCGTCACGACGATGGCGAATTCGACCGGCGTGAAGCGGGCGCTGTGGGAGGCGGACTTCAACGTGGTCCCGACCTTCTTCGACAACAGCTTCCAGCTGTCGCTGGTCCCGGGCACGCTGATCGGCCGCTACGACGCACGCGTGAACGTGCCCGTGTCGAGCCCGCTCGCGGCCGACGGCGATCCGTCCAGCTCGTTCATCACGAAGCCGTTCACCGACACGATCGGCAGCTACCTGCCGAACGAGCTGAAGTACACCGCGCAGTCGGCCTACTCGGTGAGCAGCAATGCGATCAACACGTGGGACTGGACGCACGACGGCCTGGCGATGCCCGACACGATCCCCGATCTGGCCGCGGCGCTGACACTGAATCCGCAACTGAAGGTGCTGTCGCTGAACGGGTATCACGACATCGCGACGCCGTTCTACCAGACCGAGCTCGACCTCGCGCGGCTCGGGACGCAACCGAACCTGACGATCAAGGACTATCAGGGCGGGCACATGGTTTATCTCGACGATACGTCGCGTCCGCAGGAGAAAGCCGATCTCGTGACCTTCTACAGCGCGGCCGCGCACTGATTGCGCTACGCCGGCGACAGGGCGCCCCCGCGGCGCCGCTCGCCGGCCGTCGACCTCATCCAGACTGGAGCCTGACATGAAGAATCGTTTCATCGTCGTTGCCGCCGCGCTCGCATGCGTCGGCGCCGCAGCATCCCTGTCCGCGTTCGCGCAGGCGAGCGACGCCGCCGCGCCGGCGCGGGCGCGCCAGGCGCAACTCGGCGATCCGTACGTGCCGCCGGCCGCCCGTCACCCGACCGCCGGCACGCAAACGACCGGCGCCGCGCTGCATGCGCAGGTGGTGCGCAAGCTCGCGCGGCAATTCAGCGCGGCCGATACGCAGAACACGGGTTCGATCACCGAGTCGCAGGCGCGCGCGGCCGGCCTCGGCTACGTCGCGAACCACTTCCGGCAGATCGACGTGGGCGGCAACGGTCGCGTGTCGTTCGCCGACGTGCAGCGCTACATGCAGGCGCGCGACACGAGCCAGCAGTAAGCGCGCGACGCGTCGAACAAACGGGGGCGGAGCCTGCGACGCGGCAGGTCTTCCGCCCCCGTGCGCATGGCGCGGCCGCCGCGTCGAGCCCGCGACCGATTTCGTCGCCATTCTCATTATCTGGACAACGCATTCAAATATTGGAGACGAGTGCGTGCGCTCCTACAATCCGAAGCACATCGACAGCTTCGGACCCACGCATCGCGCGGCGCCCGTCGCACACGGAGACACCTTCCATGAAGTTCGCCGGGCGCTTTACTCGGTGCATCGACCGCCGCCACGCCGCAGCACCGGACGCAATTCCGGCGCCGCGCGTGCGGCTTCACCGATTCCGTTGAAGAAGCCCCGCCCCATGACCAAGATGCCAGATTCCCTTGCCCTCGACGCCCGGCGCGCGATGCCGGTCAATGCGTCGCTGACCGACAGCATCGGCCCGACCAGCACGCCGCTCGACCTCGCCGCGCAGCAGGCCGGCACGCAGACGCTGCTGCGCGGTCTCGCGATCCTCGAGGCGATCGCCAACGGCGCGCGCGACATGCGCGCGATCGGCGCCGCGCTCGGCACGACGCGCAGCACGACGCACCGGCTCGTCAGCAGCCTCGTGCAGGCGCGCTATCTGCGCCAGGTGCAGGGCGGCTACCTGCTCGGCCCGAAGCTGATCGAGCTCGGCACGATCGCGCTCGAGCAGATGCCGCTCACCGCGGTGGCGCGTCCGCATCTGGAAGCGCTCGCGGAAGCGACGCTCGACACGATCCATCTCGGCGTGCGCGACGGCGACGACGTCTTGTACATCGACAAGATTCCCGGCACGCGCGGCCTCGAAATGCGCTCGCGCGTCGGCCACCGGATGCCGCTCGCGTCGACCGGCATCGGCAAGGCGATGATGCTCGACCTCGATCCGGACCTGTGGCGCTCGCTGTTCGAGGCCGCGCGGCGCGCGCTGGCCGGCGTCAATTTCAAGCCCGACAACCGGCCCGAGACGAGCGCGTTCCTGCAGCGCATGGCCCATTACGCGGCCGGCGGCTATACGTTCGATCTCGAGGAAAACGAGGCGTCGATCCGCTGCGTGGCCGCGCCGATCCGCGATGCGTCGGGCGCGATCGTCGCGGCGGTGTCGGTCGCGAGCACGATTCCGTACATGCCGCACGACCGCATGGACGAACTGATTCCGCTCGTGCAGCGCGAAGCGCGAGCCATTTCCGCGGAACTGGGCTGGAGCCCGCCGCAGGGTACCCGCAGGATCAAACGATGACGACTTCGACCCGGCCCGTTCCGGATGCCAGTTCCGCCTCCCCGTCGCTGATCGCGCTCGACTGGGGCACCACGTCGCTGCGCGCGTATTTGTTCGACGCGCACGGCGTGCCGATCGACACGCGTAGCCGGGCGGCCGGCGTGATGCACGTGCCGGGCGGCGGCGCGCGTGCGTTCGACGCGGTGTTCGAGGAAGCGTGCGGCGACTGGCTCGACCGTGCGCCCGGCCTGCCGGTGCTCGCCGCCGGCATGGTCGGCAGCGCGCAGGGCTGGCGCGAGGCGCCGTACGTCGCGGTGCCGGCCGGCGCGGACGCGCTCGTCGCGGGCCTCATCACGGTGACGACGGCGCGCGGCGCGACGGTCTCGATCGTGCCGGGCGTGATCGCGACGGGCGAATTGCCCGACGTGATGCGCGGCGAAGAAACGCAGATCGTCGGCGCACTCGCGAGCGACCCGACGCTTGGCGCCGATCGTTCAGGGGTCCTGATCGGCTTGCCGGGCACGCATGCGAAATGGGCGTGGGTGAAGGACGGGCTGATCGAGCGCTTCCAGACCTTCATGACCGGCGAGCTGTTCGCGGTGCTGCGCGATCACACGATCCTCGGCCGCACGATGCGAACGGGCGCGTCGCCCGACCGCGACGCGTTCGTGCGCGGCGTGTCGGTCGCACGCGGCGCGCAACACACGGGGCTGCTCGCGACGATTTTCAGCACGCGCACGCTGGGGCTGACCGACCGGCTCGCGCCCGATGCGCAGGGCGACTACCTGTCCGGCCTGCTGATCGGCCACGAGCTGAATGCGCTCGATGCGATGCTCGCGGAGCGCGGCATCGCGCTCGCGGACCAGCCGTTGCTGCTGATCGGCGACGACGGCTTGTGCTCGCGCTACGTCGATGCGCTCCAGGTATTCGGCCATGCGCATGCGCGTGTCGCCGCGCATGCGACCGAGCTCGGCCTGTGGCGGATCGCGTCGCGCGCCGGGCTCGTGCGTGCGGACGGCGAACCCGTCTGCGCCGACCACTGAACACCGAACTGCTTGCAGAGGAATCCTCGATGCCGTCCGACCTGACATTGCCCGCGCCGTACACGCCCCACGCCGCATTGATGCGCGCGTTCGACGCGTGTCCGCTGATCGCGATCATGCGCGGCATCACGCCCGCCGAAGCGGCCGATCACGGCCGCGCGCTCTACGACGCCGGCTTCCGGATCGTCGAGGTGCCGCTCAACTCGCCGGACCCGTTCGACAGCATCGCGGCGCTGCGGCGCGCGTTGCCGGACGACGCGATCGTCGGTGCGGGCACCGTGCTGCGCGCCGAGTACGTCGACCGCGTGCAGGACGCGGGCGGCGCGCTGATCGTGATGCCGCACAGCGACGCAGCCGTGATCCGCCGCGCACGCGAGCGCGGGCTGGCGAGCGCGCCGGGCGTCGCGACGCCGACCGAAGCGTTCGCGGCGCTGACGAACGGCGCCGACGTGCTGAAGATGTTCCCGGCCGAGCAACTCGGCGTGACGGTCGTGAAGGCATGGCGCGCGGTGATCGACCGCGCGGTGCCGCTGATTCCGGTCGGCGGGATCGCGCCGGACAACATGCGCCCGTTCCTCGACGCCGGCGCGAACGGCTTCGGGCTCGGTTCGGCGCTGTACCGCCCCGGCCAGTCGGCCGACACGACCGCGGCGAATGCGCGTGCGTTCCAGGCCGGCTTGCGCGTCGCGCGCGGCGGAGCCGCATGATGGGCCGCCTCGCGGGCAAGGTCGCGATGGTGACGGGCGCGGGCCGCGGCATCGGCGCCGCGATCGCGCGCGCGTTCGTGCGCGAAGGCGCGGCCGTCGCGCTCGTCGATCTCGACTTCCCGCAGGCGCAGCACACGGCCGCCGCGATTGCACGCGAATGCGACGGCGCGCGCGTGCTGCCGCTGCAGGCGGACGTCGCGCGGCAACAGGCGGTGCGCGATGCGCTCGCGCAGACCGAAGCGGCGTTCGGCCCGCTCGACGTGCTCGTGAACAACGCGGGCATCAACGTGTTCGCCGATCCGCTGACGATGACCGACGACGACTGGCGGCGCTGCTTCGCGGTCGATCTCGACGGCGTGTGGCATGGCTGCCGCGCGGCGCTGGAGGGCATGGTCGAGCGCGGGCGCGGCAGCATCGTGAACATCGCGTCGACGCATGCGTTCAGGATCATCCCGGGCTGCTTTCCGTACCCGGTCGCGAAGCACGGCGTGCTGGGGCTCACGCGGGCGCTCGGCATCGAATACGCGGCGCGCAACGTGCGCGTGAACGCGATCGCGCCGGGCTACATCGAGACGCAGCTGACGCGCGACTGGTGGGACGCGCAGCCCGATCCGGCCGCGGCGCGCGCCGAGACGCTCGCGCTGCAGCCGATGAAGCGGATCGGCCGCCCGGAGGAGGTCGCGATGACGGCCGTGTTTCTGGCGTCCGACGAGGCGCCGTTCATCAATGCCGCGTGCATCACCGTCGATGGCGGGCGCGCGGCGCTGTATCACGACTGACAAGATTGACGTAACGATTCGAAAGACCGCACGTGCGACGGCCGCGCGCACGCTGCGTCGAGACCAACAAGCGGCTGCATCCTGTTCGATGAAAACAAGGAGACACTGGAGATGAAACGCAGAACGTTCGTAACGCTGGCCGCCGCGGCCGCGGTGGTGATGGGCAGCCCGGTCGCGCACGCGGCCGACCCGGTCAAGATCGGCTTCCTGGTGAAGCAGCCGGAAGAGCCGTGGTTCCAGGACGAATGGAAATTCGCCGAGATCGCCGCGAAGCAGAAGGGCTTCACGCTCGTGAAGATCGGCGCGCCGTCCGGCGAGAAGGTGATGAGCGCGATCGACAACCTGTCCGCGCAGAAGGCGCAGGGCTTCATCATCTGCACGCCCGACGTGAAGCTCGGGCCGGGCATCGTCGCGAAGGCGAAGTCGCACAACCTGAAGATGATGACGGTCGACGACCGCCTCGTCGACGGCGCGGGCAAGCCGATCGAGGCGGTGCCGCACATGGGGATCTCCGCGTACAACATCGGCAAGCAGGTCGGCGACGGCATCGCGGCCGAGATCAAGAAGCGCGGCTGGGACATGAAGGACGTCGGCGCGATCGACATCACCTACGAGCAGTTGCCGACCGCGCACGACCGCACGAGCGGCGCGACCGACGCGCTGGTCGCCGCCGGCTTCCCGAAGGCGAACGTGATCGCGGCGCCGCAGGCGAAGACCGACACGGAAAACGCGTTCAACGCGGCGAACATCGCGCTCACGAAGAACCCGCAGTTCAAGCACTGGGTCGCCTACGGCCTGAACGACGAAGCCGTGCTCGGCGCGGTGCGCGCGGCCGAAGGGCGCGGCTTCAAGGCCGACAACATGATCGGCATCGGCATCGGCGGTTCCGATTCGGCGTTGAACGAGTTCAAGAAGCCGCAGCCGACGGGCTTCTACGGCACCGTGATCATCAGCCCGAAGCGCCACGGCGAGGAAACCTCGGACCTGATGTACGCGTGGATCACGCAGGGCAAGGCGCCGCCGCCGCTGACGCTGACGACGGGCATGCTCGCGACGCGCGACAACGTGGCGAAGGTGCGCGAGGAGATGGGGCTCGCGTCGAAGTAAGCGGCCCGCCGGCTGCCGCGGCGACGCGGCGGCCGGCGGTCGATCGATCTGGAAGTGGGGAGACGACGTGTCAGCGGCACTGCGTTTTGACAATATCGGCAAGGTATTTCCCGGCGTGCGCGCACTCGACGGCATTTCGTTCGACGTGCATGCGGGCGAGGTGCATGGCCTGATGGGCGAGAACGGCGCGGGCAAGTCGACGCTGTTGAAGATTCTCGGCGGCGAATACCAGCCCGATGCGGGCAGCGTGCTGGTCGACGGCCAGCCCGTGCAGTTCGCGAGTGCGGCCGCGTCGATCGCGGCCGGCATCGCGGTGATTCACCAGGAATTGCAGTACGTGCCCGACCTGACGGTCGCGGAAAACCTGTTGCTCGGCCGCCTGCCGAACGCGTTCGGCTGGGTGAGAAAGCGCGAGGCGAAGCGTTACGTGCGCGAGCGGCTCGCCGAGATGGGCGTCGATCTCGATCCGGATGCGCGGCTCGGGCGGCTGTCGATCGCGCAGCGGCAGATGGTCGAGATCTGCAAGGCGCTGATGCGCAACGCGCGCGTGATCGCGCTCGACGAACCGACGAGCTCGCTGTCGCATCGCGAGACCGAGGTGCTGTTCAAACTGGTCGACGATCTGCGTGCGCAAGGCCGCGCGCTGATCTACATCTCGCACCGGATGGACGAGATCTACCGGCTGTGCGATGCGTGCACGATCTTTCGCGACGGGCGCAAGATCGCGTCGCACGAATCGCTGGCCGACGTGCCGCGCGAGCGGCTGGTTGCCGAGATGGTCGGGCGCGAGATTTCGGACATCTACCATTACGCGCCGCGCGCGCTCGGCGACGTGCGGTTTTCCGCCGAAGGCGTCGACGGCCCGGCGCTGCGCGAACCGGCGAGCTTCTCGGTGCGCGCGGGCGAGATCGTCGGTTTCTTCGGGCTCGTCGGCGCGGGTCGCAGCGAGTTGATGCGGCTCGTGTACGGCGCGGACCGCAAGCGCGCGGGCGTGCTGACGCTCGACGGCGCGCGCATCGACGTGAAGCGCACCGGCGACGCGATTCGTCACGGCATCGTGCTGTGCCCCGAGGACCGCAAGGAAGAAGGGATCATCGCGATCGCGTCGGTCGCGGAGAACATCAACATCAGCTGCCGTCGCCATTCGCTGCGCGCGGGGCTCTTCATCAACGGCAAGACCGAAAGCGAGACGGCCGACCGCTTCATCCAGCGGCTGAAGATCAAGACGCCGAACCGGCGCCAGAAGATCCGCTTCCTGTCGGGCGGCAACCAGCAGAAGGCGATCCTGTCGCGCTGGCTCGCGGAGCCCGACCTGAAGGTCGTGATCCTCGACGAGCCGACGCGCGGGATCGACGTCGGCGCGAAGCACGAGATCTACGACGTGATCTACCGGCTCGCGGAGCGCGGCTGCGCGATCGTGATGGTGTCGTCGGAACTGCCGGAAGTGCTCGGCGTGTCCGACCGCGTCGTCGTGATGCGCGAAGGCCGCATCGCCGGCGAGCTGCCGCGCGCGCAGGCGAACGAGCACGCGGTGCTGAACCTCGCGCTGCCGCAGGCGAGCGCGGTCCAGGCCGCCTGACGCGGCATACGACATTCGAATCGAACACGCGCGGCGCGGGTCGCGCGATGCAGGAGCAGGAGACACACCATGCAAGTCAACGAAAACCTTGCCAGCGCCGCCGCGAAGCCGTCGGCCGACGCGCTGGTGCCACAGCAGAGCGACCGCCAGAAGTGGTGGCAGCATCTGACCGAATACAGCCTGATCGCGATCTTCGCGGTGATGTTCATCACGATGTCGCTGACCGTCGATCACTTCTTCTCGATCGACAACATGCTCGGCCTCGCGCTGTCGATCTCGCAGATCGGCATGGTCGCGTGCACGATGATGTTCTGTCTCGCGTCGCGCGACTTCGACCTGTCGATCGGCTCGACCGTCGCGTTCTCCGGCGTGCTGTGCGCGATGGTGCTGAACGCGACCGACAACACGTTCGTCGCGATCGTCGCGGCGGTCGCCGCCGGCGCGGCGATCGGCTTCGTGAACGGCGCGGTGATCGCGTACCTGCGCATCAACGCGCTGATCACGACGCTCGCGACGATGGAGATCGTGCGCGGGCTCGGCTTCATCGTGTCGAAGGGGCAGGCGGTCGGCGTGTCGTCGGACACGTTCATCGCGCTCGGCGGGATGTCGATGTTCGGCGTGTCGCTGCCGATCTGGGTCACGCTGCTGTGCTTCGTCGGCTTCGGCGTGCTGCTGAACCAGACCGTCTACGGCCGCAACACGCTCGCGATCGGCGGCAATCCGGAAGCGTCGCGGCTCGCGGGGATCAACGTCGAACGCACGCGCGTGTACATCTTCCTGATCCAGGGCGCGGTGACGGCGCTCGCGGGCGTGATTCTCGCGTCGCGCATCACGTCGGGTCAGCCGAACGCCGCGCAGGGTTTCGAGCTGAACGTGATCTCCGCGTGCGTGCTCGGCGGCGTGTCGCTGATGGGCGGTCGCGCGACGATCTCGGGCGTCGTGATCGGCGTGCTGATCATGGGTACCGTCGAGAACGTGATGAACCTGCTGAACATCGACGCGTTCTACCAGTACCTCGTGCGCGGCGCGATCCTGCTCGCGGCCGTGCTGCTCGACCAGCTCAAGAACCGCGGCGTACGCGACTGACCGACCTGTTCCCACGGAGACGATCCGCATGACCATCGACACTTCCGCGCCCGATCCGCACGCCGCGAGCGACGCGCGCTTCGCGCGCTACCCGAGCCTCGAGGATCGCGCGGTGCTGATCACGGGCGGCGCGACCGGCATCGGCGCGTCGTTCGTCGAGCACTTCGCCGAACAGGGCGCGCGCGTCGCGTTCGTCGATCTCGACGCGGCGGCCGGCGCCGCGCTCGCCGAGCGCCTCGCGCATGCGCGACATGCGCCGCTGTTCCTGTCGTGCGACCTGACCGACATCGACGCGCTGCGCCGGGCGATCGACGCGATCCGCGCGCGCATCGGCGCGATCGCGGTGCTCGTGAACAACGCGGCGAACGACGTGCGCCATGCGATCGGCGACGTGACGCCCGCGTCGTTCGACGCGGGCATCGCGGTAAACCTGCGTCACCAGTTCTTCGCCGCGCAGGCGGTGATCGACGACATGAAGCGGCAGGGCGGCGGCGCGATCATCAATCTCGGCTCGATCAGCTGGATGCTGAAGAACGGCGGCTATCCCGTCTACGTGATGGCGAAGGCGGCCGTCCAGGGCCTGACGCGCGGCCTCGCGCGCGATCTCGGCCCGTTCGGCATCCGCGTGAATTCGCTGGTGCCCGGCTGGGTGCTGACCGACAAGCAGCGCCGGCTGTGGCTCGACGACGCGGGCCGCGCGGCGATCAAGGCCGGCCAGTGCATCGATGCCGAACTGCTGCCGGCCGATCTCGCGCGGATGGCGCTGTTTCTCGCGGCCGACGACAGCCGGATGATCACCGCGCAGGACGTGATCGTCGACGGCGGCTGGGCCTGATCGTTCGCACGACCCGCATCGTTTCTTCGACGAAGGAAAGGAGCTCACCATGACCGCCACGTCCTCGCGCGCATCGTCGTCCACCAGCCAGTCGCGCCGCGCGCGCCTGGCCGCCGCCGCCCAGCCGGTCAGCCCGGGCCCGCAGACGGCCGCGTTCGCGCAGGGCGTCGGCGCCGCGCATGCGGCGGCCGTCACGCTGTCGAACGCGTCGCTGCGGCTCGACGTGCTGCCGCACCTCGGCGGCGGCATCGCGCGCTTCGACTGGCGCGGCGACAACGGCGTGCTGATGCCGGTGTTCCGCCGTTGCGAGCACCCGGAGACGGCGAAGGACCCGAACGAGCTCGCGTGCTATCCGCTGCTGCCGTATTCGAACCGGATCGGCGACGGGCGCTTCGAATGCGACGGGCGCAAGGTCGCGGTGCCGCGCAACCGCCGCGACGAGCCGCTGCCGATCCACGGCGACGGCTGGCTCGCGCCGTGGCAGGTGGACGATGCGACGGACACGTCGCTGCAACTGTCGCTCGACCGTGCCGCCGGCGCGCCGTATGCGTTCCGCGCGATCCAGTCGTTCGAACTCGACGACGCGACGCTGTCGATCGCGCTGACGATCGAGAACGCGGGGCGCACGCGGCTGCCGTTCGGGCTCGGCGTGCATCCGTTCCTCGTGCGCGATGCGGTGACCGAGCTGGCTGCGGCGGCGGGCGGCCTGTGGCTGTCGGGCGCCGATTTCCTGCCGGTGCGGCACGTCAGCGTGCCGCCGGCCTGGCAGTTCGGCGTCGCGTATCCGCTGCCGGCCACGCTCGTCAATCACGCGTTCACCGGCTGGGGCGGCCACGCGACGGTGAGCTGGCCGCGTCGCCGGCTGTCGCTGACCGTCTCGGCCGACGCCGACGCGTACGTGCTCTATACGCCGCCGGGCGAGGATTTCTTCTGCTTCGAGCCGGTCGATCATCCGATCAATGCGGTGAACCTGCCGGGCGGCGCGACCGCGCACGGGATGACGCTGCTCGCGCCCGGCGAGCGGCTCACGCGGCGCTTCGCGTTCACCGTCGAGCGCGCCGATGCGCGCGGCAACGCCGCGGCACGCGAGGGCCGCCCGCGACGCGGGTAAAATACGCGGTCTACCAACGGTTTGCCGCGAGTACCCGCCATGTCTTCCCCGCTTACTTTCATCGAATCGCTGCGCGCCGCGTGGCAGCGCACGAATTCGCTGCTGTGCGTCGGCCTCGATCCCGAGCCGTCGCGTTTTCCCGTGCAGTTCGACGGCCAGCCCGACGCGATCTTCGAGTTCTGCCGGCAGATCGTCGACGCGACCGCGCAGTACGCGAGCGCGTTCAAGCCGCAGATCGCGTACTTCGCCGCGCATCGCGCGGAAGACCAGCTCGAGCGCCTGATCGCGCACATCCATCTCCAGCATCCGGGCCTGCCCGTGATCCTCGACGCGAAGCGCGGCGACATCGGCAGCACCGCCGAGCAGTACGCGCGCGAAGCGTTCGAGCGCTATCGCGCGGACGCCGTCACGGTGAACCCGTACATGGGCTACGACTCGGTCGAGCCGTACTTCGAGCACGAAGGCAAGGGCGTGATCGTGCTGTGCCGCACGTCGAACCCGGGCGGCTCGGACCTGCAGTTCCTCGACACGAACGGGGCCGGCCATCCGGCCCGACCGCTGTACCAGGTCGTCGCCGACCTCGCAGCGAACAAGTGGAATGCGAAGAGCGGCCAGCTCGGCCTCGTGGTCGGCGCGACGTTCCCGAACGAAATCGAGATCGTGCGTGGGATCGTCGGCGACATGCCGCTGCTGATCCCCGGCATCGGCGCGCAGGGCGGCGACGTGCAGGCGACCGTCAACGCGGGGCGCACGGCCGACGGCACCGGGATGATGATCAACTCGTCGCGCGCGATCCTGTATGCGAGCAAGGGCGAGGATTTCGCCGACGCCGCGGCGCTCGCCGCGCAGAAGACGCGCGACGCGATCAACGCGCATCGCTGACCGCGTCGCGCGACGCCGTATCGCACCACCGTATCGCACCACACCGCCCGGCCGGCCCGCCGGGCGGTTCGCCGGCTCCGCACCCGCGGGCCCGCACCGCACCTCCCGCTCCTCCTCCGCGTTCCCCGATCGTCCCTGGCGCACGCCGACAACTTCCCGTCGCTTCCGCACTGCATGTCGCTAATTTATTCGCGCGATGCTGCCTGTTGTCATCGATCCGTCACGAAAACGTCAAGAAAAGGAGCGACGCCATGCCCAAGCTGTCCCGCCGTCTTCTGAGCGCGTTCGCCGCGTCGCTGTGCATGACGTTCGCCCATGCGGCGGATCTGTCGCACTGGCCGGCCGACAGCGCGAAGGCGCTGAACGCGATGATCGCCGCGCACGCGAACCGCGGCGACTACGCGGTGTTCGACGCCGACAACACGACCTACCGCTACGACCTCGAGGAATCGCTGCTGCCGTATCTCGAGAACCGCGGCGTGCTGACGCGCGATTCGCTCGACCCGTCGCTGAAGCTGATCCCGTTCAAGGATGCCGCCGACTACAAGGAATCGCTGACGAGCTACTACTACCGGCTGTGCGAGATCGACGACCTGGTCTGCTATCCGTGGATCGCGCAGGCGTTCGCCGGGCAGTCGCTTGCCGATCTGAAGCGCCACGTCGACGCGATGCTCGCCGACGGCAAGCCGATCCCGATCCGCTACTGGCACGGCGACAAGGTCGTCGACGGCACGGTGAACCCGCCGCGCTTCTTCCGCGGGATGCAGGAGCTGTACAACGCGCTGCGCGAGAACGGCATCGACGTCTACGTGATGACGGCCGCGCACGAGGAGCTCGCGCGGCTCGTGCTGTCCGATCCGAAGTACGGCTACAACGTGAAGCCGCAGAACGTGATCGGCGTGACGACGCTGCTGCGCGACCCGGCGACCGGCGCGCTGACGACGTCGCGGCTGCAGATCAAGGCCGGCAAGTACGACGAGGCCGCGAACCGCCACCTCGTGATCACGCCGTTCCTGATGAACCCGATGACGTGGTACGAAGGCAAGCTCGGTTCGATCGTCGGCTGGATCGACCAGTGGAAGAAGCCGGTGCTCGTCGCGGGCGACACGCCGACGTCCGACGGCTACATGCTGCTGAACGCGACCGACGTCGCGCGCGGCGGCGTGCGCGTGTGGGTGAACAAGAAAGACAAGCAGATGGCGCAGATCCGCGCGTGGTCGGACGAATCGGCCGCGAAGCAGAAGTCGCTCGGCCTGCCGGTGACGGCGGACAAGAACTGGATCGTCGTGAAGCCCGACGCGATTCAATAAGCGCGCCGCGGGCGCGGCACGCCGCCCGCGCGGTCAGCGTTCGCGCTCGTCGAGCAGCTTCAGCAGCCCGCGCAGCGCATGCGCGGCAGCCTGCGTGCGGATCTGTTCGCGGTCGCCCTTGAACACGAGCGTTTCGACGTCGGTATGCAGCCGGTTGCTCCAGCCGAACGACACGGTGCCGACCGGCTTCTTCTCGCTGCCGCCGGCCGGACCCGCGATGCCGGTGACGGACAGCGCGACCTGCGCGCGGCTGTTGCGCAGCGCGCCTTCGGCCATCGCACGCGCGACGGGCTCGCTGACGGCGCCGTGCTTGTCGATCAGGTCGGCCGGCACGCCGATCATCTCGATCTTGGCCTGGTTCGAGTACGTGACGAAGCCGCGCTCGAACCACTGGCTGCTGCCGGAGATGTCGGTGATCGCGGTGGCGATCATGCCGCCGGTGCAGGATTCGGCGGTGGCGAGCGTGAGGTGCTCGTCACGCAGCTTGTTGCCTGCGCGGATCGCAAGCTGGTGAACGACGGAATCGGTTGGCATGCGCGTCGGGAAACGGGAGTCGGGAAATCGGTCAGCCGGCGACGGAGCGCCACAGGGCGATCACGAGCAGCGTCATGAACGCGGCCACCAGGTCGTCGACCATGATGCCGAGCCCGCCTTGCAGGCGGCGCTCGACGTAGCGGATCGGCGGCGGCTTGAGCATGTCGAAGAAGCGGAACGCGACGAATGCCCACAGCTGGCCGACGAAGGTCGCGGGCGTGACGAACAGCATCACGAGCCAGATCGCGACGATCTCGTCCCAGACGACGGCGCCCGGATCGGCGATCCCGGCCTTCTTCGCGGTGAAACCGGTGACCCACGTGCCCGCCACGAAGCCGACGGCGATCAGCGCCCACCATTCGGGCACCGTCAGGTAGCGGTTGAGCACGACGAACGTGAGCCAGCCGAACAGCGAGCCGAACGTGCCGGGCATGATCGGCGCGAGCCCGCTGCCGAAGCCGAGCGACACGAGATGCGCCGGGTGCGACAGCATGAAGCGGGCCGTCACGCGTGTCGGCGCGGGCTGCGCGGCGCCGGGCTCGGCCGCGGCGCGCGTGGGCGTCGGATCAGTCTGCATGGAAGTGGTCGAAGCCGTGCAACGTGAGAGCGAGGGGCGCGCCGGCGGCGTCGCGCCACGCGATGGCGGGTTGCGCCGACGGCGCGGACAACGCGCGTATTGTACCGATTCGCGTGACCGGCACGCCGGCCGCGGCGCCCGCCGCCGCGACCGCCGCGCGGGCCGCGACCGGCGCCGTGAAGCACAGTTCGTAGTCGTCGCCGCCGGCCAGCGTGCAGCGGCGCTGCACGTCGATCGGCAGCGTCGCGAGCGCGGCCGAGCGCGGTACCGCGTCGGCGTCGATCTCGGCGCGCACGTTCGAGCGCGTCAGGATGTGCTGGAGATCGCCGGCGAGGCCGTCCGACAGGTCGAGCGCCGCGTGCGCGACGCCCGCGAGCGCGCGGCCGAGCGCGATGCGCGGTTCGGGCCGCTCGAGCGCGCGCCGGAACGCGGCGGCTTCATCCGCGCCGGCCGCCCATTCGCCGCGGGCGACGCCGAGGCCCGCGCGCGCATCGCCCAGCGTGCCGGACACCCACACGTCGTCGTCGTCGCGCGCGGCATCGCGCCGCAGCGCCGCGTCGGGCGCGACTTCGCCGAACACGGTCACGCACAGGTTCAGCGGCCCGCTCGTCGTGTCGCCGCCGATCAGCTCGCAGCCGTATCGCTCGGCCAGCGCGAAGAGGCCGTCGCTGAACGCCTCGAGCCACGCCGCGTCGGCCCGCGGCAGCGCGCACGCGAGCGTGAATGCGCGCGGCTCGGCGCCCATCGCCGCGAGGTCCGACAGGTTGACCGCGAGCGTCTTGTGGCCGAGCGCGTCGGGCGCGACATCGGGGAAGAAGTGGCGGCCTTCCACCAGCATGTCCGTCGAAATGGCCAGCAATTTCCCGGATCGGGGCGCAATCAGTGCGCAATCGTCGCCGATGCCGAGCGTCGACGCACGGGCGCCCCGTGCGGCGCGGCGCGTGAAGAAGCGTTCGATCAGCGAAAACTCGGATAGGGCGGCTGGCACGGCGGGTGGTCCGAAACGGTTGAAGGAACGGCATTGTACGAGGCGAGCGGCGGCGCTCCTGCACCATCCAGTACATTTTGGTCGCGGCTGTTGCACCCGAATCGCCGGTCTGGCGGCCGATGATTGGCGCTACAATGCCGTCGAACAGTTATTCTAATCCGCACGTCACGAGACACATGTCCACCCAAGCCTCCTCCAAAGCCAAGCTCCGCGAAGCCGCGCTCGACTATCACGAATTTCCGACCCCCGGCAAAATCGCGATCGCTCCGACCAAGCAGATGATCAACCAGCGCGACCTCGCGCTCGCGTATTCGCCGGGCGTGGCGTACGCGTGCGAGGAGATCGTCGAGAACCCGCTGAACGCGGCGCGTTTCACCGCGCGCAGCAACCTGGTCGGCGTCGTGACGAACGGCACGGCGGTGCTCGGTCTCGGCAACATCGGCCCGCTCGCGTCGAAGCCGGTGATGGAAGGCAAGGCGGTGCTGTTCAAGAAGTTCGCGGGCATCGACGTGTTCGACATCGAGCTGAACGAATCGGACCCGCACAAGCTCGTCGACGTGATCGCCGCGCTGGAGCCGACCTTCGGCGGGATCAATCTCGAAGACATCAAGGCGCCGGACTGCTTCATCGTCGAGCGCGAAGCGCGCAAGCGGATGAAGATCCCGGTGTTCCACGACGACCAGCATGGCACCGCGATCGTCGTGGCCGCGGCCGTCACGAACGGCCTGAAGGTCGTCAACAAGGACATCAAGAAGGTCAAGCTCGTCGCGTCCGGCGCGGGCGCGGCCGCGCTCGCGTGTCTCGACCTGCTGGTCGACATCGGCCTGCCGCTCGAGAACATCACGGTGACCGACCTGGCCGGCGTGGTCTACAAGGGCCGCACCGAGCTGATGGATCCGGACAAGGAGCGTTTCGCGCGCGAAACCGACGCCCGCACGCTCGCCGAGGTGATCGACGGCGCGGACATCTTCCTCGGCCTGTCGGCCGCGGGCGTGCTGAAGCAGGAGATGGTGAAGGGCATGGCCGAGCGCCCGCTCATTCTCGCGCTCGCGAACCCGACGCCGGAAATCCTGCCGGAACTCGCGCTCGAAGTGCGCCCCGACGCGGTGCTGGCCACCGGCCGCACCGATTACCCGAACCAGGTCAACAACGTCCTGTGCTTCCCGTTCATCTTCCGCGGCGCGCTCGACGTCGGCGCGACGACGATCACGCGCGAAATGGAGATCGCGGCCGTCAATGCGATCGCCGAACTTGCGCAGCACGAGCAGAGCGACATCGTCGCGACCGCGTACGGCATCCAGGATCTGTCGTTCGGGCCCGAATACCTGATTCCGAAGCCGTTCGATCCGCGCCTGATCGTGAAGATCGCGCCGGCCGTCGCGCAGGCCGCGATGGACGGTGGCGTCGCGACGCGCCCGATCGAGGACATGGACGCGTACAAGCAGCATCTGCAGCAGTTCGTGTATCACAGCGGCACGACGATGAAGCCGATCTTCCAGATCGCGCGTGCCGCGCCGGAAGAGAAGAAGCGCGTCGTGTTCGCGGAAGGCGAAGAAGAGCGCGTGTTGCGCGCCGTTCAGATCATCGTCGACGAAAAACTCGCGAAGCCGATCCTGATCGGCCGCCCGTCGGTGATCGAGCACCGGATCCAGCGCTACGGCCTGCGCCTCACGCCGGGCGCCGATTTCACGGTCGTCAACACCGAGCACGACGAGCGCTACCGCGACTTCTGGCAGACGTACTACAAGATGATGGCGCGCAAGGGCATCAGCGAGCAGCTCGCGCGCGTCGAAATGCGCCGCCGCACGACGCTGATCGGCTCGATGCTGGTGAAGAAGGGCGAAGCGGACGGGATGATCTGCGGCACGATCAGCACCACGCACCGCCACCTGCACTTCATCGACCAGGTGATCGGCAAGCGCCCTGGATGCAGCGTGTACGCGGCGATGAACGGCCTCGTGCTGCCGGGCCGCCAGATTTTCCTCGTCGATACGCACGTGAACGTCGATCCGACCCCGGAGCAACTGGCCGAGATCACGATCATGGCCGCGGAAGAAGTGCGCCGCTTCGGCATCGAGCCGAAGGTCGCGCTGCTGTCGCACTCGAATTTCGGCACGAGCAATGCGCCTTCGGCGAAGAAGATGCGCGATACGCTCGCGATCCTGCAGGAAACCGCGCCGGAGCTGAAGGTCGACGGCGAGATGCACGGCGACGTCGCGCTTGACGCGGCGCTGCGCAAGGAGATCCTGCCGGAATCGACGCTGGAAGGCGACGCGAACCTGCTGATCCTGCCGAACATCGACGCCGCGAACATCGCGTACAACCTGCTGAAGACGGCCGCCGGCAACAACATCGCGATCGGGCCGATCCTGTTGGGCGCCGCGGAGCCGGTGCACGTGCTGACCGAATCGGCGACCGTTCGCCGCATCGTCAACATGGCGGCGCTGCTGGTCGCCGACGTCAACGCCGCGCGCTGAGCCGAAACGAACACGCGGCGCCGGCCGAACCGGTGCCGCGCGTCGGGCGAAATTGTAAACAAAGGCAAAAAGAGGCGTGCCCGCAATGGGCACGCCGCGGGCAGGGCGCAACTGCGCTTCCCATAAAGCAACAGCAGCATCTCTCCACTCCGGGCAGCGAGCGTGGCAAGGAGGCAGGGTCTTGCCATACGAAAGATGCCGACCGTATTTTATCTCATGTAAGTTAAATGTAGTTCAAATTCGGTAAGAAATGCGGCATTACGGCTGTCGCGCGGCTTTCGATTCCCAAACGGACATTGATTCGCGCGGCCAATAACGCTACGCTAACGCCTTTGTTGGTCGTCAACTACTTGATTTAACAGCGGGAACCCTGGTTCATGGCACGCAAGTGGCTCCGCAACGGCGCGCTCGCGTCCGTCTTCGCGATGTTCGCGATGGGTATCGTCGGCACGCCGACGGGCAGTCTGGTTTCCGCCGCTTACGCACGGGAAGCCGTTCCGGCCGACGTGGCCGCGAGCGGGCTCGATACGATCCCGGCCGCCAGTCTTCCGCGCGAGGCCGTGACCACGCTGGGCCTGATCAGCGCCGGCGGCCCTTATCCGTACGAGAAAGACGGCGTCGTGTTCGGCAATCGCGAGCGGATCCTGCCGAAGGCGAAGCGCGGCTACTACCATGAGTACACGGTGCCGACGCCGCGTGCGCGCAATCGCGGCGCGCGCCGGATCGTCTGTGGCGGGCCGTTGCGCCGGATCGACAACTGTTATTACACGGGCGACCACTACAACAGTTTTAAACGTATTGTTGAATGACTTCGGGACGAATGGCATGAGCGACTCCATCTACGCGCACGATACGGCGGCGGCGGAACTGTTCGCGGCCGGCGACGGCAATCTGTTTCAGCGAGTGATTCAGTTGCACGCGGCGGCGCAGGCCGGCGGCACGCCGGAGCAACAGGAAGCCGAGCCCGGGCTTTCATCGAACGAGGAGCCTATGAGCCTTTTCACGACCGTGCGACCCAATCTCGTGCAGTCGATCCGCGCGTTCCGCGTGCAGGATCTCGCCGACGAAGCCGGTCGGCTCGGCCAGCATTTCCTGTATGCGTATTGCGGCGCCGCGCAGTCGAAGCAGGAAGTGATGGAAACGATCGCGACGTCGTTCCTGTTCCCGAAGCATTTCGGGAAGAACTACGACGCGCTGTACGACTGCCTGACCGACCTCGTCGCGAAGGCCGGCGCGCAGCCCGGTTTCGTGATCGTCCTCGAAGGGCTGCCGATCGCGCAGAAATTCGACAAGGAAGGGCGCGAGACGCTGCTCGACGTGTTCCGCGAGGCCGCCGAGTTCTGGGCCGAGCGCAAGGTCGCGTTCCGGGTGTTCTACTCGTTCGCGTAAGCGCCTCGCCCGGCGGCCGATTCGCCGAACTGCCCGTCAAAAGCCCGCTTCGAGCGGGCTTTTTTGCGTCTGCACGTGTCGCGCGCGGCACGCGACCCGACACAAGCCTTTCATCGCGCACTTTTTTCCGCGACAATCGGTCGGCCCGGCTGCGGACGACGCGCCGGGCGCACGACACCAATCATTCGAGAGAGGGCCGTCTTCCCCATGACCGCTACCCGATTTGCGGCGCGCGCGCGTGCGCGCCGTCCGCTCTTATGCGCGCTGACCCTGTGCGCGCTGTCGTTCGGCATCCCGCCGGCCGCGCAGGCCGCGGTGCTGACCCCCGAGCAAACCGCCGACCTGTATCTCGGCGCATTCGTCAATGGCGACGTATCGAAGGCCGAGCAGTTCAACGAGGCAACGCGCACGCACTTCGACGGCAAGGGTGTGCTCGACGTGGCGGCAGTTGCGAAGCTCGCCGACAGGGTGAGCGAGGCTATCGTCGCCTCCATCCTGGACAAGGTGCCGGCGCCTGTGCGCGCAACGGTGAGCGGGCCGACCACCGCGGCGATCGAGTCATTTCAGCATGCACTCGCGCGTTCCGAGTGCAAGGCTACCGGCTCGACCCGGAAACCGGACGCATCCGTGGAGGGCGAATCGATCGCGACGGTCGAATTCGCGTGCCGCGTCGCCGAGGTGGAGCCTGGCTTGCGGGCGCTGCGGGAGAAGGTCGACGAGCCGCGCTCGGAGGACGACAACGCGCGCGCGGCATACCTCGCGACGTTCTTGAACGGCATGGTACCCGTGTTCGACCACGCGCAGACGAGCCGGCCGATGACGGGCCGGATCGATCTGCATGGCGCGGACGGCAAGGGCTGGATCATGGATTCCCCCGCTCAGGTGCTGCGGCCGGTCGTCAACGCGCTGATGAGCCAGATGCGGGAGGCGAACGGCGACGCCGGCGAGTAATCGGCAGCATTCGGGCCGTCGTGCACGTTGCCGGCGCGCCGGACATTCGAACGGGGACATTGACGATGAACGCTTTCACGCGAGGGCTGCTGGTTGCCGCAGCCGTGGTTTCGATGGGGGGCGCGGCGGCCGCGAATGCCGTCGCGGCCGAACCGGCGTCGACGCCGGCTGCGCCGACTGTGTATCCGGCGGTAGAGCGGTTGCTTGCCGATTTGCGCACGCGCTCGACGCCCGGCCAGTATGCGGCGGTGGCCGGCGCGATTCACGCGTCGGCGGCGTTGGCCGGCCAGCTGAACGAACTGGTCGATGCGGGGCTGCTGACGCGCATCGCGGTCGACAGCGGCGAACCCGCGCTCGGCAGGACGTCCGGCGCGTTGCGCAACGGGAGCGTCTGGATCCTGACGCCGGCCTTCGTCGACAGTCAGGCGCCGCGACGCTTGTCCCACGTCGTGCATGACGGCGACATCCTGCCGGACAACATGGTCTTCGCGCTCGGCTACATGGCGTGGCGCGCGAAGCACGATACGGATCTCGGCCGCGAAGCCGCCGCGTTGCGCGCATCGGGCGACAGCCCGGACGAGAAGAAGCGGCGCTGGATCGAGCTGAACACACGGATCGACGCCGGCGGCTTCATCCAGGGCTGGAACGACACGGTCGATGCCGCCACGGCGCAGCACGGCGGCCAGCCGGTCGGTATCGCACAGGTCGTGCCGATGCTGATGAACCTGCGCTATCGCGGCCCATTGATCAAGGCGATCCAGGCGACGCCGCCGTTGCGGGTCACCGCGACGACCTTCTCGTTCGATACGGCCAGCATCGACGCGCTTGCGCTGGCGCTCAAGGGTTCCGGCGTCATCGACATCGAGCCGTTCAACGCGGCGCGCTGACGCGCTTTACCACCCACCCCAGCGCGCCGCCAGCGCCGCGAGCACGGCCGCGCCAGCCGTCTCCGTGCGCAGCACGCGCGGCCCGAGCGACAGCGCGGTGAACCCGCGTGCGCGCGCTGCGTTTTCCTCGTCGGGCGACAGCCCGCCTTCAGGCCCGATCAGCAACGTGACGGTTGCCGCAGGCGGCGCGTCGGGCAGCGATGCGAACGGAATGCTCGCACGCGGCGACAGCAGCAGCCGCAGCTCGCCGTCGGCCGGCGTGGCAGGCAGCGTATCGAGCCATGCGCCGAAGCCGCGTACCGCCGCGACGTCCGGCACACGGTTGCGCCCGCACTGTTCGCACGACGCGCGCACGACACCGCGCCAGTGCGCGACGCGCTTGTCCGCCCGTTCGCCGGACAGCTTCACGACGCCGCGCGCGGTCGACAGCGGCACGACCGCCGCGACGCCGAGCTCGACGGCCTTCTCGATCACCCAGTCCATCTTGTCGCCGCCGGCGATGCCTTGCGCGAGCGTCACGCGATAGGGCGGCTCGGCTTCGACGGGTTCGAACGCCTCGATCTGCGCGAGCGCGTTGCGCTTGTCGATCTCGACGAGCCGCGCGCGGTACTGCCCGCCCGTGCCGTCGAACAGCGCGAGCACATCGCCGGGCTGCAGCCGCAGCACCTGCGCGTGGCGCGCGACCTCGGCCGGCAGCGCGAGCGTGGCGTCGGCGCGCAATGCCGCGTCGACGAAAAAGCGCGGCACGGCCGCGGTGGTGGTGGCTTCGTTCATGCGTGTGGCGGTGTCGGTCGTGCGTCGAGGCGGCACCCGAGCGCCCAGCGGTAGCCGTCGAGATCCTCGATCTGCGCGAACCGGTCGCCCCAGAACTGATCCTGCGGCGCGCTCAGCGATTTCGCGCCCGCGTCGAGCGCGCGCTGCCAGGTGGCGTCGACGTCGTCGACGTACAGATAGAACGATTGCGGCGCGACGGCGTTTGCGCTCTTCGGCGTCAGGGCCTTCGAGCCGAACGCGCCCTCGGGCGCGAACATCACGATCAGCTGGCCGCGATAGGTCATCTCGACGTGCATGATCGCGCCGTCCTCGTCGTGCACGTCGCGCAGCTCGAAGCCGAATGCGGCCTTGAAGAAATCGATGGCCGCGCGCACGTTGCGCACGGCCAGGTACGGCGTCAACCAAGGCACGTCGGCCGGACGTGGATCGGTCATGAAAATCTCCTGTTTTCGCGGTCGAACGGTGCGTTGCGGCGCGGTCGGTCGAGTGGCGTTCGCTGCATCCGGGTCGTTCCGGCTCCGCGTTTCGCACGCGAACCGTGCGAAGCCTCGAAGGAGTGCGGAGCGATGCGGCCGTCCGGACGTTCAGCGGCGAACGCCCAGTGTATCGCGCAGCGCGCGCGGCAGGGCAAAGAGGGCCGCATGAAGTCGCGCATCGTAGTAGCGCAACCCCTGCACGCGGCGCGCAGCGAGCCGCTCGTCGACGTCGTGCGCGAACAGCGCGGCCGCATCGAGCGTGTCGCTCGCGATCGCCATCAGCCACTGCGAGCCGTACAGCGGCACGTGCGCGGACAACGGATCGACGAACGCGAAACTCGCGCGCAGGTCGTCGAGCAGCGCGGCGATGCGCGTCGCATGGAACACCGGCGAGCCGAGATGCATCGAGATCGCGCCGCGCGGCGTGAGGATCCGCTTGAGGCGGGCGTAGAACGCCCGCGTGTAGAGGCCGGCCGCCGGCGAATCGGGCGGCGTGAGGTCGAACACCACGAGATCGAAATGCTCGACGGTCGACGCGACGAAATGCGCGGCATCGCCGATCACCACTTCCACACGCGGGTCGTCGAGCGCGCCCTGGTGCACGTCGTCGAGATAGCGGCGCGCCATGCCGACCACCTCGTCGTCGAGTTCGGCGATCACGATCCGTTCGATGCATGCGTGCTTGAGCAACTGCCGCGCGGCGCCGCCGTCGCCGCCGCCGAGCACGAGCGCCTTGCGCGGCGACGGATGCGCGAGCGCGGCCGGGTGCGTCATGCATTCGTGATAGACGTACTCGTCGCCGACCGACGTCATCGGCCGGCCGTCCAGCGTGAACAGGCGGCCGAGCTGCGGGGTGTCCCAGACTTCGATCTGCTGGTGCGGGGACGCGACGTGCGCGAGCCGCCGCGCATTCGGGAAGCCGTAGGTGGCGTCGGGCGTCGGGTGAAAGAGAAGGGTGGTACTCACGGGCAGGCCGCTGGGGGCAGGCAGTTCCGACGCCTGAATTATAGGCGGCGGCCGGTCTGGCGGAAAACCGTGCCGGAACACGACGCGCCGACAAGGGAAATGCCGCCCCATCTGTTAAAATGACGAGCTTTGCAGCCCCGTCCGTAGGCTCCGTCCGCTTCGCGTCCGTCAGGCGCCGCACCGCGCGCCGGGAACGATCGACGCTCGAGCTTCCGGATGCCGCCGTGCCCCCGTTTCCTCGACTCGTTCTCCGGACTCGACATGACGACTTCGTCTCCCGCCTCCACCACCCTGATGGCCAACGCGATCCGTGCGCTCGCGATGGACGCCGTCCAGCAAGCGAACTCCGGTCACCCCGGCATGCCGATGGGCATGGCCGAAATCGGCGTGGCGCTCTGGTCGCGCCATCTGAAGCACAACCCGGCGAACCCGCACTGGGCCGACCGCGACCGTTTCGTGCTGTCGAACGGCCACGGCTCGATGCTGCTGTACTCGCTGCTGCACCTGACCGGCTACGACCTGCCGATCGAAGAGCTGAAGAACTTCCGCCAGCTGCACTCGAAGACGCCGGGCCACCCGGAATACGGGATCACGCCGGGCGTCGAGACGACCACCGGCCCGCTCGGCCAGGGTCTCGCGAACGCGGTCGGCATGGCGCTCGGCGAAGCGCTGATGGCCGACGAGTTCAACCGTGACGGCGCGAAGATCGTCGATCACCACACGTACGTGTTCCTCGGCGACGGCTGCCTGATGGAAGGCATCTCGCACGAAGCCTGCTCGCTCGCGGGCACGCTGAAGCTGAACAAGCTGATCGCGCTGTACGACGACAACGGCATCTCGATCGACGGCGACGTCGTCAACTGGTTCCACGACGACACGCCGAAGCGTTTCGAGGCGTACGGCTGGAACGTGATCCCGAACGTGAACGGCCATGACGTCGACGCGGTCGACGCGGCGATCGCGAAGGCGAAGCTGTCGGACAAGCCGACGCTGATCTGCTGCAAGACGGTGATCGGCAAGGGCGCGGCGACCAAGGCCGGCGGCCACGACGTGCACGGCGCCGCGCTCGGCGCGGAAGAAATCGCGAAGACGCGCGAAGCGCTCGGCTGGAAGTGGGAGCCGTTCGTGATTCCGCAGGAAGTCTATGCGGCATGGGACGCGAAGGAAGCCGGCAAGCGCGCCGAGACCGAATGGGACGCGACGTTCGCGGCCTATCGCGCGAAGTTTCCGGCGGAAGCCGCCGAATTCGAGCGCCGGATGGCCAACAAGCTGCCGGCCGACTGGGCCGAGAAGGCGGCCGCGATCATCGCCGGCGCGAACGAGCGCGCCGAGACGGTCGCGACCCGCAAGGCGTCGCAGCAGGCGATCGAGGGCCTCGCCGCCGCGCTGCCCGAGCTGCTCGGCGGCTCGGCCGACCTGACCGGCTCGAACCTGACCAACTGGAAGGCGTCGAAGGCCGTGCGCGCGAATCCGGAAGGCGCGGGCGTGCTGCTCGGCAACCACATCAACTACGGCGTGCGCGAATTCGGCATGAGCGCCGCGATCAACGGCCTCGCGCTGCACGGCGGCCACAAGCCGTTCGGCGGCACGTTCCTGACGTTCTCCGACTACAGCCGCAACGCGCTGCGCGTGGCCGCGCTGATGAAGGTGCCGTCGATCTTCGTGTTCACGCACGATTCGATCGGCCTCGGCGAAGACGGCCCGACGCACCAGTCGATCGAGCACGTGTCGAGCCTGCGCCTGATCCCGAACCACGACGTCTGGCGCCCGGCCGACACGGTCGAGACGGCCGTCGCATGGACCCAGGCGGTTGCCGCCGACCGTCCGTCGAGCCTGATCTTCAGCCGCCAGAACCTCGCGTTCAACCCGCGTACCGATGCGCAGATCGCGAACATCGAGAAGGGCGGTTACGTGCTGAAGGACTGGGACGACGAAATCGTCGCGCGCAAGATCATCCTGATCGCGACGGGCTCGGAAGTCGAACTCGCGATGAAGGCCGTCGAGCCGCTCGCGCAGCAGGGCATCGCGGCGCGCGTCGTGTCGATGCCGTCGACCAACGTGTTCGACCGCCAGGACGCCGAATACCGCGAACGCGTGCTGCCGCACGGCGTGCGCCGCGTCGCGATCGAAGCGGGCGTGACGAGCTTCTGGCACAAGTACGTCGGCCTCGAAGGCGGCGTCGTCGGGATCGACACGTTCGGCGAATCGGCGCCGGCCGGCGTGCTGTTCAAGTACTTCGGCTTCACCGTCGAGCACGTCGTCGAGACCGCGAAGGCCGTGCTGGCCTAAAAGCATACGCGACGCGCGCCGCCCGATGCGCGCGTCGCACCGTGAAGCTGCACGAAACGAATTTTTTCAGCCATCAGGAGATAGACCATGACGATTCGCGTCGCAATCAACGGCTACGGCCGTATCGGCCGCAACACGCTGCGCGCGTTTTATGAAAACGGCAAGAAGCACGATATCGAGATCGTCGCGATCAACGACCTGGGCGATGCGAAGACCAACGCGCACCTGACCCAGTACGACACCGCGCACGGCAAGTTCCCGGGCGAAGTGTCGGTCGACGGCGACTACCTCGTCGTGAACGGCGACAAGATCCGCGTGCTTGCGAACCGCAACCCGGCCGAACTGCCGTGGGGCGAGCTGGGCGTCGACGTCGTGATGGAGTGCACGGGCTTCTTCACGACCAAGGAAAAGGCGAGCGCGCACCTGAAGGGCGGCGCGAAGAAGGTGATCATCTCGGCGCCGGGCGGCAAGGACGTCGACGCGACGATCGTTTACGGCGTGAACCACGACGTGCTGAAGGCCGAGCACACGGTCATCTCGAACGCATCGTGCACGACGAACTGCCTCGCGCCGCTCGTCAAGCCGCTGAACGACAAGATCGGCCTCGAAACCGGCCTGATGACGACGATCCACGCGTACACGAACGACCAGGTGCTGACGGACGTCTACCACGAAGACCTGCGCCGCGCGCGTTCGGCCACGCACAGCCAGATCCCGACGAAGACGGGCGCCGCATCGGCGGTCGGCCTCGTGCTGCCGGAACTGAACGGCAAGCTCGACGGCTACGCGATCCGCGTCCCGACGATCAACGTGTCGATCGTCGACCTGTCGTTCATCGCGAAGCGCGACACGACGGTCGAGGAAGTCAACGCGATCATGAAGGAAGCATCGGAAGGCGCGCTGAAGGGCATCCTCGGCTACAACGACGCACCGCTGGTGTCGATCGACTTCAACCACAACCCGGCTTCGTCGACGTTCGACGCGACGCTGACCAAGGTGTCGGGCCGCCTCGTGAAGGTGTCGAGCTGGTACGACAACGAGTGGGGCTTCTCGAACCGCATGCTGGATACGGCCGTCGCATTCGCGAACGCGAAGTAATCCCGCACGTCGCGCGGCCGCCGCAACGCGGCCGGCGCGGCGGACGAACCCGGCCCGGGGTTTCCCGGCCGGGTTTTTTATTGCCCGCCGTTCGCCGTCACGTGTTCGATCGCGGCGACGAACGCGCGCTTCAGCGGGCTGTCGAGATCGGTCCACGCGAGGCCGATGCCGCTGCGATGACCGGCCAGGTCGAGCGGCCGCGCGAGCACGTTCGGCGGTAGCGCGCTGGCCGCTTCCGCCGGGATCAGCCCGATCCCCATTCCCGCCGCGACGAGCGCGAGCATCGTCGTGAATTCCCCGAACTCCTGAGCGATCTCGAGCGTCGTGCCCGCGCGGCTCAATGCGAGCAGCATGTCGTCGTGAAAGCCGGGTGCGTAGCGGCGCGCGAGCACGAACGCGGGGTGGCCGCGCAATGCGGCGGGCGAAATCGCATCGCGCGCGGCGAGCGGATGGCCGAGCGGCAGCGCGACGACGAAGCCTTCCTCGAGCACCACGCGCATGTCGATGCCCGCATACGCGGCCGGCAGCCGGATCATGCCGAAGTCGATCCGCCGGTCGCGCAGCGCGGCGATCTGGTCGGGCGTCGGCATGTCCTTCAGTTCGAGCGCGATCAGCGGATAGCGCTCGCGCATCGTGCGCAGCACGGCCGGCAGCAGCGCCGGCAATACCGACGACACGAACGCGATGCGCAGCGTGCCGATTTCGCCGCGGCTCGACAGCCGCGCCATCTGTTCCGCGCGTGCAGCCTGCTGCAGCGTCGCCCGCGCTTCGGGCAGGAACACGCGCCCCGTGTCGCTCAGCTCGACCTTGTGCCGGTCGCGCTCGAACAGGCGTGCGCCGAGTTCCGTCTCGAGCGCCTTGATCTGCATGCTGAGCGCGGGCTGCACGATGCACAGGCGCTGCGCGGCGCGCCCGAAATGCAGCTCTTCGGCGAGCGTGACGAAGGCGCGCAATTGCTTGAGTTCCATGGGGGCGGGCACGAAAGGACGGGAATCAGTTTTCATGATAACCGGATCAAGAAAGACCATTGGCGCGGCGCCCCGGTTGCGGCGGAAGATACCGTCGACGCGAGACCGGCCGCGACGGGCAGCCGGCTCGACGGGTACGAGGAGACATCCATGACTGACGCGCTTGACCGGTTCCGCCTCGACGGCCGCCGCGCGCTGATTACCGGTTCCGGCCGCGGGATCGGGCTGACGCTCGCCCGCGGGCTCGCGGAAGCGGGCGCGGCGATCGTCATCAACGATCGCAATGAAGAGAAGGCCGCGACGCTCGCGCGCCGTTTCCGCGACGAAGGCTTCGCGGCCGACCATGCGGTGTTCGACGTGGCCGAGCACGCGCAGGTACGTACGGCGATCGACGATGTCGAGGCGCGCGTCGGCGCGATCGACATCCTCGTGAACAACGCGGGCATCCAGCGCCGCGCGCCGCTCGACGCATTCGACCCGGACGACTGGCATGCGCTGATGCGCGTGAATCTCGACGGCGTGTTCAACGTCGCGCAGGCGGTGGCGCGCCACATGATCGCGCGCGGCCACGGCAAGATCATCAACATCTGTTCGGTGCAGAGCGAGCTCGCGCGGCCGACGATCGCGCCGTATGCGGCGACCAAGGGCGCGGTGCGGATGCTGACCAAGGGGATGTGCGCCGACTGGGCGCGTCACGGCATCCAGGCGAACGGCCTCGCGCCCGGCTATTTCGAAACGGAGCTGAATCGCGCGCTGGTCGACGACGCGGCGTTCTCGGACTGGCTGTGCAAGCGCACGCCGGCCGGCCGCTGGGGGCAGGTCGACGAGCTGTGCGGCGCGGCGATCTTCCTCGCGTCGGCTGCATCCGATTTCGTGAACGGCCAGACGCTGTTCGTGGACGGCGGGCTGACCAGTGCCGTCTAACGAGGAGAGAGTCATGCGTATGCGTTGCATGTGTGTCGTGATCCACGGGCCGAACGACCTGCGGGTCGAGGAGCGGGACGCGGGCGAAATCGGCCCGGGCCAGGTGCGCGTCGACGTCGCAATGGGCGGCATCTGCGGTTCCGATCTGCATTACTTCCGGCACGGGGGCTTCGGCGCGATCCGGCTGCAGCAGCCGATGGTGCTCGGCCACGAGGTCGCCGGCACGGTCGCGGAAGTGGCGCCGGACGTGACGTCGGTGAAGGTCGGCGATCGCGTCGCGGTCAATCCGAGCCGGCCGTGCGGCGCATGTCGCTACTGCCTCGAAGGGCTGCCGAACCAGTGTCTCGACATGCGCTTCTACGGCAGCGCGATGCGCATGCCGCACGTGCAGGGCGCGTTCCGCAACGCGCTCGTGTGCGACGCGGCGCAGTGCGTGAAGGTCGCCGATCACGTGCCGCTGTCGCTCGCGGCGCTCGCCGAGCCGTTCGCGGTCGGGCTGCATGCGGTGTCGCGCGCGGGCGCGCTGATCGGCAAGCGCGTGCTCGTGTCGGGTTGCGGGCCGATCGGCGTGCTGGCGGTCGCGGCCGCGCGCGTGCATGGCGCGGCGGAGATCGTCGCGACCGACGTCGTCGACGCGCCGCTGGACGTGGCGCGCGCGCTCGGCGCGGACCGCACGATCAACGCGGTGGCCGATGCCGGCTGGGTCGAGCGCTACAGCGCCGACAAGGGCACGTTCGACGTGATGATCGAATGTTCGGGCAATGCGCGCGCGCTGCGCGACGGGCTAGACGTGATGCGTCCGCGTGGCGTCGTCGTGCAGCTCGGACTCGGCGGCGACGTGAGCCTGCCGCAGAACGTCGTGGTCGCGAAGGAGCTGTCGATCTGCGGGTCGTTCCGCTTTCATGCGGAATTCGCGCTGGCGGTGCAGCTGATCAACGCGGGGCGCGTCGACCTGCGGCCGGCCGTCACGCGCGTGTTCCCGATGCGCGATGCGAACCTCGCGTTCGAACTGGCGGGCGACCGCCAGCGTGCGATGAAGGTGCTGATCGATTTCGCGAACGAGGTCGCGTGACGGTGCGGCGTTGGCGCGTCGCGACGGCTGCGGCATCCTTGGTGAAAAGGCACGCCCGCGATGCGCGGCGCGTGCCTTGTTCGTCGTGCGGCGCAAACGGGTCGCCGGCCTGCCGCATTACTGCGTGACCCGTCGCGTGCCGACACGTTGCGATGCGAGCCACAGCGCGATCAGCACGCCCGACAGCGCGGCGCCCGCGACGCACACGCCGCGCCAGCCGTCGAGGCCGTACGCGACGCTCGCGGCGAACGACCCGAACGCGCCGCCGATGAAATAGCTCGTCAGGTAGATCGTCGTCACGCGGCTGCGTGCGTTGCCCGCGAGCGCATAGATCACGCTCTGGTTCGAGATGTGCATGCCCTGCACGCCGACGTCGAGCAGCAGGATGCCCGCGATCAGCGCCGCGAGCGAATGCGAGCCGGTCGCGATCAGCGCGAACGACGCGAGCACGGCCGCCGCGAACAGGCCGGTGGCCGCATTGCCGTGGCCGCGATCGACGAGCCGGCCGGCCGACGTCGCCGCGAGCGCGCCGACCGCGCCGACGATCCCGAACAGGCCGATCTGCCCTTCCGAATAGCTGTACGGCGGTTGGCTCAGCAAAAACGTGAGGCCCGTCCACAGCAGGCTGAAGCACGCGAACACGAGCGCGCCGTAGGTCGAGCGCAGCGCGATCGGCGGCTGCGCGCGCACCAGCGCGACGAGCGACTTCATCAGCGCCGCGTAGTCGACGTGCGCGTCGCGGCGATCCTTCGGCAGCTTCACGGCGAGCACGGCGGTCAGCGCGAGCACCATCGCGGCGGCGATACCGTACACCGCGCGCCAGCCGAGCCAGTCGGCGATCGCGCCGGCCGCGACGCGCGCGAGCAGGATACCCAGCAGGAGCCCGCTCATCACGGTGCCGACCGCGCGGCCGCGCGAGCGTGCGTCGGCGAGCGACGCGGCGAACGGCACGAGCAGCTGCGTCGAACAGGTGACGAAGCCGACCGCGACGTTCGCGACGACGAACATCGTGAAGTTCGTGCTGGACGCGACCGCGATCAGGGCGACGACGTTGAGCATCAGCAGCCGCACGATCAGCGTATGGCGATTGACCGCGTCGCCGAGCGGGACGATCAGCAGCAGGCTGGCCGCATAGCCGAGCTGCGTCAGCGTGACGAGATAGCCGAGCTCGGTCGGCGCGCGCCCGAAGCTGTGCGCGATCGCGGCGAGCAACGGCTGCGCGTAATAGATGTT
This sequence comes from Burkholderia sp. MSMB2157WGS, assembly GCF_001532755.1. Lineage (NCBI taxonomy): Bacteria > Pseudomonadati > Pseudomonadota > Betaproteobacteria > Burkholderiales > Burkholderiaceae > Burkholderia > Burkholderia sp. MSMB2157WGS. Next base: position 767,785 of record NZ_LPJG01000011.1, on the reverse strand, counting down.
GCCGATGACGATGCCGCACGCGCACGCGAACAGCAGCGTCATGCCGCGGGTGAGGGGAGGGTGGTCGTCGTGATGCGGTTCCATGGTCGCGAAAGACAGCGGCGCCGCCGGCGGCACGGGGCCTTCGGTGGCGCGGGGTGACGGAAATCGGGGGCCGGCGTCGACGGATCGGCGGTGAGCCGAAGCGCGCCGGGCGGATCGCGGCCGGACCCGGATCGGGCGGGTGCGGATCGCCGTGCGGCGGGCGCAGGCAGGGCGGCCCGGGCGTGCCGCTTCCGTGCGGCGACAGCGGCGCTGCACGCAAGCGGATGTGCGTATGATGCGGGTATCGATTCATAGCGTCCAAGACTGGATCGTTATGGTCTCTATTGGTAAAACCAATACGTTGGTTGCGATGCTTCTCCGTCACATCCGCTATTTCCTGGCCGTCGCCGAGCAGCGCAGTTTCACGCGCGCGGCCGATGCGCTGCACGTGTCGCAGCCGACGCTGTCGCAGCAGGTCCGTCAGCTCGAGGAAACGCTCGGCGTGCAGCTGTTCGACCGTTCGGGCCGCACGGTGCGGCTCACCGAATTCGGCGAGGTCTATGCGCGGCATGCGCGCGCCGCACTGCACGCGCTCGATGCCGGGCAGCGCGCGCTGCACGACGTCGCCGATCTCGGCAGCGGCTCGCTGCGGCTCGCGATGATGCCGACGTTCGCGGCTTACCTGAGCGGCTCGCTGATCGACGCATTCCATGCCGACCATCCGAACGTCGCGCTGACGATCGACGCGATGCCGCAGGCGCGCATCGAGGCGCTGCTCGCCGACGACCGGCTCGACGCCGGCTTCGCGTTCATGCCGCCGCGCGCGCCGGACATCGACGCGCTGCCGCTGTGGGACGAGCCGCTCGCGCTGGTGACGGGCCGCACGCACCGCCTCGCGCGCCGCCGCCGCGCGCTGACGCCGGCCGAGCTCGGCGGCGAGCCGCTGGTGCTGCTGAGCCGCGCGTTCGCGACGCGCGAGCGCATCGACCGGTATTTCGTCGAGCACGGCGCGCGGCCGTCGATCGCGATCGAGACGAATACGGTCAGCGCGGTGCTGGAACTCGTGCGGTGCGGCCGGCTCGCGACGGTGCTGCCCGACGCGGTCGCGCGCGAGAGCGGCGACCTGTGCGCGCTGGAGATCGATCCGCCGCTGCCGACGCGCACGGCCGCGCTGCTCACGCGCAAGGGCGCGTACCGCAGCGTCGCGGCGCGCGCCTTCATCGAGCGCGTGCTCGCCTATCGCGATTCGTCGGAACGGTGACCGGCGCGGCCGGCCGGACGGGCAGGCGGCGGCGCGGGGGAATTACGCGCCGGGCGTCGGGAAGAACACGCCCGCGCGCTGCGCGGCGTTCGCGATGTGCGTTTCGATCGCGATGCCGGCGGTGGCCGCATCGCGCGCGATCAGCGCGTCGACGATCGCGCGGTGCTCGTGCCACGTCGACAGCAGCAGTTCGCGGCGATAGAACGGCATGCGCTGGCTTTCCTTCATGATGTCCGCGCTGCTGCGCAGGATGGACTCGATCGCCGCGTTGCCGGCCAGATGGATGATCCGCATGTGGAAGTCGAAGTCGAGCCGCGAGGCTTCCTCGAGCGCGTTCTCCGTCAGCGCGACGTGCAGGTCGGCGAGGTTGTCCTCGAACCACGCGATGTCGGCGTCGCTGACCACGCGCGCGGCCATCCGCGCGGCGAAGCCTTCGAGCGCATAGCGCATCTGGTAGGTGTCGGGCGGCGACGACTGCTCGGCGAATTGCCACGGATGCGCGGCCGACGCCTGTGCGCTTTCGACGTACACGCCCTTGCCCGCGCGGATGCGCAGCATCCCGAGCGCCTCGAGCGTCGACAGCGCCTCGCGCAGCGACGCGCGGCTGATTTCCAGCTCCTCGGAGAGCTGGCGCTGGGCCGGCAGCAGGCTGCCGACCGGGTACACGCCTGTCTCGATCCGGTCGCGGATCGTCGCGATGGCGGTGTCGGTCACGGTATGCGGAACATTTTTCATGGTGTGAACGATGGCCGGTCTGACCGGCATTGTAATCCGCCCGCGAGGGGTGCACGACCGCCTACGGGAAAGCCACGATCCGCCCCTTTCCGGGGCGCCGCAAGCCCGTGCGCGGGGGCGGGAAATCCCTATTTTGTTCGTCCTTGACGCCACTATATCGGCTTCCTACTATCCCCCATAACATCACTGGTCTTACCAGTATGAACAGACGAAACTGCAACCGTTGGATCGGGAGAGCGCCGTGTCGAAATTCCTCAATTCGCTGTTTGGCCGGGTAGTCGTCGCATTAATCCTGGGGGTCGCGCTCGGCGCGTTCTTCCCGCACTTCGCCGAGTCGCTGCGTCCGCTCGGCGACGGCTTCCTGAAGCTCATCAAGATGGTCATCGGCCCGATCGTGTTCTGCGTCGTGGTCAGCGGCATGGCCAATGCGGGCGACTTGAAGAAGGTCGGCCGGGTCGGCCTGAAGGCGGTCGTCTACTTCGAGGTGATGACGACGCTCGCGCTCGGCATCGGGCTCGTCCTCGCGTGGGTCACGCGCCCCGGCGTCGGGATGAACATCGACCTGCGCTCGCTCGACGCGGCGTCGCTGTCGACGTACGCGAAGAACGCCGAAAGCCTGAAGGACACGGCCGGTTACCTGATGAAGATCATCCCCGAGACGGCGATCGACGCGTTCGCGAAGGGCGACATCCTGCAGATCCTCGTGTTCGCGGTGCTGTTCGGCTCCGCGCTGTCGCTGCTCGGCGACAAGGCGCAGCGCGTCAATTCGCTGATCGAGGAGCTGTCGCACGTGTTCTTCCGGATCATCGGCTTCATCATCAAGCTCGCGCCGCTCGGCGTGCTCGGCGCGATCGCGTTCACGACGGGCAAGTACGGCGTCGCGTCGCTCAAGCAGCTCGGCTACCTGGTCGCGGTGTTCTACCTGAGCTGCTTCGTGTTCGTCACGGTCGTGCTCGGCGCGGTGATGCGGCTCGCGGGCTTCTCCGTGTTCAAGCTGATCCGCTATCTGCGCGAGGAACTGTCGATCGTGCTCGGCACGGCGTCGTCGGACGCCGTGTTGCCGCAGGTGATGAGCAAGCTCGAATACATGGGCATCAAGGATTCGACCGTCGGCCTCGTGATTCCGACCGGCTATTCGTTCAACCTCGACGGCTTCTCGATCTACCTGACGCTCGCGGTGCTGTTCATCGCGCAGGCCACCAACACGCCGCTGTCCACGCACGACCTGATCGTCGTGCTGCTCGTGTCGCTCGTCACGTCGAAGGGCGCGCACGGCATCCCCGGCTCGGCGATCGTGATTCTCGCGGCGACGCTGTCGGCGATTCCCGCGATTCCGGTGCTCGGCCTCGTGCTGATCCTGCCGGTCGACTGGTTCGTCGGCATCGCCCGCGCGTTGACCAACCTGATCGGCAACTGCGTCGCGACGGTGGTGGTCGCCGTGTGGGAGAACGACATCGACCGGGCCCGCGCGCAGCGCGTGCTGAACCGCGAACTGCGCTACGTGGCCGATGCGCCGGGCGGCGCCGCACCGGTGGCCGGCGACCAGGCTCACGCGCTCTGAGCGCGACTCGCGCGCGGCGCGGCTTCCCCGGCCGCACCGCGCGCGAACGAATCTCTCGCGACCGGCGCACTGACGTGCCGGCGCTCCCCCAAAAAAATGGAGACGACATGGCAGCCCCCATCCTCGATCCGAACGCGCCGGCCTTCACGCGGCGCTACATGAACCTCGCCGACCCGCGCCTGGGCGCGCAGGCGCTTTTCGCCAGCGACGAATTCTTCGCGCCGAAGGAGCGCATGCTGAATCCCGAGCCGGCCGTGTTCATTCCCGGCAAGTACGACGACCACGGCAAGTGGATGGACGGCTGGGAAACCCGCCGCAAGCGTACGACCGGCCACGACTTCTGCGTGGTCCGGCTCGCGCGGCCGGGCGTGATCCACGGCGTCGATCTCGATACGAGCCACTTCACCGGCAACTTCCCGCCGGCCGCGTCGATCGAGGCCTGCGCGGTGGACGGCGACACGCCGCCGGACGACGCTGAATGGCGCACGATCGTCCCCGCGACGACGCTGCAGGGCAATGCGCATCACTACGTGAGCGTCGACGATGCGCAGCCGGTCACGCATCTGCGCGTGAACCTGTATCCGGACGGCGGGCTCGCGCGGCTGCGCGTGTACGGCCAGCCGCAGCGCGACTGGCGCCGCGTGCCGGCCGGCGAGCTCGTCGATCTCGCGGCGATCGAGAACGGCGGCTATCTGGTGGCCGCGAACAACCAGCACTTCGGCCCGGCCTCGCAGATGCTGATGCCGGGGCGCGGCGCGAACATGGGCGACGGCTGGGAAACGCGGCGCCGCCGCGAGCCCGGCAACGACTGGGCGATCGTCGCGCTCGCGCGGCCGGGCATCATCCGGCGCGTCGAGGTCGATACGGCGTTCTTCAAGGGCAATTTCCCCGACCGCTGCTCGCTGCAGGCCGCGCACGTGACGGGCGGCACCGACGATTCGATCGTCACGCAGGCGATGTTCTGGGCCGAACTGCTCGGCGAGCAGAAGCTGCAGATGGATCGCGTGCACACGTTCGACTCGCTCGCCGCGCTCGGCCCCGTCACGCACGTGCGGTTCAACATCTTCCCGGACGGCGGCGTGTCGCGCCTGCGTCTGTGGGGCGAGCCGGCTTGAAGGAGGGCAGCGGCATGAGCGGAACTCCCATCCTGCGCGTCGAGCGCCTGACTCGCGAAGCGTTCGCGCCGTTCGGCGACGTGATCGCGCTCGAAGGCGCGCGGCATTTCCCGATCAACGGCGGTACGACCGAGCGCTTTCACGATCTCGCGACGATCGACGTGTGCGCGGACGGCGGCCGGCCGCTCGTCAGCGTGTTTCGCGCGCAGCCGCGTGCGCTGCCGGTCGCGGTCACGCTGATGGAGCGTCACCCGCACGGCAGCCAGGCGTTCATCCCGCTCGCGGCGGTGTCGCGCTACGCGATCGTCGTCGCGCCGGCCGGCGAATTCCGGCCCGACGCGATGCGCGCGTTCCTGGCCGAAGGCTGGCAGGGCGTCAATTATGCGAAGGGTGTCTGGCACCATCCGCTGCTCGCGCTCGACGCGGTCAGCGATTTCGTGATCGTCGATCGCGGCGGCCCGCAGCCGAACTGCGACGAGATTCCGCTGGAGCGTCCGTGGGCGCTCGATTTCGAGTCGGCCTGCGCGGGCGTCGAAGGGCTTTCGTAAGCATCCCGGGCGCGCGGCACGCTCGCCCAAAAAAGCAGACGGCCCGGGCGGCGAGATGCCGGCCGGGCCGTGCTGCGTGCGCCGGTGGCGCGAGTCAGTGCTTGCGGTGCGGGCAGTTCTCGGTCGTGCACGAGCCGTACATCGCGAGCGAATGCTCCTGGAGCCGGAAGCCGCGCTCCTTCGCGATCGCCTGCTGGCGGCTCTCGATCTCGGCGTCGAAGAATTCCTCGACGCGGCCGCAATCGAGGCACACGAGGTGGTCGTGGTGCGAACCTTCGTTCAGCTCGAACACCGCCTTGCCGGATTCGAAGTTGCTGCGCGTGAGCAGGCCGGCCTGCTCGAACTGCGTGAGCACGCGGTAGACGGTCGCGAGCCCGATGTCGAGCTGCTCGTTGAGCAGGTTGCGGTAGACGTCTTCGGCCGTCAGGTGGCGCACGGGGCTCTGCTGGAAGATCTCGAGAATCTTGAGGCGCGGTAGGGTGGCCTTTAGCCCGATATTCTTGAGATCCGTCGGATTGGTCATGGCTAGGCATCCCTAGAGTACAATGCAGGGCTTCAATGTTACCGGCTTTTCGCCGTTCCAGATATACGCGCGGCCTGCACGCGGGCCAGCACGGTGAAGGAAATGATCCCAGAATCGCTTTCGCACTTTCAGAGGAGTCGCATGCGGAGTGCCATCATCGCTGCCGCCGCCGTTGTCGCGCTGGCGGGTTGTTCGTCGTACGACAGCGTGACGCAGCGCATTGCGCAGAGCATCACGCCGTATCGGATCACCGTCGTGCAAGGCAACTTCGTGTCGCAGGAGAAGGCCGCACAGTTGCAGGTCGGGATGACGCGTGAGCAGGTCCGCGCGCTGCTCGGCACGCCGCTGCTGGCGGACATGTTCCACGCGGATCGCTGGGATTACCTTTTCTACTTCAAGCGCGGCTCGACGTCGATCGTCCAGCAGCGCGACCTCGTGGTCAATTTCTCGGGCGATCGCGTGGCGAGCTGGACCGGCGCCGACAACCTGCCGTCCGAACTCGACCTGCTGGCCGACATCGACGGCGACCGCGGCGGCAAGAAGGCGAAGGCCGCTGCCGCGGCGAAGAAGGCGTCCGAAGCCGCCGCCGCGAGCGCCGCGGAGGCGGCCGCTGCCGCGAGCCCGGCCGCCAGCCCGGCCACGGTGCCGGCGTCCGCCGCGGCGGTCGACCAGGATGCGAACGCCCAGGCGGCGCGCGCGGCGAACCGCGCGACCAACCAGGTGTCGGGTCAGGGTTCGGGTTCGCGCCGCTTCACGCCGGCGGCGCAGGCCTCGGGCGGCGCGCCGGTGCCGGGCGGCCAGCCGCCGGGCGCCGCGCCGGCGATCCAGCCGCAGTTCCAGTTCCATCGTCCGCCGCAGCCGAACGTGTCGAACGAGGCGTCGCCGCCGGTCGGTCCGCAAGGCTCGGACAACCTGCAGAACCAGCCGCTCACCGCACCGGCCCAGTAAGCGGCCGGCGTGCGGAAACGGGGCGGCATGCGCCGCCCGCCTTTAGACCTGTCGTGTAGAAAGCCATGAAGATTGCGATTGCCGGCGCATCGGGCCGAATGGGCCGGATGCTGATCGAAGCCGTTCTCAACGACGCCGACGCGCAGCTCGTCGGCGCGCTCGACCGCGCCGGTTCGCCGTTCCTCGGCCAGGACGCCGGTGCGTTCCTCGGCAAGGACACCGGCGTCAAGCTGACCGACGACCTCGACGCCGTGTTCGCGCAGGCCGACTACCTGATCGATTTCACGCGGCCGGAAGGCACGATGGCCCACATCGAGGCCGCGCTGCGCCACGACGTGAAGCTCGTGATCGGCACGACCGGCTTCACCGCCGAGCAGAAGGCCGAATTGCAGGCCGCTGCGGCCAAGCTCGGCATCGTGTTCGCGGCGAACATGAGCGTCGGCGTGAACGTCACGCTGAAGCTGCTCGAATTCGCGGCGAAGCATTTCTCGCACGGCTACGACATCGAGATCATCGAGGCGCATCATCGCCACAAGGTCGACGCGCCGTCGGGCACCGCGCTGATGATGGGCGAGGCCGTCGCCGGCGCGCTCGGCCGCTCGCTCGACGATTGCGCGGTGTACGGCCGCCACGGCGTGACGGGCGAGCGCGATCCGTCGTCGATCGGCTTTGCCGCGGTGCGCGGCGGCGACATCGTCGGCGACCACACCGTGCTGTTCGCCGGGATCGGCGAGCGCATCGAGATCACGCACAAGTCGTCGAGCCGCGTGTCGTACGCGCAGGGCGCGTTGCGCGCGGTCCGGTTCCTGTCGGCGCGCGGCGCCGGCCTGTTCGACATGCAGGACGTGCTCGGCCTGCGCTGACCCCGCGAGGAAACTCCGATGGCGATTCCCACCGGCGTTGTCCACTACCTCGAAAGCGGCGATGCGATCACGCACGCCGTCTCCTATGTGCTGCTGGCGATGTCCGTCGCCAGCTGGTGCTTCCTCCTCATGAAAGCCTGGCTGCTGGTCCGCGCGAAGCGGCAGGGGCCGCGCGCGCTTGCCGCGTTCTGGCGCGCGCCGTCGCTCGACGCGGGGATCGCCGCGCTCGCCGGCGCCGATCGCGAGCGCGTATTCGTGCCGCTCGCCGAAGCCGCGCGCGACGCGGCCGGCGACCACGACCCCACCGCGCTGGCCGCGCGCGTCGAGCACGACGAGCGCGTGCTGCGCGCGTTGCGTCATGCGATGCTGCGCTCGCAGCGGCGCCTCGAATTCGGCCAGGTGCTGCTCGCGTCGATCGGCAGCACCGCGCCGTTCGTCGGGCTGCTCGGCACCGTGTGGGGCATCTATCACGCGCTCGGCAGCATCGCCGCGAGCGGGCAGGCGCAGATCGAGAACGTCGCGGGGCCGGTCGGCGAGGCGCTGATCATGACCGCGTTCGGGCTGGTCGTCGCGATTCCCGCGGTGCTCGCGTACAACATCCTCGGCCGGCTCGTCCGGCAGCTCGCCGAGGAACTCGACGGCTTCGCGCGCGATCTGCACGTGTTCGTGTGCGCGCAGGGCGCCTGACGCGCCGGCTCCGGAGGAACGATCATGGCATTCGGCGGACTGGAGCATCACAAGACGTCCGCGCCGATGGCGGAGATCAACATGACGCCGCTGATCGACGTGATGCTCGTGCTGCTCGTCATCTTCATCATCACCGCGCCGCTGATGACGCACGCGATCCGGCTCGACCTGCCGAAGGTCGCGGCGAGCGTCGCGCGCGACACGCCGCAGTCGGTCACGCTGTCGATCGACGATGCCGGCAAGCTGTACTGGGACGACACGCCCGTCGCGCTCGACGCGCTGCCCGCGCGCTTCAAGGCGGCGGCCGCGGGCGCGGCACCGCCCGAGCTGCGGCTGCGCGCGTCGCGCGCGACGCGCTACGACGTGATCGCGCAGGTGATGGGCGCCGCGCAGGCCGCGGGCCTCACGCGGATCGGCTTCGTGACCGACGTGCCGCCGGCCGGCGCCGCCGGCGCGAAACCCTGATCCGTCGCAGTTGCGGCCGCTGGCCCGCGAGACCGGCCGTGCGGGCCCGCACGGGCGGTATAATCGACGTTTTTCCCGGCCCGGAACCGGTCAGCACGTTCCCGCGCCGGGCACGCACGATTTCGATCCAATCCTGCGCGCGCGCCGTCGCGCCGCCTAAAGCCTAGCCCGAACCACACCATGCACGAGAGATACGTACCCGCCGACGTCGAAGCCGCCGCCCAGGGCGACTGGCGCGCAGCCGATGCCTACAAGACGAAGGAAGATTCGCAGAAGCCGAAGTTCTACTGCGTGTCGATGCTGCCGTACCCGTCCGGCAAGCTGCACATGGGTCACGTGCGCAACTACACGATCAACGACGTGATGTACCGCTATCTGCGGATGAACGGCTACAACACGCTGATGCCGATGGGCTGGGACGCGTTCGGGATGCCGGCCGAGAACGCCGCGATGGCCAACGGCGTGCCGCCCGCGAAGTGGACCTACGACAACATCGACTACATGAAGGGCCAGATGCAGTCGATGGGTCTCGCGATCGACTGGTCGCGCGAGATCGCGACGTGCAAGCCCGACTACTACAAGTGGAACCAGTGGCTGTTCCTGAAGATGCTCGAGAAGGGCATCGCGTACAAGAAGACGGGCACCGTGAACTGGGACCCGGTCGACCAGACCGTGCTCGCGAACGAGCAGGTGATCGACGGCCGCGGCTGGCGCTCGGGCGCGCTCGTCGAGAAGCGCGAGATCCCGATGTACTACCTGCGGATCACGCAGTACGCGGATGAGCTGCTGAACGACCTCGACGGTCTCGGCTGGCCCGAGCGCGTGAAGATCATGCAGCAGAACTGGATCGGCAAGAGCTTCGGCGTGAACTTCGGCTTCCCCTACGAACTCGACGGCGAGCAGAAGCTGCTGCGCGTGTTCACGACGCGCGCCGACACGATCATGGGCGTCACGTTCTGCGCGATCGCGGCCGAGCACCCGCTCGCCACGCGCCTCGCGCAGGACAAGCCGGAGCTGCTCGCGTTCATCGACGAGTGCAAGCGCGGCGGCGTCGCGGAGGCCGACGTCGCGACGATGGAGAAGAAGGGCGTCGCGACCGGCTTCTCGGTCAAGCACCCGCTGACCGGCGAGCCGGTCGAGGTGTGGATCGGCAACTACGTGCTGATGAGCTATGGCGAAGGCGCGGTGATGGGCGTGCCGGGCCACGACGAGCGCGATTTCGCATTCGCGAAGAAATACGGTCTGCCGATCAAGCAGGTGATCGCGAGCGAAGGGCAGACGTACTCGCTCGACGCATGGCAGGAGTGGTACGGCGACAAGGAAACCGCGGTCTGCGTGAACAGCGGCAAGTACGACGGCCTGCGCTACACGGAAGCGGTCGACGCGGTCGCGGCCGACCTGAAGGCCGGCGGCTTCGGCGACAAGCAGGTCACGTGGCGCCTGCGTGACTGGGGCGTGTCGCGCCAGCGCTACTGGGGCACGCCGATCCCGATCATCCACTGCCCGTCGTGCGGCGACGTGCCGGTGCCGGAGCAGGATCTGCCGGTCGTGCTGCCGGAAGACCTCGTGCCGGACGGCTCGGGCAACCCGCTCGCGAAGTCGGAAGCGTTCCTGAACTGCACGTGCCCGAAGTGCGGCGCGGCCGCGAAGCGCGAAACCGACACGATGGACACCTTCGTCGATTCGTCGTGGTACTTCTCGCGCTACACGGCGCCGGACGCCGAGACGATGGTCGACGCGCGCACCGATTACTGGATGCCGATGGATCAGTACATCGGCGGCATCGAGCATGCGATCCTGCACCTGCTGTATTCGCGCTTCTGGACCAAGGTGATGCGCGACCTCGGCCTCGTGAAGTTCGGCGAGCCGGCGAAGAACCTGCTCACGCAGGGGATGGTGCTGAACGAGACGTACTACCGCGAAGACGCAGCGGGCAAGAAGACCTGGTACAACCCGCTCGACGTGACGGTCACGCACGACGACAAGGGCCGCCCGGTCGGCGCGACGCTGAATGCGGACGGCCAGCCGGTCGTGCTCGGCGGCATCGAAAAGATGTCGAAGTCGAAGAACAACGGCGTCGATCCGCAACTGCTGATCGACCAGTACGGCGCCGACACCGCGCGCCTGTTCACGATGTTCGCGGCGCCGCCCGAGCAGCAGCTCGAGTGGTCGGGCGCGGGCGTCGAGGGCGCGAGCCGCTTCCTGCGCCGCGTGTGGAGCTTCGGCTACGCGAACCGCGAAGCGCTCGCCGCGCGCGCGGGCTTCGATGCCGCGGCGCTCGGCGACACCGACAAGGCGCTGCGCCGCGAGATCTACGGCGTGCTGAAGCAGGCCGATTTCGACTACCAGCGCCTGCAGTACAACACGGTCGTGTCGGCCGCGATGAAGATGCTGAACGCGATCGACGGCGCGAAGGGCGCGACGCCCGCCGTGCTGCGCGAGACGTACGGCGTGCTGCTGCGCGTGCTGTATCCGGTCGTGCCGCACGTCACGTTCGAGCTGTGGAAGGCGCTCGGCTACGCGGACGAATTCGGCCCGCTGCTCGATGCGCCGTGGCCGAAGGTCGACGAGGCCGCGCTCGAGCAGGCCGAGATCGAACTCGTGCTGCAGGTGAACGGCAAGGTGCGCGGTGCGCTGAAGGTCGCGAAGGACGCGAGCCGCGACGCGATCGAAGCGGCGGCGGTGGCCGACGAGGCATTCGCGAAATTCAGCGACGGCAAGCCGGCGAAGAAGATCGTCGTCGTGCCGGGCCGCCTCGTGAACATCGTCGTCTGACGGCCGCCGGCCGTCGGACGTACCCAGAAGGAGCGAAGGTGATCCGCAGATCGTTTTTGATGCTCGTCGGCAGCACGGTCGTGCTGTCGGCATGCGGCTTCCAGTTGCGCGGCCAGCAGGACTACGCGTTCAAGCACCTGTTCGTGGCCGGTGCGCCGGCGCCCGTCGAGGCGCGGCTCACGCGCCTCGTCCAGGCCGGCAGCGACACGAAGATCGTCAAGTCGGCGGATGACGCCGACGCCGTGCTGCGCATGTGGGAGTCGCGTGGCCAGAACACGCTGACGCTCAACAAGTACGGTTCCGCGCAGGAATACGCGCTGTTCTACACGCTGAACTACACGCTGACGAGCAAGGACGGCACCGTGCTGATCCCGCCGAGCGCGATCGCGCTGAACCGCGCGATGACGTACAGCGACCAGTACACGAACGCGAAGGCGCAGGAAGCCGACATCCTGTACGGCGACATGCAGAACGACGCGGTCGATCAACTGATGCGGCGTCTCGCGATCGTCCACTCGCTGACGCCGGCGCCGGAGGACGTGGTGCCGGGCGTGGCGCCGCGCGCGCCGCTGCCGCCGCCGCCGCTCTGATCGCGGGCGCACGCAGCGATGCAATTGCGACTTGATGCGCTGGAGCCGCACCTCGCGAAGGGGTTGGCCGGGCTCTATACCGTCTACGGCGACGAGCCGCTGCTCGCGCAGGAAGCGTGCGACCGCATTCGTGCGGCCGCGCGCACGGCCGGCTTCACCGAGCGTTCGGTGCATACGGTCGAGCGCGGCTTCGACTGGAGCGTGCTGCTCGGCGCGACCCAGGCGATGTCGCTGTTCGGCGAGCGCCAGTTGATCGAGCTGCGTATTCCGTCGGGCAAGCCCGGCAAGGAAGGCGCCGATGCGCTGAAGACGCTCGCCGCCACGCCCAATCCGGACGCGCTGATGCTCGTCACGTTGCCGCGCCTCGACGCGGCCACGCAGAAATCCGCCTGGTTTACCGCGCTGCAGAACGGCGGTGTCGCGCTGAAGATCGATCCGGTCGACCGCGCGCAGCTGCCGAACTGGATCGGCCAGCGTCTGGCGATGCAGGGCCAGCGCGTCGCGCCCGGCGACGACGGGCGCCGCGCGCTGCAGTTCATCGCGGAGCGCGTCGAGGGCAACCTGCTCGCCGCGCACCAGGAAATCCAGAAACTCGGGCTGCTGTATCCGCAGGGCGCGCTGTCGTTCGAGCAGGTGCACGACGCGGTGCTGAACGTCGCGCGTTACGACGTGTTCAAGCTGAACGAAGCGATGCTCGCCGGCGACGCCGCGCGGCTCGCGCGGATGATCGACGGGCTGAAGGGCGAGGGCGAGGCGATCGTGCTCGTGATGTGGGCCGTCGTCGAGGAGCTGCGCACGCTGCTGCGGATCAAGCGCGGCACGACGGCCGGCAAGCCGCTCGCGACGCTGCTGCGCGAGAACCGCGTGTGGGGGCCGCGCGAGCGGTTGATCGCGCCCGCGCTGAACCGCGTGTCGGAAGCGGTGCTTGAAAAGGCGCTCGCGTTCGCCGCGAAGCTCGACCGGCAGGTCAAGGGGCTCACGGCGGTCACGCCGGGCCGCCGCACGCAGGACGAACCGCCGCCCGACCCGTGGGACGGGCTGTTCCAGCTCGCGATGACGGTCGCGGGCGAGCGCGGCGAGCGACCGCCGACCGCGGGTCGCGTGCGACGCTAAGTCCCTTCCGGGCCTTCAGCGCGCGCTGCGCAACCCGCTTACAATGCTTCGATGGCAGGCAGCGGCCTGTCGGCCGCCGCCCTGCACGGATGGCTGTCCCGCGGACCGTCGCGCCCGGAGGGTCGTCCCCCGGATGGCCGGCCCCCGGATGGCCGGCTCCTGCTCCCCACGAATTCATGCCGCTCCGCGCGGCTCGCTTCTTGAGTCACACGATGGATATCGATCAGTACATGACCGACCTGGGCCGTCGCGCCCGGCACGCTTCCCGCGCGATGGCGCGCGCCAGCACGGCCGCGAAGAACGCGGCGCTCGACGCCGTGGCCCGCGCGATCGAACGCGACGCGCAGGCGCTGAAGGAGGCGAATGCGCGCGACGTCGCCCGCGCCCGCGAAAAGGGGCTCGATGCGGCGTTCGTCGACCGCCTGACGCTCTCGGACAAGGCGTTGAAGACGATGGTCGACGGGCTGCGTCAGGTCGCGTCGCTCGCCGATCCGATCGGCGAGATCGGCAACCTCAAGTTCCGCCCGAGCGGGATCCAGGTCGGCCAGATGCGCGTGCCGCTCGGCGTGATCGGCATCATCTACGAGTCGCGCCCGAACGTGACGATCGACGCGGCCGCGCTGTGTCTGAAGTCGGGCAACGCGACGATCCTGCGCGGCGGCTCGGAAGCGCTCGAGTCGAACGCGGCGCTCGCGAAGCTGATCGGCGAAGGGCTCGAGGCGGCCGGGCTGCCGCAGGACGCGGTGCAGGTCGTCGCGACGGCCGATCGCGCGGCGGTCGGCAAGCTGATCACGATGACCGAATACGTCGACGTGATCGTGCCGCGCGGCGGCAAGAGCCTGATCGAACGGCTGATCAACGAGGCCCGCGTGCCGATGATCAAGCACCTCGACGGCATCTGCCACGTGTATGTCGACGACCGCGCCGATCTCGCGAAGGCGCTGACCGTCTGCGACAACGCGAAGACGCACCGCTACGGCACCTGCAACACGATGGAGACGCTGCTCGTGTCGGGCGGCATCGCCGCGACGCTGCTGCCGCCGCTCGGCAAGCTGTATCGCGACAAGCAGGTCGAACTGCGCGTCGACGCGGCCGCGCGCGCGGTGCTGGCGGACGCGGGCGTCGGCCCGCTCGTCGACGCGACCGAAGAAGACTGGCACACCGAGTATCTCGCGCCGGTGCTCGCGATCAAGGTCGTCGACGGGCTCGACGCCGCGATCGAGCACATCAATCACTACGGCTCGCATCACACCGATGCGATCGTCACCGAGGATCACGATCGCGCGATGCGGTTCCTGCGCGAAGTCGATTCGGCGAGCGTGATGGTCAATGCGTCGACGCGCTTCGCGGACGGTTTCGAATTCGGCCTCGGCGCGGAAATCGGCATCTCGAACGACAAGCTGCACGCACGCGGCCCCGTCGGCCTGGAAGGGCTGACGTCGCTGAAATACGTGGTGCTCGGGCACGGCGAAGGCCGTCAGTAAGTCAACAACGAGGCGCATCACCAATGGCAATGCTCTGGGTCAAGACGTTCCATATCGTTCTGATCGCCGCGTGGTTCGCGGGGCTCTTCTATCTGCCGCGCATCTACGTGAACCTGGCCATGGAGACCGATCCGGCCGCGGTGCGGCGCCTGCTCTTGATGGCGCGCAAGCTGTTCCGCTTCATGACGATGATCGCGGTGCCGGCGCTGGCGTGCGGGCTGTGGCTCTGGCTCGCGATCGGCATCGGGCAGGGGCAGGGCTGGATCCATGCGAAGGTGACGGTGGTGCTGCTGCTCGTGATCTACCACGCGTATTGCGGGCACCTGCTGCGGGTGTTCGAGCGCGGCGAGAACCGCCGCACCGACAAGTGGTATCGCGTGTTCAACGAACTGCCGGTGCTCGGCATGCTCGCCGCGGTCGCGCTGGTGGTGATCAAGCCGTTCTGAGCGGCGCGGCCGGCGGTGACGTCGCCGTCGAATCATGCGCAACGGCGCCCCTCGGGGCGCCGTTGTTCGTTGACGGGCGGTTCCGTGCGTCGCCGGCTCAATCCTTCGCGTCGTCGATCCGGCGCCGCGTGATCGCTTCCTTCGCGCGGCCGACGCGCTCCATCAGCGCCGGCCCGCGCGACAGCGCGACACCGACCGCGAGAATGTCGCCGATCGCGAGATGCGACATCCGCGACGTCATCGGCGAGAACACGTCGGTTTCCTCGGCAACGTTCGACGCGAGGCTGACCGTCGCGAGCTTCGCGAGCGGCGAGTGGCTCTGCGTGATCGCGACGACTTTCGCGCCGCACGCGAGCGCGGAGCGCGCGGCGTCGACGATGTCGCGCGTGCGGCCGGTGTTCGAGATCGCGACGACGACGTCGTGGGGCCCGAGCAGCGCCGACGACATCGAGAACGTGTGCGGATCCGAATACGCGACGCTCGGCACGCCGAGCCGGAAAAACTTGTGCTGGATGTCCTGCGCGGCAATGCCCGAGCCGCCGGCGCCGTAGAACTCGATGCGCGACGCGTTCGACAGCAGCGCGATCGCGTCGGCGACGCTGCCGGCGGACAGGCTGTTGCGCACTTCGATCAGCGCGCCGATCGTGCGGTCGAACACCTTGCCGATGATGCCGGGCGCCGGTTCGTCGGGCTCGACGTCGCGGTACACCGACGACACGCCCGGCGCCACGCTCTGCGCGAGCCGGATCTTGAATTCGCGAAAGCCGCTGCAGCCGAGCGCCTGGCAGAAGCGCGCGATCGTCGGCTGGCTGACGCCCGCGCGAGTCGACAGCTCGGTCATCGCGAGGTCGAGCACCTCGCGCGGCGCGGCGAGAATGTAGTCGGCGAGCTTGCGCTCGGACGGGCGCAACTCGGCGCGGATCGCTTCAATGCGGGGCAGCATGGGACGGCATCGGGAAATCGGGTTCGGATGAGCGAGTGTATCGCAATCGAATTGTAGAAAATCTACATGAAAATGCTAGCCCAGTCGTGACGATTTCGGTGCGGGATCGGTAGACGGGATTAGGGTTTTCACTGATTTAACCCTTGCTGGTGGCGGGAATGGCGGTTGCGAGTGAATTGATTGGCATTGCATGCTTGTAGTTTTTCTACTAGACTGCCTTCGTTCGATCGACGAAGCTCGACCGTCCCCACGATTCCAACCGCCGGTGTCGGCCGGCATACAGGAGCGCCCAGCATGACGTCGCTGCACCCCACTCTGGCGAAGGTCACCGAACGCGTGATCGCCCGCAGCCAATCGACCCGTTCCGCCTATCTGCAGCGCATCGACGGCGCGCAAGGCAAGTTCCCGGCGCGCGGCGCGCTGTCGTGCGCGAACCTCGCGCACGGCTTCGCGGGCCTCGAGGGCAACGACAAGTTCGCGATCAAGGCGATCCGCGAGCCGAACATCGGCATCGTGTCCTCGTACAACGAGATGCTGTCCGCGCACGCGCCGTACAAGGATTTCCCCGAGATCATCAAGGCCGCCGCGCGCGAAAACGGCGGGGTCGCGCAGTTCGCCGGCGGCGTGCCGGCGATGTGCGACGGCGTCACGCAGGGCAACCCGGGGATGGAGCTGTCGCTGTTCTCGCGCGAGGCGATCGCGATGGGCACGGCGATCGCGCTCACGCACAACATGTTCGATGCGGCGCTCTGCCTCGGCATCTGCGACAAGATCGTGCCGGGCCTGCTGATCGGCGCGCTGCAGTTCGGCCACCTGCCGACGATCTTCGTGCCGGCCGGCCCGATGACGAGCGGGCTGTCGAACGACGACAAGGCGAAGATCCGCCAGCAGTTCGCGACCGGCCAGGTTGGCCGCGACGCGCTGCTCGAAGCCGAATCGGCCGCGTATCACGGCCACGGCACCTGCACGTTCTACGGCACCGCGAACAGCAACCAGATGCTGATGGAGCTGATGGGGCTGCACCTGCCGGGCTCGGCGTTCGTTCACCCGCATACGCCGCTGCGCACCGCGCTGACGGCCGAGGCCGCGCGCCGCGTGCTCGACCTGACCGTCGAGCGCGGTCACTACACGCCGATCGGCCACGTGATCGACGAAAAGGCGATCGTCAACGGGATCGTCGCGCTGCTCGCGACGGGCGGCTCGACCAACCACACGCTGCACCTCGTCGCGATCGCGCGCGCGGCCGGCATCCTGATCGACTGGAACGACTTCGACGAGCTGTCGGCCGTCGTGCCGCTGCTCGCGAAGATCTACCCGAACGGCAAGGCCGACGTGAACCACTTCCATGCGGCGGGCGGCGTCGCGTTCCTGGTACGCAACCTGCTCGAAGGCGGGCTGCTGCACGAGGACGTGACGACGGTCGCGGGCAAGGGCCTGTCGCACTACACGAAGGAGCCGAAGCTGATCGACGGCAAGCTGACGTGGGTCGACGGCGCGGCCGAGAGCCACGACACGAAGGTGCTGCGCGGCATTCGCGACCCGTTCCAGCCGGACGGCGGCCTGCGCCTGATGCAAGGCCGGCTCGGCCGCGGCGTGATCAAGATCTCGGCGGTCGCGCCGGAGCACCGCAAGGTGACGGCGCCCGCGATCGTGTTCGACTCGCAGGAAGCCGTGCAGGAAGCGTTCGATCGCGGCGAGCTGAAGCGCGATTTCGTCGCGGTGGTGCGCTTCCAGGGTGCGCGCGCGAACGGCATGCCCGAGCTGCACCGTTTGACGCCGCTGCTCGGCGTGCTGCAGGATCAGGGCTTCCATGTCGCGCTGGTGACGGACGGGCGCATGTCGGGTGCGTCGGGCAAGGTGCCGGCGGTGATCCACGTGTCGCCGGAGGCGCTGCTGGCCGGCCCGATCGGCAAGGTGAAGACGGGCGATACGCTCGTGATCGACGCGGAAGCCGGCGTGCTCGACATCGAGATCGACGACGCCGAGTGGCACGCGCGCCCGGTCGCGCAGCCGCAGCACCAGGCCGAGAACGAAGTCGGCTTCGGGCGCGAACTGTTCGGCGTGTTCCGCGCGGCGGCCGCACCGGCCGAGCAGGGCGCATCGGTTTTCGGGGCGCTGGTCGGCGAAACGGCCGTCAGCGTCGCCGCATGAATTTCAAGGAGCCAATTCAATGAAGACGATTGCTGAAATCGTGAAGTTGGGCCCGGTCATTCCGGTGCTCGCATTCGACTCGGTCGAGCAGGGCGAACACGTGTCGCGGGCATTGCACGCGGGCGGCGTGAAGGTGCTCGAGATCACGCTGCGCACGCCGGCGGGCCTGGAGGCGATCCAGCGCGCGAGCCAGCTCGCGGACGACATCGTCGTCGGCGTCGGCACGATCACGAAGCCCGAGCATTGCGCGCAGGCCAAGCGCGCGGGCGCGACATTCGGCGTGTCGCCGGGCCTGACGAAGGAACTGCATCTCGCGTCGCTCGACGCCGGTTTGCCGCTGCTGCCGGGCGTGATGACGCCGAGCGACATCATCCAGGCGCTCGAATTCGGCTACGAGATCGTCAAGTTCTTCCCCGCGCAGCAGGCGGGCGGCGTGCCGATGCTGCAGGCGTTCCACGGTCCGTTCCCGGCGCTGAAGTTCTGCCCGACCGGCGGCATCACGGTCGACACCGCGCCGAACTTCCTGAAGCTGCCGAACGTCGTGTGCGTCGGCGGCTCGTGGCTCACGCCGAAGGCCGCGCTCGCCGCGCAGGATTGGGCCGAAGTCACGCGTCTCGCGCAAGCGGCGAGCCAGTTGCCCCGTTAAGACTTGTACCGGATGACCGTTCAACCCTCGGAGACGAGCGCTTAGTGCTTGTTTTACCGAGGGTTTTTGCTGATGGAACCGGTTCTATCCGCGGATCGCAAAGATAAGTAAAATTCAGCGTCCTGACGGGGGGGTACCTCCGTGTTTCGGAGACCTGCATAGCCGGGCATACTCGCAACGACTCGCCCGGTTCGAACAATTCTAGGAGGAGTGCCACATGGGGGCCGTCCAAGGCAGCATGCTGCTCGTATTCACGCTGATCGCGATTGCCGCGCTGATCCTGATGATCGCGCGCTACAAGATCTACCCGTTCCTGGTGCTGATCATCGTTTCGCTCGGCCTCGGCCTCGTCGTCGGCATGCCGATGGACAAGATCGTCAAGTCGTTCGAAACGGGCACCGGCGGCACGCTCGGTCACATTGCGATCGTCGTCGGCCTCGGCACGATGCTCGGCAAGATGATGGCCGAATCGGGCGGCGCCGAACGGATCGCGACCACGCTGATCGACTGGTTCGGTGAAAAGAACATCCACTGGGCGATGATGTTCGTCGCGATCATCGTCGGCCTGCCGGTGTTCTTCGAAGTCGGCTTCGTGCTGCTGATCCCGATCGCGTTCAACGTCGCGAAGCGCACCGGCAAGTCGCTGCTCGTCGTCGGCCTGCCGATGGTGGCCGGCCTGTCGGTCGTGCACGGGCTGATCCCGCCGCACCCGGCCGCGCTGCTGGCCGTCCAGCAATACGGCGCCGATATCGGCAAGACGATCGCATTCGGCCTGGTCGTCGGCGTGCCGACCGCGATCATCGCGGGTCCGCTGTTCGCGCTGACGATCTCGAAGTTCGTGAAGTTGCCGGACAACAACCCGCTCGCATCGCAATTCGTCGATTCGAACGCGGATGGCCGCAAGCGCGAACTGCCGAGCTTCGGCATCACGCTGTTCACGATCCTGCTGCCCGTCGTGCTGATGCTCGTCGGCAGCTGGGCCGACCTGGTGTTCGCGCCGAAGTCGCTGCCGAACAACCTGCTGCGCTTTGCCGGCAACTCGGACGTCGCGCTGCTGATCGCCGTGCTCGTGAGCTTCTTCACGTTCGGCAAGCTGCAGGGCTTCAACCGCGATCAGATCCAGAAGTTCTGCGGCGAGTGCCTGGCGCCGATCGCCGGCATCACGCTGATCGTCGGCGCGGGCGGCGGCTTCGGCGGCGTCCTGCGCGACAGCGGGATCTCGCAGCAGATCGTCGAGACCGCGAAGCATGCGCACCTGTCGCCGCTGCTGCTCGGCTGGTTCGTCGCGGCGCTGATGCGTCTCGCGACGGGTTCGGCGACGGTCGCGATGACGACGGCCTGCGGCATCGTCGCGCCGATCGCGGCGGCGGCCGGCACGACGGTCAGCCCGGAGCTGCTGGTGCTCGCGACCGGCTCGGGCTCGCTGATCTTCTCGCACGTGAACGACGGCGGTTTCTGGCTGATCAAGGAATACTTCGGGATGACGGTCGGTCAGACGTTCAAGACCTGGTCGCTGCTTGAAACCATCATCTCGGTGCTCGGTCTCAGCTTCACGTTGCTGCTGAGCATGGTTCTGTAACAAGGGGTAGTCAATGATTCTGATCGCAATGGGCGTGTCGGGCGCGGGCAAGTCGCTGATCGGCGAAATGCTGGCGGAACGCCTGTCGTGCAGCTATACCGATGGCGACGCGTTTCACAGCGCGGCGAACAAGGAAAAGATGCACCACGGTATTCCGCTGACCGATGAAGACCGCTGGCCGTGGCTGCGCACGATTCGCGCGGCCATCGAGGACAAGCAGCGCGCCGGCGAGACGGCCGTGTTCACGTGCTCGTCGCTGAAGCGCTCGTACCGCGACGTGCTGCGCGGCGCCGATACCGACGTGCGGTTCGTGTATCTGAAGGGCTCGTTCGAGGTGTTGCAAGAGCGCCTGAAGAGCCGCACCGGCCATTTCTTCGATCCGTCGCTGCTGAAAAGCCAGCTCGACACGCTCGAGGAGCCGGGCCCGGACGAAGCGATCGAGGTCAGCATCGACCTGACGCCCGAACAGATCGTCGACGAAGTGATCGTGAAACTCGGCCTCGCGCAGCAGCACTGAGCGCGGTTCGCGGCAATCGTATTGCAGCAATGACGCAGGCGCCCCGACGGGCGCCTGCGTCGTTTACGGACGTGTGGGCGCTCGGGCCGTGCGTGCGCGCTGCGCGATCCCGGCATCGACCATCACGAGATTCCGCCCGGCCCGCAACTGTCGCCGATCGCGATCCCCGCCGCGAAGGCGGCGACGAGCGTGATGAGCGTGATGAGCGCGCCGAACCGCGGGCGGACGACCGCGTTCCGACCGGCGAAAAAAGAAAAAGCCCGATGCGAATCGCTTCGCATCGGGCTTTTTTCCGTCCGGCGACGGCGGTGCTTACGCGATCCGCTTCGCGAGTTCGACGGCCTTGCCGATGTACGACGCCGGCGTCATCGCGAGCAGGCGATCCTTCGCGTCCTGCGGGATCGCGAGCGTGCCGACGAATTCCTGCAGCGCTTCGCGCGTGATGCCCTTGCCGCGCGTCAGTTCCTTCAACTGCTCGTACGGGTTCTCGATGCCGTAGCGGCGCATCACCGTCTGCACCGGCTCGGCGAGCACTTCCCAGCAGTTGTCGAGATCTTCGTTCAGGCGCTGCGGGTTCACTTCGAGCTTGTCGAGGCCGCGGATCAGCGAATCGTACGCGAGCAGCGAATAGCCGAGCGCGACGCCCATGTTGCGCAGCACCGTCGAGTCGGTCAGGTCGCGCTGCCAGCGCGACACCGGCAGCTTGTCGGCGAGGTGGCGCAGCGTCGCGTTCGCGAGGCCGAGGTTGCCTTCCGAGTTCTCGAAGTCGATCGGGTTGACCTTGTGCGGCATCGTCGACGAGCCGATCTCGCCGGCCTTCGTCTTCTGCTTGAAGTAGCCGACCGAGATGTAGCCCCACACGTCGCGATCGAGGTCGAGCAGGATCGTGTTCGCGCGCGCGACCGCGTCGAACAGTTCGGCCATGTAGTCGTGCGGCTCGATCTGGATCGTGTACGGGTTGAACGTGAGCTTCAGGCGGTTCTCGATCACGTCGCGCGAGAACGCTTCCCAGTCGAATTCCGGATACGCGGACAGGTGCGCGTTGAAGTTGCCGACCGCGCCGTTCATCTTGCCGAGGATCTCGACCTTCTCGATGCGCGCGATCGCGCGGGCGAGGCGCGCGGCGACGTTCGCGAGTTCCTTGCCGAGCGTCGTCGGGCTGGCCGGCTGGCCGTGCGTGCGCGACAGCATCGGCTGTTCGGCGTGCGCGTGCGCGAGTGCGACGAGGCGCTTGTGGACCGTGCGCAGCGCCGGCAGGATCACGTGCTCGCGTGCGCCGGCGAGCATCATCCCGTGCGACGTGTTGTTGATGTCCTCGGACGTGCACGCGAAGTGGATGAATTCGCTCGCCTTCTCGAGTTCGGCCTGGCCCTTCACCGATTCCTTCAGCCAGTATTCGACGGCCTTCACGTCGTGGTTCGTCACGCGCTCGATTTCCTTGATGCGCGCGGCGTCGTGCGCGGTGAAGCGCTCGGCGAGCTGCAGCAGGAACTGCTCGGACGCTTCCGAGAAGCGCGGGACTTCCGCGAAGCCGGCGCGCGACAGCGCGATCAGCCAGTGCACCTCGACGGTGACGCGGTGGCGCATGAAGGCGGCTTCGGAGAGCCAGTCGCGCAACGCTTCGGTCTTGCTGGCGTAGCGGCCGTCGATGGGCGAGAGCGCGGTGAGGGCGAAAAGCGTATCGGGACGAGTGTCGGACATGATCGGGCGGGCCTTGGGGCCGGGTCGAGCGAGGGGAGGGAATCCGGCATTTTACCATTGGCGCGGGACGATCCCGGCCGAACCGGTCCGGGCGCGGGCGCCACGGGCCGGCAAGGCTCGGGCAGCGCGCGAACGGCCTGCCGGCCGGCGCCCGCGCCGGCTCGTCGGGCCGCCAGGCAAGCCGCCGGCCGGGCCTGCCCGCCGGTAGAATGCAGGCTTCTTCCCGACCGCCGCCCGCCGCGCCCGCCTGCATGGAACTGAAATGGCTCGAAGACTTCGTCTCGCTCGCGGAAACGCGCAGCTTCAGCCGGTCCGCCGAGCTGCGGCACGTGTCGCAACCGGCGTTCTCGCGGCGCATCCAGGCGCTCGAGGCATGGCTCGCGACCGAGCTGATCGATCGTTCGGTCTATCCGACCCGGCTCACGCAGGCCGGGCAGATCTTCTACGAGCAGGCGCTGACGATGCTGTCGCAGGCGCACGAGGCCAGGACGCTGCTGCGCGGCCACGTCGGCGCACCGGTGCCGACGATCGAATTCGCGGTGCCGCACACGCTGTCGCTCACGTATTTCCCGCGCTGGCTCGAGCGGATCGAGGCGAAGATGGGCCAGGTCCACACGCGGCTGCGCGCGCTGAACGTGCACGACGCGGTGCTGTCGCTCGTCGAGGGCGGCTGCGATCTCGTGATGGGCTACCACCACCCGAGCCATCCGGTCGCGCTCGACCCGGCTCGCTACGACATGCTGATTCTCGGCAGCGAGCCGATCAGCCCGTTCTCCGCGCCCGGCCGCGCGGGCCGGCCGCGCCACACGCTGCCGGGCGCGGCCGACGCGCGCGTGCCGTATCTGTCGTATACGCCGAATGCGTATCTCGGCCGGATGACCGAAGTCATCATCGCGAACGCGCCGACGCGGCTGTTCCTCGATCGCGTGTACGAAACCGACATGGCCGAAGGGCTGAAGGCGATGGCGCTCGCGGGCCACGGCGTCGCGTTCCTGCCGCACAGCGCGGTCGACGATGCGGTCGCGGGCGGCCGGCTGATCCGGCTCGACCGCTCGGCGCGCGGCGCCGGCGCGCATCCGTTCACGTTGACGATGGAGATCCGGCTGTACTGCGACAAGCTCGCGCTGCAGGGTGACGATCCGCGCCAGAAGCTCGTGCGCGCGCTGTGGGACGTCGTGCGCGACGAACTGCGCGAGACCGCCGGCGGCACCGCCGGCTAACCGCCGACGGTTGATCCGGCCGAGCGATCCGGCCGAGCGATCCGGCCGGCTGACGGCGGCCTTGCGGCGCCTGTCGGACGGCTGTCCGCCGGCCGGCTCGCGCGTCGGCAACGCGGTTTTTCACGAACGCGATGCCCGGCCGATCGCGGCCGTTCTTGCGCAAATCGACCGCGATTTTGCGAAAAATCGCGATCATGCAAGAAACGCATAATCGAATAAACAAACGGCATTGGATAAAAAAAACGGGTTTTTCGACAATGTGCGCAATCCGTTGAACGTTGGAGCTTCCATGTCTTCGCAACAGCAGTCCATCCCGTCCTACCTGCACGCCGACGATCTCGGCCCGTGGGGCAACTACCTTCAGCAGGTCGATCGCGTCGCGCCGTACCTCGGTTCGCTGTCGCGCTGGCTCGAAACGCTGAAGCGTCCGAAGCGCATCCTGGTCGTCGACGTGCCCATCGAGCTCGACAACGGTACCGTCGCGCACTTCGAGGGCTATCGCGTGCAGCACAACGTGTCGCGCGGCCCGGGCAAGGGCGGCGTGCGCTACCACCAGGACGTGACGCTGTCGGAAGTGATGGCGCTGTCGGCATGGATGTCGGTGAAGAACGCGGCCGTGAACGTGCCGTACGGCGGCGCGAAGGGCGGCATCCGCGTCGACCCGCGCAAGCTGTCGCGCGGCGAGCTCGAGCGCGTGACGCGTCGCTACACCAGCGAAATCGGCATCATCATCGGCCCGAACACCGACATTCCGGCGCCGGACGTCAACACCAACGAACAGGTGATGGCGTGGATGATGGATACCTTCTCGATGAACCAGGGCCAGACGTCGACCGGCGTCGTGACCGGCAAGCCGATCGCGCTCGGCGGTTCGCTCGGCCGCAAGGAAGCGACGGGCCGCGGCGTGTTCGTCGTCGGCTGCGAAGCGGCGAAGAAGAAGGGCCTCGAGATCGAAGGCGCGCGCATCGCGGTGCAGGGCTTCGGCAACGTCGGCGGCATCGCGGCGAAGCTGTTCCAGGAAGCGGGCGCGAAGGTGATCGCGGTGCAGGATCACACGGGCACGATCTACCAGCCGGCCGGCCTCGATTCGAACAAGCTGCTCGACCACGTCGCCCGCACGGGCGGTGTCGCGGGCTTCGAAGGCGCCGAGCCGATGCCGAACGACGAATTCTGGACCGTCGAAACCGACATCCTGATCCCGGCGGCCCTGGAAAACCAGATCACCGAGAAGAACGCATCGAAGATCCGCACGAAGATCGTCGTCGAAGGCGCGAACGGCCCGACGACGACGGCGGCCGACGACATCCTGAGCGCGAACGGCGTGCTCGTGATCCCCGACGTGATCGCGAACGCAGGCGGCGTGACCGTGTCGTACTTCGAGTGGGTGCAGGATTTCTCGAGCTTCTTCTGGACGGAAGACGAGATCAACCACCGTCTCGAGCGCGTGATGCGCGAAGCGTTCGCCGGCGTGTGGGCGGTCGCGGAAGAGCACAAGGTGACGGTGCGTACGGCGGCGTTCATCGTCGCGTGCAAGCGCATCCTGATGGCGCGCGAAATGCGCGGCCTGTACCCCTGATCGGTTCGACTACGATCGACGCATGACGCAATCCTCGCGATTGCGTGCATGAACCCTCGCGGGCGGTGCCGAATCCGGCGCCGCCCGCGTGCGCATTCAGGCGCCGGACGAGCGCCGGAAGCCGGGAGGACGGCTTCGCACGGGGCGATTCGTAGTGCGGTAAACAACCAGTACTTTCAAAAATATTACTTTGATACACTGGCGCGGGTTTTAGCCAAGGAGATGACCAAAATGAAATACCACAAGGCAGTCCTGATGGTGGCGGCGCTTTGCGCGTTCGCAAGCGGCGCGCATGCTCAGGAGACGGGCACGCTGAAGAAGATCAAGGACACGGGCGTGATCGCGCTGGGCCACCGCGAATCGTCGATTCCGTTCTCTTACTATGACCAGAGCCAGCAGGTGGTCGGCTATTCGCGCGACTTCCAGATGAAGGTCGTGGAGGCGGTGAAGAAGAAGCTGAACCTGCCGAACCTGCAGGTGAAGAACATCCCCGTCACGTCGCAGAACCGTATTCCGCTGGTGCAGAACGGCACGGTCGACATCGAGTGCGGCTCGACGACCAACAACGCCGAGCGTCAGCAGCAGGCTGCATTCTCGAACACGATCTTCGTGATCGGCACGCGCCTGATGACGAAGAAGGATTCCGGCGTCAAGGATTTCGCCGACCTGAAGGGCAAGACGGTCGTGACGACTGCCGGCACGACGTCGGAGCGCCTGCTGCGCAAGATGAACAACGACAAGCAGCTCGGCATGAACATCATCAGCGCGAAGGATCACGGCGATTCGTTCAACACGCTGGAATCGGGCCGCGCGGTCGCGTTCATGATGGATGACGCACTGCTCGCGGGCGAGCGCGCGAAGGCGAAGCAGCCGGGCGAATGGGTGATCGTCGGCACGCCGCAATCGGAAGAGGCTTACGGCTGCATGATGCGCAAGGGCGATGCCGACTTCAAGAAGGTCGTCGACGACGCGATCGCGCAAGTCGAGAAGTCGGGCGAAGCCGCGAAGATCTACGCGAAGTGGTTCGAGAACCCGATCCCGCCGAAGAACCTGAACCTGAACTTCCCGCTGTCCGAGTCGATGAAGAAGCTGTACGCGAACCCGAACGACAAGGCGCTCGACTGATCACACTGCCGTTGATGCAGAAATGACGCTCATGAGACGGAAGAGGCCACGCTTCTTCCGTTTCTTTTTGCTGGAGTCTTGCCCATGTCTTACCACTGGAACTGGGGCATCTTCCTGAGCCCCGTGTCGACCGGCGAGCCGACGACTTATTTCGGATGGCTGATGTCCGGCTTCTGGGTGACGATCGAAGTGTCGCTCGTCGCCTGGGTCATCGCGCTGATCGTCGGATCGCTGTTCGGCGTGCTGCGCACCGTGCCGAACAAATGGCTGTCGGCGATCGGCACCGTGTACGTGTCGATCTTCCGGAACATTCCGCTGATCGTGCAGTTCTTCATCTGGTATCTCGTGATACCCGAGTTGCTGCCCGCGTCGATCGGCACCTGGATCAAGCAGTTGCCGCCCGGCACGCAGTTCTTTACCGCGTCGATCGTCTGTCTCGGCCTGTTCACGGGCGCGCGCGTGTGCGAACAGGTGCGCTCGGGGATCAACGCGCTGCCGAAGGGCCAGCGCGCGGCCGGCCTCGCGATGGGCTTCACGCAATGGCAGACGTATCGCTACGTGCTGCTGCCGGTTGCCTACCGGATCATCGTGCCGCCGCTCACGTCGGAGTTCCTGAACATCTTCAAGAACTCGGCCGTCGCGTCGACGATCGGCCTGCTCGACCTGTCCGCGCAGGCGCGCCAGCTCGTCGACT
Source organism: Burkholderia sp. MSMB2157WGS (assembly GCF_001532755.1). Classification (NCBI taxonomy): domain Bacteria; kingdom Pseudomonadati; phylum Pseudomonadota; class Betaproteobacteria; order Burkholderiales; family Burkholderiaceae; genus Burkholderia; species Burkholderia sp. MSMB2157WGS. The sequence goes on along the minus strand of NZ_LPJG01000011.1, from coordinate 740,495 downwards.
ACACCGCGCAGACCTACGAGTCGTTCATCGCGGTCACGCTCGCTTACGTGCTGATCAACCTCGTCGTGATGGCGTTCATGCGCTGGATCGAAGGCCGTACGCGGCTGCCCGGCTATATCGGAGGCAAGTGATGCATCAGTTCGACTGGAGTAGTATTCCCGGCGCGCTGCCGACGCTGTGGTCGGGGGCGGTCGTCACGTTCAAGATCACGCTGATCGCGATCGTGGTCGGGATCGTCTGGGGCACGCTGCTGGCGTTGCTGCGGCTGTCCGGCGTGAAGCCGCTCGCATGGTTCGCGAAAGCGTACGTGACGGTGTTCCGCTCGATCCCGCTCGTGATGGTGCTGCTGTGGTTCTTCCTGATCGTGCCGCAGGTGCTGCAGGGCGTGCTCGGTCTGTCGCCGACGATCGACATCCGCCTCGCGTCGGCGATGGTCGCGTTCTCGTTGTTCGAAGCCGCGTATTATTCCGAGATCATCCGCGCCGGCATCCAGGCGGTGCCGCGCGGGCAGGTGAATGCCGCGTTCGCGCTCGGCATGAACTACGCGCAGGCGATGCGCCTCGTGATCCTGCCGCAGGCGTTCCGCGCGATGGTGCCGCTGCTGCTCACGCAGGCGATCGTCCTGTTCCAGGATACGTCGCTCGTGTACGTGATCAGTCTCGCGGACTTCTTCCGCACGGCCGCCAACATCGGCGATCGCGACGGCACGACCGTCGAGATGGTCCTGTTCGCCGGTGCATGCTATTTCGTGATTTGCTCGTTGGCGTCTGCTCTCGTCAAGGGTCTCCAGAAAAAGGTCACAAGATGATTTCCATCAAGAACGTTTCGAAGTGGTACGGCCAGTTTCAGGTCCTCACCGAATGCACGACCGAGGTCAAGAAAGGCGAAGTGGTCGTCGTGTGCGGCCCGTCGGGCTCGGGTAAATCTACGCTGATCAAGACCGTGAACGGCCTGGAGCCGTTCCAGCAGGGCGAGATCCTCGTGAACGGCCAGTCGGTCGGCGACAAGAAGACGAACCTGTCGAAGCTGCGCTCGAAGGTCGGGATGGTGTTCCAGCATTTCGAGCTGTTCCCGCACCTGTCGATCACCGAGAACCTGACGCTCGCGCAGATCAAGGTGCTCGGCCGCGGCAAGGACGAAGCGACCGAGAAGGGCATGAAGCTGCTCGATCGCGTCGGCCTGAAGGCGCATGCGCACAAGTTTCCGGGCCAGTTGTCGGGCGGCCAGCAGCAGCGTGTCGCGATCGCGCGCGCGCTGTCGATGGACCCGATCGCGATGCTGTTCGACGAGCCGACGTCCGCGCTCGATCCGGAGATGATCAACGAAGTGCTCGACGTGATGGTCGAACTCGCGCAGGAAGGGATGACGATGATGGTCGTCACGCACGAGATGGGCTTCGCGAAGAAGGTCGCGCATCGCGTGATCTTCATGGACAAGGGCGCGATCGTCGAGGACGACCGCAAGGACGATTTCTTCTCGAATCCGAAATCGGACCGCGCGAAGGACTTCCTCGCGAAGATCCTGCACTGAGCGTTCGCGCGTCTTGCGCGCACCCACGCGAAAACCGCCCGGCATGCCGCCGGGCGGTTTTTTTTCGTCCGCCGCCGGGCGTTACCAGCTGTACCGGTAGCCGACCTGCCCGACGATCCCGCGCCGGTAATCGCCGCCGATGTTGCGCGCGATCTTCGCATTCGCGTACAGCTCGCCCGACTTGCCGAAGCCGGCGGTCACGCCGACGCCGAGCTCGTACCACGTGCGCCCGAGATGCGTCGCGAACGGCGTGCCGCCGACGACGGTCTGCCCCGGCGACAGGAAGTCGTGCAGCACGTCGGCCGTGAAGTACGGCGTCGCGGCGCCGCCGCCCGCGTCCGACTGGAGGTTCGGCCGGAAGAAGCGCACGCCGACGCGGCCGCGCAGCGCATGCGTCGTCGTGCCCGAGACGGCCGACACGTTGTCGTTGAACCCGTTCAGCTTCAGGTACTGGTACATCAACTGCGCCTGCGGCTCGACCGCGATCGGCAACGTGCCGAGCGCGAACGGCTTGCCGACTTCCTGCGACAGCGCGACGCCGAAGCCGTTCTGCGACGCTTCGTTGCCGTAGCTGTCGCGATAGCGGTTGCCGTAGTGCGTGACCTGTCCGACGCTGTCGAAGTAGGTGCCGTCAGGCAGATAGCGCGTCCAGTAGCCGCCCACGCTCTGCGCGTGCATCTCGACCGAGCCCGTCGACGTCGACAGGTTCGGCGAGCCGGCGCGCGCCATGTCGCTGAAGCTCGCATTCGCCACGCCGATGCTGGCCGTCACGCCCGCATGCGTGCTGCCGGCGCCGTTCGGCGCCTGATCGACGGTCCAGTCCTTGCCGAACTGCGCGAAGAACGTGCGTTCGTCGGCCGAGAAGCGGCCCGCGTTCGCATCGAGACTCTGGCCGCCGATACGCCCCCACACGCCGTCGCGATTGCCGGGCTGCTGCTTCTCGACGTTGTAGATGTCGCCGACGCGCTCGTGCAGCCGGCCGAGCGTCGAGAAGCCGTAGTCGGCGTTCAGCAGCGGTGTCATCGCGTAGCCGGAGACGCCCGGGCGATACGCGAGCGCGCCGCCGTTGCCGTTGCCATTTCCGTCGTTGCCGCCGTCGCCGCCGCCAGCCGGGTGGATCGGGTCGCCGGGGTCGGTCGGGTCGAGCTGCGAACGCAGGTACCAGCCGTTCGCGTCGCTTTGCCCGCCGCGATAGAGCCGGTACTCGTATGCGCCGGCCTGTACCGGGCCCGCGAGATGGAACGCCGACGCGGCGGTCGTGCCGCCGTTGGCCGTGACGACGACCGGAATCCCGTCGCCGGTCGTCTGCGCGCCGGTGCCGGCCGTATTGGCGATCTTCAGGCCGGTCGTGCCGGTCGCCGTGCCGCCGTTCACGATCAGGCGGTCGGTCGGCGACGCGTCGGCGCCGAGATACGTGTTCAGCGCGATCGTGCCGCCGTTGCCGACGTAGCCGCCGGTCGTCAGCGTCTTGTAGCTGCCGGTCAGCGTCGGTGAGCCGGTCGGCGCGACGAATGCGACGAGGCCCGCGTTGCTCAGGCGGCTCACGACCGAGCTGCCCGTCATGCGCCACGTGCTCGTGCCGTCGATGGTCAGCGCGACCGGGTCGATCTTCCCGGTCAGCGTCGTGCCGTTCGCGAGGAACACGTTGCCGGTGCTCGACGCGTCGGAAACGATGTCGCCCGCGAGGTTCACCGCCGATGCGTCGAACGTCACGTTGCTGCCGTTCGCGAGGTTCAGCAGCGTGCCGTTGCCGGCCGTCACGACCGTGCCGTTGCGCACCGCGATGTCGGCCGTGCCGCCGCGCGCGGCGAAGGCCGGCCCGGTGGCGGCCGTCACGCTGCCGCCGTCGACGAGTACCGAGCTGGTCGCGCCGTTCGCGAGCGTGTCCGACGTCAGCACGCCGGCCGTCGCGCCCGCGAGCGTCGTGCCGGTCAACGCGAGCACGCCGCCGCTGTTCGCGGTTGCGCCGTTGCCGGCCGCGCTGGCGAGCGACGATCCCGCATCGGCGACGCGGCCGCCGTTTTGCACGACGATGGCATCGGCTGCGCTTCCCGATGTCGAGATTTTCGTGCCCGACAGCAGGGCCGTCGCGCCGGCGTCCATGACGATCGCATGGGCGTTCGAGCCGGTCGTCGCGACGGTCGTTCCATTGGCCGTGAGCATCGAATCGGCCCCCGACACGGACAGGCCGCGCGCATCGGCGCCCGCCGTGCGGACGACCGTGGCCGCATCGGTCGCGATGCGCGCGCCCGCGCCGGTCGACGTGAGGCCGGCGGCGCCATTGCCGGTCGTGGCGACCTGCGTGCCGGACAGCGCGATCGTTGCATTCGCACCGAGGTTGCGGATCCCGCTGCCCGCGCCGCCGACCGCGATCGACGTCGCGCCGGCCGCGATACCGCCGCCCGAGACTGTCGCGTCGATCAGCACGCCGTCGGCGCTGCCGTTCGTGATGACGGCGCCGGCGCCCGACAGCGCGACGGACGCGCCGGCCCCCGTCAGGCGTACGCCCGCGATACCGTCGTCGGCTTCGATCGAGCCCGCATTCGCAAGCGTGGCCGACGCACCCTGCACGAGCGCGCCCGTGCCGTTGGCGACCCGGATCGTCGATGCGTTGTTCACCGTGCCGAGCGTGCCGGCCACGACGCCCGTCGAGCCGGCGCCGGTCAGCGACACCGTGCTGCGGTTCTCGAGCGTGCCGAGGTTTTGCGCGACGAAACCCGTCACGCCGGCGGTCGACGACGTGACGGCGGCATCGTTGATCAGCGTCGTCGCGACCGGTGCGCCGGCATTCGCGCCGGCGAGGTCGTGCGCCTGGCCGTCGACGACGCCCGCGGTCGCGCCGGCCGCGTTCAGGTTGATCGTCGCGCCCGCGTCGATCGTACCTTTCGCGCCGCCTTCGACCGCGATCGCGATGCCGTTCGCGCCGTTGACGTTATAGACCGCGTTGCCGGTCGACAGCGTGGTGCCGGCATCGGTCGCGAGCACGCCGCGCGCCCGCTGGCCGTTGACGTCGGTCGTCAGCGCGCCGGCCGTCGACGCGCCCGTGTAGGCTGCGCCGCCCGCGACGCGGAACAGCGTCGAATCGTCGGTGTCGACGCTCAGGTGCTGCGCGGCGACGTTGATTTTCGAGCCTGCACCGTATGCATAGAAGCCGATCTGGTCGGTGCCGGACGTGAAGGCCGGCACGGCGTTCGCCCCGACGTCGATCGTCGCGCCCGAACGCGCATGCACGCCGATCGCGCCGGTGCCGGTCAGGTTCAGCGCCCCGTCGATCGTGGCCTTCGCGAGCGGCCCTTCGGCCCACACGCCGTAGTTGCGCGTGCCCGACGCGGGATCGAGACCGCCGGCGACGTCGATCGTGCCGGTCGACGTCGCGGCCGTCGCGTTCGTGCCGGTGCCGACGACCATGATGCCGATGCCGTTCACGCCATTCAGCGTGATCGTGCCCGTGTTGGTCACGGCCGCCGCGGTATCGGCGGCGAGCATGCCGACGTTGGCGAGCGGCGTGCCGGGCGCGGCGCCGTCGACGACGATCGCGCCCGCGTTGGTCAGTGCGCCGGAGGTGGAGCCGATGCTCGCCAGCGCGGCGCCGTTCTGCGTTTGCGTGCCGATCACGATCGTGCCGAGGTTGCTCGCGGTGCCCGACGCGCCGAGCAGGATGCCGTACGCGTGCGCGGACAGCGCGACGTCGTTCGCGGCCTCGGGCGAGGCGGCGTCGTATTGCGCGGCGCGGCCGAGATAGATCGTGCCGCCGGCTTCGTTCGTGAAGCTGCCGCCGGCGACGAGGCCGCCGATCACCTGGCTGTCGAGCGTCGTCGCGTTGACGCCGACGTTGATCGTGCCGGCGTTCGACGCGCGTGCGCCGTCCGTGACGGCGACCGCGTAGTTCTGCAGGTCGGGGCGCGTGCTGTTGAAGGTCCAGGCACCGACGTTCATCACGCCGTTGTTGACGAAGGTCGTGCCGGCGCCGTTCGCGTAGATGCCGCTGCCCTCGGTGTATGCGTTGAGGCTGAAGTTGTAGGGCGGCGCGGCGCCGCCCGTGTCGAAGTTGTCGCCGGCGGCGTAGCCGGACGAAATCACGCCGTTGTTCACGCCGCTCGCGCCGGTCAGCAGGCGCACGAGCGTGAAGTCGCCCGACAGCCGTCCGTCGTTGACGAAGTACGCACCGTTTTCGGCGAGGACCGCCGAGCTCGAGTCGATCGTGTTGGTGCCGCGAAAGTCAATCTGGCCGTCCTTGCCGATGTGCAGCGTCGCGTTTGCGCCGGTGCCGTGCATCACCGTCAGGTAATCCATCGGCAGCGTGTTCTTGTCGCCCGGCGACACGTTGTTCGCATACTCGAACGATTGCGTGGAGAACGTGACGGCCTGGCTGAACGCTTGATCGTAGGCGGCCTGCGAGCCGAGTGCGCCGCTCTGGACCGAGCGCACGAGAAAGGTGTTGTACGCGGCGAGCGACGCGGCGTCGGTGACCGTCCAGGCGCTGCCGTCGAACGCCGTGAAGGTGCCCGCGTACGTCGGCACGTCGAGCAGCACGTGGCTGACGGGGCCGCCGCTCGCGAGATAGTCGCCGGTGCCGAGCCAGACCTGGTTGCGCGAGTTCCAGTTGACGACGCTTTGCGCCGTGCCCGTGCCGTCCGCGACGAACAGGTCGGTCTGCTTGGGCGCCATCGTGATCGCGTTGCCGGCCGCCGTCGGCGCGCCCGCCGGAGCGCCGATCGACACGTCGAGCGTGCCGCCGGAGCGATCGACGGTGCCGATCCGCGTGTTCACGTACTGGTCGCCGTTCACGTCGTGATAGACCGGCACGTTGATCGAGCCGGCGCTCGAGGCCACGAACGCACCCGAATCATAGGTCGCGACCGTCGTATGGCTGCCGGTGATCGAGTCGGGCGTGCTGACGCTGCGCGTCTTGCCGCCGATCGACAGCAGCGGCTGGTCGGGGTTGCCCGATACGACGGACGTGCTGCCGAGCGGCGTCAGCGTGTAGCCCATGTCGCCGGTCGCGCCGGTCCAGGCGCCCGTCAGGCCGACCCGGTCGCCGCCCGACACGGTCGTGGCGCCGGCCAGGTTGTCGTTGACCGTCGGGCTGAAGCTGTCGAGCGTGCAGGTGCCCCCGTTCGCGATGGCGGCGCCGCTGCCGCACGTCGATGCGTGCGCGGCGCCGGCCGACAGCGCCGCGAGTGCGGCGCCGAGCGCCGCGACGCGCAGCGGCGACCGGCGCGCCGTTGCGTGCGCGGTGCGGCGACTCGAACCCGACGCGCCGCCCGAGCGCTTGCCGCGCGCCCGGGCCGTTTCCGCAACCGCGACCCAGCAGCCGGCGGCTTCGCTCCATATCGATCGAAATGAGTGATTCACGGCATACCCCTCTTTCTTCTTTTTGACGTGGCATTCGCCGCCATTCGGCGAATTCGCATTCCGCGGTGGGGAAACGATCCGAAGGGGCGAGCGGCGGCTATGGCTGCATGTCGCGCCAATCGTGTTTCGTTACACCGAGGATGGGCGGAGTCTACCGATTCGGGTGGCCGTCGATTATCGAGAAATGGGAAACTGTAATGATGCGAACCGTAATGCGTGGTATTTTCGATTTGTGTGGTTGATCGAACCGAAGGCCATGGCGGTGGCGGGTTTGGGGGATTTTTTCAAAATCCGGAAGGACTGTCGGAGTAGGTGGGATAACGCACGGTTTCGATGGGCAGGTTGCACTAAAATACGGGCCCGGGATTTTATTTTTGATTGACGGTTGTTTTGTTTGTCTCGTCTTTTATTTATTTTCGTTTGTAAATTAATAAAATCAAGCAAATGTTGCGTGACGTCGATCGGTTGCGCCGGGTGGTCGTCAAAATGAAACCATATTGGTCGGAGCGGGGCGATTTGCGCCGATGACGGGCGTCGTCGGACGCGTCGCGTGAAGCTCGCGCAGCAGGCAGTGCGCAGGAAGCGGCCGCGGCCGCGCGTCAGAAATCGATCGCGTCGTCCGAATCGCCGTCGGCCGCGGCGGCGAGCGCTTCGCGAACCGCCGTGCGCGGCGCGGACGCCGATGCGTCGAGCGACGGGTTGCGCAGTTTCTCGAGCACGCGCTCGGGCACCGGAATCCGCATCCGCGCGGCGACGTCGCCGCACTGGAACATGATCAGCTCGCCCGGCTCGAATGCGGTCCAGACTTCGTTGTCGGTGAGCGGCTGCGTCGCGATCACCGCGACGCGATCCTCCGGCGTCGTGTATTTCGCGAAGTCGATCGACAGGTCTTCGTCGACGAGATGCGCGGTCGAGAACGGCCAGCGCCGCACGAGGTAGTGCAGCCGCGTCGAGCAGTGCGCGAAGAGCGCCTGGCCGTTCGACATCAGGAAGTTGAACACGCCGTGATCGGTGATGCCGCGCGTCAGCTCGCCGACCCGCTCGAACAGTTCGGGCAGCGGCGGCTGCGCGCCGGGAAAGGCCTCGCGCAGCCCCTGCATCAGCACGCAGAACGCCTGCTCGCTGTCGGTCGTGCCGACCGGATGGTAGACGCTGCCGTCCATGTCCGGCGCGTAGTCCTGCAGGTCGCCGTTATGCGCGAAGATCCAGTGCCGGCCCCACAGCTCGCGCATGAACGGATGGCTGTTCTCGAGCAGGATGTGCCCTTGCGTCGCCTTGCGGATATGCGCGATCGTGTTCTTGGACTTGATCGGGTAGCGCTTCACCATTTCGGCGATCGGCGACGTGGCCGATGCCTGGTGATCGATGAAGAGACGGCAGGCCTTGTCTTCGAAGAACGCGATGCCCCAGCCGTCGGCATGGTGATCGGTGAGCCCGCCCCGGGCCGCGAAACCTGTGAAGGAGAATGTGACGTCCGTCGGCGCGGCGCAGTTCATTCCAAGGAGTTGGCACATTTTACGTGGGGCGGCAGGCTGAAGCGGGGGTAACGAACCGGGCGAACCCCGGTACAATGCGGTTTCTAGCATATCACCGAGCCCTGAGCGGTAAAAAGCGGATTCCGCTGGTCAAAGGCCCCGTGTTGCGGTTTGCCGTCAGTCGGCCCGCGCACGCGCGTTCCGGCCCCGCCGATGGCAAGCCCGTTCCTCACGACGCCTCCTATGACTGCCTCGAACGCTTCTTCCCCGGCGACGCTTTCGCTCGCCCGTCCCGACGACTGGCATCTGCACCTGCGAGACGGCGACATGCTCGCCGCCGTGCTGCCGCACACCGCCCGCCAGTTCGGCCGCGCCATCGTCATGCCGAACCTGAAGCCGCCGGTCACGACCACCGCGCAGGCGCAGGCCTATCGCGAGCGCATCCTCGCCGCGCTGCCGGCCGGGATGACGTTCGAACCGCTGATGACGCTGTACCTGACCGACAACACGCCGCCCGACGAAATCCGCCGCGCGCGCGAGAGCGGCTTCGTGCACGGCGTGAAGCTGTATCCGGCGGGCGCGACGACGAACTCCGACCACGGCGTCACCGATCTCGCGAAATGCGCGAAGACACTCGAGGCGATGCAGGACACCGGCATGCCGCTGCTCGTGCACGGCGAGGTGACCGATGCGTCGATCGACCTGTTCGATCGCGAGAAGGTGTTCATCGATCGCGTGATGACGCCGCTGCGCCGCGATTTCCCGGGCCTGAAGGTCGTGTTCGAGCACATCACGACGAAGGACGCGGCCGACTACGTGCGCGATGCCGACGCGGCGCCCGGTTTGCTCGGCGCGACGATCACCGCGCATCACCTGCTGTACAACCGCAACGCATTGTTCGTCGGCGGGATTCGCCCGCATTACTACTGCTTGCCGGTGCTGAAGCGCGAGACGCATCGCGTGGCGCTGGTCGAGGCCGCGACGTCGGGCAACCCGCGCTTCTTCCTCGGCACCGACAGCGCGCCGCATGCGCGCGGCGCGAAGGAAACCGCGTGCGGCTGCGCGGGCTGCTACACGGCGCTGCACGCGCTCGAACTGTACGCGGAAGCATTCGACACGGCCGGCGCGCTCGACAAGCTGGAAGGGTTCGCGAGCTTCTTCGGCGCGGATTTCTACGGGCTGCCGCGCAGCGCCGAGACGGTCACGCTGCGTCGCGAGGCGTGGGAGCTGCCGCGCGAGATCTTCGCGGGCGATACGCCGGTCGTGCCGCTGCGCGGCGGCGAGACGATCGGCTGGAAACTCGCGTGACCGGCGCGCCGCCGCGCGAATCCGGCTCTGCGGCCGGTCTCGCGGCGGCGGAATTCGCGCGGATCGACTGGTCCGCGCCGTGGCTCGCGCCCTACGCGGAGCCGGGTCGCGCGTGGCAGGCGGCTGCCCGCGCGGACGAGGCCGCGCTGCTCGATGCGTTGAACGGCGCGTTGCACGGCGGCGATCGCGTCACCGGACGTGGCCGGCCGCTGCGGTTCGTGCCGCAGGCCGAGCTGCCGCCCGGCGTCGCGTACGAGACCCATATCGCGGCCACCGGCCGCGTGCCGACCCGCCAGAATCTCCACGACTTCTTCAATGCGCTCGTCTGGTTCGCGTACCCGCGCGCCAAAGCCGCGCTGAATGCGCGTCAGGCCGCCGCGATCGATGCGGCGGGCGGGGTCGGCCCCGTGCGCGGCGCGTTGCGCGATGCACTGACGTTGTTCGACGAGAATGCGGCGCTGTTCGTCACGGCCGACCGCGCGCTCGCCGACGCGCTGCGCGGCTTCGACTGGCCGCGGCTGCTGGTGGCCGAGCGCGATGCGTGGGGGACGCGCTGCGAAGCGCGGCTGGTCGGCCATGCGCTGCTCGAACAGCTCGTCGTACCGTACAAATCCTGCACCGCGCACACGTGGATCGTGGAAGTGAGCGCCGACTATTTTTCATGGTCCGACGCGCAACGGCGCGCGCATGTCGACGCGCGCATCGCCGCCGAAATCGCGACGCGCGCGCTGACGCCCCGCGATTTCGCGCCGCTGCCGGTGCTCGGCGTGCCGGGCTGGTGCGCCGCGAACGCCGACGCCGCGTTCTACGACGATCCGGCCGTGTTTCGCAGCGGCCGCCGCTCGCGCGCTGCCGACGGCGGCGCGCAGTGCTAGAATGCGCGTCGCAAAGCAGGCCAGGCAGTCGCGGCCTCGCCGCCTTCGGGCGCGCGGGGGCGAGGAAAGTCCGGACTCCACAGGGCAGGGTGATGGCTAACGGCCATCCGTGGCGACACGCGGAACAGGGCAACAGAAAGCAAACCGCCGATGGCCCGGCGCAAGCCGGGATCAGGTAAGGGTGAAACGGTGCGGTAAGAGCGCACCGCGGCGACGGCGACGTTCGCCGGCACGGTAACCTCCACCCGGAGCAATTCCAAGTAGGCAGGCGCGCATTTTCGGATGCAGGACGGGGCCCCCGTCTCGTCTGCGGGTAGGAAGCTTGAGCGCGTCAGCAATGGCGCGCCTAGAGGAATGGCTGCCACGCGTTGCGCGCTTCGGCGCGCGGCGTGCACAGAATCCGGCTTATCGGCCTGCTTTGCCGTTCGAATGCGAAAGGGCCGGCGTCTCCGTGCGGAGCGCCGGCCCTTTTTTCGTGCGTTCGCCGTGCGCTCAGGCGGCGACGATGTCGAACGAATGCGTGAGTTCGGCCGTTTTCGCGATCATGATCGACGCGGAGCAGTACTTGTCGTGCGACAGGTTGATCGCGCGCTCGACCGTGGCCGGGTTCAGGTTGCGGCCGGTGACCGTGAAGTGGAAGTGCACTTTCGTGAACACCTTCGGATCTTCGCTCGCGCGCTCGGCCTTCAGCGTGACCGAGCAGCCGCTCACTTCCTGGCGGCTTTTCTTCAGGATCAGCACGACGTCATAGGCCGTGCAGCCGCCGGTGCCGAGCAGCACCATTTCCATCGGACGCGGCGCGAGGTTGTGGCCGCCGCCTTCGGGCGCGCCGTCCATCGTGACGAGGTGCCCGCTGCCGGTCTCGGCGGAAAACGCCATGCCGTCCTGGCCCATCCAGCTTACTTTGCATTCCATGCTTGCACTCCAGCGTTGCCTGATTCGGATTCGATCCGGCATTGTAGCCCGCGGCGCAACGGTCGGCTGATGCGCTGCACGACGCGCAACGCCGGCGCCGGGCGAACGGGGTGACGAGCGGCGATTTCCCTGCTGGATTTAGGGGTTTTGCTCTAGGCGGGGACGGTTTCAGGTCGTGTCTGGTGCGATTAGGTATTTGATTTAAAACGACAATTTTAGTGTGTGAGTTTGCCGGCCGCAATCCCATATCGTGGGATGTAATTTCGCCATGCAAATTTTCTTGTGAAGTCCGTAGGCCATTCGTATAATGAACCTCATTGGTTGTCGCGCTGCGGCAACCTCCGAATGTCTCCTCCACCCTCCTCCTAAGGTGGATTAAGCCCGAACCATCCGTTCGGGCTTTTTTTCGTCCCATGCAAACATCGGCGCGCGGCTTGCACGCGCCGCCGCGTCACGCGGGCTGTCGCGCCGCCGGCTGCGAGGTCGCGTCGGGCGACGTGCCGCGCGCGCCGGCATCGGGCGTCGGCGCGTGGGCGGCCGACGCGTGGCCGTGGCCGCGCGCGCAGAAGTGGCGCACGCGTTCGCGCACCGCGCGCAGGCGCGCGATGCGGTCTTCGGCATGCGCGGTCCGGGCTTCGGCGATGCGCGCATCGAGTGCGTCGAGCTTGGCTTCGCAGCCGGAGCGGGCGGCGACGGCGGGCGCCGCGGCGGCCAGCAGGGCGGCCGCGAGGAAAGGCGTAAGTTGTTGTTTCATCATGCTGATTTGTTGTTTTTCGGGTTCGGCCGGTCGGGCGCGGCAAGGTCAGGTGCCCCGCGTCGATGGGTGCCTCCCCAGGCGCTCGGTTCGCCTGGCTGGTCGGGGCACGATCGAATTTTGGCTCATTTCGGCCGTTCCGAACACGGGACGTGGAATCTCTTTGACTACGCAGCCGTATTTCCTTTATAATTCAGGGCTTTTCCGCATTCATGCCCACGGAAAAAGAACAGGGAGAGCCTGCACCGCGCCTCGAAGCGCACACAGACAAGCAGGAAGAACACATCGGGCAAAGCATTTTTTTTGGATCGATCATGAAGACGTTTTCCGCAAAAGCCCATGAGGTGACGCGCGAATGGTACGTGATTGACGCGACGGATAAGGTTCTCGGCCGTGTTGCCAGCGAAGTGGCACGCCGTCTGCGCGGCAAGCACAAGCCTGAGTTCACCCCGCACGTCGACACCGGTGATTTCATCATCATCATCAACGCGAGCAAGTTGAAGGTCACGGGCAACAAGACGCTGGACAAGAAGTACTACCGTCACTCGGGCTACCCGGGCGGTATCTATGAAACGACGTTCGGCAAGATGCAGGAACGCTTCCCGGGCCGCGCGCTCGAGAAGGCGGTCAAGGGCATGCTGCCGAAGGGCCCGCTCGGCTACGCGATGATCAAGAAGCTGAAGGTCTACGCAGAAGCGACGCATCCGCATTCGGCTCAACAGCCGAAGGCGCTCGAGATCTAAGGGGAGCCCACATGATCGGTAACTGGAACTACGGCACGGGCCGCCGCAAGAGCGCAGTCGCACGTGTCTTCATCAAGGCTGGCAAGGGCGACATCATCGTCAACGGCAAGCCCATCGCTGACTACTTCTCGCGCGAAACGTCGCTGATGATCGTGCGTCAGCCGCTGGAACTCACGAACCACGGCCAGACGTTCGACATCAAGGTGAACGTCAACGGCGGCGGCGAAACGGGTCAGGCAGGTGCAGTGCGCCACGGCATCACCCGTGCCCTGATCGACTACGATGCGACGCTGAAGCCGTCGCTGTCGAGCGCAGGCTTCGTCACGCGCGATGCGCGTGAAGTCGAGCGTAAGAAGGTCGGTCTGCGCAAGGCTCGCCGCGCAAAGCAGTTCTCGAAGCGTTAATTTCGCTTCATGGCCTCGCCGCTTTCGGGCGGCGTCCGCCGGAAAAACCGCCAGCTTTCGCGCTGGCGGTTTTTTTATGCCCGCTTCCGGGCTTGCTGCGGCGCCCGCACGCGTGGGCGCCCTTGATGAAATCGACAAGAACCTGTTGATTTCATGGACTTCAGCACGATCTTCTGATCGGCCCTACAATAGCGGCTAAAGCTTTTTGGAGAGTTCGAATGAACGCTGTTACCGAATCCGCAGCAACGACGACCGATATGCCGCTGCCGTTCGTCTTCACCGACGCCGCGGCCGACAAGGTCAAGCAATTGATCGACGAAGAGGGCAATCCCGACCTGAAGCTGCGCGTGTTCGTGCAGGGTGGCGGCTGCTCCGGCTTCCAGTATGGCTTCACGTTCGACGAGGAAGTCAACGAGGACGACACCGTGATGAACAAGAACGGCGTCCAGCTCCTGATCGACTCGATGAGCTACCAGTACCTGGTCGGCGCCGAGATCGACTACAAGGACGACCTCAACGGCGCGCAGTTCGTGATCAAGAATCCGAACGCAACCACCACCTGCGGGTGCGGTTCGTCATTCTCGGTCTGAGCGAACGCCGGATCCGCGCCGGTTCGCCGGCATGAAAAACGGGGCTTGATGCCCCGTTTTTCATGCGCGCTCGCCTTGCAGCACCCGCCGCGCAGCGGATATCGCTTCAGCGCGGATAGAGCGCACCGAGTACGCGCTCGCCGGCGGCACCCGTCACGCTCGCGAGATTGCCGGGCTGACGCGCGGTGAAGCGGTACGCGAGCCACGCGAACGCGAGCGCTTCGACCTGCTGCGGCGGTACGCCGAGCGCGGCCGTCGTATCGACGGTGGCCGGCACGCCGGCCTCGCGCAGCGCGTGCCGGAGCGCGTCGAGCAGCACCGGATTGCGTGCGCCGCCGCCGCATACGAAGACGGCCTTGCAGCCCGGCGCGTGCTGCGCGATCTCGCGCGCCACCGATACCGCGGTGAGCGCGGTGAGCGTCGCCTGCACATCCTCCGGCGCAACCTGCGGGAACGCGGCGAGCTTCGCATCGAGCCAGGCGGGATTGAACAGGTCGCGTCCGGTGCTTTTCGGCGGTGGCGCGGTGAAATACGGTTCGTCGAGCAACGCGTCCAGCAGCGGCGCGCGGACGCTGCCGCGTGCGGCGAACTCCCCGCCGTCGTCGTACGGCTTGCCCAGATGGCGGGTCGCCCACGCGTCGATCAGCGCGTTCGCGGGCCCGCAGTCGAAGCCGCGCACGTCGCCGCCCGCGGCCGGCAGGATCGTGATGTTGCTGATCCCGCCGAGATTGCAGACGACGCGCGTTTCGCCCGGCGCGCCGAACACCGTCGCATGGAAGGCGGGTGCGAGCGGCGCGCCGTGGCCGCCCGCGGCCACGTCGCGGCTGCGGAAATCGGCGATCACGTCGATCTGGGTCAGCTCGGCGAGCAGCGCCGGATTGTTGAGCTGGCGCGTATAGCCGCGCTCGGGGCGATGGCGCACCGTCTGGCCGTGCACGCCGATCGCGCGGATCTCGTCGCGCGACAGCCCGGCCGTACGCTGCAATTCATGGCAGCACACCGCATAGCGCGTGACGAGCGCATTCGCCGCGAGCGATTCGCGGTCGATCTCGTTGTCGCCGGGCTGCTGCAGCGCGAACAGCGCGTCGCGCAGCGATGGCGCGAAGCCGACGAACGCTTCCGCGAGCACGGCCGGCGCGCGGCCGGCCTCGAAACGCACGGCGACGCCGTCGACGCCGTCCATGCTGGTTCCCGACATCAGCCCGAAGTAGATGCCGTCTGCCGGATGGGCATTCTGCGGCGGTCGTTGCGGCACGTTGGGTTCTCCTGGATCGTGCGGCGCGGGCCGGTGCCGCGCGCCTTGCGCCCGATTATCCGCGCAACGTGACGCGTCGTTAAGCGATGCGCGCGCAAGTTATGGGAAAATCCCTGTTTTTGCGACATTCTTCCCGGCACCGATGAGCACCGAACCCAGTTCCAAGCCCGTTTTCCCGATCACCGACGAAGTCCGGCATGCGCTCGCCGTCACGAAGCGCGGCGTCGACGAGCTGCTGATCGAGGAAGAGTTCGCGCAGAAGCTCGCGCGCAGCGCAGCCACGGGCACGCCGCTGCGCATCAAGCTCGGCCTCGACCCGACCGCGCCCGACATCCACATCGGCCATACGGTCGTGCTGAACAAGATGCGCCAGCTGCAGGACCTCGGCCACACGGTGATCTTCCTGATCGGCGATTTCACGTCGCTGATCGGCGATCCGTCGGGCCGCAACGCGACGCGCCCGCCGCTCACGCGCGAGCAGATCGAAGCGAACGCGAAGACCTACTTCGAGCAGGCCGCGCTCGTGCTCGATCGCGACAAGACCGAGATCCGCTACAACAGCGAATGGTCGATGCCGCTCGGCGCGGACGGGATGATCAAGCTCGCGTCGCGCTACACGGTCGCGCGGATCCTCGAGCGCGAGGATTTCACGAAGCGCTTCCAGGGCGGCGTGCCGATCTCGATCCACGAATTCCTGTACCCGCTGATGCAGGGCTACGATTCGGTCGCGCTGAACGCCGATCTCGAGCTCGGCGGCACCGACCAGAAATTCAACCTGCTGGTCGGCCGCGAGCTGCAGAAGCAGTACGGCCAGGAACAGCAGTGCATCCTGACGATGCCGCTGCTCGAAGGGCTCGACGGCGTCGAGAAGATGTCGAAGTCGAAGGGCAACTACGTCGGTATCAGCGAGAAGCCGACCGACATGTTCGGCAAGCTGATGAGCATTTCGGACACGCTGATGTGGCGTTACTTCGAACTGCTGTCGTTCCGCAGCATCGAAGAAATCGCCGGCTTCAAGCGCGACGCCGAAGGCGGCCGCAACCCGCGCGACTTCAAGGTGCTGCTCGCGCAGGAAATCGTCGCGCGCTTTCATTCGCAGGCCGACGCCGAGCGCGCGCTCGAGGATTTCAACCACCGCGCGAAGGGCGGCGTGCCGGACGACATTCCGTCGGTCACGCTGGCCGGCGCGCCGCTGGCGATCGGTCAGTTGCTGAAGCAGGCCGGCCTCGTGCCGTCGACGAGCGAAGCGCTGCGCAACATCGAGCAGGGCGGCGTGAAGATCGACGGCGCGACCGTGTCGGACAAGGGCCTGAAGGTCGAGGCCGGCGAGTTCGTCGTGCAGGTCGGCAAGCGCCGCTTCGCGCGCGTCACGCTGACCGCATGATCGCGCTGATCCAGCGCGTGAAGCGCGCCGACGTGCGCGTCGGCGAGCGCACGACGGGCGAGATCGGCGCGGGCCTGCTCGCGCTCGTCTGCGCGGAGCGCGGCGATACCGAGGCCGCGGCCGACAAGCTGCTCGCGAAGCTGCTCGGCTATCGCGTGTTCAGCGACGCGGCCGGCAAGATGAACCTGCCGGTGTCGAACATCGACGGCGCAGGCCGTGCAGGCGGCCTGCTGCTCGTGTCGCAGTTCACGCTCGCGGCCGATACCAACAGCGGGCTGCGTCCGAGCTTCACGCCGGCCGCGCCGCCCGACGAAGGCGCGCGGCTGTTCGACTATTTCGTCGCGGCCGCGCGGGCGCGCCATCCCGTCGTCGAGACGGGCGAGTTCGGCGCCGACATGCAGGTGTCGCTCGTCAACGACGGCCCCGTGACGTTCTGGCTGCAAGTGCGGCCCTGATTCTTCCCCGGAGGCGCGCCGCGATGGCCACCACGCAGATTCTTTTCATCCGCCATGGCGAGACGGCCTGGAACCGCATCAAGCGCATCCAGGGGCATATCGACATTCCGCTGGCCGACACGGGGCTCGCGCAGGCGCAGCGGCTGGCGGCCCGGCTCGGGCGCGAGGCGCGCGACGGCGCGCGGATCGACGCGGTGTATTCGAGCGACCTGATGCGCGCGCAACAGACCGCGCAACCGTTCGCCGATGTGCTCGGGCTGCCGCTGCTGCTGCGCGAAGGGTTGCGCGAGCGTTCGTACGGCGCATTCCAGGGGCACGACAGCACCGAGATCGAAGCGCTGTTTCCGGACGCGTACGCGGCCTGGCAGACGCGCGATCCGGGCTTCGCGCCGGAAGGCGGCGAGTCGCAGCGCCAGTTCTATCACCGCGTGCTGCATGCGCTCGAACCGATCGTCGCCGCGCATCCGGGCGGCCGGATCGCATGCGTCGCGCACGGCGGCGTGCTCGATTGCGTGTATCGCTTCGCGAACGGGATCGAGTTGTCGGCGCCGCGTAATTATCAGCTGCTCAACACCAGCATCAACGTCGTCGATTACGTGGACGGCCGTGCGCAGGTCGTGCGATGGGCCGATGTGTCGCATCTCGACGCCGCGAGCGACGACGACGGATACCGCAAGGTGCTCTGAGTACGCCAACCCCGTCCGGCATGGCCGGCCTCGGGGTTTCGTTGCCTTGCGCGTGACGCTTATTGCGGCAGCCCGTGGCGCGTCTTGTAGTCGAGCGCGTACGCGATCTTGCCGGGTTTGTCGGCCGTGATCGGCTGGCGCAGCTTGTCGAATTCCCCCTTGCCGTATTTCTTCCCGCCGTTGATCGCATCGGCGCGCCCGAGGTCGGCGCCCGTCTTGCCGTCGATCACGGGGTCCGTGGCCGCGACCATCCGCGTCGACGCATTCCAGACCGCATTCAGGTAGCCCGTGTCGGCCTTCGCCGGATCGGGATCGGTCGTGCCCAGCCGCGTCAGGTCGTAGCCGGCCAACGCGAACGTGCCCGGCTGCGCGCGCAGCCAGTCGGCCCAGTAGAACTCGAGGTAGTCGGTCGCTTGTGCGGGTTTGCCGTAGCCGATGTCGCGCGTGAAATAGACGAGCGAGCGGTAGCGGTCGTTCGTCATCCCGAGCGTCAGGCCGAGGCCGGTCGGCAGTTGCGCGGTCGTGATCGGCTGGCCTTCGCCGTTCTTCAGGCGTAGATAGCCGCGGCTCTGCATCTGCTGCCAGAACGCGTCGCCCGAATAGTCGCCGAGGTTGTCCTTGACGACGACGTGCACGTGCAGCGTTGGGCCGCCGTCGGGCGTTTCGTAATAGGTCGACAGCCCGTGATGACCGTCGGTCAGGTACAGCGTATCGCCGTTGGGGCCGATCACGACGGGGTTCAGCACCGAGCGGTCGCGGGCGTTCGCGTCGGTCGTCGCGCACGTGTAGCTCGCCGGATCGCGCAGCGACGATTTGGCCGTGTAGCCGCTCGCTGCGACGCCGCCGAGGCCTTCGTCCGCGCAGAAGTCGTCGAATTTCTTGTCGGGGTGGAGTTCGTAGCGGCCGAGCTTGTAGTAGATCTGGTCGTAGCCGATCGCACCCTGCGTCGGATGGAGGTCGCCGAGCGTGACGTCGATCAGGTCGCCGACGCGGGCAGCCTTCCATTTGCCCGGCTGCGGCGTGGTGGTGGCGGGCGGCGTGGGCGCCGGCGTCGTCGTCGTGCCGCCGGACGGCGGTTGCGCGTCCGTGCGCGCGACGGCGGCGACATCGTCGCCGCCGCACGCGGCGAGCGCGAAGACGGTGGACAGGCTGGCGGCAAGGGCGAAACGGATCGGCAGGCGTGGCATCGCGGGCATCGGGCGTCGGTCGGGTGGGCGGGGGACACCGCGCGGGTCACGGTCGCGCGTGACGAGCAGGACGTGCGACCGTGCGCGGGTGCAGGCCGGTCAGTTTGCCACTGCAATTTGACAGCAAATTGAAATGATACGAACAAGCGGATCGTCAGGCAGGCGGGGCGCCGTCGGGCGGAGTGGCCATCGCGCGGCGGCGCGCACGCTTCGACGCGCCGTTCACGAGCGCCCAGCGCAGCACGGGCGCGATGGCGCGTATGCCGGGTCGGACCACCGCGCGCCGTAACGGCGCGAAGGTCGACACGCCGAGCATGCGCTGCGCCCACGGCGGCAACAGGTCGATCCCGGCGTGCATCACCAGCGACGCGGCAGGCCGCAGCGTGGGCTTCGCGACCGGCACATTCAGCAGGATGGACATGACTTCGAAGGTACGCGGCCCGGCTTCGAGTTCGGGCAGCATGCGCGCGAGATAAGCGGCCACCTCGGCGCGCGAACGCGGAATCTCACGGGCGCCGAGCAGCTCGGCGATCAGCGCCGTCTCCGCGTAATAGCGGTCCTGCAGTTCGCCCGGCAGCGCGGGATTCACGTAACGCAGATGTGCGGCGAGGAAGCTCGACACTTCCGCGACGTGCACCCAGGTGAGCAACGCCGGATCGTCGGCGCGGTACGGCCGGCCGTCGGGCGCGGTACCTGATATGCGCGTGTGGATCGTTTTCACGCGATCGATCAGCGTGAGCGCGTCCGCGCGGCTGCCGAACGTCGTGCCCGTGATGAACGTGGCGGTGCGCCGCAAGCGGCCGAAGATGTCGGTGCGGAACGACGAATGATCCCAGACGCCCGCGAGCGCGAGCGGGTGGAGCGCCTGCAGCAGCAGCGCGGCGATGCCGCCCGTCATCATCGACGTGAAATCGGCATGCACGCGCCAGCAGACGGCGTCGGGGCCGAACAGCCCCGGGTCGCCAGGCGGTGACGAGAGATCGATCGACGGGCCGCCGCCGGCCGTCAGGTGCGTGATACCGGCCACGAGCCACTGGCGGATCGGCTCGGCCCAGCGCGGGCCCGGCACGGGTGCGGTGGGGTGGCGGCTGGGCGGCGTCGTCATGGCGGGTGCGGCGCGGCGACGGATTACTTCCCGTCGGGGGTATCCCACCCGTCGTGCTCGGTGATGCGGCGCGCATCGGGTACCGACAGCCCGAAGTGGCGATACGTGAGCAGCGTCGCGACGCGGCCGCGCGGCGTACGCTGCAGGAAGCCCTGCTGGATCAGGTACGGTTCGAGCACGTCCTCGATCGTGTCGCGCTCCTCGCCGATCGCCGCCGCGAGGTTGTCGATGCCGACCGGGCCGCCGTCGAACTTGTACAGGATCGCTTCGAGCAGCTTGCGGTCCATCAGGTC
The DNA here is from genome assembly GCF_001532755.1 of Burkholderia sp. MSMB2157WGS. Taxonomy (NCBI): domain Bacteria; kingdom Pseudomonadati; phylum Pseudomonadota; class Betaproteobacteria; order Burkholderiales; family Burkholderiaceae; genus Burkholderia; species Burkholderia sp. MSMB2157WGS. The sequence goes on along the minus strand of NZ_LPJG01000011.1, from coordinate 720,181 downwards.
GAAGCCGACCGGGTCGACGTCGAGCATCGCGAGCGCGGCATCGGCAACGGCCGCGGTGATCTGGCCGTCGGCCTTCACTTCCGCGAAGTCGCGCACGCGGCGCAGCAGACGGTTCGCGATCCGCGGCGTGCCGCGCGCGCGCTTCGCGATTTCCAGCGCGCCGTTCGGATCGATCTGCGCATTCAGCAGCGACGCCGAGCGCCGCACGATGCGCGACAGTTGATCGGCGTCGTAGAACTCGAGGCGCGCGACGATCCCGAAACGATCGCGCAGCGGGTTGGTCAACATCCCCGCGCGGGTGGTCGCGCCGACCAGCGTGAACGGCTGCAGGTCGAGCTTCACGCTGCGCGCCGCCGGCCCTTCGCCGATCATGATGTCGATCTGGTAATCCTCGAGCGCCGGATACAGGATTTCCTCGACGACCGGCGACAGCCGGTGGATCTCGTCGATGAACAGCACGTCGTTCGCCTCGAGGTTCGTCAGCAGCGCGGCGAGATCGCCTGCGCGCTCGAGCACGGGGCCCGACGTCTGGCGCAGGTTCACGCCCATCTCGCGCGCAATGATGTGCGCGAGCGTCGTCTTGCCGAGCCCCGGCGGCCCGAACAGCAGCACGTGATCGAGCGGCTCGGAGCGGCGCTTCGCGGCTTCGATGAAGATCTCGAGCTGGCCGCGCACCTTTTCCTGGCCGACGTAGTCGTCGAGCTGGCGCGGCCGCAGCGCGCGTTCGAACACCTCCTCGTGCGACGAGGCAGGCGTGGCGGCGATGATCCGCTGCTCGGTGGCGAGTTTGTCGGTTTCAATCATGCGGCCATTGTACCGCGCGACGACGCGCGGACCACCTGGCCGAACGGCCGACTGGCGAGCGCCGCGCGGCGGCGCGACACTGGCTTCGACGGCCGGATCGACCGCGCGTTACGCCTTCGACAGCGCCTTCAGCGCGAGCTTGATGCCTTCGGACACGCCGGTGCCGGCCGGCACGTTCTTGATCGCGGCAAGGCCTTCCTTCTCGGAGTAGCCGAGCGCCAGCAGCGCGTTGAGGATGTCGGTCGCGTGGTCGGACGGCGATGCGGCCCCGGCGAGCGCGCCGAGGTCGGCGCCGAGCTTGCCCTTCAGTTCGAGCAGCAGGCGCTCGGCGGTCTTCTTGCCGATGCCGGGCAGGCGCGTGAGGCGGGCGGCGTCCTGCATCGTCACCGCTTGCGCGAGCTCCTGCACGCTCATGCCGGAGAGCACGGCGAGCGCCATGCGCGCGCCGATGCCGGTGATCTTCAGCAGTTCGCGGAAGGTCGTGCGTTCCTGCGGCGTCAGGAAGCCGTACAGCAGGTGGGCGTCCTCGCGGACGATCTGCTGCGTGAGCAGCACGACGCGCTCGCCCGTTTGCGGCAGGTTGTAGAAGGTGCTCATCGGCACGTCGATTTCGTAGCCGACACCGTTGCAGTCGACGAGCAGATGAGGTGGGTTCTTTTCGAGCAGGATGCCGGCGATGCGACCGATCATGGAGGACGGGATGCGAGGAAGAAAGCGCGAGTGTAGCGCACGCGCGGCGCAATGCCGATGGGGCGCGTCCGTCGGCCCGAAGCGGCGCGCGTCGCGGGCATGTCGGGCGCGGGTAGGACGGTCAAGGCGCCAACGCGGTCGAGCCGACGTGCCGGGCGGCGGCGCGCGGCGGCGTCAGCCGACCAGCCTGCCCCGCCGCACGCGCAGCCCTTTCTGCGCGAGCGCCGGCGCGAGGCCGCCCAGCGTGCCGAGCGTGTTGCCGCCGTGTGCGTGGCAGATCGCCATGCCGAGCGCGTCGGCTGCGTCGGAGCCCGGCTGGCCGGACAGGTTGAGCAGCCGCGTGACCATTTCCTGCATTTGCGTCTTGGTCGCGCGGCCGTAGCCGACCACGGCCTGCTTGAGCTGCAGCGCGGTGTATTCGGCGACCGGCAGCCCGCCCGCGACGAGGCCGCAGATCGCGGCGCCACGCGCCTGGCCGAGCAGCAGCGTCGACTGCGGGTTCACGTTGACGAACACCTTTTCGATCGCGGCCTGGTCGGGCGCGTGTTCGCGCACGATCGTCGAGACGCCCTGAAAGATCGTGCCGAGGCGGGTGGCCAGATCGGCTGTCGGCGTGCGGATCACGCCGCTCGTGACATAGGCGAGCCGGTGGCCGCTGACGTCGATGACGCCGAAGCCGGTGACGCGCAGGCCGGGGTCGATGCCGAGAATTCGCATGAGTGAGGAGAATGGCGTGATGCAGCGATACTACAACGAATGGTGCGGCAAGCCGGCCGCCCAGGCCGGCGCGAAGGCGCCGCGCAATAAAAAACCCGGCGCAGGGGATGCCGCCGGGTTTTCGTGCAGCGGCCGCGCGGGCCGCATGCTGCGATCAGTGACGGAAGTGGCGCACGCCCGTCAGGATCATCGCGATGCCGTGCTCGTCGGCCGCCGCGATCACTTCGTCGTCGCGCATCGAGCCGCCCGGCTGGATCACGCAAGTCGCGCCTGCCGCCACGACGACGTCGAGGCCGTCGCGGAACGGGAAAAACGCATCCGACGCGACCGCCGAACCGGCGAGCGTCAGGCCCGCGTTCTGCGCCTTGATGCTCGCGATGCGCGCGGAATCGACACGGCTCATTTGGCCCGCGCCGACGCCGAGCGTCATGCCGTTGCCGCAGAACACGATCGCGTTCGACTTCACGTACTTCGCGACGCGCCATGCGAACAGCAGGTCGTCCATTTCCTTCGCGGTCGGCTGACGCTTCGTGACGACGCGCAGCTCGCTCGGCTGCACGTTCTTCGCGTCGAGCGACTGCACGAGCAGGCCGCCGCCCACGCGCTTCAGGTCGAATGCGTTGTGGCCGTCGCCCAGCGCGATTTCCAGCAGGCGCACGTTCTGCTTCGCGGCGAACACCTGCTTCGCGGCGTCGGAGAACGACGGGGCGATCAGCACTTCGACGAACTGCTTCGCCACCGCTTGCGCGGCCGCTTCGTCGACTTCGCGGTTGAACGCGATGATCCCGCCGAATGCCGAGGTCGGGTCGGTCTGGAACGCCTTCGCGTACGCGTCTGCCGAGTCGTTGCCGACCGCGACGCCGCACGGGTTCGCGTGCTTGATGATCACGCAGGCCGGCGCGTCGAACGTCTTCACGCATTCCCACGCCGCGTCCGAATCCGCGATGTTGTTGTACGACAGTTCCTTGCCCTGCAGCTGGCGGTAGTTCGCCAGCGCGCCGGCCGGCGCCGCGAGGTCGCGGTAGAACGCCGCGCTCTGGTGCGGGTTCTCGCCGTAGCGTAGGTCCTGCACCTTGTCGAACGCCATGTTCAGCGTGGCCGGGTACGCGCTGCGCGATGCGTGCTGCAGCTCGTCGGTCAGGCTCGTCAGGTAGTTCGTGATAGCGCCGTCGTATTGCGCGGTGTGCGCGAACACCTTCGTCGCGAGGCGGAAGTTGGTCGGGTAGCCGACCGTGTTGCCGTTCGCCTTCATTTCGTCGAGCACGACCGCGTAGTCGGCCGGATCGACGACGACCGTCACGTCGCGGTGGTTCTTCGCGGCCGAGCGCAGCATCGTCGGGCCGCCGATGTCGATGTTCTCGATCGCGTCGGCGAGCGTGCAGTCGTCCTTCGCGATCGTCGCGACGAACGGATACAGGTTCACGACGAGCAGGTCGATCGTCGGGATGCCATGCTGTTCGAGCGCCTGCATGTGCTCGGGCAGGTCGCGGCGGGCGAGGATGCCGCCGTGCACCTTCGGGTGCAGCGTCTTCACGCGCCCATCGAGCATTTCCGGGAAGCCCGTGTAATCGGCCACTTCGGTCACGGGCAGGCCGGCATCGGCGAGGAGTTTCGCGGTGCCGCCCGTCGACAGCAGCTTGACGCCGAGGTCGGACAGCGACTTCGCGAAGTCGACGATGCCGGTCTTGTCGGAAACGGAAATGAGCGCTTGCTTGATCATGATGGAACCACCAATAGCCAGGGAAACGGGGACGGGACGGCCGCCTACAGCAGGCCGTGCTGCTGCAGCTTCTTGCGCAGCGTATTGCGATTGATGCCGAGGTACTCGGCGGCGAGCGACTGGTTGCCGCCGGCCTGTACGAGCACGACCTCGAGCATCGGCTTTTCGACGCAGGACATCACCATTTCATAGACGTCGTGCGGATTGGAGCCGTCTAGATCCCGGAAATACACGTCCAGGCTCTCGCGGACACATTGTTCGATGTTGTGCTTGCTCATGCTGCTAACTGGTTATGGTCGTCCGACTCGCCCTGGCTGTTTTCCGCTTCGTCGTCGACGTAGACGAGGTGGTCCGACAGCGCCTTTTGCGCCTCGAAGAATGCATTGACGGCGGCGAGCTGCTCGCGGGTGGAATCGAGCGTGTTCATTCGGTGCCGGAACCCGTTGGCACCGGAAAGGCCGCGAGTGTACCAGCCGATGTGCTTGCGCGCAGTACGGACGCCGGTGAATTCGCCATAGAAAGCGTAGTGGTCTTCCAGGTGTTCGTTCATCACGTGCTGGATCTCGTCGATCCGCGGCGGGGGCAGCAGCTCGCCGGTTTGCAGGAAATGATCGATTTCGCGGAACAACCACGGCCGGCCTTGCGCGGCGCGACCGATCATCAGCGCATCGGCGCCGGTTGCGTCGAGCACGGCCTTCGCCTTGGCGGGCGACGTGATGTCGCCGTTCGCGACGACCGGAATCCGCACGGCCGCCTTCACGGCCGCGATGGTGTCGTACTCGGCGTCGCCGCGATACAGATCGGCGCGCGTGCGGCCATGCACGGTGAGCATCGAGATGCCGGCCGCTTCGGCCAGGCGCGCGACCGTGATCGCATTCTTGTGCTCGCGGTCCCAGCCGGTGCGGATCTTCAGCGTGACGGGCACCGCGTCGGGCCCCGTGCCGACCGCCGCGACGACGGCCTCGACGATCCGCTGCACGAGCGGCTCGTTCTGCAGCAGCGCGGAGCCGGCCGCGACGTTGCAGACCTTCTTCGCCGGGCAGCCCATGTTGATGTCGATGATCTGCGCGCCGTTGTCGACGTTGTAGCGGGCAGCTTCGGCCATCATCGCCGGATCGGCGCCGGCGATCTGCACCGCGATCGGCTCGACTTCGCCTTCGTGGTTCGCGCGCCGCATCGTCTTCGCGCTTTTCCACAGCTGCGCGTTGGACGCGACCATCTCGGACACGGCGTAACCGGCCCCCAGCCGTTTGCACAGCTGGCGGAACGGACGATCCGTCACCCCGGCCATCGGGGCGACGAACAGGTTGTTACGCAATACGTGAGAGCCGATAACGGGCATCGCAATGGCGCCGCCCGCGACGAGCGCGGACAGGGGAAGGGAAGACGGAAAGCGGGCATTTTACCGTATTCCCATGCCCCGCCGATTTGACCCGGTTTGCCTGATTTGCCCGGACGCGCCGTGCGGTGTGCCGCGCGTCAGCTACGCTGGCCGAACATCATCTGACGCGCGATCGCCTTCTTGAGCGGCGGCACGAACTCGAGTGCGGTGAGCGCGGCGCCGCGCAGCAGCGGCAGCGGGCCCGAGTCGATCGTAAACAGGCGCGCCAGCGTGTCGGTCGCGCCGATCGTGAAGCGCCGGTCGAGCGCGCGACGCGCGTTGAAGGTCGCGAGCGCGGTCGCTTCGAAGCCTTGTGCGGACAGCGCGTCGACGAGCGTGTGCGCATCGCGCAGCCCGAGGTTGAGCCCCTGGCCCGCCACCGGGTGCAGCGTTTGCGCGGCATTGCCGACGATCGCGACGCGGCCGCTGACGAGCGTCTGCGCGGCGTTCAGGCCGAGCGGGAAGGACGCGCGCCCGGCGATCGCGACGAATTCGCCCATGCGTTCGCCGAACACGCTGCCGAGCTCGCGCAGGAACGCATCGTCGGGCAGCGCGGCACGTCGCGCCGCTTCGTCGGGCGTACAGCACCAGACGAGCGAGTAATCGGCCTGACGCGGGCCGCCGAGCGGCAGCAGCGCGAGCGGGCCCTCGTGCGTGAAGCGTTCCCACGCGACGTTCGGGCGCGGCGCCGATACCGTGACCGTGCCGACGAGCGCGGTCTGTCCGTAGTCGCGGCGATGCTTGGCCGTATCGGCCTGCTGTTCGTGGAACAGCCCGCCTTCGGCATTGACGACGATGCGCGCGCGCAGCGTGCGCTCGCCTTGCGGGCCGTCGAGCGTCAGCGCGACGCCGTCGGCGTCCTGCTGCGGCGCGCGCGCGGTGGTCGACGTGAGCCAGTCGACGCGCGTGCCGCGCACCGCGTTCGCGAGCGCCTGCACGATCGAGCCGTAGCGGACCACGTAGCCGAGCGCGGCGAGGGCGTGCTCGTCGCGGTCGATCAGCGTGCGGCCGAAATGGCCGCGCTGCGACACGTGGATATGTTCGATCGGCGTGGCGTCGGCGGGCCACGCGAGCGTGTCGAGCAGCACGCGGCTGCCGTGCGACACGGCGATCGCGCGCGGGTCGTTCGCGCTCGCGGCCGGGTCGCGTGCATCGATCAGCGCGATCGATGCATGCTGCGTCGCGCTGCGGCGCGCGAGCCAGCCGGCGAGCGCGAGCCCGACGGGGCCTGCGCCGACGATGGCGAGGTCGTAATCCGGCGTGGCGGAGGGGGAAGCGGTCGTCATCAGGGTTCGTGAAACGGTGTTGGCAGTCGAAGCGGTTCAAGCGGTCCAGGCAGTCGCCGGCGGCACGCGGCCGCTCACGCGCCGTGCGCGGCGCCCTCGCGCATCAGCGCCTCGATCTCGTCGGCCGCGACCGGCACGTCGCGCGTGATCAGTTCGCAGCCGTGCTCGCGCACGATCGCGTCGTCCTCGATGCGGATGCCGATGTTCCAGTATTCGGGCGGCACGTCGTCGGCCGCGCGCACGTACAGGCCGGGCTCGACGGTGAGCGTCATGCCGGCTTTCAGCGTGCGCCACGGCAGCGCGCCGTTGGCGTCGCGCGCGGCGAGCCGCTCGCGGTAGTCGCCGCAGTCGTGCACGTCCATCCCGAGCCAGTGGCCGGTGCGATGCATGTAGAAGCGCGTGTACGCGCGCTCGGCGATCGCGTCGTCGACGTTCGAGAAGCGCGTTTTCGGGATGATGCCGGTGTCGAGCAGCCCCTGCGCGAGCACGCGGACGGCTGCGTCATGCGGCGCCTCGAACGGCACGCCCGCGCGCGTCGCGTCGATCGCGGCCTGCTGCGCGGCGAGCACGATGTCGTACAGCGTGCGCTGCGCGGGCGAGAAGCGGCCGTTGGCCGGGAACGTGCGCGTGATGTCCGACGCATAGCCGTCGAGTTCGCAGGCGGCGTCGATCAGGATCAGGTCGCCGTCTCGCGCGGCCGCGTTGCCGGCCGGATAGTGCAGCACGCACGCATTCGCGCCGGCCGCGACGATCGAACCGTACGCGGGCGCCTGCGCGCCGTGCTTGCGGAACAGGTACAGCAGCTCGGCCTCGAGCTCGTATTCGCGGATGCCGGGGCGGCACACCTGCATCGCGCGGCGGTGCGCGAGCGCGGAGATGTGCGCGGCGCGCATCATGATCGCGAGTTCGTGTTCGTCCTTCACGAGCCGCATGTCGTCGAGCAGCGGCGTGAGGTCGAGCAGCGCGTCCGGCGCGGCGACGCCCGTGCGTGCCTGCGCGCGTACCGCGTCGATCCAGCCTGCGAGCTGGCGCTCGAAGTCGGCCGATGCGCCGAACCGGTAGTGCACGGTGCCCGCATCGGCGAGCAGGCGCGGCATTTCGGTGTCGATCACGTCGACCGCGAATGCCGCGTCGAAGCCGAACGCGTCGCGTGCGGCGTCGGGCCCGTAGTGAAAGCCTTCCCAGATCTCGCGGTCGACGTTCTTGCCGCGGCAGAACAGGATCGATTCCGGCGCGCCGTGCGGCGCGGCCGCGTTCAGCACGAGCACGGCATCCGGTTCGGTGAAGCCTGTCAGGTAATGGAAGTAGCTGTCGAACCGGTACGGGTAGGCCGTATCGCGGTTGCGCAGCATTTCCGGCGCGGTGGGGACGATGGCGACGCCGCCGCCCGCGGCACGCAGTGCGGCAAGCACGCGTTCGCGGCGCTGGCGGTAGACGTCGACGGCAATGGCGGTATCGAGGGGCGCATTCATCGTGCGATTGTAGCGCCGCGCGACGCGGTGCGTGAGGGTGGGGCCGCAAGCCGCGCCGGCCAAGGCCCGCGCGGCGGTTGTTGCAAACCATCCACAGGCCGGACGGGCGATTTTCTACCCGGCCGCGCGTGCCGGTTATGATCGGCGACAACGTATACTCTCGGCGGTTCCCTTGAAAAGGCAGATGATGAAATTAATCGGTTCGCTCAGCAGCCCGTACGTCCGAAAGGCGCGGATCGTGCTTGCTGAAAAGAAGATCGACTACAAGCTGGAGCTCGAGAACGTGTGGGCGCCGGAGACGGATATTCATGCATCGAATCCGCTCGGCAAGGTCCCGTGCCTCGTGATGGAGGACGGCGCCGCGGTGTTCGATTCCCGCGTGATCTGCGAATACGTCGATACGCTGTCGCCGGTCGGCAAGCTGATTCCGCCGTCGGGCCGCGAGCGCGTCGAAGTGCGCTGCTGGGAAGCCCTGGGCGACGGCGTGCTCGACGCGGCGGTCGCGATCCGTCTCGAACACACGCTGCGGGAAGAAGGGCAGCGCAGCGCGAGCTGGATCGCGCGCCAGCAACGCAAGATCGACGACGCGCTCGTCGCGATGTCGCAGGGTCTCGGCGGCAAGACGTGGTGCGTCGGCAATCATTACACGCTCGCCGACATCGCACTCGGTTGCGCGCTCGGCTATCTCGATTTCCGGATGCCCGAGCTCGACTGGCGCGATCGCCACCCGAACCTCGACAAGCACTTCGTGAAGCTGCAGCAGCGACAGTCGTTCGCCGATACGCTGCCGCAGAACTGAGCCGCGGCCCGGCCTTCACGCATTCGGCAGACGAAAGAAAAGCGCCCCGCGGGGCGCTTTTCTTTTTGCGGCGCCGGCCACCGCCGGCGCGGGGCGGCCGCACGCGTCACTCGATCGACGCGTACACGGCTTCGCCGAGCGCAAACGAATCGCTGCGCGCGATCGGCCACCACTTGTCGTACAGGGACAAGCCGCAGGTCTGGCCATCGAGCAGCGCACCGGGCTTCAGGTATTTCAGCAGTTGCGACATCAGCCGCACCTCGTGCGGCGCGACCCGCTGCACGATATGATGCGCGCGCAGCTCGGACGGATGCGCGAGGCCGGCCGCCTGCACGAGTTCCTGCAGCGCATGCAGCGTATTGCGGTGGAAGTTGTATACGCGCTCGGCCTTGTCGGGCACGACGAGCGCGCGCTGGCGCACCGGGTCCTGCGTCGCGACGCCGGTCGGGCAGCGGTCGGTGTGGCAGTGCTGCGCCTGGATGCAGCCGACCGCGAACATGAAGCCGCGCGCCGAGTTCACCCAGTCCGCGCCGATCGCGAGCGTACGCGCGATGTCGAATGCGGTGATGATCTTGCCGCTCGCGCCGAGCTTCACGCGATCGCGCACGCCGATCCCGACGAGCGTGTTGTGCACGAGCAGCAGCCCTTCCTGCAGCGGCACGCCGACGTGGTCGGTGAATTCGAGCGGCGCCGCGCCCGTGCCGCCTTCCGCGCCGTCGACGACGATGAAGTCGGGCACGATGCCCGTCTCGATCATCGCTTTCGCGATCCCGAAGAATTCCCACGGATGGCCGATGCACAGCTTGAAGCCGGTCGGCTTGCCGCCCGACAGCGTGCGCAGCCGCTCGACGAATTCGAGCAGCCCGCGCGGCGTCGAGAATTCCGAGTGCGTCGCGGGCGAGATGCAGTCCTTGCCCATCGGCACGCCGCGCGTCTCGGCGATTTCCGGCGTGATCTTCGCGGCCGGCAGCACGCCGCCGTGGCCGGGCTTCGCGCCCTGCGACAGCTTCACCTCGATCATCTTGACCTGCGGATCGGCCGCCTGCTTCGCGAACTTGTCGGGGTTGAACGTGCCGTCGTCGTTGCGGCAGCCGAAGTAGCCGGACGCGATTTCCCAGATGATGTCGCCGCCGTGCTCGCGGTGGTACTTCGACAGCGAGCCTTCGCCGGTGTCGTGCGCGAAGCCGCCTTTCTTCGCGCCGAGGTTCAGCGAGCGGATCGCGTTCGCGGACAGCGAGCCGAAGCTCATCGCCGAGATGTTGAAGATCGAAATGTCGTACGGTTGCGTGCGATTCGCGCCGACGCGGATGCGGAAGTCGTGGCTCGGCAGCTTCGTCGGCGCGAGCGAATGGCTGATCCATTCGTGCGCGACGGCCTTCACGTTCAGCTCGGTGCCGTACGGACGGTTGTCCGCGACGTTCTTCGCGCGCTGGTAGACGAGGCTGCGCTGCGCGCGCGAGAACGGTTTTTCGTCGGTGTCGTCCTCGACGAAGTACTGGCGGATTTCAGGTCGGATGAATTCGAACAGGAAGCGAAAGTGCCCCCAGAGCGGGTAGTTCCGGAGGATCGCGTGGCGGTCCTGGTTCAGGTCGTACAGGCCGAGTGCGACGAGGGCGATGGGGATGACGATCCACAGCCAGGAAAGAACGTGGGCCGACGCGAGCGCGGCCGCTGCGACGAGCAGCAGCACGGCACACCACATCGCGAGGTAGCGTCTTGAAAGCATGGGGACTCCATAAGAATCTTGAGATACCGCCATGCGTGCGCTGCGAAGGCGGCACACCGGCCGTGGCGGAATCGTGTTCCGCCGGGCGCGGCGTGCCGCAAGTCTAAACCGAATGGATGTCAGCGTGCTTCGGCGAGCGCCGGTGCGCGGCCCGCCGGTGCAGCCTGACCGGGTTGGCCGGTGGCCGCGGACTCGATGATGCCGCCGCCGAGGCAGATCTCGCCGTCGTACAGCACGGCCGACTGGCCGGGTGTGACGGCCCACTGCGCATCGTCGAACGCGAGCGAGAAGCGCGCTTCGCCTGCCGGGCCGGCTGCCGCGGCGCCTGTCGCGGCCCGGCCGTCCGCAGCCCGGCCTATCGCGGCCCGGCCTATCGCGGCCCGGCCTATCGCGGCCCGGCCGAACCTGCACGCCGCGTCGGCCTGCCGGTAGCGCGTCTTCGCGCCGCACGCGAAGCCGTCCGCCGGCGGCTCGCCGGCGACCCAGCTCACGTTGCCGGCGACGAGCTCGCGCGACAGCAGCCACGGATGATCGTGACCCTGCACGACGTACAGTGTGTTCGACGCGATGTCCTTCGCGGCGACGAACCACGGCTCGCCGCTGCCGCTCTTGCTGCCGCCGAGGCCGATGCCCTTGCGCTGGCCGAACGTATAGAACGCGAGGCCGATGTGCTCGCCGACCACCTTGCCGTCGGGCGTCTTCATCGGGCCGGGTTTCGTCGGAAGATAGCGGTTCAGGAAATCGCGGAACGGCCGTTCGCCGATGAAGCAGATGCCGGTCGAATCCTTCTTCTTCGCATTCGGCAGCCCGATCTGCGCGGCGATCTCGCGCACCTTCGTCTTCGGGATCTCGCCGAGCGGGAACATCGTCTTCGACAGTTGCGCCTGGTTCAGCCGGTGCAGGAAGTACGACTGGTCTTTCGTATGATCGAAGGCCTTCAGCAGTTCGAAACGCCCGTCGCGCTCGCGCACGCGCGCGTAGTGGCCGGTCGCGATCATTTCCGCGTCGAGCGACATCGCGTGGTCGAGGAACGCCTTGAACTTGATCTCGGCGTTGCACAGCACGTCGGGGTTCGGCGTGCGGCCGGCCGAGTATTCGCGCAGGAACTCGGCGAACACGCGGTCCTTGTATTCGGCGGCGAAGTTGACGGCTTCCACGTCGATGCCGATCAGGTCGGCCACCGACACGACGTCGATCCAGTCCTGGCGCGTCGAGCAGTACTCGCCGTCGTCGTCGTCTTCCCAGTTCTTCATGAACAGGCCGACCACGTCGTAGCCTTGTTCCTTCAGCAGCCACGCGGTCACCGACGAATCGACGCCGCCCGACATGCCCACCACTACACGGCGCTTGCTCATTTGCCGACCGCCTGACGTTCGAATGCCTCGGGGCGCGGGGCGACCGAGTGCGTGTGCACGAAATCGAGCGGAATGCGCCGCCCGGCGAGATAGTCGTCGACGCAGCGCATCACCGCGGGCGAGCGATGGCGCTCGCTGCAGGCGCGCAGTTCGTCGGCCGTCATCCACAGCGTGCGGACGATGCCGTCGTCGAGCACATGGCCCGCGACCGGTTCGCCGGCGGTGCCGCAGAACGTGAAGCGCAGGTAGGTCGCGCCGGCGCTGCCGGGGCGATCGTAATGCGCGAGATAGACGCCGACGAGCGCGTCGGGCGTGAACGGGCGCGCGGTTTCCTCGAGCGTTTCGCGGATCACGGCGTCGGCCAGCGTTTCGCCGGCTTCGAGATGACCGGCCGGCTGGTTGATGCGCAGGCCCGTCGAGGTTTCTTCCTCGATCACGAGAAAGCGGCCGGCGCGCTCGACGAGCGCGGCGACCGTCACATGCGGGGTCCAGATTTCGGGTTTCATGGTTCGGCATTTTACCGGTTGCGCCCGAACGCTGCCGGTCGTCCGCCGCCGGCCGTTCGTCAAGCGATCCGACCCTCGCGGATCGCCCGTCCCGGCGCTGCGTGGCGACGCTGCGTGACGGCACGGGCCAAGCGCCTGTCGCATTCGAGCACGGTCGTGCGGAAAGTGCTGGCGCGACCATCGCTTTCGGTTAAAGTGCAGCGTGCAAGCCGTTGCTCGTGAGCCGGTAAGTCAGCCTGTCCGGCTCGTTGTGCAGTAAAGATCGCAAGAAAAGAAATACTGACAATGACTGGAGGAACTGACGATGCATATTGGAGTGCCTGCTGAAACGCGGGCCAACGAGGCGCGTGTGGCTGCGACGCCGGAAACCGTGAAGAAATACGCGGCGGCCGGCCATCGCGTCAGTGTCGCGAAAGGGGCCGGCAGCGCAGCCAGCTATCCCGACGAAGCCTATGCGGCCGTCGGCGCCGAATTGACCGACCAGTCGGCCGCGTTCGACGCCGATCTCGTCCTGAAGGTCCAGGCGCCCACCGACGCCGAACTGCCGTTGCTCAAGCGCGGCACCGTGCTGATCGGCATGCTCGAGCCGTTCAACGGCGAGCAGGCGGCGAAACTCGCCGCGGCCGGCGTGACCGGTTTCGCGCTCGAGGCCGCGCCGCGCACGACGCGTGCGCAGAGTCTCGACGTGCTGTCGTCGCAGGCGAACATCGCCGGCTACAAGGCCGTGCTGGTGGCCGCGTCGCTGTATCCGCGCTTCATGCCGATGCTGATGACGGCCGCGGGCACCGTGAAGGCGGCGCGCGTGCTGATTCTCGGCGCGGGCGTCGCGGGCCTGCAGGCGATCGCGACCGCGAAGCGCCTCGGCGCGGTGATCGAGGCGTCCGACGTGCGGCCGGCCGTGAAGGAGCAGATCGAGTCGCTCGGCGCGAAATTCCTGGACGTCCCGTTCGAAACCGACGAAGAGCGCGAAGCCGCGCAGGGTGTCGGCGGCTATGCGCGCCCGATGCCGGCATCGTGGCTCGGCCGCCAGGCCGCGCTCGTGCACGAGCGGGCGAGGCAGGCCGACATCGTGATCACCACCGCGCTGATTCCCGGGCGCCCGGCGCCGACGCTGATCTCGGTCGACACCGCGCGGGCGATGAAGCCCGGCTCGGTGCTCGTCGATCTCGCGGCCGGCCGCGGCCCGGAAATCGACGGCCGCCGGGGCGGCAACTGCCCGCTGACCGTCGCCGACCAGGTGATCGTGCACAACGGCGTGACGATCGCCGGCTACACGAATCTCGCGTCGATGGTCGCGTCGGACGCGTCGGCGCTGTACGCGCGCAACCTGCTCGACTTCACGAAGCTGATCGTCACGAAGGAAGGCGCGCTGAACATCGACCTGACCGACGACATCGTCGCCGCGACGCTGTTGTGCCGCGACGGTGAAGTCACGCGCAAATAACGGAGGAGACCATGGAAGTCATCAATCACACGGTGATCAACGTGATCATCTTCGTGCTGGCGGTGTACGTCGGCTACCACGTCGTCTGGAACGTCACGCCGGCGCTGCATACGCCGCTGATGGCCGTGACCAACGCGATCTCGGCGATCGTGATCGTCGGCGCGATGCTCGCGGCGGCGCTCACCGTCGGCGCGACCGGCAAGTTCTTCGGCACGCTCGCGGTCGCGCTCGCGGCCGTCAACGTGTTCGGCGGCTTTCTCGTGACGAGGCGAATGCTCGAGATGTTCCGCAAGAAGGAGCCCAAGCGCGTCGAGGGCGGCAAGGAGGGCGCGCGATGAGCATGAACGTCGTTACGCTGCTGTACCTCGTCGCGTCGGTGTGCTTCATCCAGGCGCTGAAGGGCCTGTCGAATCCGAAGAGCGCGCGGCGCGGCAACCTGTTCGGGATGGTCGGGATGGCCATCGCGATCCTCACGACGATCGCGCTGATCGTCAAGCAGGCCGCGTGGCTCGGCGCGAACCTGCCGCTCGGCCTCGCGCTCGTGCTCGGCGCGCTGATCGTCGGCGGCGGCGTCGGCGCGTTCGTCGCCGCGCGCGTCGAGATGACGAAGATGCCGGAACTCGTCGCGGCCATGCACTCGCTGATCGGTCTCGCGGCCGTGTGCATCGCGTATGCGGTGGTGTCGGAGCCGGAAGCGTTCGGGCTCGTGCCGCAGGACGCGGTGTCGTCGAGCTTCATCCCGTACGGCAACCGCGTCGAGCTGTTCATCGGCACGTTCGTCGGCGCGATCACGTTCTCCGGTTCGGTGATCGCGTTCGGCAAGCTGTCGGGCAAGTACAAGTTCCGGCTGTTCCAGGGCGCGCCGGTCGTGTACGCGGGCCAGCACCTGATCAACCTGATGCTCGCGATCGCGATGCTCGGCTTCGGCATCCTGTTCTTCATCACGCAGGCGTGGCTGCCGTTCATCATCATGACGGCGATCGCGTTCGTGCTCGGTGTGCTGATCATCATTCCGATCGGCGGCGCGGACATGCCGGTGGTCGTGTCGATGCTGAACTCGTACTCGGGCTGGGCGGCGGCCGGCATCGGCTTCTCGCTGAACAACGCGATGCTGATCATCGCGGGTTCGCTGGTCGGCTCGTCGGGCGCGATCCTGTCGTACATCATGTGCCACGCGATGAACCGCTCGTTCTTCAACGTGATCCTCGGCGGATTTGGCGGGGAAGCGGCGGCCGGCGGCGCGGCGGGCGCGCAGGAGCAGCGGCCGGTGAAGTCGGGTTCGGCCGACGACGCGGCGTTCATGCTCGGCAACGCGGAATCGGTCGTGATCGTGCCGGGTTACGGGCTCGCCGTCGCCCGTGCGCAGCACGCGCTGAAGGAGCTGACCGACAAGCTGGTCGAGAAGGGCATCGACGTGAAGTACGCGATCCACCCGGTCGCCGGCCGGATGCCGGGCCACATGAACGTATTGCTCGCGGAAGCGGAAGTGCCGTACGAGATCGTGCACGAGATGGAGGACATCAACGGCGAATTCGGCCAGGTGGACGTGGTGCTCGTACTCGGCGCGAACGACGTCGTGAACCCGGCCGCGAAGAACGATCCGAAATCGCCGATCGCGGGGATGCCGATCATCGAGGCGTACAAGGCGCGCACGGTGATCGTCAACAAGCGTTCGATGGCGGCCGGCTACGCGGGTCTCGACAACGACCTGTTCTACATGGACAAGACGATGATGGTGTTCGGCGATGCGAAGAAGGTCATCGAGGACATGGTGAAGGCGGTCGAGTAACGCAGGCGCCGGCACGCGGCGCCCGCTTCGATGCGCGGGCGTCGCGGCCGCGGACGGGCCCGACCGGTGCAGTTCACAAGCCGGCCGGGCCTTTTTCATGGTGCGACGAGGCGTGCGACGCAGGCGGTGACCGTGTCGCGCACGCGGTCGGCCGGATCGATCGGGCGCGCATAGCCGCCCGTCGCGACGCACACCGGTTGAGCCCGGCCGCGAAGAACCCGCTCGACGCGACCGCGCGCTCGCCGCCACGCCGCGTCAGCGCATCGGCGCTTCCGCGATCCGCATGTAGTCGGCGATCCGCCGGCCCTCCATGTCCGGAAACTGCTCGTGCACGGTGATGTCGCCCATCCGCGCGATGTCGAAGGTGCGGAAATCGTCGCGCAGCTCGCACCACGCGCCGATCGTCCAGCGCCCGCCCCAGTAGACGAGCCCGAGCGGCCAGACGCGACGCTGCGAATGCGCGCCGAGCCGGTCGCGATAGTCGAAGCTGACGATGTGGCGCGTGTCGATCGCCTGGTGGATCGCGTCGACCTTCGCGCAAAACGTCGCGTCGATGTGGAACGACGGCGCGAACACGGGCAGCCGGTCGAGCGCCGTACGCTTGTCGGCCGGCATCGCCGACGCGATCTTCGCGAGCGCCGAGCGCGCGCCGCTCGCGAAGCGCGCACCGCCCCAGGTCTCGAGCATGCGCGCGCCGGTGGCGAGCGCCGCCAGCTCCTCGGCCGTGAACGTGAGCGGCGGCAGGCTCGCGTTGCGGTTCAGCCGGTAGCCGATGCCGGCCTCGCCTTCGATCGGCACGCCCGACAGTTGCAGGTCGCGTACGTCGCGGTAGACCGTGCGCGGCGACACCGACAGCCAGTCGGCCAGTTGCTGCGCGGTCGTGAGACGACGCCCGCGCAACAGCTCGGCGATCTGGAACAGGCGGTCGGCACGGCGGGTCATGACGGCACCTCGATTCCTCTGGCTACGGGGGCTTCGCGATGATAGCGCCGCGCGAGCCCGCTGACCGCTGCGCTCAGTGGCATTTCGGCGCGTGCAGGCCGACGCGGTTGCCTTCCGTGTCGATCAGGTAGCCGACGTAGCCGTAGTTGTTCGGCAGCTCGACGACGGAGCCCTGCACGACGCCGCCCGCGCGCTTCGCGCGTTCGAGCGCCGCGACGACCGATTCGCCGGCGTTCAGGTAGACGAGCACGCCGTTCGCGCTCGGCTTCATCTGCTGCGGATCGAACACGATGCTGCCGCCCGTGCTCGATGCGTCGCGATCGAACGTCGCCATCGGCACGCCGCCGATGACTTCGCGCTGCAACGTGGTTTGCAGCACGGTCTCGTAGAAGCGGATCGCGCGGTCGAAATCGAGGGACGGAATGTCGAACCAGGCGATCGCGCGTTCCACGGTTGCAGTGGCGGTTGCTGACGTCATGACGAGCTCCTTGGGTTGCGTTGTTATGCGGATTCGATGGGGAAAACCAGCCTGCATTGCGCCGGGATTGCAGTGTGATCGCGGGCTGCTGACACCGTATTGTCAGTAGAGTTGTCACCCTTGACATGCAACCATTCGGTTGCATAATAAGGCCATCGACCCGGGAGCGGCATGGATCTCGTTTTCAAGGCACTGGCCGACGCCACGCGCCGTCGGTTGCTCGATCTGCTGTACGCAAAAAACGGCCAGACCGTGTCCGAGCTGTGCGACGGGCTCGCGATGAGCCGGCAGGCCGTGAGCAAGCATCTCGCGCTGCTCGAGGCCGCGAACCTCGTCGCGACGACGTGGCGCGGCCGGGAGAAGCTGCATTACCTGAATCCGGTGCCGATCCATGACATCGCGCAACGCTGGATCGGCAAGTTCGAGCGTCAGCGCCTGCAGGCGCTGGCGGACCTCAAGCGGGGGCTGGAAGCGCCCCGCGACACGGGAGACGACGATGGGTAATCCCGATTTCGTGTACGTGACCTTCATCGCGGCCACGCCCGAGCGCGTGTTCGACGCGCTGACCAATGCCGAGCTGACGAAGGACTACTGGGTGCGGCATCGCAACGCGTCGCCCGACTGGCGGCCGGGTTCGCGGTGGGAACATCAGGACTACGACGATCCGTCGCGGGTCGACATCGTCGGCGAAGTGGTCGAGAACGATCCGCCGCGCCGGCTGGTCGTCACGTGGCGCACGCCGTCGGGGGAGGGCGAGGAATCGCGCGTGACCTATCTGGTCGAGCCGCACGAGGGCGTCGTGAAGCTGACCGTCACGCACGACGGGCTGGTGCCCGGTTCGGAGATGGACCGCGGGATTCGCGGCGGCTGGCCGGTCGTGCTGTCGAGCCTGAAGACGCTGCTCGAGACGGGGCATGCACTGCCGTTTACGATGGCGCGCTGGTCGCAGTCGAAGCATTGACCGGCAGCGGAAAAGCACAGGGGCCGCGATGGCGGCCCCTGCACGTCGTGGCTTGCGCAAGCGCACGGATGGCTTACGCGTCGCCCTCCGGCGCGGCCGCGCGTGCCTTCACGCTGCCGGCGATCAGGTCGAAGCGGAACAGCCGGCATTCGAGCGCGCCGTTGAACAGCGGCGTCTTGGCCGATTCGCGCAGGCGCAACTGGCCCGGCAGCGAACGGTCGGACGTCAGCAGGAACGCCTGCCAGCCCGTGAAGCGCTGCTTCAGCGCATCGCCGAGCGCGTTGAAGAACTCGCTGTCCGGCGCGTCGGTGTGCGTGCGACGGAATGCGTCGTCGTTGCCGCGGTTGCGGCCGGTTTCGCGCACCTCGCCGCGCGCGCTGCGGCCGCGCACTTCGATCCGCTCGCCGTACGGCGGATTCGCGAGGAGGATGCCCGGCCCGTCGCACGGCGGCGTCATCCCGCGCGCATCGACCTGCTTGAGCCACACCGACGGCACGCCCGCGCGCTCGAGGTTCGCGCGCGCCTTCTCGAGCATGTCGCCGGAGATGTCGCTGCCGTACACGCCGAGCGCGTCGCCGCGCCTGGCCCGCGCCGCGCGCTTCGCGTCGAGCGCCGGGACCTTCAGCCCCTGCCACGCGGTGATGTCGTACTGCTTGAGCTTTTCGAAGCCGAACCGGCGCTCGACGCCGGGCGCCACGCCGAGCGCGATCTGCGCGGCTTCCGCGAGGAACGTACCGCTGCCGCACATCGGGTCGTACAGCGCGGTGCCGGGCGTCCAGCCGGTCAGGCGCAGGATGCCGGCCGCGAGGTTCTCGCGCAGCGGCGCCGCGCCCTTGTCGAGGCGCCAGCCGCGCTTGAACAGCGGCTCGCCCGACGTGTCGAGGTACAGCGTGCATTCGCCCGCCGTCAGGAACGCGAACACGCGCACGTCCGGCGCACCGGTGTCGATGCTCGGGCGCGCGCCGGTCTTGTCGCGCATCCGGTCGCAGATCGCGTCCTTCACGCGCAACGTCGCGAATTCGAGGCTCTTCAGCGGCGACTTGATCGCGGTGATGTCGACACGCAGCGTCTGCGTGGCCGCGAACCAGCGTTCCCACGGTTGCTCGAGCGCGAGCGCATAGACGTCCTGCTCGTTGCGGTACGCGCGGTGCGCGATCTTCAGCAGGATTCGGCTCGCGATCCGCGAATGGAGGTTCGCGGCCATGCCGGCGGCCCAACCGCCGCTGAAATGGACGCCGCCCGGCACCTGCGCGCCCGCGGTGAACGGCGCGCCGTTCAGGTGGCGGCCGGCGATTTCGGCCAGCTCGGCGGCAAGCGCCGCTTCGAGGCCGCGCGGGCAGGGGGCGAAGAATTCGAACAGGGTGGGCGAGGACATAAGGCGGGTGAGGACGTGCAAAAGTCCACTATTGTACGCGGCGCGGCCGACCGGGGCCGGCGTTTCGGTGCGGCGACGCCGGCGCGGCGGCCGCTCGCGCGTGCCGGGAGGGCGGCGGGGCGCCGCCGCTCCACCTCCCGGCCGCCCCCGCCGCCGGTCAGTGTGCGCCCGGCTGGCCGGCGCGCGCGGCCGGGTTGCCCGCCGGCCAGAACAGCGCGGACGGCTTCGCGAGCACCGTGCGGACGATCGCGGCGACGAGCGCGCGCACCT
The DNA here is from genome assembly GCF_001532755.1 of Burkholderia sp. MSMB2157WGS. Lineage (NCBI taxonomy): Bacteria > Pseudomonadati > Pseudomonadota > Betaproteobacteria > Burkholderiales > Burkholderiaceae > Burkholderia > Burkholderia sp. MSMB2157WGS. The sequence continues at coordinate 700,466 of NZ_LPJG01000011.1, read as the reverse complement.
TGGTCGGGCGCAGGCTGCGCGAGCGCACGGCCATCGTGAACGCGAGTGCGAAGCTCACGAGCACGTTTAGGAAGGCCATGCTGAGCACGCCGGCGCCGGCCCACCACAGTTCGGGCGTGCGGAGCGCATCCTTGCCCAGCACGCCGAGCGCGACCCCGATCGAGCCGGCCGACAGCGTCACGTGCCGCACCTCGAACGGGAACATGAACACGGTGACGATCGCCGGGACGAGGCCGAGCATCAGGCCGAGGCCGACGTTCGCGACCACGCCGGCGACGTTCGACCGGCAGAAATGCGCGAGCTTCGCGGCGCCGGCCGCGCCGAGCGTCAGGCGCAGCCGACGGTTGTACGCGAGCGCGTCGCCGACGCGGTGCAGCACGAACCAGTTGTCGGCCCAGCCCGCGAGCAGGCTCGACGCCCACAGCAGCACGCCCGTGAGCGCCGCATAGAACGGCGTCGGGCCGAGCAGCGAGAACGAATGCAGCGTCGCGTGCGCCTTCTCCGGCGAGATCAGGTTCGTATGCGTGACGTTGGCCGCGAACAGCTGCACGAGCAGGCACACGGGCAGCACGACGACCACGTTCCCGGAAATCGCGGCCGCCTGCGTGCGGATCAGTGCGATCACCGACGCGACGAACGCCTTCACGCCTTCCTCGTGACCGGTGTCGTCGAGTTCGCGCGCGAGCGTCGGCGCGGTCATTGCGGGCTGCTTGGTCGCGAGCGTGAAATGCAGGAAGTGCATCAGCATGAAGCTGGCCGCGTAGTTGATGCCCGCCAGCAGCCCTTCGAGCATCGACTGCAGGTGCGCACCCGTGATCGCGAACTTCACGCACACGGTCGCGACCGTGACGAGGCCGCCGCCGGCCGCCATCCGCAGCATCTTCAGATACTCGGCCCGGCCGCGCGAGATGTAGTGCTCGCCGGTGTCCGCGTTGGTCTCGACGAGCTTGCGCGCGAACAGCGAGAAGTTGCTGCGCACGAGGTGCGCGACGCTCTGGCTGCTCTGGTTCGCGTCGACGAGCTCGGCGGTCAGGTGCGCCATGCCGTGCAGGTCGTCGCGCGCCATCCATGCGTTGAGCAGCATTTCCGCGCGCAGGATGCGCATGCGCATCCGCTCGACCTGGAACACGATGTCGACCGACACGCCGTTGCGGTACAGGTGCGCGAACACGTTGTCGACGGCGATCCGGCATTCGTCGAGCAGCACGCGCAGGTAGTTCACCTCGTGCAGCAGCTTGCTCGGGTCGCCGCCGTCCTCGACGGCCGCGTGCGCGGTCTCGACCGCGAGCATCGCGCGCGTGAGGCGGTAGAACGGCTGCGATTCGAGCGGCTTGCGCGCATCGTCGTCGGACAGCCGGCTGCGCACCGTCTGCGACAGGCCGGTCGAGCTGATCTGGCAGGTCAGGTTGTGCAGCGCGGCCAGCAGGTCGCGCGAGAACGAGCCGGGCTCGTGGCGCTCTTCGTCGGTGACGTCGAACGAGAGCAGCTCGGCGAGGCGCGCGAGCAGATCGTCGGGCAGCGCGTCGATCCATTTCGCGTCCTCGGGCGTCGGGAACATCAGCGTGAACAGCGCCGACAGCTCGCGGCGGTTCGGCGCAGGCGGGATCAGCGACGAATCGATCCGCTCGAACAGCGCGCCGAAGAAGCCCGAATGCACGGGCATGCCGGCGTCGCACAGCAGCGAGATGCCGTCGCACTCGCGCAGGATGCCGCGCAGGATGCGCGCGGCGTGCGCTTTCCACGCGGGGTTGCGATCGAGCACGTGGAACAGGTAGCGCAGCCGCGCATGCGCCGGATACGCGCGCGTGTCGGCGTTGCGCTCGGCCGGCGTGTCCTGCACCGTGCCGTTGCGGCGCAGCCAGTGCGCGAGCTCGATCAGCCATTCGCTGCGCTCGGCGTACGACGCGTCGGCGTCGGCATGCGCGAGCAGCGCATCGAGCTGGTGACCGGCATTGCGCGACGCGCGCCACTTCTTGATCAGGGTCGTCAGGGAACGAAACATAAACGGAATAGCGAAAGCCCGGGACGGGCGGGTTCGGGATGCCGGCCGGGGAAACGGCGCGGCGCCGGGAGAACGGGTGAGACGGGGCCGGCGCCGGACGGGGCGCGGCGACCCGCGATGCGGCTGCCCCGCTGTGGTGCACGCCGACCGCGCGCAGCGCCGGGAGGCACGGCGGCCGGGCCGAACGCGGCTCGGCGCCGCTGGCTGGTGCGCATGACGAACGGCGCGAGCCCGAAAGTGCGTAGGATCGTCAATCGGGCCGGAAAACGCAAGCCGACCGCGTTGCATGGCGCGGGTTCCGGCGGCTTTGACAAAGAATGTAAAGGGCCGTTCGGCCGATGAAGGCGGTGCGCGAGGCCGGCGGCGTGCAGCCTCCGACGGGCGGTGCGCGCGGCCGGTCGCGCCGCGCCGTTCGACACCGCGCGGGCGAACGCCGTGCCGAACGTTCGCCTGCGCGCCGTCGGCGTTCGCTTATGCGCCGGACTTACCCGTCGCGCCGGCGTCGCCACCGGACGTCGGGTTGGCCGGGCACGGCACGACCGGCGCGGCCGTCGTCTTGCCGCCGGCGGCGGGCGCGGCCGGCGCGCCGCGGCGGGCGGCCATCGCGCGCACGCCGTCCGCGGCCTGCGTGGCAATCGCGTCGAGCGCGCGCCGGTGGCCGGCGACGAGTGCGTCGTAGCCGTCGGCGACCGGTTCGGCGACGCTCGTACGGCAGGTCATCACGGCCTGCGTGGCGAGCGAGCGCACGCTCCACACGGCGTCGATCGCGGCCCGCTTGCCGGGCCACGACTCGAAGCGCTGCACGTTCACGCTGATGCGGTACACGGGCACGCCGGCCGGATAGGCGGAATTCGCGACGTCGATCGTGCCGAGCCGAGCGGCGAGATCGTCCGACAGCGCGCGGCGGATCTCGTCGGCGGGCGGCGACGCCCAGCGTTCCTGCTCGAGCACGTCGACCTGCGCGGCGTTCTTCTGCACGACCAACTGGTTCCTCGCGACCTGCTCCGGCACGCCGACCGACGGCACCTCGATCAGGAACGCCGGGTTGGCCGGCGCGGTGCGCAGCGGCGCCGCGGCGTCGGCCGGGCTGAGCGTGTAGAACCGCGCGGGCGGCGAGCTGCACGCGGCGAGCGCGAGTGCGGCGAAGACTGCCGCCGCGCTGCTCGCGAAACCGTTCACGCGTGTCGTCATGGTTTATCTCCTGGCTTGCCCTTGAGCAGCGATTCGGGGTGGCGCTCCAGATAGTCGGCGAGCGCGTTCAGCGATTGCAGCGTGCGCGTGAGTTCCTTCAGCGCGCCGCGCACGTCGGACTGCAGCGGCGAATCCTGCTGCAGCGTCGCCTCGGCGGTCGAGAAGGTCTGCTTCGCGGCCGACAGCGTGTCGCGCGCTTCCGGCGCGACCTGCGTGTCGAGCTGCTTGAACAGCTTGTCGGCGTTCGCGAGCGCGCTGTTCAGGTTCGCGCCGATCTGGTCGAACGGTACCTTGTCGAGCTTCTTCGCGATGTCGGCGACCTGCAACTGCAGCTCGTCGAGCGTATTCGGCACGGTCGGCAGCTCGAGCGGCTGGCGGGCCGTGTCGATCTTCACGGCCGGCGCCTTCGGGAAGAAGTCGAGCGCGACGTACAACTGGCTCGTCAGCAGGTTGCCGGTGCGCAGCTGGCCGCGCAGCCCGTGCTGGACGAGCCGCTCGACGATTTCGCGACGCGCCGGTTCGCCCTTGCTCTCGATCGTCTCGCGGAAGCGGCGGCCGAGGCGTTCCGGATACACGTTCATCGTCACCGGCATCAGGAAGTTCTTCGTCTTCGGATCGAAGTCGATGCCGATGTTCGTCACTTCGCCGAGCACGATGCCGCGGAAGTCGACCGGCGCGCCGACGGCGAGCCCGCGCAGCGACTGGTTGAAGTTCATCACGACCTGCAGCGGCTGGCCGTCCGGGTCGCGCATCGCGTCGCCCTCGTCGGAGCCGAGACGGAACGTCGTGTTGTTCGGCGCGGTCGTGCCGCTGCCCTGGTTCGGCGGCGTCTGGAACGCGATGCCGCCGAGGATCACCGTCGCGAGCGACTGCGTGTTCAGCTTCAGGCCGCTCGAGTCGAGCCGCAGATCGACGCCGCTCGCCTGCCACCAGCGCGAGTTCATGCCGACGTACTGGTCGTACGGCGCATTGACGAACACGTTGAACGTGACGCCCGTGCCGTCCTTGTCGAGCGAGAAGCCGACCACCTGGCCGACCTGGACGCGGCGGTAGTAGACCGGCGAGCCGATGTCGACCGAGCCGAGCGAATCGCCGCGCAGCACGTACTGCGTGCCTTTCTGGTCGCCCGTGACGGCGGGCGGCGTCTCGAGGCCGGTGAAGTCGGTCAGCGTGTCCTGCCCGTGACCGGCGTCGACGCCGATGTACGCACCGGACAGCAGCGTGCCGAGCCCCGACACGCCGGTCGCGCCCACGCGCGGGCGCACGATCCAGAAGCGCGAGCCCTGGACCGCGAAGTCCTCGGCTTCCTTCTTGAGCTGCACCTGCACCAGCACGCGCGACAGGTCCTTCGACAGCTTGATCGTCTTGACCATGCCGATCTCGACGTCCTTGTACTTGACCTGGGTCTTGCCCGGCTCGAGCCCTTCGGCGCTGTGGAAGCTGATCGTGATTTCCGGGCCGCGCTCGCGCACGGACTTGATCACGAGGCCGATGCCGATCAGCGCGGCGATCAGCGGCACGAGCCAGACGAGCGACGGCAGCCAGCCGCTTTTCGTCGAGATCGCCGGATCGGGCGGCCGGGGCGCGTCGTGCTGCGGGCCTTGTGGACTATTCATGGTGATTCCCTGAGGTTTCGACTGGATCCCAGATCAGGCGGGGATCGAACTGCATCGACGCGAGCATCGTCAGGATCACGACCGAGCCGAACGCGAGTGCGCCGGGGCCGGCCGTGATGACGGCGAGCGAACGGAAATGGACGAGCGCGACGGTCAGCGTCACGACGAAGATGTCGAGCATCGACCAGCGGCCGATGCGCTCGACGATCCGATAGAGGCGCGTGCGCTGCAGCGGCCGCCAGGCGGCGCGACGCTGCGCGCTGGTGACGAGGATCGTCAGGACGGCGAGCTTGAGCATCGGCACGAGAATGCTCGCGACGAACACGACCACGGCGAGCGGCCAGTCGCCGGACGTCCAGAAATAGATGACGCCGCTCATGATCGTGTCCTGCTGCGACCCGACGATCGACGACGTCCGCATGATCGGCAGCAGGTTCGCCGGAATGTAGAGGATCGCGGCCGCGAGCAGCAGCGCCCACGTGCGCATGACGCTGTTCGGCGTGCGCACGTGAAGCGCGCTGCCGCAGCGCGCGCAATGCGCGTGCGGCCGGTCGATCGTCTGCACGAGCCCGCACGCGTGGCAACTGGCGTAGCCCTCGCGGGCGGCGGTAGGCGTGGGCTGCGTCATCGGCGCGGCGCGTCCGGCAGCGGCGCGGCCGAGTCGGGCCGCTCGGGCGCGCGGCCGGCGCGCAGGTCGTCGGCGATGTCCCATACCGTGCGCGGGTCGAACATCAACACGACGGCGGTCATCAGCGTGAGCGCGCCGAACGCGAACAGCGCCGCGTCGGGCACGACGCGTGCGAGGCTCACCATCTTCACGATCGTGACCACGATGCCGAGCATGAACACCTCGATCATCCCCCACGGCCGCACGAGCTGGATCGTGCGCAGCACGAGGTTGAGGCCGGGCGGCACGATGCCGCGCCGGATCGGCAGCAGCACGTAAAGGAGCGCGGCCATCTCGACGAGCGGGAACAGCACGGTCGAACAGAACACCATCACGCCGACGATCGCCATGTCCTGATGCCACAGCGCATCGATCGCGCCGATCAGCGTCGTCTGCACGCGTGTGCCGTTCAGGTCCATTTCGAGGATCGGGAACGCCTGCGCGATGACGAACGTGACGAGCGCCGCGACCGCGAGCGCGGTGATGCGCTCGATCTGCGTGGTGCTGTTGCGATAGAGCAGCGCGTCGCAGCGCGGACAGCGTGCGATCTCGCGGCCGCTCAGGCGCGGTTTATGCAACAGTGCGTCGCATTCGTGGCAGGCAATCAGGTCGTATCGTTGCATGGAAAAGGCGGTGTTGCGACGGCCGGGGGAACGCGTCGACGGGGCCGGAACCCGCGCCAATCTTACCAAAAGGGCTTTTTCGATGGGTCAAGGATCGTGCGTTGCGTGACCGGTCGGTAACATGACGGGAAGCCGTCAGCCGACTGGCGCGCCTGTCCTCAGAGTCCGCGCGCGTCAAAAGGTTGCGGTAGCATGGCGCCCTCGACATGCGTCGGCCGAATTTACCGGCGCAGCCGTTCGCTGAACTGAGGAACCCAAGATGGCATCGAAATCGCCGCCGGCCGCGCCGGCACGCTACGCGCCTACCGCGATCGCCCTGCACTGGCTGATCGCGCTGTTGATCGTCTGCGGCTTCGCGCTCGGCTGGGTGATGACGGACATCCCCGGCTTCACGCCGACCAAGCTGAAGTACTTCTCGTGGCACAAGTGGATCGGCGTGACGGTGTTCGCGCTCGCCGTCGTGCGCGTGCTCTGGCGTGCGACCCACGTGCCGCCGCCGCTGCCGGGCGACACGCCGGCGTGGCAGCGCGCGGCGTCGCACGGCGTGCACATGCTGCTGTACGTGCTGATGATCGTGATTCCGGCGACGGGCTACCTGTACAGCTCGGCGTCGAACATCCCGGTCGTCTATCTCGGCATCGTGCCGCTGCCGCGCCTGATCGACCCCGATCCGGCGCTCAAGGAAACCTTCAAGACGCTGCACGTGTCTTTGAATTACATTCTGCTTGCGCTCGTCGCGATGCACGTGCTCGCGGCGCTCAAGCATCAGTTGTTGGACCGCGACGGCCTGTTGTCGCGCATGCTTCCCTTTGCCAAATGAAGGATCCCATGAAAGTGTCTTTCTCCCGCTCCATGCTGACCGTGTTCGCCGCGGCGGCGTTTGTCGCGTCGGGCGCGGCGCATGCCGACGTCGATCTCGCGAAGAGCAAGGTGTCCGCCGTGTCGAAGCAGATGAACGTGCCGACCGAAGGCGCGTTCAAGAAGTTTTCCGCGCAGGTGAAGTTCGACCCGGCGAAGGCCGCGCAGGGCAGCGCGCAAATGACGGTCGACGTCGCGAGCTTCGACCTCGGCGACAAGATGTACAACGACCAGGTCGCCGGCAAGGACTGGTTCGACGCGAAGGCCTATCCGCAGGCGACGTTCGTGTCGTCGGCGATCGCGCCGGCCGGCGGCAACAAGTACAACGTGACCGGCAAGCTGACGATCAAGGGCAAGACCGAGACCGTCACGGTGCCCGTCACGGTCGCGCAAAACGGCGCGACGCAGACGTTCGACGGCGTGCTGCCGATCAAGCGCTCGGCCTTCAACGTCGGCACCGGCGAGTGGAAGGACACGTCGATCGTCGCGGACGAAGTGCAGATCAAGTTCCATCTCGTCGCCACGAAGTAAGCGGCAGGTTGCCGCCTCAACTGTATGCCGCGCGAGGGCGCGGCGCCGTTTCCAGGAGAAAAAGTTTGAAAAAGCATCTGATCATCGCCGCCGGCGCGCTGGCCGCTTCGCTGTCGTTCTCGGCCTTCGCCGAAAGCGCGACCTACCAGTTCGACCCGAGCCATACGTACCCGAGCTTCGAGGCCGACCACTTCGGCGGCCTGTCGGTCTGGCGCGGCAAGTTCGACAAGTCGAGCGGCACCGTGACGCTCGATCGCGCGGCGAAGACCGGCACGGTCGACGTGACGACCGACATCGCGTCGATTCACACGGGCAGCGCGAAGCTCGACGAGCACCTGCAGACGCCCGAGTTCTTCGACGTCGCGAAGTTCCCGCAGGCGAACTACAAGGGCACGATCAAGTTCGACGGCGACAAGCCGGTGTCGGTGGTCGGCAATCTGACGCTGCACGGCGTCACGAAGCCGCTCACGCTGAAGATCGATTCGTTCAAGTGCATGCCGCACCCGATGCTCAAGCGTGAAGTGTGCGGCGTCGACGCGGTCGGCGAATTCAGCCGCGACGATTTCGGTCTCGACTACGGCAAGCAGTACGGCTTCAAGATGAAGACGAAGCTGCTGATCACGGCCGAAGCGGTCAAGCAGCAGTAAGACGCTCCGGCCGGGCCGGCCATCGTGCCGGCCCCTGCGGGCAAACCGCCGCGCTCCCGTGACCGGGGCGCGGCGGTTTTTTTTGCGCGCCTATAATCGCCCGAGCGCAGCATGCGGCCATGCGGCCATGCGGCGCCGGCAGGCCGACGGCGCGACGGCGGCCGCCTCGAACAGAACGTACAACGACAAGGAGATCGCCGATGCATGCCGTCACGCAGTCCCGTTCCATTGCCTCGTCGCCGCGCGTCTGGCGCGCGGTGATCGCCGCGTCGATCGGCAACGCGCTCGAGTGGTTCGATCTCGTCGTCTACGGTTTTTTCGCGGTGACGATCTCGAAGCTGTTCTTCCCCGCCGGCAACGACACCGTGTCGCTGCTGCTCACGCTCGGCACGTTCGGCGTGTCGTTCTTCATGCGGCCGCTCGGCGCGATCGTGCTGGGCGCCTATGCCGACCGCGCAGGCCGCAAGGCCGCGCTCACGCTGTCGATCCTGCTGATGATGGCCGGCACGCTGATCATCGCGGTGTTGCCGACCTACGAGACGATCGGCGTCGCCGCGCCGGTGATCCTCGTCGCCGCGCGGCTGATGCAGGGCTTTTCGGCAGGCGGCGAGTTCGGCAGCGCGACCGCGTTCCTCGCCGAGCACGTGCCGGGCCGGCGCGGCTTCTTCGCGAGCTGGCAGGTCGCGAGCCAGGGGCTCACGACGCTGCTCGCCGCCGGCTTCGGCACCGTGCTGAACGCGCAGCTGTCGGCCGCGCAGATGGCGTCGTGGGGCTGGCGCGTGCCGTTCTTCTTCGGGCTGCTGCTCGGGCCGGTCGCGTACTACATCCGCACCAAGGTCGACGAGACGCCCGAATTCCTCGCGGCCGAAGGCACCGCGAACCCGCTGTGCGATACGTTCGCGTCGCACAAGGCGCGCCTCGTCGCGGCAATGGGCGTGGTCGTGCTCGGCACCGTCGCGACCTATCTCGTGCTGTTCATGCCGACCTACGGCGTGAAGCAGCTCGGCCTCGCGCCGTCCGCCGCATTCGCGGCGATTCTCGTCGTCGGCGTGATCCAGATGGCGTTCGCGCCGCTCGTCGGCCACTGGTCGGATCGCTACGGGCGCGTGCGCGTGATGATCGCGCCGGCCGTCGGCATCCTCGTGCTGATCTATCCGGCGTTCGCGTATCTCGTCGCGCATCCGGGCTTCGGCACGCTGATCGCGCTGCAGGTGCTGCTCGCGTTCCTGATGACCGGCTACTTCGCGGCGCTGCCGGGGCTGTTGTCCGAGGTGTTTCCGGTGCAGACGCGCACGACCGGGATGTCGCTCGCGTATAACGTCGCGGTGACGATCTTCGGCGGCTTCGGGCCGTTCATCATCGCGTGGCTGATCCGCGAGACCGGGATGAAGACCGCGCCGAGCTTCTACCTGATGTTCGCGGCCGTGTTGAGCCTCGCGGCGCTGGTCGTGCTGCGGCGGCGGTTCGGGTTTCGCTGAAAGGGGCGGACGGCGCGTCAGTTGCCGCCGCGCTCGCACACCGGTTGCGCCGGCATCAGTTGCGGCGGCGCGTCGACGCTCCGGACCGGGCCCCCCGCGAGCGCGGCGAGCGCCTGTCGGAGCTGCCAGTCCGCGGCCGTGCCGAACGCGCGCTGCGGCAGCGCCGCGCTCCTCGCCGTATCGATCTTCGCGAATGCGCGCCGCTCGCGCAGCTTCTGCCGCTCCTTGCGCACCTTCGCGAACGGATCGGGCGCCTGGCGGTCCGCGTACGGTGCGCGCGGAAGATCGACTTCCCGGTACCACAGCAGCACGCCGTCGACGTCCGAATCGACGCGCGGCGGCACGAGCCAGTCCGGCACGACGCCATAGCCGTCCATCGGGCAGCCGTTCGGCCGGAGGTTGCGCGCGAACGTGAAATTGAGACGCGTGCCGTCGATCAGGTCGACGCCCGTTTGCGCGAGCCCTTTCCCGTAGGTCGGCATGCCGAGCAGTTTCGCGCGGCCGAGATCCTTCAGCGCGGCCGCGGTCGCTTCGGCCGCCGACGCGCTCTGCCCGTCGACCAGCACCACGAGCGGCACCGTGCGCCACCAGTCGTCGGCCTGCAGCGGCGCGAGCGGGTCCTGCCCGTGCATGACGGGCAGTTGGTAGTCGGGCCAGTTGGTCGTGTAGCGGCGGCGGTGCGTGTCGCCGCGCTCGACCGTCACCATCGCGGTGCGGTCGCGTCCCGCGAACAGCGCGGTGATGCCGATCGCCGCATTGAGCGCGCCGCCGCCGTTGATGCGCAGGTCGAGGATGACGCCCTTCGGCGGCGGTCCCGTGCGGCGCGCGGCCTGCACCGCGTCGATATAGTCGCCGACCGCCGGCTCCGGAAAGCTCGACAGCCGCGTGTAGAGGATGTCGCCGTCGAGCCGCTTCGCGGTCGCCGGATGCGGTTTGACGATCGTGCGCACGGGCGCGAAGCTCAGCACCGCATGCTTCGGGCCGCGCTGCACGGTGAGCTTCAGCGGCACGCCCGCGTCGCCCTTCGCGAGCTTCATCAACTCGCTGCCGTCGATGCCGACGACGCTTCGGTCGTTCATCGCGACGACGAGATCGTCGGGCCGCACGCCGGCTTTTTCGGCCGGCGCATCGGGAATCACGTCGATGATGTGCAGCCCGTCGGGCCGCGTCTCGAACACGATGCCGATGCCCGGCGTGCCGTCGCGCGCGCGCCGTTCGTCGTCGCGCCGTTCCTGCTCTTCCTTCGCGTTGAAGAAGCGTGCGTACGGCAGCGTCTTGATGCCTTCGTGGGTCGCGGCGTCGAGCAGCGCGCCGATATCGACGTCGGTCAGGTGCTGTTTCTTCAGCACTTCGACCGCCGCTTTCAGTTCGCAGAGCTGCGGCTCCCAGTCGGGCGGGCAGGGCGACGGCGGTTGGGCGGCGGGCGCCGGGGCGGCGGCGGGTGAAGCGGCAGGCAGCGAAGCGGCGGAGGGTGAAGCGGCGGGTGGTGCGGATTCCGGTTGCGCACCGGCGAGCGGCGCATACGGGCACGCGGTCGCGACGGCTGCGCAGACGGCGAGGCGACGAACGACACGCATGGGAGGCATCATCGGGACCGCACGTTCGGAAGGGTGGCGAGGCGCGTGTCGGGTGCGCGAAGGCAACCGGCACGCGACGGGGCAGGGCGGTGACGATTGTAGCCGACCCTCGCGACCGCGCCGGCCGCCTGCCGTACCGCGGTGGCCCCGCACATAAAAAAAACCGGCCCAAACGGGCCGGTTTTTCGAAGCCGAAACGGCGTGGCGCTCAAACCTGCGCGCCGGCGTTCGGATCGTCCGGATCGTGCGCGGCCTTCTTTTCCTTGATCAGGTCTTCGCGCTTGATGCCGAGCCACATCGCGAGCGAGCCCGCGACGAACACCGACGAGTAGATGCCGAACATGATGCCGACCGTCAGCGCGAGCGCGAAGTAGTGCAGCGTCGGGCCGCCGAAGAAGAACATCGACAGCACCATCATTTCCGTCGACGTGTGCGTGATGATCGTGCGCGACATCGTGGTCGTGATCGCGTGGTTGATCACTTCCTGCACGCTCATCTTGCGTTCGCGGCGGAACGTTTCGCGGATCCGGTCGAAGATGACGACCGACTCGTTGACCGAGTAGCCGAGCACCGCGAGGATCGCCGCGAGCACCGCCAGCGAGAACTCCCACTGGAAGAACGCGAAGAAGCCGAGAATGATCACGACGTCGTGCAGGTTGGCGATGATGCCGGCCACCGCGTACTTCCATTCGAAGCGGAACGACAGGTAGATCACGATGCCGATCACGACGCACGCGAGCGCGAGCAGACCGTCGGTCGCGAGCTCGCGGCCGACTTGCGGGCCGACGAACTCGACGCGCTGCAGCGTCACGTCCGGGCTCTGCGCCTTCAGCGCGCCCATCACCTGGTCGCTCTGCTGCGCGGACGTGAGGCCTTCCTTCAGTTGCAGGCGGATCAGCACGTTGCGCGACGTGCCGAAGTTCTGCACCTGCGCATCGGCATAGCCGAGCTTGCCGAGCGTCGCGCGCACGGGTTCCAGCTGCGCGGCCTGCTGGTACTGAACCTCGATCACCGTGCCGCCGGTGAATTCGACGGACAGGTGCAGCCCGCGGTGGAACAGGAAGAACACGGCGGCGAGGAACGTGACCAGCGAGATCACGTTGAACACCAGCGCGTGCCGCATGAACGGAATGTCTTTACGGATGCGGAAAAATTCCATGGCTTCGTCTCCGGGGCCTTATTGGGTCGAGCCCGGTTTCTTCGGCGACACGCGTTGCTGCGCGCGGTTGCGCAACTGCGGCTTGCCGGTGCGCGGTGCGTTGCCCTTTGCCGGGGCGGCGAGCTTCGCGGCGCGGGCCGTGTCGGTCGATTCGTCGGCCGCGTCGAACGATGCGTCGGCGGCACCGGCCGCGGCGCCTTCCGGCTTCCACACCTGGCCGATCGCGAGCGACTTCAGCTTCTTGCGGCCGCCGTACCAGAGGTTGACGATCCCGCGCGAGAAGAACACCGCGGAGAACATCGACGTCAGGATGCCGAGGCAGTGCACGATCGCGAACGCGCGAACCGGGCCCGAGCCGAACGCGAGCAGCGCGAGGCCGGCAATCAGCGTCGTGACGTTCGAGTCGAGAATCGTCGCCCATGCATGGGCGTAGCCGGCCTGGATCGCGAGCTGCGGCGGCTGGCCGGCGCGCAGCTCCTCGCGCACGCGCTCGTTGATCAGCACGTTCGAGTCGATCGCCATGCCGAGCGCGAGCGCGATGGCCGCGATGCCCGGCAGCGTCAGCGTCGCCTGCATCAGCGACAGCACGGCGACGAGCAGCAACAGGTTCACCGACAGGCCGATCACCGACACCACGCCGAACAGCATGTAGTACGCGACCATGAACACGGCGATCGCGCAGAAGCCCCAGATCACCGAGTGGATGCCCATCTTGATGTTGTCGGCGCCGAGGCTCGGGCCGATCGTGCGTTCCTCGATGATGTCCATCGGCGCGGCGAGCGAACCGGCGCGCAGCAGCAGCGCGAGGTCGGCCGCGGCCTGCGGCGTCGGCTGGCCCGTGATCTGGAAGCGGTCGCCGAGTTCGGACTGGATCGTCGCGACCGTCAGCACTTCGCCCTTGCCCTTCTCGAACAGCACCATCGCCATCGGCTTGCCGATGTTCTCGCGCGACACCGCGCGCACCGCGCGGCCGCCCGCCGAATCGAGGCGAATGTTGACCGACGGACGCTGGTGATCGTCGAAGCCGGCCGACGCGTCGATGATGCGGTCGCCGGTGAAGATCACGTCCTTCTTCAGCAGCACGGGCGCCTGGTTGCCCTGCGTGAAGAGTTCCTCGCCCGGCGGCACGGGGTCGTTCGGGTTCGGGTGCGTGTTGATCGGGTCGGCGAGGCGCGCCTCGAGCGTCGCGGTGCGGCCGATGATGTCCTTCGCCTTCGCGGTGTCCTGCACGCCCGGCAGTTCGACGACGATACGGTCGCTGCCTTGCTGCTGCAGGATCGGCTCGGACACGCCGAGCTCGTTCACGCGGTTGTGGAGGGTGGTCAGGTTCTGCTTGAGCGCGGCGTCCTCGACGGACTTCTGCACGGCCGGCGTGAACGTGCCGACCACTTGCGTGCCGCCGCCGCCGGCCTGCGTCGCCCATTGCAGCTCGGTGATCGACGCGGCGAGCACCTTGCGGGCGTCTTCCGCCGTCTGCGCATCGCTGAAGTTGACGACCACGGACTGCTCGACGCGGCTCACGCCGCCGTCGCGGATGTTCTTGTCGCGCAGCAGCGTGCGCGCGTCGGACGCGTCGGAGTCGAGCTTCTTCGTGAGCGCGCCCGTCATGTCGACCTGGAGCAGGAAGTGCACACCGCCGCGCAGGTCGAGGCCGAGATACATCGGCAGCGCGTGCAGTGCGGTCAGCCAGCGCGGCGACGCGCTCTGCAGGTTCAGTGCGACGACGTACTGCGGATCGTTCGGGTCGGCGTTCAGCGACTTCTGCAGCAGGTCCTTGACGCGCAGCTGCGTATCGGTGTCCTTCAGGCGCACGCGGATGTTCGCGTTGGTCGCCGTGTTCTCGAAGGTGACGTCGTCCGGCGTGATCTGCGCGGACGCGAGCGCCGATTCGACCTGGGTCAGCGTGGCCGAGTCGAGCTTGACCGTGGCCTTGCCGCTCGACACCTGCACCGCCGGCGCTTCGCCGAAGAAGTTGGGCAATGTGTACAGAAGGCCGATGGCGAGCGCCACGACCATCACGACATATTTCCAGAGTGGATAACGATTCATGAGGGGGCCGAACGGGTGGTTGGCGTGAAAGCGTCGCGTCCGGCGCCGCGGCGGCCCGCGCTCTCAGGCGGGCACGGCGCGGGGAGCCGGACGCTCGGTATAAGCCTTACAGCGACTTGATCGTGCCCTTCGGCAGAATGGTCGTGACGGCAGCCTTCTGCACGGTGATTTCGGTGCCTTCGGCGATTTCGACGCCGATGTAGCCTTCGGTGACCTTCGTCACCTTGCCGACGAGGCCGCCGCTCGTGACGACTTCGTCGCCCTTCGCCATGGCCGCGAGCATGTTGCGGTGTTCCTTCTGGCGCTTCATCTGCGGACGGATCATGATGAAGTACAGCACCGCGAACATCAGGATGAGCGGCAGGAAGCTCATCAGGCTCGATTCGGCGCCACCGGCACCTTGCGCGAAGGCATTGGAAATGAACGGCACGTTGGTCTCTCCGTAGGGGAAGATCGAAAAATAAGCCGGTTATTCTACCACCGGCCCCATGCGCAAACGGCGCGGCAAATGCGCTTTCGGATCAAGCTGTTAAAGCGCGAACCGATACCGTTGCGGCTTGCTTGGAAAGGCAATTGTAATGTTTGATGGCTCGGTTCGGCGGGCGGGCCGGGTTTTTTAGTGCGTGTCCTATTGGATATCGTTTTCTTTCAGGTCGTGTCCTACAGGGGCCGCCCGCCGGCCAGTCAGTCGACTCCTCTCGCGCGATCCTCCGCGAAGCGCTGCCGGAACGCGTCGAACGTGTGGGTCTCGATCGCTTCGCGGATCTCGCTCATCAGCTGCAGGTAGTAGTGCAGGTTGTGGATCGTGTTGAGCTGCGCGCCGAGGATTTCGCCGACCCGGTGCAGGTGATGCAGGTAGCCGCGCGAGAAATTCTGGCACGTGTAGCACGTGCAGCTCGCGTCGAGCGGCTTCAGCGAATTCTTGTGCGTCGCGTTGCGGATCTTCACGTCGCCGAAGCGGGTGAAGAGCCAGCCGTTGCGCGCGTTGCGGGTCGGCATCACGCAGTCGAACATGTCGACGCCGTTCGCGACGCCTTCGACGAGATCCTCCGGCGTGCCGACCCCCATCAGGTAGTGCGGCTTGTTCGCCGGCAGCTTCGGGCCGACGTGGCGCAGCACGCGCATCATGTCCTCCTTCGGCTCGCCGACCGACAGCCCGCCGATCGCGAGGCCGTGGAAGCCGAGTTCGGACAGGCCCGCGAGCGATTCGTCGCGCAGATCCTCGAACATCCCGCCCTGCACGATCCCGAACAGCGCGTTCGGATTGCCGAGCCGGTCGAATTCGTCGAGCGAGCGCTTCGCCCAGCGCAGCGACATGCGCATCGAGTCGGCCGCTTCCTTGTGCGTGGTCGGCACGCCGTTGGTCGCGTACGGCGTGCATTCGTCGAACTGCATCACGATGTCCGAGTTCAGCACCTTCTGGATCTGCATCGACACTTCCGGCGACAGGAACAGCTTGTCGCCGTTGATCGGCGACGCGAACGTGACGCCGTCCTCGGTGATCTTGCGCAGGTCGCCGAGCGAGAACACCTGGAAGCCGCCCGAGTCGGTCAGGATCGGCTTGTTCCAGCCCATGAAGCCGTGCAGGCCGCCGTGCGCGTCGATCGTGTCGAGGCCCGGGCGCAGCCACAGGTGGAACGTGTTGCCGAGGATGATCTGGGCCTTGATTTCGTGCAGTTCGCGCGGCTGGATCGCCTTCACGGTGCCGTACGTGCCGACCGGCATGAAGATCGGCGTCTCGACCGTGCCGTGGTTGAGCTTCACGCGGCCGCGGCGCGCGTGGCCGTCGGTCGTCAGCAGTTCGAATTCGAGCCCGTTAGCCGGGCGGTCCTGCACGGGAGCGGGCGTGTTGTGGCTCGCGTGCGTATCGTGGGATGAACCTTCGGTCATCGCGTCATTCTCCTTGCCACCGGAAAACAGTCCGGCGCATGTTGGAAACGCCGCCGGGAAACCGGCGGCGGGGAAAAGCGGGTGCGCGCAAAAGCGTAGCGCGCGCAGCGGGAATACGGGCGTCGCGATGCAACGGCGGCCGCGTGGTGCGCGGGCCGTCGCGCCCGCTGTGCTTTACGCGCGCGGCGCCTCCGGCGTGTCGCGTCGCGTGAGCAGCATCGCGTCGCCGTAGCTGAAGAAGCGGTAGCGTTCTTCGATCGCGTGCCGGTACGCGGCGCGGATCGTCTCGACGCCCGCGAACGCGGACACCAGCATCAGCAGCGTCGACTTCGGCAGGTGGAAGTTCGTGACGAGCCGGTCGACCACGCGGAAACGGTAGCCGGGCGTGATGAAGATGTCGGTCTCGGCCTGCGTCGCCGCGAGCGGGCGACCGGCTTCGTCGGCGCTGCGCGCCGCGGCTTCGAGCGCGCGCATCGACGTCGTGCCCACTGCGATCACGTTGCCGCCGCGGGCGCGGGTCGCGGCGATCCTGTCGACGAGCGACTGCGGCAGGTCGTACCACTCGCTGTGCATCTTGTGCTCGGCGATGTTCTCGACGCGCACCGGCTGGAACGTGCCGGCGCCGACGTGCAGCGTCAGCGTCGCGCGCTCGACGCCCATCGCGTCGAGCTTCTCCAGCAGCGTCTGGTCGAAGTGCAGCCCGGCCGTCGGCGCCGCGACCGCGCCCGGGTTGCTCGCGTAGACGGTCTGGTAGCGCGTTTCGTCGGTCGCATCGGCGTCGTGCTCGATATACGGCGGCAGCGGCAGGCGGCCGTGCTGCTCGATCAGGTCGAGGCACGGCGCGGGGAAGTGCAGCGTGAAGAACGGTTCGACGCGCTCGCCGACCGTCACGTCGAACGCGTCCGCGAGGCGCAGCGTCGTGCCGGCGCCCGGCGACTTGCTCGCGCGGATCTGCGCGAGCGCCGTGTGCGTGCCCGTCACGCGTTCGATCAGCACCTCGATCTTGCCGCCGCTGGCCTTCTGGCCGAAGAACCGCGCCTTCAGCACCTTGGTATCGTTGAACACGAGCAGGTCGCCCGGCGCGATGCACGACGGCAGCTCGGCGAAACGGCGGTCGACGAGGCGTGCGGGCTCGGCGGTGCCGTCGACCTCGAGCAGGCGGCTCGCGGTGCGATCGGGCAGCGCGGTCTGTGCAATCAGCTCGGGCGGCAGATTGAAATCGAAATCGGAAAGCGTGAACATGCGGGCTGGTTCGAAGCGGCCGGCGGGCGCCGCCGACAGGGCGGAAACGCGTAAACGGCGCGCGCGAGCCGCTATGATGGCGGGATGCGCGGCCTGGCCGGCGTCGTTCGTTCGGACGACGTGAAAGCCGCTATTGTACTTGCCTTGCGAAGCACTCAGACGATCCGATGCCCGTATCACCCCGCCGCTCCTCCGCCGCCGTTGCCGATTCCGCCGATCCGTTCGACGCGGACGATGCCGTGCCGCCCGCGCAAGCCGCGGGCGAGCGCGCCGCGCCGCGTGGCGCGGCATCGCGTCGCGCGGGCCCGAAGCGCGGCGCCGACGGGCGGCTCGCGCAGCCGGCCGCCGCCGCGGCCGGCGTCGAACCCGGCGCGGACGGCGACGAAGCGGCGGAAGCGGGCGCACCCGGCTCATCCGGCACGAAGCGCAAGAAGAAGCCGGCCGCCGACAAGCCGGTGAAAACCGCCGACAAGCTCGCGAAGCTCGGCCTCACGCGCTCGATCGATCTCGTGCTGCATCTGCCGATGCGCTACGAGGACGAAACCACGCTCACGCCGATCGGCGAACTGCTGCCGGGCGGCATCGCGCAGACCGAAGGCGTCGTGTTCGACAACGAGGTCGCGTACCGGCCGCGCCGCCAGCTCGTCGTGAAGATCCAGGACGATGACGGCGAGCAACTCGTGCTGCGGTTCCTGAATTTCTACGGCTCGCAGGTCAAGCAGATGGCCGTCGGCCAGCGGCTGCGCGTGCGCGGCGACGTGCGCGGCGGCTTCTTCGGGATGGAGATGGTGCATCCGGCCGTGCGCGTCGTCGAAGCCGATGCGCCGCTGCCGCAGGTGCTCACGCCCGTCTACCCGAGCACGGCCGGCGTGTCGCAGGCGTATCTGCGCAAGGCGATCGAGAACGCGGTCGAGCGCACGCCGCTGCCCGAGCTGCTGCCGCCCGAGATCGAGCGCGATTACCTGAAGCCGCTCGGCGTGCCGACGCTCGCGCAGGCCGTGCGGATCCTGCACCACCCGGGCGTCGATTCCGACGAAGCCGCGCTGATGGACGGCTCGCATCCGGCATGGACGCGCATCAAGTTCGAGGAGCTGCTCGCGCAGCAGCTGTCGCTCAAGCGGGCGCACGAGGAGCGCCGCACCCGCGCCGCGCCCGCGATGCCGCGCCGCGCCGCGACCGATACCGATGCGTTGACCGCGCGCCTTTACGCGGCGCTGCCGTTCACGTTGACCGGCGCGCAGGCGCGCGTCGTCGACGAGATCGCGCACGACCTCACGCTCCCGCACCCGATGCAGCGCCTGCTGCAGGGCGACGTCGGCAGCGGCAAGACGGTCGTCGCGGCGCTGGCCGCCACGCAGGCGATCGACGCCGGCTACCAGGCCGCGCTGATGGCGCCGACCGAAATCCTCGCGGAACAGCACGCGCGCAAGCTGCGCGCATGGCTCGAGCCGCTCGGCGTCACGGTCGCATGGCTCGCGGGCAGCCTGAAGGCGAAGGAGAAACGCGCGGCGATCGAGGCCGCCGCGCTCGGCACCGCGCAGCTCGTGATCGGCACGCACGCGATCATCCAGGACACGGTCGAATTCGCGCGGCTCGGCCTCGTGATCGTCGACGAGCAGCACCGCTTCGGCGTCGAGCAGCGTCTCGCGTTGCGCGCGAAGGCCGCGAATGCCGCCAACGGCGCGCGCGACTTTCAGCCGCACCAGCTGATGATGTCGGCCACGCCGATTCCGCGCACGCTCGCGATGACGTACTACGCGGACCTCGAGGTATCGACGATCGACGAGTTGCCGCCCGGCCGCACGCCCGTGCTGACGCGCCTCGTCGGCGACGCGCGGCGCGAGGAAGTGATCGCCCGCGTGCGCGAGGCCGCGCTGACCGGGCGCCAGGTGTATTGGGTGTGCCCGCTGATCGAGGAGAGCGAGACGCTGCAGTTGCAGACGGCCGTCGAAACCTACGAGACGCTGGCCGCGGCGCTTCCCGAGTTGAAGGTCGGCCTCGTGCATGGCCGCCTGTCGCCGGCCGACAAGGCGGCCGTGATGGAAGCGTTCACGCGCAACGAAGTGCAGTTGCTGGTCGCGACGACCGTGATCGAAGTCGGCGTCGACGTGCCGAACGCGTCGCTGATGGTGATCGAGCACGCAGAGCGGTTCGGCCTCGCGCAGCTGCACCAGTTGCGCGGCCGCGTCGGGCGCGGCACCGCGGCGTCGGTGTGCGTGCTGCTGTACACCGGACCGCTGTCGATCGCCGGCCGCGAGCGGCTGAAGACGATGCGCGAGACGACCGACGGTTTCGAGATCGCGCGGCGCGACCTCGAAATCCGCGGCCCCGGCGAATTCCTCGGCGCGCGCCAGTCGGGTGCGGCGATGCTGCGCTTTGCGAACCTCGAGACCGACGGCTGGCTGATCGATCCTGCCCGCGAGGCCGCGGCGCGGCTGATTGCCGCGTATCCGGAGGTCGTCACGCAGCATCTCGCGCGCTGGCTCGGCGCGCGCGAGCAGTATCTGAAGGCCTGATCGACCTGCTTGGGGCCGGATCGGAGGCCGCCACTCGACGCATCGAGATGCAGAGAAACTTGGCGAACCTGGGTCAGAGGGTGTATAAATTAAACCTATCGCCTGTATATCTCTGATTGACCCACAATGACCCTGACTGAATTGAAGTACATCGTCGCGGTCGCGCGCGAGCGGCATTTCGGTCGCGCGGCCGAAGCGTGCTTCGTGAGCCAGCCGACCCTGTCGGTGGCGATCAAGAAGCTCGAAGACGAGCTCAACGTGCAGATTTTCGAGCGCGGCGCGAGCGAAGTGAGCGTGACGCCGATCGGCGACCAGATCGTCACCCAGGCGCAGCGCGTGCTCGAGCAGACGTTCGCGATCAAGGAGATCGCGAAGCAGGGCAAGGACCCGCTCGTCGGCCCGTTCCGCCTCGGCGTGATCTACACGATCGGGCCGTACCTGCTGCCGACGCTCGTCAAGCAGATGATCCAGCGTGTCCCGCAGATGCCGCTGATGCTGCAGGAGAACTACACGCTGAAGCTGCTCGAACTGCTGAAGCAGGGCGAGATCGACGCCGCGATCATGGCGCTGCCGTTCCCCGAAACCGGCCTGATGGTGCGGCCGCTGTACGACGAGCCGTTCGTCGTCGCGCTGCCGGCCGGCCATCCGTGGGAGAAGCGCGACGAAATCGACGCCGAGGATCTGAAGCAGGAAACCATGCTGCTGCTCGGCAACGGCCACTGCTTCCGCGATCACGTGCTCGGCGTGTGTCCGGAACTGATGCGCTTCTCGCAGACGGCCGACGGCATCCAGAAGACGTTCGAGGGCTCGTCGCTCGAAACCATTCGCCACATGGTCGCGAGCGGCGTCGGCATCACCGTGCTGCCGCGGATGTCGGTCGCCGAGATCGGCCCGCGCGCGAACGGCCCCGACGCCGAGCTGTTGTCGTACGTGCCGTTCAACGAACCGGTGCCCGACCGCCGCGTGGTGCTCGTGTGGCGCAAGAGCTTCACGCGGATGCCGGCGATCGACGCGATCAGCGACGCGATTGCCGCATGCGAGCTGCCGGGCGTCGCGAAGCTCGACATGCCGGCCACGATGAACTGACGTGCCGACGAGGCGTCTGTGGCAGCGTGATGAACGGGGTCGTGTGACCCCGTTTATTTTTCCCTATCGCATAGATGAAATTTATCAAATTCAAATAATTGATAGATATAGATAGAATCCTCTACATGGATCGATGTCGAGCCGATGGGCGAGATGCACGTTGGATGCAAGCGTCAAAGGAGGATGTCATGATGCGGTCGGTATTGAAGCACGCGCAGCGGAACATCCCGTCGCGCGACACGGTCGTACATCGCGCCAGGGCGGCGGTTCGCGGCCTGCGCCCGATTGCGTTCGCGTACCTGGCGGACCGTGTGTATGGCGGATGAGTGCCGCCGCACGCCGGTCCAGTGTTCCCCCGAATCACCTGCCGTCGAGCCTTGAGGGAGCATCGCATGTCCGATATCCGAAAAACCGCCCGCGTCGCCGGTACGACGGCTACCGGCAGCCGCTTCCCCGAGTGCCCCGCCTGCGGCGCACGGCAACGGGAACGCGTGTCCAGGGCCGCGCACGACATCCCGTAGTACGACAGGAGGACCCGCCTGTTCCGTTTCTTACCCCCCGCAACGCTCCACGAACCGCGCCCGGCACGTGGGGGCCTACGAGCCAGTGAAGGAGAAAAAAGCATGTCGAACGAAACGAAGTGCCCGTTCAACCACACCGCAGGCAGCGGCACGACGAACAAGGACTGGTGGCCGAATCAGCTGAACCTGAACGTCCTGCATCGGCATTCGGCGCTGTCCGATCCGATGGACGCGGATTTCGACTACGCCGAGGCGTTCAAGAAGCTGGATCTTGCCGCGGTGAAGCAGGACCTGCACGCGCTGATGACGACGTCGCAGGACTGGTGGCCGGCCGACTTCGGCCACTACGGCGGCCTGTTCGTGCGCATGGCATGGCATAGCGCCGGCACGTACCGCACGGCCGACGGCCGCGGCGGCGCGGGCGGCGGGCAGCAGCGCTTCGCGCCGCTCAACAGCTGGCCGGACAACGTGAGCCTCGACAAGGCGCGCCGCCTGCTGTGGCCGATCAAGCAGAAGTACGGCCGCAACATCTCGTGGGCCGACCTGCTGATCCTGACCGGCAACGTCGCGCTCGAATCGATGGGCTTCAAGACGTTCGGCTATGCCGGCGGCCGCGTCGATACGTGGGAACCGGACGACGTCTACTGGGGCTCGGAAAAGATCTGGCTGGAACTGAGCGGCGGCCCGAACAGCCGCTACACGGGCAAGCGCGAGCTCGAAAGCCCGCTCGCCGCGGTGCAGATGGGCCTGATCTACGTGAACCCCGAAGGCCCGGACGGCAACCCCGACCCGGTCGCCGCCGCGCACGACATCCGCGAGACGTTCGCGCGGATGGCGATGAACGACGAGGAAACGGTCGCGCTGATCGCGGGCGGCCACACGTTCGGCAAGACGCACGGCGCCGGCCCGGCCTCGAACGTCGGTCCCGAGCCGGAAGCCGCGGGCCTCGAGCAGCAGGGCCTCGGCTGGAAGAGCACGTTCGGCACGGGCAAGGGCAAGGACACGATCACGAGCGGTCTCGAAGTCACGTGGACGTCGACGCCGACGAAGTGGAGCAACGACTTCTTCAAGCACCTGTTCAGCTACGAGTGGGAGCTCACGAAGAGCCCGGCGGGCGCGCACCAGTGGGTCGCGAAGGATGCGGACGAGATCATTCCGGACGCGTACGACGCATCGAAGAAGCATCGTCCGACGATGCTGACGACCGACCTGTCGCTGCGTTTCGACCCGGCCTACGAAAAGATCTCGCGCCGCTTCTACGAGAACCCGGACGAATTCGCCGACGCGTTCGCACGCGCGTGGTTCAAGCTCACGCACCGCGACATGGGTCCGCGCGCCCGTTATCTCGGCCCGGAAGTACCGGCGGAACACCTGCTGTGGCAGGACCCGATCCCGGCCGTCGATCACCCGCTGATCGACGCCGCCGACGTCGCCGCGCTGAAGGCGAAGGTGCTGGCGACGGGCCTGTCGGTGTCGCAGCTCGTGTCGACCGCCTGGGCGTCCGCGTCGACGTTCCGCGGCTCGGACAAGCGCGGCGGCGCGAACGGTGCGCGCATCCGCCTCGCGCCGCAAAAGGACTGGGAAGTGAACCGCCCGGCCGAACTCGCGGCGGTGCTCGAAACGCTCGAAGGCGTGCAGAAGGCGTTCAACGATGCGCAGACGGACGGCAAGAAGGTGTCGCTGGCCGACCTGATCGTGCTGGCCGGTGCGGCCGGCGTCGAGCAGGCCGCGAAGAACGCGGGTATCGCGGTCACCGTGCCGTTCGCACCGGGCCGGATGGACGCCTCGCAGGAAGAAACCGACGTCGACGCGATGGCCGTGCTCGAGCCGCTCGCCGACGGTTTCCGCAACTTCCTGAAGCACGCGTACAAGACGCCGGCCGAGGCGCTGCTGGTCGACAAGGCCCAGTTGCTGACGCTGAGCGCACCGGAGATGACGGTGCTCGTCGGTGGCCTGCGCGTGCTCGGTGCGAATGCCGGCGATGCGAAGCATGGCGTGTTCACCGATCGTCCGGAAACGCTGACGAACGACTTCTTCGTGAACCTGCTCGACATGGGCACGGAATGGAAGCCGGTGTCGGCCGCGAACGACGTGTTCGAAGGGCGCGATCGCGCGACGGGCGAGCTCAAGTGGACGGGCACGCGCGTCGACCTGATCTTCGGTTCGCATGCGCAACTGCGTGCGCTGGCCGAGGTGTACGGCAGCGCGGACGCGAAGGAGAAGTTCGTGCGCGATTTCGTCGCGGCCTGGAACAAGGTGATGAACCTCGACCGCTTCGACCTCGCATGAACCCGGCCGCATCCCGATGCGGTGATGCGGTGATGCAGTAACGTGAAACGGCCGGTCCGGCGACCGGCCGTTTCTTCCCTGAACGATGTCTTGTCAAAGGAGTGACGACCATGACGCAAATGATGCTCGACATGCGCGCGGCCGCGTTGCCCATTCTGCGATCGCCGGTGGAGCTGGCGCGCTACGTCGTCGGCTTCGCGATCGTCGTCGGCGGAGCGGCGGAGCTGGCCTCGCAGGCGCTGCACGCGCTCGCGCCGGTCGTGTCGGCCGCCGGCGGTTGAGGGCGGCAACGGATTCGCGACGCTAGACTGGCGAGTCGCGAACGGATGCCGCGCGATGCGGCATGCGGATTGCCCGATGCATTTTCGCCGGTTCGACATTTCGAATGAGGAGTCCCGAAGATGGCCAAGAAAGGCAACGCCACGCAGATCAACATCGGCATCAGCGACAAGGACCGCAAGAACATCGCGGAGGGCCTGTCGCGCCTGCTCGCCGATACGTTTTCGCTGTACCTGAAGACCCACAATTTCCACTGGAACGTGACCGGACCGATGTTCAACACGCTGCACCTGATGTTCGAGGAGCAGTACAACGAACTATGGCTCGCGGTCGACTCCGTCGCCGAGCGCATTCGCACGCTGGGCGTCGTCGCGCCCGGCACGTTCGGCGATTTCGCGAAACTGTCGTCGGTGCCGGAAGCGAAGGGCGTGCCGGCCGCCGAGGAGATGATCCGCCAGCTCGTCGAAGGGCACGAGACGGTCGTGCGCACCGCGCGCGAAATCTTCCCGATCGCCGATGCGGCGAGCGACGAGCCGACCGCCGACCTGCTCACGCAGCGCCTGCAGACGCACGAAAAGACCGCATGGATGCTGCGGTCGCTGCTCGCGTGAGCCCGAAGCCGCTGGCGCGTCATGCCGGGCCCGGGCGGGCCGGCGCCGAATCTGTCCCTGGATCGATGTCCGACGCCGCGCGGCCGTGCGCAGCGGGCCGCGGCGGCCGGCCCGCCCGCCGCGACCGTGGGCTGCGGGTCGCGCCGACATGACGCGCAGCGCCGCTCGGCTCTAAAATGCCGGGATTCTCTTCCTGGTGCTTCGCCATGCTTGCCCGCTTTCCCCTGTATCTGCGGCTCGTCCGGATGGACAAGCCGATCGGCAGCCTGCTGCTGCTGTGGCCGACGCTCAACGCGCTGTGGATCGCATCGGACGGTAAGCCGCGCTGGCCGCTGCTCGTGATCTTCACGCTCGGCACGCTGCTGATGCGCTCGGCCGGCTGCGCGATCAACGATTACGCCGACCGCGATTTCGATCGCCACGTGAAGCGCACGGCCGACCGGCCGCTGACGTCGGGCAAGATCCGCGCATGGGAGGCCGTCGCGATCGCGGTCGGGCTGTCGTTCGTCGCGTTCCTGCTGATCCTGCCGCTCAATACGCTGACGAAAGAATTGTCGGTCGTCGCGCTGTTCGTCGCCGGCTCCTATCCGTTCATGAAGCGCTTCTTCGCGATTCCGCAGGCGTATCTCGGCATCGCGTTCGGCTTCGGCATCCCGATGGCGTTCGCGGCCGTGCAGGACACGGTGCCGATGCTGGCGTGGGTGATGCTGGTCGCGAACATCTTCTGGTCGGTCGCGTACGACACCGAATATGCGATGGTCGATCGCGACGACGACATCAAGATCGGCATCCGCACGTCCGCGCTGACGTTCGGCCGCTTCGACGTTGCGGCCGTGATGGCGTGCTACGCGGTGACGCTCGGCATCTACGTGTGGATCGGCGTGGCGCTCGGCTTCGGCCTCGCATACTGGGCCGGCTGGGCGGCTGCGCTCGGCTGCGCGCTGTATCACTACACGCTGATCAAGGGTCGCGAACGGATGCCGTGCTTCGCGGCGTTCCGCCACAACAACTGGCTCGGCGGCGTGCTGTTCGCGGGCATCGCCGCGCATTACCTGCTGGCCGCTCGCTGAGCGCCCCCCGACATGTCGCGCCTTTGCGGGCGGCGCCAACGAAAAAAGCGACCCGACGGTCGCTTTTTTTACGTCCGGCGCCGGCCAAACCGGCGCCGTTGTCGCGCTTACGCGCGGCCGAGCTCGTCGCCCATTTCCTTCGCGCGCGCGTCGGCTGCGAGCGCGCCGCGCACGATCGCTTCCTTCACGCCCTGCGCGTCGAACGCCGCGAGCGCGGCGGCCGTCGTGCCGCCCTTCGACGTCACGCGTTCGCGCAGCACGCTCGCCGGCTCGCCCGATTGCGCGGCCAGTTGCGCGGCGCCCGCGAACGTCGCGACCGCGAGCGCGCGGCCCTGTTCGTCGTTCATGCCGAGACGGCGCGCGGCTTCCTGCAGCGCTTCGATGAAATAGAACACGTATGCGGGGCCGCTGCCCGAAATCGCCGTGACCGCGTCGAGCTGCGATTCGTCGTCGAACCACACGATCTCGCCGACCGCGCCGAGCACGCTCGACGCGAGTTCGCGGCCTGCCGCGTCGACGCCCGGCAGCGCGGCCAGGCCGGTCACGCCCATGCCGACCAGCGCCGGCGTGTTCGGCATCGTGCGCACGACGCGCGCGTAGCCGCCGAGCCAGCGGGCGAGATCCGTGCCGCGGATGCCGGCCGCGATGCTGATCACGAGCTGCGACTTCAGGTGCGGCGCGAGCGCCTGCGCGACGTCCTTCAGCACCTGCGGCTTCACCGCGAGCACGATCGCGTCGTAATCGGCGAGCGTTGCGTCGACGGCCGCGCCGGTGCGCACGCCGAATTGCTGCGCGGCGCGCGCGCGGACGTCTTCGTTGATGTCGACGGCATACAGGCCGTCCGCGGCGACGCCGCGCTTGATCAGGCCGCCGATCAGGGCCGCGGCCATGTTGCCGCCGCCGATGAATGCGATTTTCATGATGTCGGGAATGAGCGAGTGAGTGAACGGAAAGGCGGAAAAGAACGCGGCGTTCAGCGCGAGTAGTCGCGCGCGCCGAAGATCGCGGTGCCGACGCGCACGATCGTCGCGCCTTCGAGCACGGCCGCGTCGAGATCGGCGGACATGCCCATCGACAGCGTGTCGAGCGGCAGGCCGTCGGCGCGCAACGCGTCGAACAACGCGCGCAGCGCGCGGTGCGGCGCGCGCTGCGCGTCGGTGTCGGCGGCCGGCTCGGGAATCGCCATCAGGCCGCGCAGCCGCAGCGACGGCAGCGCGGCGACCGCCCGCGCGACCTCGGCCACGTCGGCCGGCGCGACGCCGCTCTTCGACGCCTCGCCGCTGATGTTCACCTGCACGCATACGTTGAGCGGCGGCAGGTGCGCGGGGCGTTGTTCCGACAGGCGCTGCGCGATCTTCAGCCGGTCGACCGAATGGACCCAGTCGAAGCGCTCGGCGACGGGGCGCGTCTTGTTCGATTGCAGCGGCCCGATGAAATGCCATTCGAGGCTCGCGCGCAGGTCGGCGAGCGCGTCGATCTTGTCGATCGACTCCTGCACGTAGTTCTCGCCGAAGGCGCGCTGCCCGGCTGCATGCGCGGCGCGCACGTCGTCGGCCGGAAACGTCTTCGACACGGCGAGCAGCGATACGGTGGCGGGATCGCGGCCGGCCGCGCGGGCGGCGTCGGCGATGCGGCGGTGAACGGAGTCGAGACGGGCGGCGAGATCGGACATGACGGGCACGGAAGCAGGCACGCAAGCAGCGCGGAAACGGGCATGAAGCCGATGCGCAGCGATCCGCGGCGCATCGATCCGCTCATTATACGGACGCCGCGCGCCTGCCCGTCATGCGTGAACGGGCGCTAGCCTAGCCGTACAGCAAGTGCTCGACGAGCTGGATCCAGTGGGCGACCGGCACCTGCGTGCCGCTTTGCAGATGCGCGATGCAGCCGATGTTGCCGGATACGATCATCTGCGGTTCGAGCGCCTGCAGCTTCAGCAGCTTCTGCTTGCGCAACCGGTACGACAGCGACGGCTGCGTCAGCGAGTAGGTGCCGGCCGAGCCGCAGCACAGATGGCTGTCGGCCGGCAGCCGCACGTCGATGCCGAGCGTCTCGAGCAGGCGCTCGACCTTGCCGCGCGACTGCTGCCCGTGCTGCAGCGTGCACGGCGGGTGGTACGCGACCGTATGGATCGCGCGGCGCCGGGCGATCGTCGCGAGTTCGGCCTCGAACGCGAGCAGCACGTCGGAGATGTCGCGCGTCAGCGACACGATGCGTTGCGCTTTCTCCGCATAGGCCGGATCGTCGCGCAGCAGGTGCGCGTATTCGAGCACCGTCGCGCCGCAGCCCGATGCATTCATCACGATCGCCTCGGCGCCCTGTTCGACGTGGGGCCACCACGCGTCGATGTTGCGGCGCGCGTCGTCGAGCGCTTCGTCGTGATAGTTCAGATGCAGGCGGATCGCGCCGCAGCAGCCCGCGTCAGGCGAGACGACCGTCTCGATGCCGAGCGCGTCGAGCACGCGTGCGGTCGCGATGTTGATGTTCGGCAGCATCGACGGCTGCACGCAGCCGCCGAGCATCAGCATCTTGCGCGTATGCGTGCGGTGCGGCCATTCGAGCAGCCGCGTGCGCGGCGGCACCTTGTCGCGTAGCCGCTTCGGCAGCAGCGGCCGCACGTGCTGGCCGAGCCGCATCGCCGGAGAGAACAGCGCGGCGTTCGGCACGACGCTCGCGAGCACGCGGCGCATGAGCCGCTGCTGCGCGGGGCGTTCCACCTGCGCCTCCACGTGCTTGCGGCCGATCTCGACGAGCCGGCCGTACTGGACGCCGGACGGGCAGGTCGTCTCGCAGCTGCGGCAGGTGAGGCAGCGGTCGAGGTGCTGCTGCGTGCTGCGCGTGACGGGCGCGCCTTCGACCATCTGCTTGATCAGGTAGATGCGTCCGCGCGGGCCGTCGAGTTCGTCGCCGAGCAGTTGATAGGTCGGGCAGGTCGCGGTGCAGAACCCGCAGTGCACGCACTTGCGCAGGATCGCGTCGGCCTCGTCGCCGTCGGGCGTATTGCGGATGAAATCGGCGAGGTTCGTTTGCATCCTGCCCTCAAAGTTCCGGGTACAGCCGGCCGCGATTGAAGATGCGCGCGGGATCGAACGCGCTCTTCAGCCCGCGGTGGATCTTCATCATCGGCGCGGGCAGCGGTGTGAACACGCCCGCACTGCGGTCGTAGGTGTCGCCCGCGCGGAACAGCGTCGCATGGCCGCCGGCCTGCTTCGCGCTCATGCGCACGGTTTGCGCGTCGGCGTCGGTGATCCACCAGCGCTGCGCGCCGCCCCATTCCATCAACTGCGTGCCGGGCAGATGCATCGGTTCGGTGATCGACGGCAGCGACAGGCGCCACAGCGCGTAGCCGGGCGGGATGCCGTTGAAGAACGGATCGGTATGCTCGCGCAGGCCGGACCAGAAGCGCTCGGCCTCGACCGCGTCGACGACTTCGCCGCCGAGCAGCGTTTTCGCGGATTTCACGGCGGCTTCCGCGCCCGACAGGCGCAGCACGAGCGTGCCGTTGCGCCACGCGCTCGCGCTGACCGGCAGCGGATGGCCGCCCCATTCGTTGAGCTTGCGCACCGCGTCGGTCGCGGTCATCTCGAATTTGAGCGTGACTTCGGCGACAGGCATCGGCAGCACCTTGATCGACAGGTCGAGCATGAGCCCGAGCGTGCCGAGCGCGCCGGCCATCAGCCGTGACACGTCGTAGCCGGCGACGTTCTTCACGACCTGCCCGCCGAAGCGCAGCGTTTCGCCGCGACCGTTCATCAGCGTGGTGCCGAGCACGAAATCGCGCGGTGCGCCGCAGGTGGCGCGGCGCGGGCCCGCGAGGCCGGCCGCGACGCAGCCGCCGACGGTGGCCGAACGGCCGAAGTGCGGCGGCTCGAACGGCAGCATCTGGCCGTGCTCGGCGAGGACGGTTTCAAGTTGCGCGAGCGGCGTGCCTGCGCGGACCGTGACGACGAGTTCGGCCGGGTCGTACGACACGACGCCTTGAAACGCGCGCGTGTCGAGTATTTCGCCCTCGAGCGCCTGGCCGTACCAGTCCTTGGTGCCGCCGCCGCGGATCCGCAGCGGCCGGCCGTCGGCACTGGCGGCGCGGATGCGCTCGGCCCATCCGGCGACGATGTCGTCCTCTTCCATGTTCCGTTGCTTTCTCGTCTCGTTGTCCGGTCGATTGTACCGGGGTGGCGCGATTCCACATCGCGACTATCCCTAAGCCCAGTCCCGCAGCCGGCATGTGCGGCCGGCACGCGAACGCGCCGCGCGGGCACGGCGGACCCGCGCCCCGCGGCCGCCGGTGCGGGCCGCGACCCGCGCGCGCCGCTCAGAAGCGCGGCAGGTCGGGGTGCGGCAGCAGCCCGCCGCGCACGTGCTGGCGCCCGTATTCGGCGCAGCGCGCGCGGGTCGGGATGCCCTTGTCCGGGTTCAGCAGCCCGGCCGGATCGAATGCGCGCTTGACCGCGAAGAACGCATCGCGCTCCTGCGGCGAGAACTGCACGCACATCGAATTGAGCTTTTCGATACCGACGCCGTGCTCGCCCGTCACGCTGCCGCCGAATTCCACGCAGCATTCGAGGATCTCCGCGCCGAACTGCTCGGCGCGGTGCAGCTCGTCCGGATCGTTCGCGTTGTAGAGGATCAGCGGATGCATGTTGCCGTCGCCCGCATGGAACACGTTGATGCAGCGCAGCCCGTAGCGCGTTTCGAGCTGCTCGATGCGCGCGAGCAGCGGGCCGATCGCGCGGCGCGGCACGGTGCCGTCCATGCAGTAGTAATC
Source organism: Burkholderia sp. MSMB2157WGS (assembly GCF_001532755.1). Taxonomy (NCBI): domain Bacteria; kingdom Pseudomonadati; phylum Pseudomonadota; class Betaproteobacteria; order Burkholderiales; family Burkholderiaceae; genus Burkholderia; species Burkholderia sp. MSMB2157WGS. The sequence goes on along the minus strand of NZ_LPJG01000011.1, from coordinate 669,799 downwards.
GGCGGAAATGCGGCCGGCGGCCGGGAACGCGTTCTTGCGGCCGGACCAGAAGCGCAGCCGCTCGCTTTCGTTGCGCGACACCTGGATGCGCGTCGCGCCGTGTTCGCGCAGCACGGCCGTCATCCGCACGATTTCCTCGGCGACTTCTTCGGGCGTGCCGTCCGATTCGCACAGCAGGATCGCCTTCGCGTCGAGGTCGTAGCCCGCGTGCGTGAACGCCTCGACGGCTTGCGTCGCCGGCTTGTCCATCATCTCGAGCCCGGCCGGGATGATGCCCGACGCGATGATCGCCGCGACGGCCTCGCCGCCCTTGACGACGTCGTCGAAACTCGCCATCACGAGCTGCGCGGTCTGCGGCTTCGGGATCAGTCGCACCGTGACCTCGGTGACGATCGCGAACATCCCTTCGCTGCCGATCATCACGGCAAGCAGATCGAGGCCCGGCATGTCGAGTGCGAGCGAGCCGAACTCGACGATCTCGCCGTCGATCGTCACCGCGCGCACGCGCATCACGTTGTGCACGGTCAGCCCGTATTTCAGGCAGTGGACGCCGCCGGAATTTTCCGCGACGTTGCCGCCGATCGTGCAGGCGATCTGCGACGATGGATCGGGCGCGTAATACAGGCCGTACGGCGCGGCCGCTTCCGAGATCGCGAGGTTGCGCACGCCGGGCTGCACGGTCGCCGTGCGTGCGTACGGGTCGACTTCGACGATGCGCGTGAAGCGCGCGAGCGACAGCACGACGCCGAGCGCGATCGGCAGCGCGCCGCCCGACAGGCTGGTGCCGGCGCCGCGCGGCACGATCGGCACTTCCATGCGGCGGCAGATCTGCACGATCCGCTGCACCTGCGACTCCGTCTCGGGCAACGCGACCGCGAGCGGCAGCCGGCGGTACGCGGACAGGCCGTCGCATTCGTACGGCGCCGTGTCCTCGTCGCGGTACAGCAGGCAGTGCGTCGGCAGCACGGCCATCAGCGCCTGCACGACTTCGCGCTGGCGCTGCGCGCGTGCGGCGCTCGACAGTTCGACGGGAGCGTTCATGAGGTCTCCTGCGTGGGCGCGGCGTCGCGCCGCCGTGTCAGCACGTGAAAATCTTGCCCGGATTCATCAGGTTGCGCGGATCGAGCGCGAGCTTGATCGCGCGCATCGTGTCGATGGCGTTGTCGCCGTGCTCCTTCGGCAGGAAGCGCATCTTGTGCAGCCCGACGCCGTGCTCGCCCGTGCAGGTGCCGCCCAGGCGCAGCGCGCGCTCGACGATCCGGTCGTTGATGCGTTCGGCTTCGGCGAGTTCCTCGGGCTTGTCGGGATCGATCAGGATCGCGACGTGGAAATTGCCGTCGCCGACGTGCCCGACGATCGGGCAGGGCAGCGACGACGCGCGCAGGTCGAGCTCGGTTTCCTCGACGCACGCGGCGAGCTGCGAGATCGGCACGCACACGTCGGTCGTCACCGCGCGGCAACCGGGCTTCAACTGCAGCATCGCGAAGTACGCGTTGTGGCGCGCGGACCAGAGCCGCGTGCGATCCTCGGGGCGCGTCGCCCATTCGAAGCCCTGGCCGGAATGCTGGCCGGCGAGCGCCTGCACGAGTTCGGCCTGTTCCTTCACGCCGGCGTCGGTGCCGTGGAATTCGAAGAACAGCGTCGGCGCTTCGGTCAGCGTCAGGTTCGAGTGACGGTTGATCGAGCGCACCGCGAGCGCGTCGACGAATTCGACGCGCGCGATCGGCACGCCGATCTGGATCGTCTCGATCACCGTGCGGACCGCGTCGCCCATCGTCGGGAACGTGCAGATCGCGGCCGACACGGCCTCGGGCAGCGGATGCAGGCGCAGCGTGATCTCGGTGATCACGCCGAGCGTGCCTTCGGACCCGACGAACAGCCGCGTGAGGTCGTAGCCGGCCGACGACTTGCGCGCGCGCGAGCCGGTTTTCACCACGCGGCCGTCCGCGAGCACCGCGCTCAGGCCGAGCACGTTCTCGCGCATCGTGCCGTAGCGCACGGCGTTGGTGCCCGACGCGCGGGTCGCGGTCATCCCGCCGATGCTCGCGTCGGCGCCCGGATCGATCGGGAAGAACAGGCCGGTGTCGCGCAACGCTTCGTTGAGCGCCTTGCGGGTGATACCCGGCTCGACCGTCACCGTGAGATCTTCGGCGTTGATCGACAGCACGCGGTTCATGTCCGACAGGTCGAGCGACACGCCGCCGCGCACCGCGAGCAGGTGGCCTTCGAGCGACGAACCGGCGCCGTACGGGATCAGCGGCACGCCGTAGAGCGAGCACAGCGACACGACTTCGCGCACGTCGTCGGTGCTGCGCGCGAACACGACGGCGTCGGGCAGTTGCGGATCGAACGGGGATTCGTCGCGGCCGTGATGGGCGCGAACCGCGTCGGCGGTCGACACGCGCTCGCCGAAAGCGGCGCGCAGCGCATCGAGCATGGCGGGGGGCAGCGGGCGGCGCGTGGCGGCCGGCGGGGCAGGGTGATTCACGAATGTCTCCTGACTACTTTTCATGCTGTCGGCTCATTCTACGCTGTAACGTCCGCTGCGCCTGCCGCCGCGGGCTGCGATAATCGCGTTCCAGCCAACCGGGCCGCGTGGCGGCCGCGCACGAGAGGACATTCGCATGGGCAACCGCTTGAGCAAGATCGCGACGCGCACGGGCGACGACGGTACCACCGGGCTGGGCGACGGGCGGCGCATCGGCAAGGACGACGCGCGGATCGCCGCGATCGGCGACGTCGACGAACTGAACTCGAATCTCGGCGTGCTGCTGGCCGAGCCGTTGCCGGACGACGTGCGCACGGCGCTCGTCACGATCCAGCACGACCTGTTCGATCTCGGCGGCGAGCTGTGCATTCCCGGCCATACGGTGCTCGACGATACGCATCTCGCGCGCCTCGACCGGTGGCTCGCCGACTACAACGCGACGCTGCCGCCGCTGAAGGAATTCATCCTGCCGGCCGGCTCGCGCGCCGCATCGCTCGCGCACGTCTGCCGAACCGTGTGCCGCCGCGCGGAGCGCTCGATCGTCGCGCTCGGGCGCGGCGACGCGCTCAACGATGCCCCGCGGCGGTACGTGAACCGGCTGTCCGACCTGCTGTTCGTGCTGGCGCGCGTGCTGAACCGCGCCGGCGGCGGCGCCGACGTGCTGTGGGAGCGCGGGCGCGTCCGCTAGCGCGCCGCCACGTTTTTGCGCGCTGCGACAATTTGTCCGGCGGGCGTTCGTTTTTAAACATGTATTGTATGAGCATGTTTAACGGAGAACGCACATGACCCACCTCACCGCTGACCAGATGGCCCGTGTGAAGGCCACGGCCCCCGTCCTCGCCGAGCACGGCGCGACGATCACGAAGCATTTCTATCAGCGCATGTTCGCGCGTCATCCGGAACTGAAGAACCTGTTCAACCAGACGCACCAGAAGACCGGCAGCCAGCCCGAAACGCTCGCGAAGGCCGTTTATGCGTATGCGGCCAACATCGACAACCTCGGCGCGCTCGGCGGCGCGGTGGCGCGCATCTCGCACAAGCACGCGAGCCTGAACATTCGCCCCGAGCACTACCCGATCGTCGGCGAGAACCTGCTTGCGTCGATCGTCGAAGTGCTCGGCGACGCGGTCGATGCCGCCACGCTCGAAGCGTGGCGCGTCGCGTACGGCCAGCTCGCGCAGATCATGATCGGCGCCGAGGCCGATCTGTACGCGAACGCCGCGTGGAGCGGCTTCCGTCCGTTCAAGGTCGCGCGCAAGGTGCGCGAAAGCGACGAGATCACGTCGTTCTACCTGACGCCCGCCGACGGCGGCGCGGCGCCGACGTTCGAGCCGGGCCAGTACATCACCGTGAAGCGCTTCATCGGCGATCTCGGCGTCGACCAGCCGCGCCAGTACAGCCTGTCCGATGCGCCGCACGGCAAGTGGCTGCGCATCTCGGTGAAGCGCGAGGCCGGCAAGGCCGAAGCGATCCCGGCCGGCAAGGTATCGACGCTGATGCACGACGGCGTGGAAGAGGGCGCGATCGTCGAGGTGACCGCACCGATGGGCGACTTCTCGCTGAAGCGCGACGTGGCTACGCCGGTCGTGCTGATCTCGGGCGGGGTCGGCATCACGCCGATGATGTCGATGGCATCGACGCTGGTCGCCGAAGGCAGCAAGCGCGACGTGCGGTTCATTCACGCATGCCGTTCGGGCGCGGTGCACGCGTTCCGCGACTGGCTGAACGACACCGTCGGCGAGCACGCGAACGTCAAGCGAACGGTGCTGTACGAGCTGGTCGGCCCGCACGATCGTCTCGGCATCGATCACGATCTCGAAGGGCGCCTCACGCCGGAACGCGTGCAGCAGTACGCGCTGGTGCCGGACGCCGACTACTACATCTGCGGGCCGATCGCGTTCATGAAGGCGCAGCGCGACGCGCTCGTCGCGCTCGGCGTCGCGCCGGAACGCGTGAATACCGAGATCTTCGGGTCGGGCGCGCTCGAGTGAGGATCCGACGGCCGGTTTCGGCCCACGCAACGCCGCTCAGAGCGCGATTGCGTATCGAGCAGCAGCTTTACGGCGCGAGTTCCTGGTCCGCGCTGGCATCGAAGTCGGCAGCGATCGATTCGTCGCCCGCATTGAATGCCTCGACGCCGGTCGGGATGTTCGATCCGGCAAGCAGCTGACGCGCCGCGCCGATCCGCTTCGGCGCGGCGTAAGGCACGATTCGGGCGACCGGATGGCCATTGCGGGCGATCACGATTTCGGATTCAAGCCCCAATTCGAGCGCTTCGACGAGGCTTGAAAGCCGCAACTTGGCGTCGTGCATGTTGACGGTCGGCATAGTCGCTTCTCTGGTCAGCCAGCCAATGTTCGCTGGTCTAGCGGAATGACACGCCAACCGCAGGCTGGCCGCATGGCCAATGCGCCGGCAGGCTGCGCCATACGGTCAGCCTGCCGGCGTCGTTCAGTTGCCGCTGCCGCGCGCGACCCGGCGCGCCTTCACGGCTTCCGCCAGGCCTTCGAGCACCTTCACGCTATCGTCCCACGCGATGCACGCGTCGGTGATGCTCTGGCCGTAGGTCAGCGCGCAGCCTTCCTTCAGGTCCTGGCGACCCTCGACGAGGTGCGACTCGATCATCACGCCGACGATGCGTTCGTCGCCGGCCGCGATCTGGCGGCCGATGTCGGCGCACACGGGGATCTGGTTCTCGTGCTTCTTCGAGCTGTTCGCGTGGCTCGCGTCGATCATCAGGCGCGCGGCGAGGCCGGCCTTGCCGATGTCCGCGCAGGCGGCGTTCACGCTGTCCGCGTCGTAGTTCGGCGTCTTGCCGCCGCGCAGGATCACGTGGCAATCCTCGTTGCCGGCCGTCGACACGATCGCCGAATGGCCGCCCTTCGTCACCGACAGGAAATGATGCGGCTGCGACGCGGCCTTGATCGCGTCGACCGCGATCTTCACGTTGCCGTCGGTGCCGTTCTTGAAGCCGACCGGGCACGACAGCCCCGACGCGAGCTCGCGGTGCACCTGCGACTCGGTCGTGCGCGCGCCGATCGCGCCCCACGAGATCAGGTCGGCGATGTACTGCGGGCTGATCATGTCGAGGTATTCGGTCGCGGCCGGCAGCCCCATTTCGTTGATCTGCAGCAGCAGCTCGCGCGCGGTGCGCAGCCCTTCGTTGATCTTGAAGCTGTTGTCGAGGTGCGGATCGTTGATGAGCCCCTTCCAGCCGACCGTCGTGCGCGGTTTTTCGAAGTACACGCGCATCACGATTTCCAGTTCGCCCTTGAAGCGCTCGCGTTCCTTCACCAGCCGGCCCGCGTATTCGATCGCCGCCTTCGTGTCGTGGATCGAGCACGGCCCGATCACGACGATCAGCCGGTCGTCCATCCCGTGCAGGATGCGGTGCATCGACTGGCGCGAGTGGTAGATCAGCTCGGACGCGGCTTCGGAGCACGCGAATTCGCGGATCAGGTGGGCGGGCGGCGTCAGTTCCTTGAGTTCGCGAATGCGGACGTCGTCGGTGTTGTGCGGGGGCATGCTGTTTCTCCTGGTTTTCCGGGGCGCCGTTCGGTCAGTGCGCGTGCGGCGGATTCATCGATTCGGGCAATTCGGTGGTGTCGGTCGGGGCCGCGGGACCGCTGCGGCGACGACCGGCTGGCGAAGGGCGAAAAAAAACCGCCGGGTTCGCCGGCGGTTTTTTCGGGAATTTCGGTTGCGCTTCACGCGCCATCAACCCTCTCGATCCGCCAGCGGTCTGAGATACCAAAAAAAGTAAAAGTAAAACTTGGCGGACATGACGGAAATTCGGCTCGTCAAAAAGTTGATTCGGAATTTATACCCCGTCCCCGGACGGCTGGCAACCGGGAATCGTCAAAAATGCGGACAATCCGCGCGTTTTCGTCAAAATGCGCGGATTGTCTGCGCCGCGATGCGGTTATGCCGTACCGCCGACCGTCATCTTGTCGATCCGCAGGGTCGGCTGACCGACGCCGACCGGCACGCTCTGGCCTTCCTTGCCGCACACGCCGACGCCCGTGTCGAGCGACATGTCGTTGCCGATCATGCTCACGTACTTCAGCGATTCCGGGCCGCTGCCGATCAGCGTCGCGCCCTTCACCGGGTAGGTGATCTTGCCGTTCTCGATCATGTACGCCTCGGACGCCGAGAACACGAACTTGCCGTTCGTGATGTCGACCTGGCCGCCGCCGAAGTTCACCGCGTACAGGCCGTTCTTCACCGACGCGATGATTTCCTGCGGATCCTTGTCGCCGTTCAACATGTAGGTGTTCGTCATGCGCGGCATCGGCAGCGCCGCGTACGATTCGCGCCGCGCGTTGCCCGTGACCGGCATCTTCATCAGGCGCGCGTTCAGCGTGTCCTGGATGTAGCCCTTCAGGATGCCGTCCTCGATCAGCGTCGTGCACTGCGTCGGGTTGCCTTCGTCGTCGATGTTCAGCGAGCCGCGGCGGTTCGGCAGCGTGCCGTCGTCGACGACGGTCACGCCCTTCGCGGCGACCTGCTCGCCGATCCGGCCCGCGAACGCGGACGAGCCCTTGCGGTTGAAGTCACCCTCGAGGCCATGGCCGATCGCCTCGTGCAGCAGCACGCCCGGCCAGCCCGGCCCGAGCACGACCGTCATCGCGCCGGCCGGCGCGGGGCGGGCGTCGAGGTTCACGAGCGCCGCGTGCACGGCGTCGTCGACGTAGCGCGACAACACTTCGTCGGTGAAGTAGCCGTAGTCGAAGCGGCCGCCGCCGCCGCCCGAGCCGATCTCGCGGCGGCCGTTCTGTTCGGCGATCACCGTGACCGACACGCGCACGAGCGGCCGGATGTCGGCCGCGAGCGCGCCGTCGCTGCGCGCGACCAGCACGACGTCGTATTCGCCGGCGAGCCCGGCCATCACCTGCGTGACGCGCGGGTCGCGCCCGCGCGCCATCTGCTCGATGCGTTCGAGCAGCTTGACCTTGGCCGTCGCGTCGAGCGACGCGAGCGGGTCGGACGGCAGGTACAGGTCGCGGCCCGAGATGCCCGTCAGCGACGTGGCTGCCCTGATCTTCTGGCGGCCGCCGCCGGCTGCCGCGATCGCCTTGGTCGCGGCGGCGGCTTGCGCGATCGCTTCGGGCGACAGGTCGTCCGAATACGCGAACGCGGTGCGGTCGCCCGCGACCGCGCGCACGCCGACGCCCTGGTCGATGCTGAAGCTGCCCGACTTGACGATGCCTTCCTCGAGGCTCCACGCTTCGCTGCGGGTCGCCTGGAAGTACAGGTCCGCGTAGTCGACGCGATGCGTGAAGATGTCGGCGATCGTGCGCGTGAGCAGGCTTTCGTCGAGGCCGTACGGCGTGAGCAGGATGTCCTTCGCCAGCGCTAGGTTGCGGATGCCGGGTTCGATGATGTTCATGCGGATATCGGGAGTTCTCAAAAAGTTGTCGGGTGCTGCCGTGCAGACGGGTGGGCCGCACGGCATGTCAAGCGGTGCGGCGGATTCAGGTCAGCACGCGGTGCCGCCATGCGGGCAGGCTCTGGCGTACGTCGGCGATGCGTTGCGGATCGATCGTGCCGAGCACGACGCTGGCGCCCTCGTCGCGTACCGCGACGATCTCGCCCCACGGGTCGATCAGCATGCTGTGGCCCCACGTGCGCCGGCCGTTCTCGTGCTTGCCGCCCTGCGCGGCCGCGAGCACGTAGCACTGGTTCTCGACGGCCCGCGCGCGCAGCAGCGTTTCCCAGTGCGCGCGGCCCGTCGTATACGTAAACGCCGACGGCACGACCATCAGCGCGCAGTCGCCCATGCGGCGGTACAGCTCCGGAAAGCGGAGATCGTAACAGACCGACAGGCCGACCTGCCCGAACGGCGCGTCGAACGCGACGACCGTGTCGCCCGCGCGGATCGTGCGCGCCTCGTCGAACGATTCGTCGCCTTTCTCGAAGTTGAACAGGTGGATCTTGTCGTAGCGCGCGGCCTCGTGGCCGGACGGATCGAACACGAGCGTCGTGTTCAGCACGCGATCGGGCTCCGGCGCCTTCAGCGGCAGCGTGCCGCCGATCACCCAGATGCCGTGGCGGCGCGCCGCGTCGGCGAGGAAGTGCTGGATCGGGCCGTCGCGGTACGGTTCGGCGAGCGCGAGCTTGTCGGTGTCGCGGTGACCCATGAAGCAGAAATACTCGGGCAGCAGCACGAGCTGCGCGCCTTCGCCGGCGGCTTCCGCGATCAGGCGGCGCGCTTCGGCCAGATTGCGTGTGACGTCCGGCGTGCTCACCATCTGCAGCGCGGCGACCCGGAAGGGCGTGGCGGAACGGGCGTGGTCGGTCATCGCGGAATCGGTTGCGTCATAAATGGGGTGCGGCCCGGCGCCCTGTGCGCTTCGATGCGCGCTCAATGGCTCGCTGCATCGGCCGGATCGTGATTCATCTTACCCTGATCGCCGCGCACCCGCTCGATGTGCGGGTGCGCCCACGAGCCGGTGATCGCGTAGTCGAGCGCGAACGCCCGCGACAGCGTCTCGGACAGCGCATAGTTCGCGGCCAGCACGCCGACGCCGAGCAGCGGGTTGATGATGGCCGCGCCGATCGCGGCCGCGCCCGCGCTGATTTTCGGCGCGACGTGCGCATGCAGATCCTGCGTCTCGGCGCCGAGATCGACCGCGCCGCGCACGGTGACGTTCGCGGGGCCCGTCATCATCGAGAAGTCGTCGGTGCGCGCGATCCCGTTCGAAATCCGGCCGGTACCGGTGATCTTGTCGAACGGCAGCCCCTTGCCGACCACGTCGCGGAAGTTCAGCGTCAGGAAGCGCGCGAGGCTTTGCAGGCTCAGCACGCCGAGCAGTTTCGCCGCGCCCGGATCGACCTTCAGGATCTGCCCGTGTTCGAGGTCGACCGCGACCTGGCCGCCGAGCGACGGGAAGTCGAGCGCGGTCGGGCCGCCGCGCCAGCCGACCTTGCCCGTGACCGAGCCGTGACCGTCCGCGAGCGTGCGCGGCAGGCCGACGCGGTCGAGCAGCGCACCCGCGTTGTCGATGTCGAGCTTGAAGTCGAACACGGTGCGGCGCGGCGCGTCGGGTTCGTCGGCGCCGCGGGCGAGCGCGCGGCGCGACGTGCGCCAGTTGCCGGTCGCCGTGAGCTTCGCGGCCGGGTTCGACAGTTCCAGCTTGTCGAGCTGCCACACGGGCGTGCCGTCTTCGTCGATGTTGCGTGCGTTGACGACGAGCCGGCCGATGTCGTGATCGCGCGCGACGACCTGGTCGACGATCAGGTCGATCGACGGTATCGGGCGGTCGGCCGGCGTCGGCAGGTTCATCGCGCGGCCGACGAGGTCGTGCTGCGAACTCTGCGGCACGACGAGCTTCGCGAGCCGCGCGTTGAGCACGCCCGCGCCGTTGTGACCGCCGCCCGGCGCCCACGACAGGTAGCCCGAGACCTGGTTCGACGCGATGTTCGCCTGCCAGAGGTCGTCGACGTGCGACGCGCCGACGATCACGTTCTCCCAGTTGCGCTTGAGCAGTTTCAGCGTGCCGAAATGGAACGCGAAGCGCTTCGGCGCGAAGCTCGCGAAATCGACGCGCGGCGCAGCCTGCGGCGCCGGCGCGTGCGGCGTGTCGGGCTGCAGCGTATGGGCGAGGGCGAGCCACGCGTCGGCGTCCAGTTCGCCGACGTCGACGGCCGCGCTCACGCCGTCCTGCGGCATGTCGGGCATCCGGTGGATGCCCATCGCGCCGCGCACCGCGCGCAGCGGCTGGCCGCGCGTCGCGTCGAGCAGGTAGGTCGCGCTCACCGGGCCGAGCGTCAGGTCGGCGTGTTCGAGGCGTTTGCCGTCCGCCTGCGGCGCCGGCTGCAGCGTGAAGCGGAACGGCATCGGCGTGCCGGCCGGCTTCGCGAACGGCGCCGGGAAGTTCAGCGCCACGCCGGTCAGGTCGGATTGCGCGCTGACGTCGGGCAGGCGGCCCGGCGCGCCGCGCACGGCGATCTTGTACGGCGCGTCGCCGACCACGTGCTCGAGCAGCGCGGCGGCCGCGCCGTGCAGGTTCAGGCCGCGCGCGGCGTCGAGCGCGAGCCGGCCGTCGACGTCCACCGCGTACGGGCCGTGCGACTGGAAGTTGCCGTTCGCGCGCACCGGGCCGCCGAGGAAGCGCCCCGACAGCGCGCGCAGCGACGCGCCGGCCTCGGTGAAGCCGACGCTGCCGCGCAGGGCCGACAGCGGCGGCACGCCGCTGGTCGACAGCGTGTTGCCGCCGAACGCGAGCGTGCCTTCGACGTGCGTGTGCGGGTGGGGGACGTGCTGCGGAATCGTGATCTTGAGCGCGAGCGACGCGGGGCCCTGCGCATCGATGCGCTGGCCGATGTGGTTGCTCATCGTGCCGAGCGAGCTGTTGTCCGCGTAGTCGATCAGGTCGGCGAGCGGGCCCTGCGCATGGCCGTCGATGATCAGCGGCGAGTGCGACGGATTGCCGAGATCGTCGATGCGGCCGGCGACCTTCGTCAGCGCGACGCGCTTGTAATGCGCGCGCTCGATGTCGAAGCGCAGCTTGTTCTGCGCGAGCTCGAACACGCCGTCGATGCCGTCGAGCGCGGGCCAGACGCTCGGCGTGCCGTTCGCGAGCTTGCGCGGCGGGTACGGCGTCGGCTCGAAGCGGCCGCCGGTGAACGGCGCGACGATGTGGAACACGCCGGCGTCCGGCTCGTGTTCGAACGGGAATTTCTCGAGCGGGCCGCGCGCGACGATCGACGCGCCCTTGGTCACCTTGCCGTCCTGCAACGCGTGGCCGAGATAGTCGCGCAGGTGTTCGGACATCCCGGTCGGCAGATAGCGCGGAATGCGCGCGACCGACGCGCGCGCGAAATCGGCGCGCAGGTCGAGCGAGCCGCGGCCGTGGCCGGGGTTCGTGTATGAGCCCGACACCGCGATTTCGGCATCGGGGTTCGACACGAGCAGGTCGGGCAGCGACACGTCGACGCGCGCGTGCTTGTCGCCGGGCGCGGGCGTGATCGTCCACTTGGCATTGCCGCGCAGCCGGTCGAACGTCAGGCGCGGCTCGTCGAATTCGCCGGGCACGGTGACGGCCGCGTTGACCGTGTCGATATGCGCGGCGCCGCCCGTCTCGTTCGCGTCGACGCGGCCCCACAGGTTCTCGACGCCCGGCCAGCCGGCGCGCGGGTGGCCGCGCGGCGAGAGGCCGGGCGGCGGCTCCTGCGCGGCGAAGCTGATGCCTTGCAGATCGCCGAGGAAGCGGTAGCGGACGATCGGCGCGGCGCCCATGCGCCGCTCCTCGTCGGCGAGATCGGCGTGCGCGGGTTTCGCGCGCTCGACCTCGATGTGATAGTTCGACACCATCCCCCGCGGGTCGATCTTGATCAGCTCGTTGCGCAGGCGCGCCGGCAGCGGCAGCCCGCGGATGAATTCGCTGAGGATGCCGAGATCGACGCGGTCGCCGACCACGCTGAGCAGTTGCCCCTGGTTCGCGGTCGGCACGCGGTAGCGCGCGGTCAGCGTCGACAACGCGAGCGAGCGGGCGAGCGGCGTGCCGTCCGGCAGCGGCGGCTGGCCGAGCTCCGCATTGAAGCGCGTCAGGTGCAGCGTGTAGTCGTGGCCCGCGTCGAGCACCATGTCCCAGCCGAAGCCGACCGTCGGCACGTCGAGCCGCGGCTGCGTCGGGCGCACGCGCAGCGCGACGTCGGCGCCTTGCAGGTCGCCGCCCGCCGAGCGCAGGTGGCCGTCGCCGAAGGTCGCCCAGATCGCGTTGTCGATCCGGCCCGCGTGGATCGTGAGCGGCACGTCGAGATAGCGCGTGAGCGTCTGCAGGTCGACGGGGCCGGTCGACAGGTAGGCGTCGCCGGTCCAGTTCGACGGCTTGCCGATCGGCGCGAGCGGCTTGTGCTTGAAGCGCGCGCGGAAATCGAGCGGGCCGAGCAGCAGCGTGCCGTTCGCGGGCGCCTGCAGCGCGGCCTTGTGGACGCGGCCGTCGTTGAGCACCGCGAGCCGGATGCCCGACAGCACCAGCTCCGGTGCGTCGTGCTGCGCGTCGCGCCAGCGCAGCGTGCCGCCGCGCAGCACGATCGCCTCCTGCTTCAGCAGCCAGGTGCCGAACGTGTCGTTGCCTCCGTGGGTGGTGGCCACGCCGACGCCGGCGACGCTCAGCGAGCCGTCGGCCGCGCGCGCGACGACGAGGTCGGGCTGGTCGACGATCAGGCTCGACAGCGCGGGCGACAGCCGCAGCAGCGACATCCACGACAGCGCGGCCGTCGCGTGCGGCACCGACAGCGCGACCTGGCCGTCACGGCCGCGAATCGTCAGGTTCGTGAGTTCGACGCCCGGCTGCATGCCGGACCAGTTCGGGGAAAGCTTGCCGATCGAAAGCTGCGCGTGGAGCTTGTCGGACACGGCGCGCTCGATGCGCGGGCGGAATTCGTCGATGCGGGGCAGCAGTACGTAGCGCAGCCCGAGGAGGGCGCCGGACGCGACGAAGTAGGTGCCGATCCCGACTGCCAGCGTCACCCTGAACACGCGACGCAGGACCGGATGATCGTGCTTCGGAGGTCCCGCTTCGGGCGCAGCTACGGCGGATTCCTGACGGTCGGACATGCGGCGGACGGGCGGCGATATGGTAGTTTTGCAGACTGACGTTGAAATGTATCACACGGGTTCGTGCCGGCGGCCGTTGGGGCAGCGCGGCACGGGCTTTCCGGCGCGCGGCGTCGCGACGGGCGCACGAGCGACCGTCGCGACGCCGCGCCGAGTCCATGGGGCCGGTCGGCAGCGGGGCGCGCACGCGCCGGCCCGCCGCCCCCGGCCTTTCCGCCAGGCCCGCTTCTCGATGACCGACGCTTCCGACCTGATCAGCACGTCCTATTCCCGATACCTGGCCCGCGCGGCTGCCGCTCGACCCGCGCTGGCCGAGCAGGTCGCCGCGTGGGCGGCCGCGCCGCTCGGCCGCGCGCAGCTCGACGCGCGCTTGACCGAGCTGCTCGCGACGCCGGCCGGCACGGCCGCGCCGGGCGACGAGCAACTGAAGCGCGCGCTGCGGCAATTGCGCGCCGAGGCGTTCGGTGCGGTCGCGGAGCGCGACCTGCGCGGGCTGGCGAACGTCGCCGAGGTCACGGGCGCGATGACCGATCTCGCCGAGGTGGCCGTGCAGCGCTCGCTGGCACTGCTGTCGGCCGAACTCGAGGCGCTGTACGGCGAGCCGCGCGGCGCCGACGGCCAGCGCGTCGTGCTCGGCGTGGTCGGGATGGGCAAGCTCGGCGGCCGCGAGCTGAACGTGTCGTCGGACATCGACCTGATCTTCGTCTACGAGGACGACGGCGAGACCACCGGCGGCGCACGTTCGCCGCTGTCCACACAGGAATACTTCACGCGGCTCGGCCGGCGCCTGATCGGCGTGCTGTCCGAGGTCACGGCCGACGGCTACGTGTTTCGCGTCGACATGCGGCTGCGCCCGAACGGCGATTCGGGGCCGCTCGTGTGCAGCCTCGGCATGCTCGAGGAATATTTCTACGTGCAGGGCCGCGAGTGGGAGCGCTATGCGTGGATCAAGGGGCGGCTCGTGTCGGAAGGCGACAGCGACGCGGCGCAGCGGCTCGCGTCGCAGCTCGAGTCGATCGTCAAGCCGTTCGTCTACCGTCGCTATCTCGATTTCGGCGTGATCGGCGCGATCCGTTCGCTGCACCAGCAGATCCGGCACGAAGCGGCGCGGCGCGCGTCGATGCGGCCCGACAAGGCCGACGACATCAAGCTCGGGCGCGGCGGGATCCGCGAGATCGAGTTCAGCGCGCAGGTGTTCCAGTTGATCCGCGGCGGCCAGGATGCGGGATTTCGCGTGCGGCCGACGCTCGCGGTGCTGCGGCATGCGCAGGCGCGCGGGCTGATCGGCGACGACGTATGCGCCCGCCTGACCGACGCCTACAACTTCCTGCGTACGCTCGAGCACCGGCTGCAGTATCGCAACGACGCACAGACGCACGCGATGCCGGTCGAGCCCGACGAGCGCGCGGCGCTGGCCGCGTCGCTCGGTTTTGCCGACTATGCGGCGCTGATGACGGTGCTGGACGGCCACCGCACGTTCGTCGAAGCGCAGTTCGACCAGATTTTCGCCGACAAGGCGAGCGGCGCGCCGTGCGCGGCCGGCGACGACACGGCCGCCGCGTGGATCTGGAGCGGCGCGCTGGCCGACGACGGCGAGGACGACGCGCTGGTCGCGCGCCTCGACGGCCTGGGCTTCGCCGATCCGGCCGCCGTGCTCGCGCGGCTGCGCGCGATCTGGCAATCGTCGCGCTATACGGGGCTGCCGGAAAAGAGCCGGCAGCGCTTCGACAGCGTCGCGCAGCGCGCGCTCGACGCCGCGCCGAAGATCGACGCCGCGCGCCGCGACGACACGATCGTGCGCCTGTTCGACCTGCTGGAGACGGTCAGCCGGCGCGGCGTCTATCTCGCGCTGCTGACCGAATATCCGGCCGCGCTCGACCGCGTGCTGTCGGTGCTCGGCGCGACGCGCTGGGGCGGCGGCTACCTGATCCGCCACCCGCAGCTGCTCGACGAATTGCTCGACGACGAGGCGATCGCGAGCCCGTTCGACTGGCCCGCGTTCAAGGATGCGCTGCGCGCGCGGCTCGCGGCGGCCGACGGCCCCGAGCAGCAGATGGACCTGCTGCGCCACGCGCAGCATGCGGAGGTGTTCCGGATCCTGCTGATCGATCTGGCCGGGCAACTGTCGGTCGAGCACGTGAGCGACCGGCTGTCCGAGCTGGCCGACGCGGTGCTCGACGTGACGATCGAAGTCGTCTGGTCGCAGCTCGCGAAGCGCCACCGCGACGTGCCGAAGTTCGCGGTGATCGCGTACGGCAAGCTGGGCGGCAAGGAGCTCGGCTATGCGTCGGATCTCGACCTGATCTTCCTGTACGACGACCCGGACGAGCGCTCGGCGGACGTCTACACGACCTTCACGCGGCGCCTGATCACGTGGCTCACGACCGCGACCGGCGCGGGCGCGCTGTTCGACATCGACCTGCGGCTGCGGCCGAACGGCGAGGCCGGGCTGCTCGTCACCGATCTCGACGCGTTCCGTCGCTATCAGCTGCGCGAGGGCGATGCGGCGAACACCGCGTGGGTGTGGGAGCACCAGGCGCTGACGCGCGCCCGCTACAGCGCGGGCGACGCGCAAATCGGCGCGGATTTCGAGGCGATCCGCCAGCAGGTGCTGACGACGCCGCGCGACGGCGGCGTGCTCGCGAAGGAGATCGTCGACATGCGCGGCAAGGTGTTTGCCGGCCACCCGAACCAGACCGCGCTGTTCGATCTGAAGCACGATCGCGGCGGGATGGTCGACATCGAGTTCATCGTCCAGTACTGGGTGCTGCTGCATGCGTCGAGCGACGCCGAGCTGATCCGCAATACCGGCAACATCGCGTTGCTGCGCGAAGTCGCGCGCTTCGGGCTGATGGGCGAGGACGAGGCCGAGCGCGTCGGCGCGGCGTACCGCACATACCGGAAGCTGCAGCACAAGCTGCGGCTCGACGGGATGGAGAAGGCGCGTGTCGATCCGGCGGTGGTCGCGGACGAGCGCGCGGCCGTGACGGCGCTGTGGACGCGTGTGTTCGGCGCGGTTGAAACGGGCGTTTGAACGAAGGCGGAAAGCGGGGCGGGCGCGGCATCGATCCGCCTACCGCCTCGAGTCGAATGGGCGAGCCCGCTCGACTCGAGCGGGACAGGCCGCGGCAATGTCAGGCCGCCAGCATTTCCTTCGCGTGCTTGCGCGTGGTGGCCGTGATTTCGAGCCCGCCGAGCATCCGCGCGACTTCCTCGATCCGGCTGGCGCGGTCTAGCGCAACCACGGTCGATACCGTGCCGCCGCGTTCGTCGGCGCCCTTCGCCACCTGGAAATGATGGTCGCCGCGCGCGGCGACCTGCGGCAGGTGCGTCACGCACAACACCTGGCGGTCGCGCCCGAGCTGGTGCAGCAGGCGGCCGACCACTTCGGCGACGCCGCCGCCGATTCCCGTATCGACTTCGTCGAAGATCAGCGTCGGCGTCGGGCTCGCCGCGCTGGCGATCACCGCGAGCGCGAGACTGATCCGCGCGAGTTCGCCGCCCGACGCGACCTTCGCGAGCGGCCGCAGCGGCACGCCCGGGTGACCGGCCACGCGGAATTCGACCTGCTCGAGCCCGTGCGGGCCGCCGTCTGCGAGCGGCACGAGCGCGACTTCGAAGCTTCCGCCCGCCATCGACAATTCCTGCATGCCGGCCGTGACGGCCGCGCCGAGCGCCTTGGCCGCCTGCGCGCGCGCCTTCGACAGGCGTTTGGCGTCGGCGAGATAGGCTTCCCGCGCCTTGGCCTGCGCCGCCTCGAGCGCGCCGAGATCGGCGGCCGCGTCGAGCGCGGCGAGTTGCGCGCGGCGCGCCGCATGCTCTTCGTGCAGCGTGTCGGGCGGCAGCCGGAACTTGCGGGCGGTCGAGTGCAGCGCGTCGAGACGCGTTTCGACCTGCGCGAGCCGCTCGGGGTCGAGATCGACGCGCTGTGCATAGTGCGACAGCGAATAGACGGCTTCCTGCAACTGGATCTCGGCCGGCTCCAGCGACGCGAGCGCATCGCCGAGCGCGGTGTCGTAGTCGGCCAGGCCGCGCAGCTTCGACACGATCGCGCCGAGCTGCGCGAGCATCGCGTCGTCGGACTCGGACAGTGCGTTGAGCGCGCCGCGCACGCCTTCGATCAGGTTCGCCGAATGCGATAGGCGCTTGTGTTCGTTGCTGACTTCGTCCCACTCGCCGGCTTGCGGCGCGAGCTTGTCGAGTTCGGCGAGCTGCCATGCGAGCTTTTCGCGTTCGAGCTGCAGCTCGCGCTCGTGCGCCTTCGCGGCGTCGATCGCCTGCGTCGCGTCGCGCCACACGCGCCACGCGCGCGCGACGTTCGCGGCCTCGGCGACGAGCCCCGCGTGCGTGTCGAACAGCTCGCGCTGCGCGTCGGGCCGCATCAGCAACTGATGCGCGTGCTGGCCGTGGATGTCGACGAGCATCTCGCCGAGCTCGCGCAGTTGCGCGAGCGTCGCGCTGGTGCCGTTGATGAATGCGCGCGAGCGGCCGTTCGCGTCGATCACGCGGCGCAGCATCACGGTGTCCTCGGCGTCGAACGCGTGCTCGTCGAGCCAACGCGCGACGCGGTCGTGCGGCGTGAATTCGGCCGTGATGTCGGCGCGGCCGCAGCCGGTGCGCACGACGCTCGCGTCGGCGCGTTCGCCGAGCGCGAGGGCGAGGGCGTCGATCAGGATCGATTTGCCGGCGCCGGTTTCGCCGGAAAAGACGGAAAAGCCGCTGTCGAATTCGAGATCGAGCGCGGCGACGATGACGAAGTCGCGGATCGAGAGGTGGCGGAGCATGGTATCGGGCGGAGCGGCGTCAGGACGCCTTGTCGTCTTCGTTCGATGCGTGTTCGTTCCAGTGCAGCTTCTTGCGCAGCGTCGTGTAGTAGCTGTAGCCGATCGGATGCAGGAACGGCACCGTGTGCTTCGAGCGGCGCACCTCGATCGTATCGTTCAGTTCGAGCGACGTGAACGACTGCATGTCGAAGTTCACGTTGACGTCGCGGCCGCCGACGATCTGGATCGCGATTTTCGAATCGTCGGGCAGCACGATCGGCCGGTTCGACAGCGCGTGCGGCGCGATCGGCACGAGCACGATGCCCGCCAGTTGCGGATGGAGGATCGGGCCGGCCGACGACAGCGCATACGCGGTCGAGCCGGTGGGCGTCGCGACGATCAGGCCGTCCGAGCGCTGGTTGTACATGTAGCGGCCGTCGACCGACGCGCGCAGCTCGACCATCCCGGAGAAGCCGCTGCGGTTCACGACGACGTCGTTGAACGCGAGCGCGTGGTAGATCGGTTCGCCGTCGCGCACGATCCGCGCCTCGAGCAGCGAGCGCTCCTCGCGCTCGAACTTGCCGGCCAGCATCACGGGCACGAGCGCCTGCATGTCGGATGCCGCGATGTCGGTGATGAAACCGAGCCGCCCGTGGTTGATCCCGATCAGCGGGGTCCGGTAGGGCGCAAGCTGGCGGCCGATGCCGAGCATCGTGCCGTCGCCGCCGAGCACGATCGCCACGTCCGCTCGCGCCCCGATTTCGGCCGGCGTGAGCGCCGGGTACCCGGCGATGCCGATTTCGCGTGCTGTCTCGCCTTCGAACACGACCTCGAAGCCGAGCGTGGCGATGCTGTCGGCCAGCGTGGCGAGCGGCTCGGCGATGCCGGGCGTGTTGCTCCGGCCGACGAGCGCGACAGTGTTGAACTGATTACCGGTTTTCATGCCGGCATTACACCATAGCTCGTTGACGAAAAGAACCGGCTGTGCGCCGACGGGGCCGGATCGGGCCGGCCCGCGCAATGGTGGTCGACGCCACTCGCCGCGCTCGCGCGGTTGCGCTAAAATTTTCCACCATGCTAGATCCTCGCGCACGAACCCTCCTGAAAACCCTGATCGAACGGTATATCGCCGACGGTCAGCCGGTCGGATCGCGCACGTTGTCCCGTTACTCCGGGCTCGAGCTGAGCCCGGCGACGATCCGCAACGTGATGTCCGACCTGGAGGAGCTCGGCCTCGTGTCGAGTCCGCACACGTCGGCCGGCCGGGTGCCGACGCCGCGCGGCTACCGGCTGTTCGTCGATACGATGCTGACGGTCGAGGCGCCGATCGACGCCGAGGCCGTCGCGCGCCAGGTGCAGAACACGCTGCAGGCCGGCGAGCCGCAGCAGCGGGTGGTCGCCGCCGCCGCGAGCGTGCTGTCGAACCTGTCGCAGTTCGCGGGTGTCGTGCTGACGCCGCGCCGCAGCCACGTGTTCAAGCAGATCGAGTTCATGCGCCTGTCCGACAAGCGCATCCTGCTGATCATCGTCACGCCCGAGGGCGACGTGCAGAACCGCATGCTCGCGACGCCGCGCGACTATTCGCCGTCGCAGCTGACCGAGGCGTCCAACTACATCAATGCGCATTTCGCCGGGCTGTCGTTCGACGAGGTGCGCCGCCGCCTGCGCGACGAGATCGACCAGCTGCGCGGCGACATGACGACGCTGATGCACGCGGCCGTGACGGCCAGCACCGAGGTGCCCGACACCGAGGACACCGTGCTGATTTCCGGCGAGCGCAACCTGCTCGAAGTGGCGGATCTGTCGTCCGACATGGCGCGGCTGCGCAAGCTGTTCGACGTATTCGACCAAAAGACGGGCCTCCTGCAACTGCTCGACGTGTCGAGCCACGCCCAGGGCGTGCAGATCTTCATCGGCGGCGAATCGACGCTCGTGCCGATCGAGGAAATGAGCGTCGTCACCGCGCCGTACGAGGTGAACGGGCAGATCGTCGGCACGCTCGGCGTGATCGGCCCGACCCGGATGGCGTACAACCGGGTGATACCGATCGTCGACATCACCGCGCGCCTGCTGTCGCTCACGCTGAGCCAGCAATAGCCAGCAATAACCGGCGGTCGCCCGCTCGATCCCGCCCCGCTATCGTGCCGCGCCGCCGCTTGCGACGACAGTCGGCCGAACGGCACGGGGCGGCCCGCTATAATTGAGGGCCGTCCGGTCCCGTGCCTCGAGCACGTCCTTGCCCATGCGTTTCGATCTCGAGCCGCCTTCGAACATCGCGGCCGCCCATCGCATCGGTGTGCTGCTGATCAATCTCGGCACGCCCGACGCGCCCACGCCGCGCGCGGTGCGGCGCTACCTGGCCGAATTCCTGTCGGATCCACGGGTCGTCGAAATTCCGCAGGCCGTCTGGCAGGTGCTGCTGCGCACGCTGATCCTGCCGCTGCGCGGCCGTGCCTCCGCGAAGAAATACGCGGCCGTCTGGATGCCCGAGGGCTCGCCGCTGCGCGTGTACACCGAGCGCCAGACCGACAGCGTGCGACACCTGCTCGTGTCGAACGGCTATCACGTGACGGTCGACTACGCGATGCGCTACGGCAGCCCGAACATTGCGCATGCGCTCGCGCAGTTCAAGCGCGCGGGCGTCGAGCGCGTGCTGTTGATGCCGATGTATCCGCAATACTCGGCGTCGACCACGGCCACCGCGTTCGATGCCGCGTTCGACGCGCTCGCGCGCATGCGCAACCAGCCGGAAGTGCGCACGGTGCGGCACTACGCCGACCATCCGGCCTATATCCATGCACTGGCCGAACAGGTGCGCCAGTACTGGGCACAGCACGGCCGGCCCGATTTCGCGGCCGGCGACAAGCTGGTGCTGAGTTTCCACGGCGTGCCGAAGCGCACGCTCGACCTCGGCGACCCGTATCACGACCAGTGTCAGCAGACCGGCGCGTTGCTGATGGCCGCGCTCGGGCTGTCGAGTACCGAATGCCGCGTCACGTTCCAGTCGCGCTTCGGCAAGGCCGAATGGCTGCAGCCGTACACCGCGCCGACGTTGCGCGAATTCGGCGAGGCCGGCGTGCGGCGGGCGGACGTGTTCTGTCCCGGCTTCACGGCCGATTGCCTGGAGACGATCGAGGAAATCGGCATGGAAGTGCGCGACGAGTTCCTCGCCGGCGGCGGCAAGACCTTCCACCGCATTCCGTGTCTGAACGGCGCGTCCGCGTGGATCGGCGCGCTCGGCGAGATCGTCGCGGAGAATCTGCAGGGCTGGCCCGTCAAGGCCGCGCAGCCCGAAACGGTCGGTTGAGACGAGATGAAACGATTTCCACGCGCTTTTCGTTCGCCGTTTTCCCGGAAAGCGGTCAGCCTCCTTGGGGCGGCCCGGCGGAGGCTGACATGAAACGACCCCCACGCTCACTGCGTTCGCTGCCCCCCGAGGGGGCGGTCAGCCTCCTTGGGGCGGCCCTGCGGAGACTGACATGAACTACAAGATTTCCACCGAGCCGGGCGCGAAGCTGCGCATCGACAAATGGCTGTGGGCGGCCCGGTTCTTCAAGACGCGCTCGCTCGCGACCGATGCGGTCGACAAGGGACACGTGAAGATCGGCGGTGCAGCGGTCAAGCCGGCGAAGGACGTGCGAGTGGGCGACGAGGTCGAGATTGCGATCGACGGCATCGTCTGGCACATTGCCGTGCTGGGCGTGTGCGACGTGCGCGGCCCCGCGAGCGTCGCGCAGACGCTCTACGAGGAAACGGAAGCGGGGCGGGCCGCGCGGCTCGCCGAACTGGAGCGACGCCGCACGTATCGCGAGCCGGCGGCCGGGCTGCACGGCCGGCCGACGAAGCGCGACCGGCGCATCATCGACAGATTTTCTGGTGGGAGCTGAACATCTGGTCGAACGTCGCCCGCGCGCTTCCGTATTCGGTCGTGCGGTCGGTGACGGCTCCCGACAGGCAGATGGTGGTGGTGCCGGCAATGAGTACCAGCGCGACCACCGATATCGCAAAGGTCAGTTTCACGGTACTCCCCTCGAGAACAAGGGTGAAAACGGCGCCAGGTGGATGTCGGGCGGCGGTCAGCTAGGGGTAAACACGCTTTTCCGACGCTTGAGTGGAGTGTAGTGCAGCGGGCCTGTGCGGAGCTAGTACTTGCCGGGTAAGCGTTGTTACAGGCCGTTTCGCCCGATCCGGCGAACGATGCGACGCCTGCACCAGGAAACGCGCGGTTGTTTCACGGCATTGGCGAATGTCGGCGAAAGACCCTCTTGAAATCGCAGTTTTCGCCCTTATTTGCACCACCAATGTGCGGTGCCGTCGGGTATACGTCCGACGGTTGCCGATTTGGCTTCAACCTCTAATCGACTTTCAGCGACATGGAAAACACGCAAGAGAACCCGGCTACCCAATCGGCCGAAGACATCGGTAGCGAAAAGCAGGCGGCGCAAGGCGCCGCACCCGCCGCCG
Organism: Burkholderia sp. MSMB2157WGS; assembly: GCF_001532755.1. Classification (NCBI taxonomy): domain Bacteria; kingdom Pseudomonadati; phylum Pseudomonadota; class Betaproteobacteria; order Burkholderiales; family Burkholderiaceae; genus Burkholderia; species Burkholderia sp. MSMB2157WGS. Next base: position 647,520 of record NZ_LPJG01000011.1, on the reverse strand, counting down.
AAGCCGCCGACGCGGCGCTCGCGGAGGCTCAAGCCAAGGTCGCCGAGCTCCAGGAAAGCTTCCTGCGGGCGAAGGCCGAGACCGAGAACGTGCGCCGCCGCGCGCAGGACGACGTGTCGAAGGCGCACAAGTTCGCGATCGAGAGCTTCGCGGAACACCTGCTGCCCGTGCTGGACAGCCTGGAAGCGGCCGTCAGCGATACCTCCGGCGACATCGCGAAGGTGCGCGAAGGCGTCGAGCTGACGCTGCGCCAGTTGACGAGCGCGCTCGAGAAGGGCCGCGTCGTCGCGATCAATCCGGTCGGCGAGAAGTTCGATCCGCACCAGCACCAGGCCATTTCGATGGTGCCGGCCGAGCAGGAGCCGAACACCGTCGTCACGGTGCTGCAAAAGGGCTACATGATCGCCGACCGCGTGCTGCGCCCGGCGCTCGTCACCGTCGCCCAGCCGAAGTAAGGCGGCCGACATGGTGCCCGCCGGCGTCGATCCGGCCGCGTTCGACGCGTTCGCCATGCAGGCGCTCGACGCCGGCACGTTCGACGCGGCCATCGACGGCGCGGGCGACGCACTGGCCGTGGTGTTCTTCTGGGGCGTCGACTGCTTCAACTGCGAGATCGCGAAGAAGGCGATGCTCGCGCAGCCCGACGCGATCCGCGCGCTGGGCCTGAAGTGGTTCCATTGCAACGTGTACGAGCACCCACAGCTGGGGCGCCGCTTCGGGCTGCACGGCGTGCCGACGTGGTTCTTCTTCCACCGCGGCAAGCGGCTGGGCCGCGCGACCGGCTGGCATGGCCTCGCGCAGTTCCAGGCAGCCGTCGCGGCGGCGCGCGCGAAGATGGCCGCGGCGGGAGGCGCGCCGTCCGGCGAAAGCGTCGGCGGCCGGCACGATCCGCTAGCCGGCGGCGATTGAAAAAATTTAATATCCGCATCGCTCGTCAGGTCTTGAAAACGGATCGGACGGACGCATTTCGGGAACAGAGTTGAATTCTGACGTGCGAAACCGCCCAAAAACGCGGCGTTTCGTGCAGCAAACAAGCATTTCTGGAGATTAGGAAAAAATGGGAAAGATCATCGGTATTGACCTCGGCACCACGAACTCGTGCGTCGCCATCATGGAAGGCAACCAGGTCAAGGTCATCGAGAACTCGGAAGGCGCGCGCACCACGCCGTCGATCATCGCCTACATGGACGACAACGAAGTCCTCGTCGGCGCGCCGGCCAAGCGCCAGTCGGTGACCAACCCGAAGAACACGCTGTTCGCCGTGAAGCGCCTGATCGGCCGCCGTTTCGAAGAGAAGGAAGTCCAGAAGGACATCGGCCTGATGCCGTACTCGATCATCAAGGCCGACAACGGCGATGCATGGGTCGAAGCGCACGGCGAAAAGCTCGCGCCGCCGCAGGTGTCGGCCGAAGTGCTGCGCAAGATGAAGAAGACGGCGGAAGACTACCTCGGCGAGCCGGTCACGGAAGCCGTGATCACCGTGCCGGCGTACTTCAACGACAGCCAGCGCCAGGCGACCAAGGACGCCGGCCGCATCGCGGGCCTCGAAGTCAAGCGGATCATCAACGAGCCGACGGCAGCCGCGCTCGCGTTCGGCCTCGACAAGGCCGAGAAGGGTGACCGCAAGATCGCCGTGTACGACCTCGGCGGCGGCACGTTCGACGTGTCGATCATCGAGATCGCGGACGTCGACGGCGAAATGCAGTTCGAAGTGCTGTCGACCAACGGCGACACGTTCCTCGGCGGCGAAGACTTCGACCAGCGCATCATCGATTACATCATCGGCGAGTTCAAGAAGGAGCAGGGCGTCGACCTGTCGAAGGACGTGCTCGCGCTGCAGCGCCTGAAGGAAGCGGCCGAAAAGGCGAAGATCGAGCTGTCGTCGAGCCAGCAGACCGAAATCAACCTGCCGTACATCACGGCGGACGCGTCGGGCCCGAAGCACTTGAACCTGAAGATCACCCGCGCGAAGCTGGAAGCGCTGGTGGAAGACCTCGTCGAGCGCACGATCGAACCGTGCCGCATCGCGATCAAGGACGCAGGCGTCAAGGTGTCGGACATCGACGACGTGATCCTGGTCGGCGGGCAGACGCGCATGCCGAAGGTCATGGACAAGGTGAAGGAGTTCTTCGGCAAGGATCCGCGCCGCGACGTGAACCCGGACGAAGCCGTCGCGGTTGGCGCGGCGATCCAGGGCCAGGTCCTGTCGGGCGACCGCAAGGACGTGCTGCTGCTCGACGTGACCCCGCTGTCGCTCGGTATCGAGACGCTCGGCGGCGTGATGACGAAGATGATCAGCAAGAACACGACGATCCCGACGAAGCACGCGCAGGTGTACTCGACGGCGGACGACAACCAGTCGGCCGTGACGATCAAGGTGTTCCAGGGCGAACGCGAAATGGCGGCGGGCAACAAGCTGCTCGGCGAGTTCAACCTCGAAGGCATCCCGCCGGCACCGCGCGGCGTGCCGCAGATCGAAGTGACCTTCGACATCGACGCGAACGGCATCCTGCACGTCGGCGCGAAGGACAAGGCGACCGGCAAGGAAAACAAGATCACGATCAAGGCGAACTCGGGCCTGTCCGAGGCTGAAATCGACCAGATGATCAAGGACGCGGAAGCGAACGCAGCGGAAGACCACAAGCTGCGCGAGCTGGCCGATTCGCGCAACCAGGGCGACGCGCTGGTCCACAGCACGAAGAAGGCGCTGACCGAGTACGGCGACAAGCTGGACGCGGGCGAGAAGGAAGCGATCGAAGCGGCGCTGAAGTCGCTCGAGGACGTGCTGAAGGACACGTCGGCCGACAAGGCGGCGATCGACGCGAAGGTCGAGGAGCTCGGCAAGGTGTCGCAGAAGCTCGGCGAGAAGATGTACGCCGACATGCAGGCCCAGCAGGCGGGTGCGGCCGGCGCGGCCGGTGCGGCGGAAGGCGCGGCCCATGCGGGCGGTGCGCAACAGGCTGCCGACGACGTCGTCGACGCCGAGTTCAAGGAAGTGAAGAAGGACTAAGCCGGGTTGCCATGGCACCGTACGCCGCGCGCGAAATGCGCGCGGCGCGGCTGACAAGCGGTCTGTCTTTCCTTCCGGATGGCCGGATCGACTCCACGCCTGGCGGGCCTTGCGGCCCTCCGGGCACATTTGTTTTTTGGCGGGTGCTGCGTGAGCCGTCCGCGGACGGCGCAGCGCCAGACGAGTCGAGAGACTTTACTGCGGGCGAAAGGAGCCGCCGCGTGCGCGATGCGTGGCGGCACAGTGAATCGATATGGCGAAACGGGATTACTACGAGGTTCTGGGCGTCGCGAAGAACGCGAGCGACGACGAAATCAAGAAGGCATATCGCAAGCTTGCGATGAAGTATCACCCTGACCGCAATCCGGACAGCAAGGATGCGGAAGAGCATTTCAAGGAGGCGAAGGAAGCCTATGAAATGCTGTCGGATGGTCAGAAGCGGGCCGCGTACGACCAGTACGGCCACGCGGGCGTCGATCCGAACATGGGCGGTGCGGGCGCGCAGGGCTTCGGCGGCTTCGCGGATGCATTCGGCGACATCTTCGGCGACATCTTCGGCCAGGCCGCGGGCGGCGCCGCGCGCGGCGGCCGCGGCGGCCCGCAGGTGTATCGCGGCGCCGACCTGCGCTACAGCATGGAAATCACGCTCGAGCAGGCCGCGCACGGCTACGACACGCAGATCCGCGTGCCGAGCTGGGTGTCGTGCGAAGTCTGTCACGGCTCGGGGGCGAAGCCCGGCACGAAGCCGGAAACCTGCCCGACCTGTCACGGCCAGGGCACGGTGCGCATGTCGCAGGGCTTCTTCAGCATCCAGCAGACCTGCCCGAAGTGCCACGGCACCGGCACCTACATCCCCGAGCCGTGCGCGCATTGCCACGGGTCGGGCAAGGTGAAGGAAACCAAGACGCTCGAAGTGAAGATCCCGGCCGGGATCGACGACGGGATGCGGATCCGCTCGGCCGGCAACGGCGAGCCGGGCATCAACGGCGGGCCGCCGGGCGACCTGTACGTCGAGATCCACATCAAGCCGCACGCGGTGTTCGAGCGCGACGGCGACGATCTCCACTGCCAGATGCCGATTCCGTTCACGACCGCCGCGCTCGGCGGCGAGATCGAGGTGCCGACGCTGGCCGGCCGCGCGTCGTTCCCGGTGCCGGAAGGCACGCAGTCGGGCAAGACGTTCCGCCTGCGGGGCAAGGGCATCAAGGGGCTGCGTTCGAGCATTGCGGGCGATCTGTACGTGCACGTGCAGGTCGAGACGCCGGTGAAGCTGACCGATCACCAGCGCGACCTGCTCAAGCAGTTCGAGAAGTCGCTGGCCGAGGGCGGCGCGCGTCACAGCCCGCAGAGCAAGAGCTGGTTCGATCGGGTGAAGAGCTTCTTCGAGTAACGGCATGACTGAAGGCAACGAGAGCGCGTCGTTCGCGCTCTTGGACGATTGCGACTCGACCGCGTCCGCGCGGTCGAGTCGTTTGTATTCGGGCTTCGTGCGCGAACGCGTGTGCACGGACCCGGCGCAGCTCGACGCCATCGACGCGGCGCTCGCGCAGGATCTGCGCGACGGGCTGCATGCGGTCGTCGTCGGCGATTACGAATTCGGACGCAACCTGCAACGGGCGCAGCCGGGCGATGCCCCGCTGCGCTTTTTGCTGTATGCGCGCTGCGAGCGGCTGTCGCGCGACGACGTCGACGCATGGCTCGCGCAGCAGGACGGCGGCGGCACGCCATCGATCGCGGGCGTCGCGCACGTCGCGAAGAGCGTGTCGCGCGATGCGTTCGACGCGGCGATCGCCGCGGTGCACGACGCGCTGCGCGCGGGCGATTCGTATCAGGTCAACTACACGTACCGGCTGAATTTCGACGTATTCGGCACGCCGCTCGCGCTGTACCGGCGGCTGCGCGCGCGCCAGCCGGTGCGGTACGGCGCGCTGATCGCCCTGCCCGACGGCGCGTGGGTCGTGTCGTGCTCGCCGGAGCTGTTCGTCGAGAAGCATGGCGACGTGCTGCGCGCGCGGCCGATGAAGGGCACCGCGCCGCGCTCGGCCGACCCGCGTGAAGACGCGGCGGCGGCCGCGTTCCTCGCGAGCGACCCGAAAAACCGTGCGGAAAACGTGATGATCGTCGACTTGCTGCGCAACGACGTGTCGCGGATCGCGCGCACGGGCAGCGTCAAGGTGCCGGCGCTGTTCTCCGTCGAGCCGTATGCGTCGGTGTGGCAGATGACGTCGACGGTCGAAGCCGGCTGGCGCGACGGCACGACGTTCGCGCAGATGCTGCGCGCGCTGTTTCCTTGCGGGTCGATCACGGGTGCGCCGAAGTACCGGACGATGCAATTGATCGATGCGATCGAGTCGACGCCGCGCGGGCTGTATACCGGTGCGATCGGCTGGCTCGACGCACCGAAGGGCGAGGCCGCGTCGGCAGGCGCTGCGGCCGGGTGCGGCGATTTCTGCCTGTCGGTCGCGATCCGGACGCTGACGCTCGATGCGGTCGCAGCCGATTCCGCCGCGACGATCGCCGCGCGCGACGCGGCAACGGCCGCCGCCGGCCGGCGGCGCGGCACGATGGGCGTTGGCGCGGGCATCGTGCTCGACAGCGTCGCGGCCGATGAATACGCGGAGTGCGAATTGAAAGCGCGATTCCTGACGGACGCCGACCCCGGCTTCCAGCTGTTCGAAACGACGGCCGCGACGCGGGCGGACGGAATTCGCCATCTCGATCGCCATCTCGCGCGGCTGCAACGCAGCGCGGATGCGTTCGGATTTCGCTTCGATGCCGACGCGTTGCGTCGCGAGATCGATGCGCGCTGCGCGGCGCTCGACGGCGACGGCGCGTACCGGATGAAGCTCGCGCTGGCGAAGGACGGCACGATCGAGATCGTCGCGGCGCCGCTCAAGCCGCTGCCGGCGGGGCCGGTCGGCGTGCTGCTGGCCTGCGCGCACGGCTTCGCGCCGACCCGCGCGAGCGATGCGCTGCTGCTGCACAAGACCACGCGCCGTGCCGAATACGACCGCGCGTGGCAGGCGGCGGAGGCGCTCGGCGGGTTCGACATGCTGTTCGTCAACGAGCGCGGCGAGGTGACGGAGGGCGGGCGCTCGAACCTGTTCGTGAAGCTCGACGGCCAGTGGGTGACGCCGCCGCTGACGAGCGGCGTGCTGCCGGGCGTGATGCGCGGCGTGTTGCTCGACGATCGCGCGTTCGGCGCGGTGGAGCGGGTCGTCATGCGCGACGATCTGGCGCGCGCGCAGGCGTTGCTGTTGACCAACGCACTGCGCGGGGCGCTCGACGCGGTGCTGAAGTGACGGGGTGACGGCTCGGGCAGCTTGCCCGGGCCGCGGCCGCCGAGCTTCGGCCACGCGGCTTCCGTAAAAAAAGCGCGGCGCCCGCAAAGGGCGCCGCGCTTTTTTTATCGGCAGGGCACCGGCGAACGAGCCGCCGGGTGCGCGTCAGAACGAGTGTTCCGGGCCCGGAAACGACTGGTCCTTCACCGCGCTCACGTAGGCTTCGACGGCCGCCTGAATGCTCGGCTGCCCCTGCATGAAATCCTTCACGAAACGCGGCCGCTTGCCGGGGAACACGCCGAGCATGTCGTGCAGCACGAGCACCTGCCCCGAGCAGTCGACGCCCGCTCCGATGCCGATCGTCGGGATTTTCAGCATGTGCGTGACTTCGGATGCGACGAGCGTCGGCACGGCTTCGAGCACGACGAGTTGCGCACCGGCTTCCTCGATCGCGCGCGCATCGCGCAGCAGTTGCGCGGCGCCCGCTTCGGTCTTGCCCTGGACCTTGAAGCCGCCGAACGCATGCACCGACTGCGGCGTGAGGCCGAGGTGCGCGCACACGGGCACCGACCGTTCGACGAGGAAGCGGATCGTATCGGCGAGCCATTCGCCGCCTTCGAGCTTGACCATCTGCGCGCCCGCGCGCATCAGCTTGACCGAATTCGCGAACGCGTCGGCCGGCGTCCCGTACGTGCCGAACGGCAGATCGGCGACGACGAGCGCACGCGGCTGAGCACGTGCGACACAGGCCGTGTGATAGGCGATGTCGTCGAGCGACACGGGCAGCGTGGTCGTATGGCCCTGCAGTACGTTGCCGAGCGAATCGCCGATCAGCAGCACGTCGGTGCCGGCGCGATCGAGCAGCGCCGAAAAGCTCGCGTCGTAGCACGTGAGCATCGCGATCTTCTCGCCGGCGTCGCGCATTGCCTGCAGCTTGGGTACCGTCACGGCAGGTCGGCTCGATTCCTGGAGATAGGTCATGGGAAATCCGGGTCGATGAGGGAGGAACGACAGGCGGGACGCGTCAACGCGCCGTCTCGCCCTTGACGAAGAATTCCTTGCGGCCGCGCATCGTCTCGATGCGCTCGACCAGCAGGGCGAGATCCTCGGGGGAATCCAGCGGGTTCAGGTGTTCGGCCGCGACCGTCAGCACCGGCGTGCGGTCGTAGTGGTAGAAGAATTCGTTGTACGCGTCGACGAGCGAGCGCAGGTACGCGTCGCTGATCTGCAGCTCCATCGGCGTCCCGCGCTTCTGGATGCGCGAGAACAGCACTTCGGGGCTGGCCTGCAGGTAGACGACGAGATCGGGCGACGGCGCCTGCGGCACGTCGACGTGCGCGGCGACCGAGCGATACAGCTGCCACTCGTCTTCCGGCAGGTTCAGCCGCGCGAAGATGTCGTTCTTCTGCGGCATGAAATCGGCGATCGCGGGCCGGCCCGTGTCGAGCGCGCCGATCAGCTCGCGCGCCTGCTGCGCGCGCTGCAGCGCGAACGACAGCTGGACGGGCAGCGCGTAGCGCGCGGTGTCGCGATAGAAGCGCTCGAGGAACGGGTTGTCCTGCGGGCGTTCGAGCAGCGTCTGCATCGACCAGCGCTCGGCGAGCAGGCGCGCGAGCGTCGTCTTGCCGACGCCGATCGGGCCTTCGATCACGAGATAGCGGTGCGGGGCGCGCAGGTCGGGCGCGGTGACGGTCAGCGGAGTCGAGTTCATCGGCAGCGGGTCTTGTCGGCGTTTTCGCCGGCGGCGAGCGCCTTCTGCATCGGGCACTGGCAGGTTTGCACCTTTTCGACGCGCTGATCCGCGACCGCGGCGAGAAAGGCGTCGGCACGGCCGCGCGCGGGGATGTCGAGCGCCGGCTCGATTTCGACGAGCGGCACGAGCGCGAATGCGCGGTCGGTGAGGCGCGGGTGCGGGACGATCAGGTCGGGTTCGTCGATCGAATCGGTGCCGAACAGCAGGATGTCGAGGTCGAGCGTGCGCGGCGCATTGCGGTACGGGCGCTCGCGGCCGAAGTGATGTTCGATCTTCTGGCAGAGCGCGAGCAGCTCGCGGGCCGACAGCGTCGTGTCGAGCTTGACGACGCAGTTGTAGTAGTCGTCGCCGCCGGCTTCGAACGGCGCCGTGCGATACAGGCTCGACTTGCCGAGGATCGAGATGGTGCGCTGCTGCGCGAGGCACACCACCGCGTCCTTCAGGGTCTGGCGTGCATCGCCGAGATTCGCCCCCAATCCGATATATGCAACCGTCATGGCATCACTTCCTACGTCGTTCGCCGGCGCATGCGTCAGTCGTCGGAACCGCTCGCGGTATCCGGCGCCTGCGCGGCGACGCCTTCACCCGGATTGCGGTTTCGCGCACCGCCGCGGCGGCGCCGCTTGCGGGGCGATTTTTCCTTCGAGCCGCCCTGCGTGAGCAATGCCTCGCGAGCGGCCGCGTCGCCTTCGATGAAATCCGTCCACCACTGTCCGACTTCCGCGTCGAGCTCGCCGGATTCGCAGCGTAACAGGAGGAAATCATACCCCGCTCTAAACCTTTGGTGTTCCAGCAGCCGCATCGCGCTGCGGCCCGAGCGCTTCTCGAGGCGCAACTGCAGGCCCCAGATCTCGCGCATGTCGGCCGAGTAACGCTTGTGGATCGCGAGTTTCTCGGTCTGCATGTCGAGCACGTCGTCCATCGCGCGATGGAGCGCCGGCACCGGGATTTCGCCCGCGGCCGTGTACTGCTCGAAGCGCTGGCGCATGTCGTGCCACAGCAGCGTCGCGAACAGGAAACCCGGCGACACCGGCTTGCCGGCGCGCACGCGCGCGTCGGTGTTGTTCAGCGCGAGCGTGATGAACTTCTCGCCCTGCGGCTGTTCGAGCACGACGTCGAGCAGCGGCAGCAGCCCGTGATGCAGGCCTTCCTTGCGCAGCCGCTGCAGGCACGCGAGCGCGTGCCCCGACAGCAGCAGCTTCAGCATTTCGTCGAACAGGCGCGCGGCCGGCACGTTGTTGATCAGGTCGGCGAGCGCGTGGATCGGCTCGCGCGTATGCGGTTCGATCTCGAAATCGAGCTTCGCCGCGAAGCGCACGACGCGCAGCATCCGCACCGGATCCTCGCGGAAGCGGGTGGCCGGATCGCCGATCATCCGCAACAGGCGCGCGCGTACGTCGGCCATCCCGTCGTGATAGTCGAGCACCGTCTGCGTCGACGGGTCGTAGTACATCGCGTTGATCGTGAAGTCGCGGCGCGCGGCGTCCTCGTGCTGCTCGCCCCACACGTTGTCGCGCAGCACGCGGCCGCTCGCATCGACCGCGTGCGTGCGGCGATCGAGTTCGTCGCGCTTCAGGCGCTTCGGCGGCTCGGCCGCGGCCGCCTCGGGCGGCGCGTCGACCAGCGCGCGGAACGTCGATACCTCGATCAGCTCCTGGCCGAACTGCACGTGGACGATCTGGAAGCGGCGGCCGATCAGGCGCGCGCGGCGGAACAGGCGCTGCACCTCGGTGGGCGTCGCGTCGGTCGCGACGTCGAAGTCCTTCGGCGCGATGCCGAGCAGCAGGTCGCGCACCGCGCCGCCGACGATGAACGCGCGAAAGCCCGCCTGCTGCAGCGTGTCGGTCACGCGTACCGCGTTCCTCGAGATCAGTGCCGGGTTGATGCCGTGCACGCTGGCCGGCACGACGGTCGGCGCATGGTTGCTGCGCGATTGCTTCGCGCCGCCGCGGGCGCCCTTCGGCGCGCGCGGGGCAGCAGGGGCCGCTTCGTCGGCCGGGGCCGCGGCGGGAGGCGTTTGCTCGGTTTCGTCCTGCCCGAGCAGCTTGCGAATGAATTTTTTGATCACGACGTTCAGAAGAGATCCAGGATGCGCCAGCCGCGGTTGCTTGCGTGCGCACGCAGCGTGTCGTCGGGGTTGGTCGCGATCGGGTCGGTGACTTTCTCGAGCAACGGAATGTCGTTGTGCGAGTCGCTGTAGAAATAGCTGTGTTCGAAGTCGTCCCAGTGCTTGCCGAGCGATGCGAGCCACGCTTCGGTGCGCACGATCTTGCCTTCGCGATAGCTCGGCGTGCCGGTCGGCCGGCCCGTGTACGGCGAATCGGGATGCCCGTCGGTCGTTTCGGCCTCGCATGCGATCAGCGTGTCGACGCCGAACGCGGTCGCGATCGGGCGCGTGATGAATTCGTTGGTGGCCGTCACGACGCAGCACAGATCGCCGGCGTCGATGTGCTTGCGCACGAGTTCGAGCGCGGCGGGCGTCATCGCGGGGCGGATCACCTCGTGCATGTACTGCTCGTGCCATTCGGCCAGCTGCGCGCGCGAATACTTCGCGAGCGGCGTGAGCATCGCGCACAGGTACGCGTGGATGTCGAGCTTGCCGGCCTTGTAGTCGGCGAAGAACTGATCGTTCTGACGCGAGAAGCTTTCCGCGTCGACGATGCCGAGCTTCACCATGAAGCGACCCCATTCGTGGTCGCTATCGGTCGGGATCAGCGTGTGATCGAGGTCAAAGAGTGCCAGATTAGTCATGGAAGCGCATTTTACTCGAAGCGGTTCGGGCCCGTGCCCGGTGGAGCGATGTCGTCGCCGGGACGCGCGAGCATCCGGCGCAGCAGCGGCAGCGTGACCGCGCGTTTCTGCTCGAGCGAGAAGCGGTCGAGCGCGTCGAGCAACGCCATCAGGCTCGGCATGTCGCGGCGGAAATGGGTCAGCAGGTACGCGGCGATGTCGTCGGTGAGCGCGATCCCGCGCTCCTTCGCCGCGAGCTTGAGCACGGCGATCTTGCCGGCGTCGGACGGCGGCGACAGGTGGAACACGAGCCCCCAGCCGAGCCGCGTGCGCAGATCCTCGCGCACGTCGAGCGCGAGCGGCGCCGCCGGGCCCGCCGCGACGAACGCGCTCGACGGGTGCGCGCGCACTTCGTTGAACAGGTTGAACAGCGCGACCTGCTGCGTGTCGCTCATCCGGTCGCAGTCGTCGATCGCGTAGATGCCGATGCGCGGGTCGAACGTGAACGCGCCGAGCGGGCTCTGCGGCGTCAGGTAGCGCGCGTAGCCGTACGACGCGTCGCTCACGAGCGCCTGCAGCAGGTGGGTGCGGCCGCTGCCCGGTTCGCCCCAGATATAGAACGACCGGTCCGGCACGGGGCCGGCCGCGAGCGCGAGATCGAGCTTCTGCAGGCGCGTGACGAGCTCGTCGTTCTCGTCGCTCATGATGAAGTTGTCGAACGTGGCGGGCGGCGGCGTGCCGAGATCGAGCGTCAGTTGACGGGACACAGCAGTCACAATGCGGGTCGGTTGAAAAAACGCGTGCCGTACGCCGGGCACGCGCGAGGGAAGGCGCCCCGGCTGGCTTCACGCGCGACCGTACGCACGGCGCGGCGCGGGTTTCGGCGCGCTTCGCCCGGCGATGAAAACGGGGACGTGTTGACCAAGATGCGATCCCTGACGATTCGGTGCTGGGAATTCCGGCCAACGGGCCGGCTTCGGGTAAAATCGCATTTTACCGACCTTCTCGCATTCCCCCATGAATCCTCCGAAATCCGCTCCCGACGCTCAGGGTCTGTCCTACCGCGACGCAGGCGTCGACATCGACGCAGGCGACGCGCTCATCGACAAGATCAAGCCTTTTGCGAAGAAAACCTTGCGCGACGGCGTGCTCGGCGGCATCGGCGGGTTCGGCGCGCTGTTCGAAGTGCCGAAGAAGTACAAGGAGCCCGTGCTCGTGTCGGGCACCGACGGCGTGGGCACCAAGCTCAAGCTGGCCTTTCATCTGAACAAACACGACACCGTCGGCCAGGATCTCGTCGCGATGAGCGTCAACGACATCCTCGTGCAGGGTGCCGAGCCGCTGTTCTTTCTCGACTACTTCGCGTGCGGCAAGCTCGACGTCGACACGGCCGCGACCGTCGTCAAGGGCATCGCGCAGGGCTGCGAACTGTCGGGCTGCGCGCTGATCGGCGGCGAAACCGCCGAAATGCCGGGCATGTACCCGGACGGCGAATACGACCTGGCCGGCTTCGCGGTCGGCGCGGTCGAGAAGAGCAAGATCATCGACGGCAGCACGATCGCCGAAGGCGACGTGGTGCTCGGCCTCGCATCGAGCGGCATCCACTCGAACGGCTTCTCGCTCGTGCGCAAGATCATCGAGCGCGCGAATCCCGATCTGTCGGCGGATTTCCACGGCCGCTCGCTGGCCGACGCGCTGATGGCGCCGACGCGCATCTACGTGAAGCCGCTGCTCGCGCTGATGCAGAAGCTGACGGTGAAGGGCATGGCGCACATCACGGGCGGCGGTCTCGTCGAGAACATCCCGCGCGTGCTGCGCGAAGGCCTCACCGCCGAGCTCGACCAGCACGCATGGCCGCTGCCGCCGCTGTTCAAGTGGCTGCAGGAGCACGGCGGCGTCGCCGACGCGGAAATGCACCGCGTGTTCAACTGCGGGATCGGCATGGCCGTGATCGTCTCGGCGGCCGATGCCGACGCAGCGATCGCCGACCTGACCGCCGCCGGCGAACAGGTGTGGAAGATCGGCACCGTGCGTGCGACCCGCGAAGGCGAGGCGCAGACGGTCGTGGTCTGACGCACGGCAGCAGCAGAATGCAGTATGGAAAGCCGCCCGGCATCGCTCCGGGCGGCTTTTTTTCGGGCGCCGCGTGCGTACGGACGCGCGCCGACGAAGGAGGGGCGACGATGACCGAAGACGAACGCGCGATCCGCGAGCTCGTGGAAACCTGGTTCGTGTCGAGCCGGCGCGGCGATCTGGCGACCGTGCTCGACCTGATCGCCGACGACGCGATCTTCATGGTGGCCGGCAAGCCGCCGTTCGACAAGGCGGCGTTCGCGGCCGCGTCGCGCGACGCGAACGTCGGCGCGGCCCCCCCGCCGAAGATCGACGGCCGCTACCGGATCGACGAGCTGCGCGTGATCGGCGATTGGGCATACATGCGCAATTTCATCGAGATCGACGCGACGCCGCCAGGCGGCGAGACGATCCGCCGGTCGGGCCACACGCTGACGATCTTCCGCAAGGCCGACGGCCGCTGGCAGCTCGTGCGCGACGCGAATCTCGTCACGCTCGCGAGCTGAGCGCGACGGCGCCCGACTGCGCTTACGCGGAGGCCCGCGGTGCGTTCACTGGGCGCGCGCCGGCCAGCAACGGCGGCACGAGCAGGTACAGCAGCGCGGCCGCAGCCCACACGAGCCCCGGCCAGGTCGCGCGCGTCGCCGCGTAGGTCGCGGTGACGACCAGCGGCCCCGCGACGCCGATCAGGCTCGCCACGCTCGCCAGCGTGCCCTGCAGTTCGCCCTGGCGCGCGTCGTCGACCTGCCGAGCGAGCATCGCCTGCAACGCCGGCAGCGTCATGCCGCCGGCCGCGAACAGCGGCAGCAGCGCAAACGGCACCCAGGCGGCGGTGGCGCACGCGATGACCGCCAGCCCGAGCGCGTCGCCTGCGAGGCCCAGTGCGAGCGCGCGCCGCTCGCCGAGCCGCGCGATCAACGGCCCGATCGCGAACGCCTGCGCGAGCGCGTGGCACGCGCCGTAACCGGCGAGCGACAGCCCGGCGACCGGCGTCGACCAGCCGAAATGTTCCTGGCCGTACAGAATCCACAGCGTCGCGGGCGCCTGCGACACGAGCGCCACGATCACGTAGATGCCGACCAGAGGCGCGAGCGCGGGCGCGCCGCTCAGCCGGCGCAGGCTCGCGAACGGGTTCAGCGCGCCGACCGTCCGGGCTTCCCGGCCTTCCCGGGCCGGCCGCGATTCCGGCAGCACGCGCCACACGAGCACGAGGTTCAGCGCATTGAGCAACGCGGCCGCGACGAACGGCGCACGCAGGTGCAGCACGCCGAGCAGCCCGCCGATCAGCGGACCGGCGATGAAGCCGATGCCCATCATCGCGCCGAGCTGGCCGAAGCGCCGGGCGCGATCCGGTTCGTCCGTCACGTCGGTCACGTACGCGGTCGCGACCGCGAGGTTCGCGCCGGTGATGCCCGCGATCAGCCGCCCGACGTAAAGCCACGCGAGCGTCGGCGCGAGCGCCATCAGCAGATAATCGAGCGCGGCGCCCGCGAGCGACGCGAGCAGCACCGGGCGGCGGCCGAAACGGTCGCTCAGCGTGCCGAGCAGCGGCGCACACAGGAACTGCGCGAACGCGTACAGAGCGAGCAGGATTCCGTAGTGGGTGTCGGTGCTGCCCGCGCCGACGAGCGAGCGCAGCAGCCCGGGGAGGATCGGCATCACGATCCCGACGCCGATCGCGTCGAGCAGGACCGTGGCCAGGATGGCAATCAGGGACGGGTTCAAGAGGATCACTCTATCGATGATAGAGTGCGAAGTATTCCATAGTTTCCCTATCGGTGATAGAGATGAAGGACACGGGAGCGCGGCTGACGCGCGACACGGTATTGCGCGCGGCGCTCGAATTGCTGGATGAAGTGGGGATCGACGGACTGTCGACGCGACGGCTTGCCGAGCGGCTCGGCGTGCAATCGCCGACGCTGTACTGGCATTTCAGGAACAAGGCCGAGCTGCTCGACGCAATGGCCGAGGCGATCATGCTCGAGCGTCACGGCGCGTCGCTGCCGCGCCCGGGCGACGTGTGGGATGCGTGGCTCGCGGAGAATGCGCGCAGTTTTCGCCGAGCGCTGCTGGCCTATCGCGACGGCGCACGCCTGCATGCCGGCACGCGGCCGCGCGCCCTGCATTTCAGCTCGATCGAACGCAAGGTCGCGCTGCTCGGCGACGCGGGGTTCACGCCGGACGAAGCGGTCGACGTGATGGTCGCGATCGGCCGCTTCGTGGTCGGATGGGTGCTGGAAGAGCAGGCGGCGCCGGACGGCGACGCCGATGCGCCGCTGCCGGACGCGGCCGAGTACCCGCGGCTCGCGCAAGGTTGGGCCGCGCTGCGGGAGCGCAGCGGCGACGAAGCGTTCGAGCGCGGCATCGCGTGGATCATCGACGGCGCCCGCGCGCGCCTGGCGGCGCGGCGGGCGGGCTGACCGCGTCAGCCCGGCGAGCGGCCGTCGAGGACGCGTTCGAGTGCGTCGAGCGCACGGGCCGTCGAATCCGGCGCGATGCAGTCGACCACGATCCGCTCCGGCATCGCGCGCAGCCACGTGATCTGGCGCTTGCACAGCTGGCGTGTCGCGAAGATGCCCTTGTCGCGCATCGTCCGGTAGTCGGTGACGCCGTCGAGGAATTCCCACGCCTGCCGGTAGCCGACGCAGCGCATCGACGGCAGGTCGGGATGGAGATCGGCGCGGCGCCGCAGCCGTTCGACTTCGTCGATGAAGCCCGCGTCGAGCATCGCGTCGAAGCGCTGCGCGATCCGTGCGTGCAGCACCGCGCGATCCGACGGCTCGAGCGCGACCGGCACGAAGCGGTATGCGGCGGCCGCATCGTCCGTGCGGCGCGGCGCGGCGAGCAGCACCGACATCGGCTGCCCGCTCAGCATGAAGATTTCCAGCGCGCGCTGGATCCGCTGCGAATCGTTCGGCGCGAGCCGCGCGGCCGTGTCGGGATCGACTTGCGCGAGCCGCGCGTGCAGCGCGGGCCAGCCGTCGCGCGCGGCGTCGGCATCGAGTGCGGCGCGGATCTCCGCGTCGGCACCCGGCAGGTCGTTGAGCCCTTGCGTCAGCGCCTTGTAGTACAGCATCGTGCCGCCCGCGAGCAACGGCGTGCGGCCGCGCGCGACGATCTCGCCGATCAGGCGCAGCGTGTCCGCGCGGAATTCCGCGGCCGAATACGCGTCGGCCGGGTCGATGATGTCGATCAGATGATGCGGCACGCTCGCGCGCTCGTCGCGCGACGGCTTCGCGGTGCCGATATCCATGTCGCGGTAGACGAGCGCCGAATCGACGCTGACGATCTCGATCGGGCGGCGCGCGGCGAGCGCCAGCGCCGCGGCCGTCTTGCCGGAAGCGGTGGGGCCGAGCAGGCAGGCGATCGTCGTCGGGCTGGACTGCGAGGAAGCGCTCATTGCCCGCGCATGAAGAGACGGTCGAGATCGTTCAGCGTGAGCTGATACCAGGTCGGCCGGCCGTGATTGCACTGGTCCGCGCGCTCGGTCGCCTCCATCTGGCGCAGCAGCGCGTTCATCTCGTCGAGCGTCAGGCGCCGGTTCGCCCGTACCGCGTGATGGCACGCGAGCGTGCCGAGCAGTTCGTGCTGGCGCTCGGTGAGCACGCGCGAGCCGCCGAACGCGTGCAGGTCGGCGAGCACCGCGCGCGCGAGCGACTGCAGGTCCGCATCCTTCAGCAGCGCCGGCACCGCGCGGATCGCGAGCGTCGTCGGCGACAGCACCGCGAGGTCGAAGCCGAGCGATTCGAGCGTGTCGCGCTCTTCCTCGACCGTGCCGATCTCGACCGGCGTGGCCGTCATCGAGATCGGCAGCAGCAGCGACTGCACGGCGACCGAGCGATCCGCGAGCGCGTTCTTGAATTGCTCGTACAGGATCCGCTCGTGCGCCGCGTGCATGTCGACGATCACGAGACCGTACGCGTTCTGCGCGAGCACGTAGATGCCGTGGATCTGGCCGAGCGCGAAGCCGAGCGGCTGCTCGTCGTGCGTGACGGCGGCGAGCGGCGACGCGGCGAAGCCCGGCAGCGGCGTGGCTGGGGCGTCGGCGGCATCGCGCGCCACGAGTGTCGTGCCGTCCGGCGTGCCGGCACCGCTGTCCTTGCGGCCGAACAGCGCATCGTAGAGCGCGAGCGGCTGCGCGACGGGCAGCGTGCCCTGCGTCATCCGCGCCTGGCGCATCCACGTGTTACCCGCCGACGACGAGGACGACGGCGCCGAGAATCCGCTGCCGCCGCTGCCGCCAGTCGCGCCGCCCGGGCTCCGGCCGAGCGGCGTATCGACGAACGATGCCGGCCCGCGCGGCGCGGGTTCGATATGCGCGGCATGGCCGCCCGCGGTGGTTTCCGGCGATGCGCCCGCGTGGCGAGCAAGCGCACGCTGCACCGCGTGGAACACGTACTGGTGGATCGAGCGCGAATCGCGGAACCGCACTTCGATCTTCGACGGATGCACGTTCACATCGACGGCTTCGGGCGGCAGGTCGAGGAACAGCACGTACGACGGGTAGCGGTCGCCGTGCAGCACGTCCTCGTAGGCCGCCCGCACCGCGTGCGTCAGCAGCTTGTCGCGCACGAAGCGGCCGTTCACGAAGAAATACTGCTGGTCGGCGCGACCGCGGCTCGCGGTCGGCAGGCCGGCGCAGCCGTAGACGGCGAGCGGGCCCGCCTGCTCGTCGAGCGGCAGGTGCGCCGTCGCGAAGCTTTCGCCGAGAATCTTCGCGACGCGCTGCGCGGGCTCGGTCGCATTCCAGTGCTCGACGGCCTTGCCGTTGTGCAGCACCGAGATCGCGACGTCCGGCCGTGCGAGCGCCGCGCGGCGGATCATTTCCAGGCAGTGGCCGAATTCCGTCTGCTCGCTCTTCAGGAACTTGCGCCGCGCGGGCGTGTTGAAGTACAGCTCGCGCACCTCGATCGTCGTGCCGATCGAGCCGGCGGCGGGCGACAGCACGCCCGTCTGCGCATCGATCTTCGTCGCGTGCGCGGCATCGGCCGTCCGGCTCGTGATCGACATCTCGGCCACCGATGCGATCGACGCGAGCGCTTCGCCGCGAAAGCCCAGCGTCGCGACCGCCTCGAGCTCCTCGAGCGAGCGGATCTTGCTGGTCGCGTGGCGCATCAGCGCGAGCGCCAGTTCGTCGGGCGGAATCCCGCAGCCGTCGTCGGTGATCGAGATGCGCTTGACGCCGCCTTCTTCCAGCACGATCCGCAGCGTCGTCGCGCCGGCGTCCATCGCGTTCTCGAGCAGCTCCTTGACGACCGACGCCGGGCGTTCGACGACCTCGCCGGCGGCGATCTGGCTGATCAACTGGTCGGGCAGGGGCTGGATCGCGCGCAGCGGGCGCGCGGCGGGGGCGGGTGCGGCGCCCGCGGCCGTTTCGGTGATATCGGACATGGCCGAATTATAGCGAGGCGGCGAACGCGTGCCGGGGCGGCCGGCCGTTACGTTTTTTCACGGAGCCTTAAGGTAGTTTCGGTATCATCGCTGGGTTGCACGCGCCGCCTTGGCTGGCGGGCGCCTCGGCCATCTCTGGCCTGTTCCGGCCGTTCCGGCCCTACCGCCTTCGAGGAATCGCATTTGGATACGCTGCTTCATTTCGTCAACCTTGTCCTGCATATCGACGCTTTCCTCGGCGATTTCATCCGGCAGTACGGCGCGTGGGTCTATCTCGTCCTGTTTCTGATCGTGTTCTGCGAGACGGGGCTCGTCGTGTTCCCGTTCCTGCCCGGCGATTCGCTGCTGTTCATCGGCGGCGCGTTCGCGGCGACGGGCGAAATGAACGTCGGCCTGCTGATCGTGCTGCTGCTCGTCGCGGCGATTTCCGGCAACACCGTGAACTACCTGATCGGCCGCTGGATCGGCCCGAAGGTGTTCAATACGCATATTCCGGTGCTCGAGCGCTTCCTCGATCGCGCCGCGCTGCAGAAGACCCATTCGTTCTACGACAAGCACGGCGGCAAGACGATCGTGCTCGCCCGCTTCATTCCGGTCGTGCGCACGTTCGCGCCGTTCGTCGCGGGCGCGTCGTCGATGAGCGTCGCGCGCTTTCAGTTGTTCAACGTGATCGGCGCGCTGGTGTGGGTGCTGCTGCTCGTGTTGCTCGGCTATTTCTTCGGCAACATCCCGTTCATCCGCCAGTATCTGAACGTGATCGTGCTGGTCGGGATCGGCGCGGCGATCGTGCCGGTCGCGCTCGGCGCGGTGTGGAAGCTCGTGCGCGGGCGGCGCTCGGATGGGGCGCCGAAGGCGGGCGGGCGCTAAGCGCGTTGCTTCTTTTCTGCAGCAGTCAAAAGCGTGGCGAGAGCCACGCTTTTTTTCGTTCGTGCGGTTCGGCTGCTTGCGTTACGTGTTGCGATGCGAGATCGGCGTTTCGGGCGTCGGATAGCCGGCGTCGCGGAACGTCTCGAGGATCACGCGGTTGGTGTCGCAGTACACCTGCCAGTAGTTCTCCGGCTGAGTCGACGGGCGCACGAACAGCAGCGGACCTTCCGGCGTGAACTGCAGCACGCCGACGTCCGGTGCCGGCACTTTCAGCACGTTCGGCACCAACTGGATCTGCGTCTTCAGACGGTTGATCGCATCGGCCGCGTCGACGCCGTTCGCGATCTTCGCGGTCAGGTCGACGCGGCGGTGCGGCGTCGCGCTGTAGTTCGCGATGTTGTCCGAGAAGATCTTGTTGTTGCCGACGATCGTCACGATGTTGTCGGCGGTGATGATCGTCGTGCCGAACAGGCCGAGCTCCTTCACGGTGCCGGTGACGCCGCCCGCGCTGATCACGTCGCCGATCTTGAACGGGCGCAGCACCTGCATGAACACGCCGGCGGCGAAATGCGCGAGCAGGCCGCCCCAGGCCGTGCCGATCGCGAGACCGAGGCCGGCGAGCAACGCGGCGAACGAGGTGGTCTGTACGCCGAAGAGCTGCAGGATCGCGAGGATCAGGAGGATCGTCAGCAGCACGCCGACGACGGAGGTCAGGTAGTCGGCGAGCGTCGGGTCGACCTTGCCGCTGCGGCGAACGACCTTGCCGAGCAGGCGGGTACCGATGCGGATCGCCCAGCGGCCGACGAACCACAGGACGATTGCGGCGAGGAGGTTCAGGCCGAAGTCGAGGCCGCGGGTCATCAGGAATTGCTGGGCGGTGGCGAGATCGATCATGCGTTCTCCGAAGTCAAGGGTAAAAGGGCGGCGCATGCGCCGGAATGAGTGGCGCTTTTATAACCTGAGCCGTGAGGGGTGGGCAACCGGGCTGACATTGGTTGACGTAATGAAAAACGGGCAGGACGGGGGTGTGTGCTGCCCGTGGTGCGCGCCAATCTCGTGAAAATGGCGTCTGAGGCGGTTCGAACAGGTTGTATGGGACGATTCGGCGAACGAGTATCGATCGTCGTCAACGCGTCGTTGGATCGTGAAAATATTGCCGTCCTTGCCAACCGGCATAACCTATTGCATTGCGAGTCCAGCGTATCGCCTTGACGAGCGGGCGGGCGCGGTTGCCGCGAATTTTATCGAGGGGGCGAGTTGCATTCGGCGCGAGCTGCCGGGCGATAGCCTCGGGCGTCGTAAACAGCGAGAGTTGCCAGTCCCAATAGATTGCGTAACGGAGCAGTACCCCCGCCGTCAGCATGTCGAGCGATAGCCGACGCTCGCGCCACGGCTGTTCCAGCGCATCGTGCGTCAATCCCCAACCGGCATAAAACGGCAGGCCGTAGGTATGAACTTCCTTTCCGCGCAACAATGCATCGAAGCCGGCGAGCGATGAGAGCGTATGCAGCTCGTCCGCCACGTCGATCAGAGAAACGAGATCCGCATGCGTATCAACGACATCGGCGAGGTGTTCCGCATCGACTAGCCCGGCGCGATTGCCGGACAGTACGTCCGGATGCGGCTTGTAAATGATGAATGCGTCAGGCCGCCGCGCACGCACTTCCTGCAACAACGCCTCCGACGTGGCTATCGTGCCCGTTCCCAGTCGGATCGACGCATCGTCCGCAACCTGACCGGCGACGAGTACGATGCACCTGTCGTTCGGAACGTGCCACGTCGGTGCCTGGCGGCCGAGATTGTATTTCGTGAGGCCTAGCTGGACGAGCCTTTGCCGCAACGCTGCCGCGCGCTGCAATTCCGGTTCGTCGAAGGTTGCCTGATTGAGAATGACCGTCAGGTCGCTGGGGCGGCTCGCGTCGAAATACAGGCCGCGGCGATCGATCACCTGACTACATGGCGGCGACATGTCGGAACCGAGCCCCGTCGAATGAATGAAGCCGTCTTCGATCCGCACGCGTGCCGCTCCGTCCGGCAGGCCTTCTGCCGAACGTCCACCCCATATCGCCGCGTGTTCGTCCGTGTGCATGTCGCGCGGATCCGCTATCCAGCGTAACGTTCCGCCCCCTGCTGACAGGTACGGAGTGGCGTACGGACGTTTCCACCACTGAAAGCCTATGCCGGCTACCCGGCCGAGGTCGCTATAGCGGTCCGCGACGGCATGCTGCAGTTCGATGCAGTCGAGGGCGTTTTCGAGCGTGCCCTGGGTGCCATGTATCGGATCGAGGTAATGCGCGAGTTGCAGGAACGCAGCATCGAATAGCGCGGACACGCAAGGGCGTGCGCGGCGCTCCGGCATTGCGGCGCGATCCTGCGTCAATCCCCAGCCGGCATAATAGGGTGTACCGAACACATGAACCGGGACGCCGGCCAGAAGTGCAGCCATTCCTTCGGAGGCACCCACGACATAGACGGCGTCCGCCTGTCGAAGGATGTCCCGCAGTGAATGCGCGACGTCGAGGACTCGAGCATGGCCGGGCAACTGCGTTTTGTTCGACAACCAATCGCCGGCGCCTGCATCGGCGGAGCGCAAGATCCACAGGTCGGCGTCGGCGTGCGTGAGACGCGCCGTATCCGTCATTGCCGCAAAGTGCCCGCGGCGGTTCGTTGCCGACGTGCTGCTGTCTACATGTGAGGTTTCGCGTTCGTCGATCAATACGATGCGCTTGCCGCCGCCGGGTACGCGCCATGCGCCGGGCAGTTCGGCTACGCGTTGCCGAACGTGCAGCGCGTCGCTGTCGACAACGCGGCGCATCAGATGGCGGTATCGCGTGTCCGTGTCGCTCCCATGCGTGGCGTTGAGCGTGCGTTCGAGTGCTGCGACGAGCCCGCCACGTGTAACCAGATCCGGCGGGATGCGGAACCACGAAAGAGGTGGCGCGTGCATCGTCCGCCGGCCGAGGACGGGGCCGGGGGCGACCGGGTAGACGGTACGTCCGAGCGATGCGAACGTTCGGGCAAGTGCGACCCCGCGCCACGAATCGATCCATACGAACGGCGACTTGCCGATCGGCAAGTGGCCCCTGCGCTTACCCGGCACCATTGCGGTCGCGTCGAATGGCTGGATTTCGGGCGTCATCGAAGATTCATTCGGTACCGGAACCATTTACCCGAGCGATTCGAGAAAGCCGTCGATTCGTTCGAAGTGCTCCCCCCACGTCGGCGCCCGAAAGCGTTCGATCCGCGCGATCTGGTTCGCTCGTTCGGCGCTGTTCGACCGGGCGTACGCGCGAATCCGGGAGAGCCATCCCGGCCCGTCGAGCGGGTCGAGATAGTCGGGAATGTCCGACGCGATCTCGTGAAAGACGGGCAAATCGCTGGCGAGCACCGGCACGCCCAGCGTTAACGCCTCGGCGAGCGGCATACCGTAGCCTTCGGTGAACGACGGGAACACGAGTGCTCGCGCATGCTGCAACCAAGCATGCAGCCGATCGTCGCTGCAATCCGACTCTTCGATGACCACGCCGCGTATCGTTGCGCAGCGCTCCAGCATATCGACGACGTTCTCACATTCCCACCCTCGTCGGCCGATGACGACGAGCCTGGGAGCAGCGTCGCCCATCTGTTCGACCAGATGCCGCCAGACGTGCAGGATGAACCAATGGTTCTTGCGCGGCTCGATCGTGCTGAGCATCACGAAATAAGGCGCCTCGATCGGCGGCGGGCTCGGCGGATGAGGTTCCACTGCGGGCGCGAGCGGCGCGACGACGACTGGCGGAAGCGGCAGCGACGCTTGCCGCGCTTCGTTCGCCAGTTCGTCGTAGGTCGCCTGTGAGTTGCTGATCAAGCCGCTCGCATGCCGTAGTGCGGTATGAATGCGGGCGCGATGCGATGCGTCCACGCCCGGGCGGCAGTATTCCGGATGCGTCAACGGAATGAGGTCGTGGACCATGAAGACCGAGCGCGCGTTGCGTTGCGCCATCGCCCGATAGTAACGAGTGAACTCCATCCCGTGGTGACTGGTATGCAACAAAATTGCGCGATCGAATCGCTGCGAACGAAACCGGTTCAGCAACGCGGAAGCAACAATTTTGCGTAGTGCCCATCGATCGCGACTCGACGACAGCAACAGCGAGAACGCCTTTTGCGAATCATTTTCCGTTAAAACTGTGGAAAAGCCGCGTTCGCTCAGCACTGCACGTGCGCGGTCGCCATACCGACGGATGTAGGCCAGTCCGACTCGGTCTACCCCGGTGGGGATCAGGCCATCATAAAAGCGAGTGGCAAGACGAGTGACGTCTAGAAGTATTTTTGTCACGCGGGTGCAATGTGGTTGTGCATGCGGAAATGAAAAGTGTTTCTGTTTGCCGAAGCCTGACGGCTCATGCAACAATTCCGCCGGGTAATTCTATGGCATCTCGGATGGCGGGACAATTCGCGCGCGCATCTATTGATCGGTGCAAATGCCGAGCATGCCAAAAACCAATTGAAGCTTGATGTCAGATTTACCGATCCGCTCGTTCTCGCGAGTGGCGGCAATGGACTGTTGAGACCGCACCTGCTTGCACCAAATCGGCTCGCACCTCGAGCAAGGGATTGGCTGCTTGTAAGCCAGGGCCGCTGGACGACGAAAACCGGAGGGACCTCAAGGGTGCCTATCGGCGATTCGGATGCTCCACGCCGGTGAATTCTCCGGTACATCTTACATTGTGCGGTAAAATCCGGCGGCCTTTGAATGACTGGATTGTTAAATGCAGAGTTTAAATCGCAGTGTTTGGTTGG
This sequence comes from Burkholderia sp. MSMB2157WGS, assembly GCF_001532755.1. NCBI lineage: Bacteria > Pseudomonadati > Pseudomonadota > Betaproteobacteria > Burkholderiales > Burkholderiaceae > Burkholderia > Burkholderia sp. MSMB2157WGS. The sequence goes on along the minus strand of NZ_LPJG01000011.1, from coordinate 623,633 downwards.
CTGCTGCCATCGGCGGTGCCATTGGGTTGGCTGCTTGCGGGGCCATTCCCACGTCCGGGCCGAGTCGTTCCGAGATTAATGCCAGTGGCGCGGGCACAAATCAGGTCAGTTCGCAAGGTATCCAGGTCGTCGACGTAACCGACCAGATCGCGCGGCAACTTTATGCCAGCCGCAAAAGCACTGATTTCGCTGCAACGTTGGGCGATAACTCGGCGTTTCAGCAACAGCTGGGTGTAGGTGACGTGGTGGAGGTGTCGATCTGGGAAGCGCCGCCTGCGACCCTCTTCGGCGGCGGCACGAGTGACGTCCCGACGTCCAGCAGCCTGCCGACTGGCGCGCGGCTGACCAAGCTGCCGACGCAAGTGATCGACGGGAACGGTAACATCCATGTGCCGTTCGTCGGCGCTATCAAGGCGTCGGGCCGTACACCGAGCCAACTGCAGGCGTTTATTGCAGCACGCCTCAAGAATATCGCGCACGACCCGCAGGTACTGGTACAGCTGGCGCGTAATGAGACGTCGTACGTCACGGTGGTGGGGGACGTGTCGAGCAGCACGCGCATGCAATTGAGCGCCCGCGGCGAACGCGTGCTCGACGCACTTGCCGCGGCCGGCGGCGTGAAGCAGCCGATCAACAAGATCATGATTCAGGTAACGCGCGGCGAAACGGTCGCGCTGGAGCCCTTGGAGACGGTGATACGTGATCCCCGCCAGAATGTCCCGCTGAAGGCGGGCGATGTCGTTACGGCATTGTTTCAGCCCTATAGCTTCACGGCGTTTGGTGCGACCGGCAAGAACGAGGAAATCAATTTCGAGGCGCAGGGCATAACGCTGGCGCAGGCGCTGGCGCGGGCAGGCGGCCTGCAGGACTCGCGTTCGGACGCACAGGGCGTATTCATTTTCCGGCTGGAAGATCAGCAGGCGCTCAAGTGGCCCAACCAGCCGGTGCGAACGACGGCAAACGGCAAAGTCCCAGTCATCTATCACATTAACCTCAAAGATCCGGATTCGTTCTTCGTGGCGCAGAGCTTCATGATGGACAACAGGGATGTTCTCTACGTTTCCAATGCACCGGTGGCAGAACTGCAGAAAGTGCTGAACCTCGTGTTCTCCGTAGCCTATCCGATCGTGTCTGGTGTCCAGACGTTCAAGTGATTATGAAATTTTTTAAGCGAATTAATCGTTTATTTTTGATAACGGTCGTCATTCCTACTGCTGCTTCGATTGTTTATTTTGGTCTTGTTGCCAGTGATCAATATACATCGGTTAGTAGTTTTCTGATTCGTAGCCCGCAACAGTCCAGTGCATCAGGGTTGGGCGGGTTGCTGAAAGGTGTTGGTGGATTTTCTCAATCGGACGGCGATGCCTATACGGTTCAGAAATACATTCTTTCTCGTGATGCGATGATGGTGCTGGATAAAGAGCAGCACATCAAGTCGGCGTTTCAGAGCGGATCGATCGATTTTGTTAATCGTTTCTCTATCTTTGGTTTGAACGATAGCCTGGAAGAGTTTTATCTTTACTATGGCAAGAATATCGTCGATGCCAAGGTCGAGGCTGATTCCTCGATCGTGACGTTGAATACCAATGCATACGATCCCCAGCTTGCGTGGAGCATGAACAAGCGGCTGCTGGAACTGGGTGAGCGGATCGTCAATCAGATGAATACGCGCGCCCGGGCAGACCTGATCAATACGGCCCAGCACGACGTCGACGTGGCCAAGGAACGTGACCGGGTCGCCACGCTTGCATTGGCACATTATCGGAACAGCGCCGGCGTGATCGATCCCGAGCGTCAGTCGACGATCCCGTTGCAGCAGGTCGGAAAGCTGCAGGACGATTTGATCGCCACACGTGTTCAGATTGCCCAAATGGAACGGTTGTCGCCGAACAATCCGGGACTGCCGACCCTGCGCGATCGTGCGAAGCTGCTGCAGCAGGCGATCGATCAGGTGAGCCAGCGCGTGGCCGGCTCGCAAGGCGCTTCGCTGGCCAGCAAGGCCGCCGAATTCCAGCGCCTGACGCTGGAGAAGGAGGTGGCCGACAAGATTCTTGCGGGCGCCATCACCTTGCTGGATCAGGCACGCGTCGAGGCTGAACGCAAGCAGCTTTATCTCGAGCTCATTGCCGAACCCAGCCTACCCGACTATGCGATGAGCCCGCGTCGCGGGCGTGCCATTCTCGCTACCTTCCTGCTCGGCCTTGTTTTGTGGGGCGTGTTGACAATCGTCATCGGTGGAGTGAAAGAGCATTATGACCGCTGATTATCGTCCGCCGACATTTTGGGAGCAGTCGCGTATCCAGATCCGTGTCATCTGGGCGCTGATCATGCGCGAGATGATCACTCGTTTCGGTCGCGAAGGGCTCGGCGTATTGTGGATGATGGCCGAGCCGGCGATGTTCGTTGTCGGCGTGATGATTATTTTCAGTCATACGGAATCGAAGGCCAAGTATTCGGTTGCCGAATACCTGGCAGTCAGCTATCCGACCCTCTTGTTCTGGCGGAATACAGCCAGCCGGGTAATCAAGGCCATCGAATATAATCGTTCGCTACTGCATCACAAGCCAATCCGGCCGATCGACATACTGTACTCGCGCATCATTCTTGAGTTTGCAGGCGCTACCGCTTCGTTCTTCCTGCTGTACACGGTGCTGGTCGTGATCGGCATTTGCCAGCTTCCCGCTGATCCGCTCAGCATGATTCTCGGGTACTTCCTAGTCGTCTGGTTTTCGTTTAATTTCGTCATGACCATGGCGGCGCTGTCCGAGATGAGCGAGGCAGTGGAGCGCGTCTCACACGTCATCCTGTACCTGATGATCCCTTTTTCGGGTGTTTTCATTCCTACATACGTCCTGCCGCCGCGACTCGCGGAATTATTGACGTACTTTCCGTTGGTCGATGCCGTGGAGTATTTTCACTACGGATATTACGGAGATCGTATGCCGACGCTGTATTACCTCGGCTATACGGTCACCGTGTTGTTGTTTTTTACTCTCTTTGCTCTGTCGATTGCACACATCGCCATCCGACGCGTGCAATTGAACTGAGTCGAGGTCGGGCATGATTGAACTGCGCAATGTCACCAAACGGTATTCGATCCATCACGGGCGATCGCATCGCGAGGTGCTCAAAGGTGTGAACCTTCGTGTTCAGGCGGGCGAACGGTGGGGCATCCTCGGCCGTAACGGAGCGGGGAAATCTACGCTGATTCGTATCATCAGTGGGTCGGACAAGCCGCATTCCGGCGAGGTCATCAAGACGATGTCGGTATCTTGGCCGCTGGCATTCGGGGGGACGTTCCAGGGCAGCTTGACCGGCAAGGACAACGTGCGGCTGATCGCCCGCATATACAACGTCGATTACCGCAAGACCCTTGATCTGGTCGAGGATTTTGCCGAACTCGGTGCGTATCTTGACGAGCCGGTCAAGTCGTACTCTTCCGGGATGGCCTCGAGGTTGGCGTTTGCGATTTCGATGTCGATCGAATTCGATTGCTTTCTGATCGATGAGGGCATGTCGGTCGGTGATCACCGTTTTCATCAGAAATGCAATGTCGAGCTGTTCGAAAAACGGGGCGATCGCGCAATGATCATCGTTGCCCACCAGACGGATCTGATTCGCAATGTTTGCAGTCATGCCGCTGTTCTGGAAAACGGCGTGCTCACGGCATGCGAGTCCGTCGAGAACGCAATTCAGATTTATGAGTCGCTTTGAAATAAAGCGAGAGTGAACTCTATGTATAAGGAAGCGGCGTATGCATGACACTGCATATAAGATTGGTGGTCTGGTCATGGATACCTATTTGCCATCGATCCCTTCGAAGATACTCGAGATCGGTGCGCAGAACATCAACGGCACATTGAGGGATCATTCTCCGCGCAATGCCGAGTATGTCGGGCTGGACTTTGTTGCAGGTGACGGTGTCGATGTCGTCATTACCGGCCTCAACGATTGGGGTGTGCCGGATGATCACTTCAACCTGGTCATCGCATCATCGGTTTTCGAACACGACAATGCCTTCTGGCGAACCTTTGTCCAGATGTGCCGGAAGGTGAAGCCGGGCGGGCATGTCTATATCAGTGCACCTTCCAATGGCTCGGTGCACCGCTATCCGAAAGATTATTGGCGCTTCTACCCGGATGCCGGGCTTGCACTGGAAGAGCTGGCGCGCGGCGAAGGCTTTGAGTTGACGCTTGTGGAAAGCTTCGTTGCAGAGCGGGAAGCTGATTCCTGGAACGATTTCTGTGCCGTTTTCCGGCGTGGGCCGTGCGATGCCGAGCTCAATCTCGACTTCGTTCACAACAAGGTGCGTTGTACCAATGCGCTCAACTGGCGGTCGTCGCTGATTGTCGATTCAATGGAAGCGACCGAGGACATGCGTCTTCTGCGTCAGGCACGTGACGATGCGGAGCAGGCAGTCGCGCAGCAGCGCTCTTTTGAGGCGCGTCTCGCGGAACTCGCCGATCAGAAAACGGCGAGCGAAAAGCATTTGCACATCCAGATTGGCGGTCTGACGCAATTTGTTCAGGAGCGCGACCAGCAACTCGAGACGCTGGGCGGTCAATTGCGGGTACTGACCGAGACGCTCGAGAAGGAGCGGGCCGATTCCGCGGTGTCGCAGCGCTCTTTCGAGGCTCGGCTGGCCGAACTCGCGGCCGAGAAGGCGTCAAGCGAGGCGGATCTGCAGAAGCGAATCGATGAACTGACGACGCTTGTTCGAACGCGAGACCAGTACCTTTCGGATCAGGGTGATCAATTGCAGGCGCTGACCGGGAAACTCGAGCAGGAGCAGGCAGACTCTGCCGCCTTGCGGCGTGCTTTCGAGGCTCAGCATGCCGAGTTGATCGCTCAGAAGACGGCGAGCGAAGCGCGTTTGCAGGAACGGATCGGCGACCTGGTACAACTGATTCGTGAACACGACGAACATCTTGACGAACAGAGCAGGCAGTTGCAGGCGCTGACTGCCGAGCTTGTGACGGAGCGGACAGGGGCGACTGCGCGACAGAGGTCTTTCGAGGCGGCGCTTGCTGAGCTTGCCGCGCAGAAAGCAGCGAGCGACGACCGTTTGCAGGAGCGGTTCCGTGAGATTGGAGGGTTGACGCGGCTTATCCAGGAGCGCGATCAACATATCGTGGAATTGCGCACGCAGTTGCAGGCAATGACGTCGGACCGCACGAGGGAGCACGCGGGGAGACGCAGCTTGCTCTGGAAGCACGGCTCGCGGAACTTGCTGCGCAGAAGGCGACAAGCGAAGAGCGCCTGCACGAGCGTTTTCGTGAGATCGGCGGCTTGACGCGACTCATTGTGGAGCGCGATCAGTACATTCAGCAGCGCGATCAGCAAATTTCCGACTTGAAAATGCAGATCGAATGGCTGTGTCGGGTTATTTCAGTATTGACGAAAGGTTTTTCGACCTCCAGCAAGGCACGAGCGCTCGCCTGGTTGCCAGCGTATTTCAGCCACAAGAGACAGAAGATCTCGCTGAAAGAGCAGGGCTTGTTCGATCCGGATGATTATGTCGCCACCTATCCCGACGTTCTGGAAGGCAGGGCAGACCCTCTGCGACATTACATCAATCATGGCATCAACGAGGGGCGTATTATTAAAAAAGGGGGGCGACTGTGATCGACACTATCAATGAGAGAGAAGTAGCCGTTATTCGCGGGTGGAAGCATTTTGATGCTGAGTGGTATTTGCGGGAGTATCCGGACGTCGCTTGGATCGGTCTCGAGCCGGCTTATCACTATCTGTGGATCGGTGCCCGGATCGGGCGGCGGCCGTCGCCCAACTTTACTTATTTCACGGAAAATTATTCAGGAACGAGCGACCTCCTGAAAAGAATCGACGAAGGCGATTTTTCGGATCGGCCGGAGATCGGGCATGTGCGCACGCAGCCGGCGGAATTCGTCGGCTCGGGAGGCATCGACGTGGCTGCGGTCCAAGGCATGTCCGTGGCCGTGCACGCGCATATGTACTATGCGGATCTGGCCGGAGAGTTCGCCCAGTACCTGAGCCGGATACCGTGTTCGTTCGACCTCTATGCTTCCACGGCCAACGAGGCTGCTCGCGAGTCCGTCGAGAAGGTATTTGCGACCATTCCGAATGCCGCGCGCGTCGATGTTCGTGTCGTGCCCAATATCGGTCGTGACATCGCTCCATTCGTGGTCGAGTTCGGCAAGGACCTGGCGAAATATGATGTCATTTCGCACATCCAGACGAAAAAGTCGTTGTACAACAACGGGAAGACGGATGGCTGGCGGGAGTATCTGCTGGATTCGCTATTCGAACAGCCGGAAAGAATTGCGCTGTTCTTGCGCGCGCTCAAGAGCGGTCGCTACGGCATGATTTATCCGCAGTGCTTCTACAATTTGCCCTACATGGCCAATACCTGGCTGGCCAATTCGGGTGTGGCGCGAGCGTGGGCGCCGCGCTTCGGAGTGGAGAAGCTCCCGGACGGGTATTTCGATTTTCCGGCCGGGTCGATGTTCTGGGCGTGTACGGAAGCGGTGCGGCCTTTGCTGGAAGCGGGGCTGGAATGGAGCAATTTCCCGCCGGAACAAGGGCAGACGGACGGAACGCTGGCTCACGGGATCGAACGAATGCTGGGCGTCATTCCGACGTCCCGGAATTTCCAGCTCGGCGTCATACGTGATACGCGGACACCGAGCTGGTCGCGTTGGCGGCTCAATCAGTACATTGACCGACCGCTCGCGCATCTGCATTCCATGATCGAGAACGACGATGTGAAGGTCGTTGCGTTCGACATTTTCGACACCCTGCTGACTCGGCCATTTCTCGATGCCGACTACGTCAAGTGTCTGCTGGATGCCGAATATGCGCAGCAAGGGATAGCCGGTTTTCGCGAGCTTCGCGTGCAGGCCGAAGGCCGGGCACGAGAAGCCAAGGGGCGCGATGTCGACATCTACGATATCTACCGGCACCTCGCCGTGGATCAGCGCGGGGAGCGGAAATTGCTGACGCCCGACCGGGAAATCGATCTCGAGATCAAGTCGGTGCGGCCAAGGCGTGAAATGGTGGCGCTTCTGAAATTCGCCGCACAGAAGGGCAAGAGGGTCATCCTAGCCAGTGACATGTTCCTGACGCGGGCAGTCATCGAAGAGATGCTGCGGCGCTGTGGCGTCGACGGCTGGAACCACCTTTATCTGTCGTCCGAAGTCGGCGTGCGAAAGGATAGCGGCAAGCTGTACGAACATATTCTGGCCGAAGAGAAAATTGCGCCGCAGCAGATGGTGATGATCGGTGACAACGAGCGATCGGATTTCCAGATCCCTGCGGACATGGGTATCCGGGCAACGCACGTCGTCAAGCCGAGCAATATGATGCGTGCGATGCCACTACTCGCCGACCTGGTCCCGAATGCAGAAACGGCACCCGCGGCCGACCAGTTCTTGTTCGGCACACTTGCATCGGAGAACTTCGGACCGGTGACCTATCCCGATTTCTCGGCCGACGACATGTTCGGCTCCAGCGCCCGGTCGGTCGGCTACAGCCTGCTCGGTCCAATCGTAGTCGCGTTTTCGGAATGGCTGCGTGACCAGGTACGGGACAATGACCTCGATCGCCTGTATTTCCTGGCGCGAGAGGGCAAGTTCCTCAAAGAGGTCTTCGATTGCTGGCAGGCCGGTCAAGAGCAGGCGGTCCGCAGCGAATATCTGCTGATCTCTCGTCGGGCCGTCACGGTGCCCTGCATTCGTACGGTCGAGGATATCTTCGACATCGCGGCGGCCAACAACTTCTATGGCGCATCCATGGCGATGTTCCTGGACGAGCGGTTCGGCACCGTGCTGGACGATCGGCAATGGGCCGAATGCGAACGGGCGAAGGTATGGGCGCGACACGAGCCGCTAACGATCATCGATCACGATATCGATCATATTCGTCCCTTCCTGCACTTCATCACGCCGCATATCGTCAAGCAAGCCGGCCTGGAGCGCGAGAACGCGCTGGCTTATCTGCGCGACAAGGGGCTTGATGCGGACGGTCGCGGCGCTGTGGTCGATGTCGGTTATGGCGCGACCATTCAGCGGCATCTGATCAAGCTCCTCGATCAGAAGGTGCACGGCCTGTATCTGATGACCGATAGCAAAGGGCGGTCGCTCGAGACGAGTGCCGGCGTCCGGGCGGCAGGGTGTTTCGCAGAAGGTGTCGAACGTGCGCCTACTGCGCCGCTCATGTTCCTGAATAGTTTCCTGCTGGAAAAGATGCTCAGTGCAGATGATGAGCAGGTGATCCGCTATGCCTCTTCCGATTTCGTCGAGTTCCGTGAGCCGGGCGACTACATCGATCAGGGCCGGAAATGCCGGTACGAATTGCAGCAGGGGGCTATGGATTTCGTGAAGGAAGCCGTTCGTTTCCGCGACGAGATGTCAGGGTCGCTGCAAATCAGCAAGGCGCGTTGCGAGGAACTGTTTTCGCGGTTCGTTGCGAGATTGTCCAGCAATGAAAAGCGAATCTTCTCGTCACTTGCACTCGATGATTTCTACTGTGGCAGAGGCATCGTGGCCGAGTGAGTGCGATACGTGATTATCGGCGAAGGCCGGTTCGACGTCGACGAATGCCTCGCAATCACGCACGGAACATCAATTTTCAGAAGTAAGTAAGGTAGCGACTATGTTGCTTATCACGGGAGGGGCTGGGTTCATCGGCGGAAACTTTGTTCTCGATTGGCTTGCCGGTTCGGATGAACCCATCGTCAATCTCGACAAGTTGACTTATGCAGGGAACCTGGACACCCTGAAATCGCTGGAAGGCGATTCACGGCATCAATTTTTCAGGGGCGACATCGGTGATCGTCAGCTTGTTTCAAGGCTACTCGTCGAGCATCGGCCGCGTGCGGTGATCAATTTTGCTGCCGAGTCGCATGTCGACCGGTCGATCCACGGCCCGGGCGATTTCATTCAGACGAACGTCGTCGGGACTTTCAATCTTCTCGAAGCGGTGCGCGCCTACTGGTCCAATCTCGCGGCAGACGAGCGCCACGCGTTTCGCTTCCTGCATGTCTCTACCGATGAAGTGTTCGGCACGCTCGAGTCGGATGATCCGCCGTTCACCGAAACCAACAAGTATGAGCCCAACAGCCCATATTCGGCGAGCAAGGCGGCATCGGATCATCTGGTACGCGCCTGGCACCACACGTACGGATTGCCGGTGGTAACCACAAATTGCTCGAACAACTATGGCCCCTATCATTTTCCCGAGAAGCTGATTCCTCTAATCATCCTGAATGCGCTGGCCGGCAAGCCGCTTCCGATCTACGGCGATGGTCAGCAGATCCGCGATTGGCTCTACGTCAAGGATCACTGCTCGGCGATTCGCACAGTCCTGGCGAATGGTGTGCTCGGCGAAACCTACAACGTCGGCGGCTGGAACGAGAAGCCAAACATCGGGGTCGTACGCACGATCTGCGCGATCCTCGACGAGTTGCAGCCGCGCGATGATGGCAAGTCGTATGCGGAGCAGATCAGCTTTGTTCAAGACCGGCCGGGCCATGATCGTCGTTACGCAATCGATGCTCGCAAGCTCGAGCGTGAACTTGGCTGGAAGCCCGCCGAAACCTTCGACACGGGCATCCGGAAGACGGTCGAGTGGTACCTGACGAATCAGCCTTGGGTGAAAAACGTCACGAGTGGCCAGTATCGTACGTGGATCGACCGCCACTACGGGGAATAGTCGCCTGATAAGTCGCAGCATTCGGCGGGACGAACCGGTACACGCATGCGCTCCACATCGTGGTGCCTGCGCTAGTGTGTAGCGTCGATCTGACATTGCACACTTCCGATATCGCAGCGGGTGCGACACGTAAGTTTCTGCATTCCGCAAAGCGAATCATGGACGGCTGTCCCGATCGCGGCAAGTTGATCCCGATGGTCGGGATATCGATCACAAATTGGCGCACGGGCTGGTGACGTATTCGAGTAGCTGCACGATTGAAAACGGAACAACAAGTATGAAGCGCAAAGGCATTATTCTTGCTGGAGGGTCGGGTACCCGCCTTTATCCGGCGACACAGGCAGTCAGCAAGCAATTGCTGCCGATCTACGACAAACCGATGATCTATTACCCGTTGAGCACGCTGATGCTGGCGGGGATTCAGGATATCCTCATCATTTCGACGCCCCAGGACACGCCGCGATTCGAGCAGTTGCTGGGAGATGGATCACAGTGGGGAATCCGTCTGCAGTACAAGGTGCAGCCCGGCCCGGACGGGCTTGCACAGGCGTTCCTGCTGGGCGAGTCGTTTATCGATGGCGATCCTTCGGCGCTGATTCTGGGTGACAACATCTTTTATGGCCACGATCTCGGCGGACTGCTGAAGAGCGCGGTCGGCAAGAGCGCGGGTGCTCGGGTCTTCGCCTACCACGTCCAGGATCCGGAACGATACGGTGTTGTCGAGTTCGATTCGGCAGGCAAGGCGATCAGTATCGAGGAAAAACCCGAGGTGCCGAAGTCGCACTACGCGGTGACCGGACTCTATTTTTACGATGAGCAAGTGGTGGAATTTGCGAAATCGCTGAAGCCGTCCCGGCGCGGGGAGTTGGAGATCACCGATCTCAACGCGTTGTATTTGAAGGATGGTTTGCTCAACGTGCAGACGATGGGGCGCGGCTTTGCGTGGCTGGATACCGGCACGCACGACTCGATGCTCGAGGCCTCACAGTTCATCGCAACAATGGAGCACCGGCAGGGGCTGAAGATCGCGTGCGTCGAAGAGATTGCCTATCGGTTCGGCTATATCGACGATGAGCAGCTGGAGCGTCTCGCGCAACCGCTCAGCAAAAACGGCTATGGCCGTTACCTGCAAAGCATTCTGAAGGAAGGAAAGGGCCGGTGAACGCAATTGCGACAGCCATTCCCGATGTGAAGATTTTGAGCCGAGGGTATCGGGCGACGCGCTGTTATCCGGCACGGATGCAGCGGCGCCTGCTCTCGAGGGTACCGAATACTTTTGAGTCGCTTCCCGCGCAAGTCCATGTTTGACTTCAATGCCCTGCGCTTGACGTGGGGGATACCGTTCCTGGTCGATTTATCCGGTGCCAAAATGCTCGCTTCGGAGGATCGGCCCGCAACCCGAGTGTATCTGGTCGACGTCCGGCTGCTGCCGGGTTGGTACATGATCGAGCTGCGCACGAGCGGTCATGCGGCGCAGCTACGGGCGCGGATAAGGCTGCCCAGCGAACCTTCGGCGGCAACGCTTGCGATGACGCTCGGTGCGCGGCAAGTGAGCAAGCGGCTCGTGCATCTTCCGACAAGGGGAAAGATCGAAATCGAGATTGATTTCGACGATCCGGTTGCCGACCGCATCGAGGCGTTCCGCCTCGTCCGCGTCACGTCACGATTTGCGTATTTGCGCATCATGACCAAGCTCAAAGCGCTGCATCCGAGGTACAAGCCGTGCGGTGACGACTACGACCTGGCGGATAGCCAGCGCGAGCGTGGCGACTTGGCGCAAGCGTGGCGCGACTACTGCTGCCTGTTCGAAGAATCGGAGCAACTGGTGGGGTACCAGGACTGGATTCGTCACTTCGACACACCGAGCCGCGACACGTACAAGATCATGCAGGACAGTCTGCACCGCTTCACTGCTAGCCCGGTGTTTGCAATCGGTATGGAGGTGTCCGGTGTGCCGTCGCCACACTGGGAAACGGCGATCCGGTCGGTGGCAGCGCAGATCTATCCGAACTGGCAACTTCTGATTGTCGATCAACGCCCCGGCTCCGAACGTACCGATCTGATTCCGCGGGATCTTCGTGCCGATGCGCGCATCCGTGTGATTCCTGACCACGCTTCGGCAGACGAACATTCGACGCTTGATCGTGCGCTTGCCGAAAGCGGCAACTGGGTCGTGTTCCTCGGACAAGATGACGTACTTCCCAGACATGGCCTCTACGTCGTGGCCGATGCAATCGATCGTCGCCCCGATATCGATCTGCTCTATTCGGACGAAGACTACATCGACGTCAATGGCGTTCGGCACAGTCCACGGTTCAAGAGCGACTGGGACGAGGATCTGATGCTATCGTCGGATCTGTTTTCCGGCCTTGCCATTTATCGAGCTGCCGTGTTCGCGTTGTCCGGCGGGCGAGATCGTCGCCACGGAGCTGCGTCACGTTACGACATGACGCTGCGGTGTCTCGCGCATACCAGCCGGGATCGGATTGTTCATATTCCACGTGTGCTTTACCACAACCGTGCCGAACCCGAATCCATTCAGGACCCGGTTGCCCGACGCGACTCGCGTGATGCAAGGAGGCTCGCGGTCGTCCGTCACCTGGCGCGTGCTGGTATTCAAGCAACGGTCTCGTCGACGGCATACGGTCATCATGTACGGTATCCCGTACCCGAACAGGCGCCGCTTGTCACGATCGTGATTCCTACCCGTAACGGGTTTTCGCTGCTTAGCCGTTGCGTCGATTCGATTATCTCCAAGACGCACTATCGCGCATTCGAAATCCTCATCGTCGACAATGGATCGGACGACCCGGACACGCTCGACTATATGGCGCGGCTTGCAGTTGATCACGGTGTACGCATCCTGCGGGATGATCGTCCGTTCAATTATTCGGCCCTCAACAACCGCGCAGTCGAAATCGCGAGAGGAGAGTTCGTCGCGCTCGTCAATAACGATGTCGAAATCATCGATGGCGGCTGGCTCGACGAAGTGATGGGGCAGGCGCTGCGCCCGGAGGTCGGTATCGTCGGTGTCAAGCTGCTCTATACAAACGGAAGTGTTCAGCATGCGGGCGTCATTGTCGGGCTCAGCGGTTGCGCGGATCATCTGCATCGCGGGTTGGGACGCGACGAGCCCGGATATCAGGCACGTGCGGTGACGACGCAGTCCTTGTCCGCGGTCACCGGTGCATGCCTTGTCGTTCGGCGGTCGTTGTATCGGCAACTGGGTGGCTTGAACGAGACGGACCTCGCAGTTGCATTCAACGACGTCGATTTTTGCCTGCGCGTTCGGCAAGCCGGCTATACGGTGCTCTGGACGCCGCACGCCGTGCTGTATCACCACGAATCCGCAACGCGGGGACAGGACGATACCGCCGAGAAAATGGCCCGTGCCGCTCGGGAGATCGACTACATGCGGCGGCAATGGCATGACATGATCGCGAATGATCCGGCTTATAACCCGAATCTCTCGCTCCATCGATTCGATTGTCAGTTGGCGTGGCCGCCGCGTGTTGCATCGCTCCGGCGTCTCGCGCTCCGTGCGTCCGGGACAACGGCAGATTGAGTGCCGATTCTTCGGTATAGCCTTTGTCAAGGCTTGCTCCGTGCAGACTTTACGCGCCACCGTACCCGCTCGAGCGTGCACAACGGGATCGCGAGACGGTCTGCATGTTGCCCCCGGCACTCTGCGTTCGATGTTTCGGGCGGGGGAGCGAGCTTTTGCCCGTAGGGTCATCCATTTTCGATCAATATGAAAAATCTCCTCCTGTCGCTAGTTCGCCGAACCGTTCGATTCAAGGTCAATCCGGTCCGGGACCTGGCCGGGTCTGGGGCGACGTCTTGCGACTGGATGTCGACGGGCGAGCATCCCGTCTTCGACCTGAAGCCTGAGAGCGGGGGCGATGTCGTTCCGAAGGGCTGGGTGTATATCGAATCCCGGATGATCCGGCGGGGCGCGCATCTGGTGGCCCGGCTCCACGTGGATACCGGAGCGGGCTTTTCCGATGTGGGGTCCTTTGTCATTCCCGCGACCCGGCTGGGATATGTCAAACATATCGTCAGGATCCCGCCCGAGGCGCGCCGTTTGCGTTTGTCGCCCATGCGCGGTGAAGGCAGCGTCCGGGTGGAGTTTCTCCGAATTACGCAAATAACGCGTGTGGAGAAAGTTGTCAGAATGGCCGAGTGGGTAATCGGCGATTTGATAAAGTTCAAAAACACCAATCAGGCGAGAAAATACAACATTACCTGGGCACGTTTGCTGACGGATCTGAGTGGTGCATACGCGGATTGCGCAAAATTGCGATTCCATTCTGCCCCTATGGATTACGAGTCTTACGTAAGAAAGTTTGACACCCTGCGTCAATCCGACATTGCCGAGATCAGGCAACATATCGCTTCTTTCGCGAGGAAGCCGTTGATATCGGTTCTGATGCCCGTGTGTGGAGTATCGATCGATTGCTTGAAACCTACAGTGGAGTCTGTTCTGGGGCAGATTTATGAAAATTGGGAATTGTGCATGGTTGTCGACGAGGGGCATGACCCGGACGTCGCTTCGTATTTGAAATTTGTCTCGGAAAGAGAGGGGCGGGTAAAGCTTGTCTTTCGGGACGTGGGTGGATGTGTATCAAACGCAGCGAATGGTGCCCTTGAAATGGCAGCGGGGGAATTCACCACGATCATCGGCCGGAATGATGTGCTATCGCTTCATGCACTTTATTTCGTTGCTTTGAAAGGCGGTGAAATTGATGGTCTCAATATAATATACTCCGACAAAGATGAAATCGATTGGGGTGGAATTAGAAGTAACGAATACTTCAAGAGTTCGTGGAATCCTGATTTGTTTTTTTCCCATGACCTGATTTCGCACCTGGCCGCGTATAGAACATCCGTCCTGCGCGAGATCGGTGGATTTCGGGCGGAATTCGAGGGTGCGCAGGGCTATGATCTCGCACTCCGCTGCGTGAAAGTGAGCGCGGCTTCCCAGATTTGTCATATCCCACGCGTGCTCTATCATTCCCGGCGACGAAGTGAGCCCGGATGCGTCGATCCAGGTTCTGGTAATGGCGTTGATCGGGCCGGACAGAGAGCGCTTTCGGATTACTTCAAAGACCAACTGGGAGTGAGCATTTTCTGCGGACATCTGCCCGGAACCTATCGGGTGCGGTATCCGTTGCCCACCCCCGCACCAAGGGTTAGCGTCATCATACCGACTCGGGATGGCGGTCCGTTATTGAAGAAATGCATCCACAGCCTGCTTCATGGAACTTCCTATGAAAACCTGGAAATCATCGTCGTCGATAATCAAAGCAAAAGCCGTGAGACAGTCGATTATCTGCAATTCTTGTCGACGCAAGGCGGCGTGAGGGTGCTGAAGTATGATTTTCCTTTCAACTACTCGTCAATAAACAACTTCGCTGTCAAATATGCATCGGGCGATACGCTGTGTTTTTTGAATGACGATGTGGAGGCGAGTGAGCCGGATTGGCTGAAAGAGATGGTTTCGCACGCGCGGCGCCCGGAGATCGGTGCCGTCGGGGCGAAGCTGCTCTATGCGGACGGATTTGTTCAGCATGCGGGGGTTGTGATGGGGATTGGCGGTTTCGCAGGCCATGCGCACAAGCTCTATCCTTCGACGCATCCGGGCTATGCTGGACGAGCGATGCTGACACAAAATTTCTCGGCGGTCACGGGTGCATGCCTCGTTATGCGTCGTGATGTATTTCAAGCCGTCGGCGGATTTGATGAAGAAAATCTTCCGGTTGCATTTAATGATGTCGATCTGTGTCTTCGTGTGAGGGAGGCGGGTTATCGAATAGTGTGGACACCTTACGCAGTCTTGTACCATTACGAATCTTATAGTAGGGGTGATGATCAGATGTCTCCCGAGAAGCGTGCCAGATTTGACAGGGAAAAGAATTTCATGCTTTCAAAGTGGCGAACTGATGAATTGAATGATCCGTACTATAATCAAAATTTGACGCTCGATCGGGAGGATTTTTCTATTGCGGATTTCCCGAGGGTGTGTGATCCTTGGCGAGTTCGATTGAGGTGAGTTGGTTATTGTGTCTTTGAAATTCTTCCTGAAGGCGGATGGGGTTTCATGAAAAATGGGATATTTGGCCGTTATCTGATCCCTCTGGTGTGTCCCGGAGAGAGTGACGTGGTGCAGAAGGAGTATTCATGGGTGTAAAAAAACGTCTACTTCCCGGCATTCCGTTGATCGAGTCTCCGCTATTCGACGCCGAGGTCGCGCAGGCGGAGTTGACAACGGACGAGCACGAGATTGCGGTTGCGTTGAATCGCAATGGCTATGCGGTGATAGATTTTCCCGATACTGAACTCGATGCGCGGATCACACGTATTCGCGAACGCCTGACCGCGCAGTTTGTGGAAACGGGTTTGAGCAGCGATGGCGTGGTCTACGGTGTCGGCCGTATCCAGGACGCGTGGATAAAGGATCCGGACGTCAAGGCTATTGCTACCAATCGACAAATACTGGATTTGCTCGAACGCTTGTATGGTCGAGCGGCATTTCCATTCCAGACGCTCAATTTTCGGGTTGGCACGCAGCAACCGTTGCACACCGATGCGGTGCATTTCTCGTCGATCCCGCATCGCTTCATGTGCGGGGTGTGGGTGGCTCTCGAAGACATCTCGCCGGAATCAGGGCCACTTCAGCTGGTCCCGGGGTCGCACAACTGGCCGATGGTAGACAATGCAACGGCCGGTCGACGCGGGTTTGGGGTATCGAGCGAATCGGCGCAATTGCCGTATCAGGAAATCTGGGATGCCATGGTGGCGGCAAAGGGTGCCAGCATCAAGACATTCGAAGCACGCAAGGGGCAGGCGCTGATCTGGTGTGCCAATCTGCTGCACGGCGGGAGTCCGCAAATCGATCCGGGAATGTCTCGCTGGTCTCAGGTGACGCATTATTTTTTCGACGATTGCGTCTACTATACGCCCGCGTTTTCCGATGAATACCTGGGCCGTCTGCAACTTCGCAATCTGGTCAACATCGTCGACGGCATGCCCAAACCCAATTCCTATCTAGGTGAGGCAGTCACTCAGTCGCCGGCGCGTGCGCCGCGCAAGTCGCCAACCCTGATGGGACGACTGCGCAGGTGGATGCAGGGTTGATGTGCGCCGAATGCGGAAGGCCGTACGACGCATTTGCAATGCGTCGTACGGCGGGCCGGCGACGAAGCGAGTGGCATGCCGGCGTGGAGAGCCAATCGGCGCGGGCACCGGCCTGCTGTCGAACAGGCCCAACCGTAAATATGTGACGCTCGTACGAAATCGGATTCGGCGAGAGGCGTATGTCGTTTTTTTGACGATCATGCATATTTCTCATTTGTATTGCAATGAGGTATCCTCCCTGTCTTCGGCGGTCATTGTCGCCTCATTCTGCCATCGAGGCCGACACGAGAGAATACGGGATTGCATACATTACATGTGCCTTTCCGGATCATTGCGCTCGTGCTTAACGTCTCTTCGGTCCTCCATTTAATATACTTAGATGCCGCGCTCGTTTCTCGTGCTGCAAGGCACTGCCTCGCTTTTTTTCTATCAACTCGCTCGCGCGCTCCGCGACAAGGGGTATGTCGTCCATCGAGTAAATTTTTGCGGTGGTGATTGGTTGTATGGCGGGGCAGGAGCTGTTTTGAATTATAGCGGCGGGGTTGAGAATTTGCCGCAATGGTACGACGATATCGTGCGGCGGGAAGGGATCACCGATGTCGTTATGTTCGGCGACTGTCGCGACATACATCGCGAGATGCTGGCAGTCTCTGCGGCGCACGATCTGCGTGTTCACGTATTCGAAGAAGGTTACGTGCGTCCGCACTGGATCACGCTGGAGAACCACGGCGTCAACGGACGATCGTTGTTGCCACGTGACCCCGCATGGTACCTGCAGCAACGCAGCGTGACGCCGCCCGCCAAGCAGTGGCGGCCCACGGGCTATAATCTGTACGAGCGTGCCTTTCACGACATCACGTATCGCTTGGCGAACACGATATGCTGGCCCCGATTTCCGAAGTATCGCAGTCACCGACCGAAGAACGGCTTTTTCGAATATTCGGGGCTCGCCGTCCGGATGCTGTTGCAGCGCAAGCATCGACGCGAAGCGGAGGCTGTCACGCGCGAATTGCTCGGCGGCGATCGGACTTACTACTTGTTTCCGCTGCAATTGAATTCCGATGCACAAATCGTGGTGCATTCGTCTTTCGATGGAATTCGCGCAGCGATCCGCCGTGTCGTGGAATCATTCGCGCGATATGCGCCGCGAGATGCGTTGCTGGTCATCAAGAATCATCCCCTGGATACGGGGCTGATCGAATATCGCAATTTTTCGCTTAAAATTGCGCGTGCCGCAGGGATGGAGAGCCGGATTCGTTTCATCGATGCCGGCCATCTTCCGACACTGCTCGAACACGCACGGGGCGTCGTGGTGATCAACAGCACGGTTGGCTTGTCTGCGCTACATCACAAGCGGCCGCTGGTTGCGCTTGGCTCCGCTATCTACAATTTCAGCGGCCTGACCTGGCAGGGAGAGCTCGATGATTTTTGGCTTCGAGGCGTGCCGCCAGATATGGATCTCTATCACGCGTTTCTCGATTACGTGATGCATCACACACAGATCAACGGCGATTTCTACACTCGGACCGGTATCACGATGGCTATTGCTGGTGCGGTTACCCGGTTAGAGCACGCGGATGACTGAGCCGCCGGTTCGGCACGTCGTTGTCACCGGCGCGAGCGCGGGCATGGGCCGCGCTTTGGCGCTCGCCTATGCGCAACCCGACACCGTGCTCGGCATCGTTGGCCGCAACGAAGCGCAACTCGAATCGACCGCGGTAGCCTGTCGCGAGCGAGGCGCGACAGTGATCGTTGGTATCGTCGACGTACGGGACGCTGAATCGATTCGCGCCTGGCTGTATCGTTTCGACGATCGACATACGATCGACCTGCTTATCGCCAACGCAGGCGTCGCAAGTACGTTGTCCTCCGGGTCCGACTGGGAAGACCTCGACCGTACCACTGAAGTCGTCGATACGAATTTCTACGGTGCGATGCACACGATTCTCCCGGTTATCGAACGGATGCGTGCGCGAAAGCGTGGCCGCATCGCTGCAGTCAGTTCTCTGGCCGCGCTTCGGGGTATGGCCATCTCGCCCGCGTACTGCGCGAGCAAATCGGCGATCAAGGCCTACGCCGATTCTGTCCGCCCGCTGCTGAAACGCGATGGGATTGGTGTCTCGGTCATTCTTCCCGGATTCGTCAAGACGTCGATGAGCGACGTTTTTCCCGGCGATAAGCCGCTCATGTGGACTGCCGATCAGGCCGCCGCATACATTCGCCAGAAGCTCGATGCCGGGCGCGCGGAAATCGCGTTCCCGAGTCTGCTTGCGTTCGGCATGCGCATCCTGACCGTGCTGCCGATCACATTGGCCGATGCAATTCTCGACAAGCTTTCGTATCTGCCCGGCAAGGAAGACGTAAATTGACGGGCGCAATCTGGCTCGCGTTTACCATTGCGGTCGGCGCGTCGTTTCTGCTTGACCGAATCGCAGTTCCGCGCATTCGGTCGCGGCGTCACGCCAATGCGCTGTTTCTACATGTGCTGGCCGTCGTGTTCCTCGCGTCGCTGGTGCTGCTCGCCACCGGGCGGCCGATCTTCTCTGCGTCCGGTGCGGTCGCGCTGGTCGGACTCGTCGCGGTCGTCAGCAACGCCAAATACGAATCGCTGCGCGAGCCGTTCGTTTTTACCGATCTTAGTCTCTTTAGCCAGTTGTTCTCGCATCCGCGGCTCTATTTGCCGTTCCTGAGCGCGGGCAAGGTCGTTGTGATCAGCGCAGGGATCGTATTGAGCGTCGCCGGCTATCTCGCCGAGGCGCCCATCACGCCGCGTCCGCTGCTCGCGCTGGTGGTCGTTGTTGGTTTCACATTCCTACTGGCGCAATACATTGCGGCTCGTCTGCCTTTGGTGCTCGACGCCGAAGAAGACCAGCGCCGTCACGGTTTTTTCGCTGTCTTTATTGCATATTTGCTGAACGGCATGCGTCCCGCGACGTTTGAAGCGTTCCGGCGCGTCGTCGGTGCGGGACCCTTCATCGCCGGCATGCCGGTGGAGCGGCCCGACGTCGTCGTGATCCAGAGCGAATCGCTGTTCGACGTACGACGCATTTCATCGGCAATTGCGCCAGCCTTGCTTTCCCATTTCGATCGCGCGAGACGCGAAGCAGTCTGCTACGGCGAGCTTTCGGTACCGGCATGGGGCGCAAACACGATGCGCACGGAATTCTCGGTGCTGACCGGCCTGTCGTTTGAGCGCCTCGGCTACGCGCGTTTTTATCCGTATGCGTTCGTGCGTCGCGCGTGCGCGTCGATCGCAAGCTGGTTCGGCCGCGGCGGTTATGAAACGCTGGCGCTGCATCCGTATTACGCCGATTTTTTTGGGCGAAATCGTGTCTTTCCGTTGCTCGGATTCAACACATTTCTCGACATCGAATACTTTGCCGACGCGCCGCGTGCTGGCCCGTATATCTCCGATGCAGCCGTGCTCGACGCTGTGATCGCCGCGCTGGAAAGCAAGTGCGAGAAACCGCGCTTCATCTTCGCGATGACGATGGAAAACCACGGCCCACTACACCTCGAGCAGGTATTACCGGGAGAATCGTCTTCGAGGCATACTCTCGGCGAAGACCCATCCTGGCGCGACCTGACAGCCTACCTGCGGCACATTGAAAACGCCGACGCAATGGTCGGTCGCTTGCTCGATCATTTGCGCGCCAGCGATCGTGAAACGGTCGTTTGCTTTTACGGTGACCACGTTCCCGCGTTACCTCACGTATTCGAAAAGCTGGGCGTTTCTCCACAAACCAGCGACTACTTCATTTGGCGAAATTACGGCGCAGATACTCCAGAATGCCGGAATTTGGCAGCCGAAGAGCTTGGGGTTGCACTGCTGCATGTGGTACAAGATGACGGAAATCGCGCGGAAGAACCGCACGCATCCGAGAAAGCGACATAAAAGATGAACAGTAAGATTGCAATAATTGGGGTGGCTTGTCGGTTTCCCGGGGGCGCAAACAATCTTGGCGACTTCTGGCAACTGCTGCGCGACGAACGCGACGCAGTAACCGAAATCCCCGCCGACCGCTTCGGTACCGATTTCTACCAGCACCCGTCCAAACGCGAACCGGGCAAGAGCTACACGTTCGCGGCCGGCGTGCTCGACAACGTCGCCGGCTTCGACGCCGCGTTCTTCGGCATTTCCCCGCGCGAAGCGGCCCAGATGGACCCTCAGCAGCGCCTGCTGCTCGAACTCGCATGGGAAGCGTTCGAGGACGCCGGCGTGCGCCCGGCCGACATGCGGGGCAGCAACTGCGGCGTTTTTGTTGGCGCGGCCAGCATGGATTACGGCAACCGCAACATGGACGATCTGAACGTGATCGATCCGTATTCGGCGACCGGCAATACGCTGAGCATCGCGTCGAACCGCGTGTCCTATCTGTTCGACCTGCACGGCCCGAGCATGACGGTCGACACGGCCTGCTCGTCGTCGCTCGTCGCCCTCCATCAGGCCGTCAAGGCGCTGCAGTCCGGCGAAGCCGACGTGGCGCTCGCCGGCGGCGTCAACCTGCTGCTGCACCCGTTCGGCTTCGTCAGCTTCTCCAAGGCGTCGATGCTGTCGCCGCGCGGCCGTTGCCGCGCATTCGACGCGACCGGCGACGGCTACGTGCGCTCGGAAGGCGGTGCGGTCGTGCTGCTCAAGCCGCTCGATCGTGCGCTGGCGGACGGCGACACGGTCCATGCAGTGATCGCCGGCTCCGGCGTGAACTCGGTCGGCCACTCGCCGGGCGGGATCAGCGTGCCGGGCGCGGCCGCGCAGGCAGCGCTGCTGCGCAGCGTGTATGCACGCGCCGGCATCGATCCGCAGTCGCTCGCTTATCTCGAGGCGCACGGCACCGGTACGGCGGTCGGCGATCCGATCGAAGCGCGCGCGCTGATCGACGTCGTGTCGGGCGAGCGCCCGGCGGACCGTCCGCTGCTGATCGGCTCGGTGAAGACCAACATCGGCCACCTCGAAACGGCATCCGGCATGGCCGGCCTGCTGAAGGCCGTGCTGTGCCTGAAGCATCGCGCGGTGCCGCGCTCGCTGCACTTCGTCACGCCCAATCCCGGGATCGATTTCGACGGCGGGCGTCTGCGCGTCGTCGATCGCTACATGCCGCTCGACGCGGGCGGCGCGCCGCTGACGGTCGGCGTCAACTCGTTCGGTTTCGGCGGAACGAACGCCCACGTCGTGCTGACCGAGGCGCCGGTCGCACACGACGTGTCGACGGCAGCGCCCCAGCCGATTCCAGCGCAACCGTCGCCGCTCGTGCTGACCGCGCGCAGCGCGAATGCGCTCGCGGCGCTCGCAGGCCGCTATCTCGCCATGCTCGACGACGGCGCCGACTGGCAGGCGCTTGCCGGCGCGGCCGCGCGTCGACGTCAATGGTTCGAACATCGCGCGATCGTCGCGCCTGCCGACGTGACGGAAGGCCGTGCGGCGCTTGCGGCGCTCGCGCACCCGGCGCAGGAAGGGCTGCCGGCCTGCGTCGCAACCGGCCAGGCGCCGGCCGACGCGTTGCGCACCGCGCTCGTGTTCTCGGGCAACGGTTGCCAGTGGGTCGGGATGGGCAACGAACTTTATGCGGAGAACGCGGTTTTCCGTGCGGCGCTCGACGAAGTCGACGCGCTGTGGTGCGAGGACGGCAGCCCGTCGCTCGTCGACGTGATGCGCGGCGGCCCGAGCGCGGAATGGCTGGCCGGCGCGGGCGCCGAATGGCTCGCCGCGACGGAGAACGCGCAGCCGCTGCTGTTCGCGATCCAGGTCGGGATGATCCGCGTGATCGACGCACGCGGCATGCGTTACGACGCGGCGATCGGCCATAGCGTCGGTGAAATCGCCGCGGCGTGGGTGACGGGCGCGCTGTCGCTCGCCGACGCGGTACGCGTGATCAAGATCCGCAGTCGCGCGCAGGCGATGACGCGCGGCAGCGGCCGGATGGCGGCCGTCGGCATCGGCGAGGCGGCGGCGCGCGAGCTGATCGCGCGCCACGGGCTGGCGCGCCGGGTCGAGGTGGCCGGCATCAACAGCCCCGATGCGGTCACGCTCGCAGGCGAACTGCAGGGCTTGCAAGCGCTGGAAGCGGCGCTGCGCGGCAGCGGCAAGTTCTTCCAGATGCTCGATCTCGACTATGCGTTTCACAGCAGTCACATGGATCGCATCGAGCCGGTGGTGCTGGCCGAACTGGCCGGCGTGCGGCCGCAACCGGGCAACGGCGCATTCGTGTCGACGGTGACCGGCGGCCCGTTGGCCGGCAACGAACTGGATGCGCGCTACTGGTGGCGCAACATCCGCGAGCCGGTGCGCTTCGGCGACGGCATCGCGCACCTGATCGAGCAGGGCGTTCGGCTGTTCATCGAAGTCTCGCCGCATTCGATCCTGCGCACGTACGTGAAGCAGGCGTTGACGGCGGCCGGCGTGACCGGCGTGGCGCTGCCGACGCTCAAGCGCGATCACGGCAGCGCGGCGACGCTGCGGCAAGCGATTCTCGCGGCGATCGCGCACGGTGCGAGCGTCGATCCCGACCGCTTCGCGCCCGGCGCGTCGCGTGCGGCATTGCCGTCCTATCCGTGGCAGCGCGACCGCTTCTGGCTCACGCCGACCGTCGAAGGCTACGGTCTCGTCGATCGCCGCCGCGAGCATCCGTTGCTCGGCTATCGCCTGCACGAGCACGCATTCGGTTGGGAAAACCAGCTCGATCCGGCGAAGCTGCCGATGCTCGCCGATCACGTCGTCGACGGCGGCGTGGCGTTCCCGGGCGCCGGCTACGTGGAAATGGCGCTCGCCGCGGCGCGCACTTTCTTCGACACGCCGGATGCGGCGCTCGAAAACGTCGAGATCCGCACGCCGGTCGTGTTCCAGCCGCAGCAGGCGAAGCTGTTCCGGCTCGTGATCGAGCCGCGCACCGCGACGTTCACGATCGAGACGCGCGACCGGATGTCCGACGGCGCATGGGCGCTGAACGTGACGGGGCGGATGCTCGAAAGCGGCAATGCGCTCGGCGCCGCGAGCAGCGTGCCGGCCGAGACGCTCGAGCGCCTGCTCGCGCTGCCGGCCGCCGACGGCGACACGCTGTATGCGAATACCGCGGCGATCGGCCTCGGCTACGGGCCGGCGTTCCGCTGGGTCCGCGCCGTGCGGGTTGCCGCGGCCGAGGACGCCGCGCTGGCCGACGTCGCCGCGCCGGCCGCGTGCGGCGATGCGCGGGCGCTGTCGGCCTATCTGCTGCATCCGGCGCTGATGGACAGCGGGTTTCATCCGCTGTTCGCGTTGCTGACGGCGCAGGCGCGCGACGGCGAGCATCCGGCTTACGTGCCGGTGCAGATCGGCCGGGTCGATTATCTGCGCGGCGACACGGTCGCCCGCGTGCTCGCGCGGATCGACCGCCGCAGCCCGCATTCGATCGTCGCGCATTTCGAATTCCTCGACGCGCAAGGCGCGATCGTGGCGCGGCTCGGCGCATGCCGGTTCCGGCGCGTGGACCTCGTCGGCCGTCGCCAGAACCTGCCTTCGCGTTTCGTCTACCGCCTCGAAGAGCTGCCGTTGCCGAACGACGTCGACGCGGCCGGATTGCCGGCGCCCGACGCGCTGCTCGCGCAAGCCGTCGCGCGCGTCGATGCCGCCGGGCTCGACGGTCGCCGGACGCAGCATTTGACCGAAATCCTGCCGCTGCTCGACGTGCTGGCAAGCCTGTACGTGCTCCGCGCGTTCGATGCGCTCGGCGTGTTCGCCGGCACGTGGCAGCCCGCTCCGGAGCGGGCGGCGTTCGCTGCACGCCTGGCCGACATGCTCGTCGAGGATGGTCTTGCCGCGCGTGACGGCGCGCGCCTGGTACGCGACGATGCGGCGTGCGCGGCGCTGCCGCCGCTCGACGATCTGTGGCGCGGGCTGCTGTCCGAATCGCCGGGGCACGTGGCCGAACTGACGTTGCTCGCCCATTGCGGCGCGGCGCTGCCCGACGTGCTCAACGGTGCGAAGGACGATGCTCGCAGGCTGTCGCCGACCGGGCACAGTCTGGTCGAGCAACTGCTTGCCGCATCGCCGACCTGGCAGCACGTGCATGCGTTGCTGGCGGCCGGCGTCGAACAGGCGGTCGACGCGTGGCAGCCGACGCGCCGGCTGCGCGTGCTCGAACTCGGTGCGACGGACGGCGACGTATTGCAGACGCTCGGCATGCATCTCGCCGCCGCGCGCTGCGATCACACGATCGCCGCGACGGCCGGGCAACTGGCCGGATTCGATACGGATGCGCAAGCGACGGTGCGCACGGTGGCGTTGCAGCCGGGCGAATGCTTGTCGCTGTCCGCCGACGATGCCGGGCCTTATGACCTGATCGTCGCGAACCGCGCGCTGAGCGGTCGTCACGATCCGGCCGATGCGCTGAATGCGATGCGGTCGTGGCTGGCGCCGGGCGGCTTGCTGCTGCTGGCGGAGTCGCGTCGCGGCCGCTTCTCCGACATCGTGTTCGCCCCGCAGGCGGCGGCGACGGAGGCCGACGCGCCCGCGCCGCTGGCGCCGGCGGATCTCGAAGCGGCGCTGGCGCGCGCGGGCTACGTCGACGTCGTGCGGCATGTCGAGCAGGGGCTCGATCTGGATGGCACGCCGACGTTCGTCATCGCGCGCAACCCGGCGAGCACCTTGGCTGCGCGATGCGGCAGCGACGCGAGCGATTTCGATACGCTTGCCCGCAGCGAACGATGGCTCGTGATGCACGCGCCGGATGCGGCCGGCGGTTTCGGCGGGCGACTGGCCGATGCGCTCGCGCACGCGGGCTATCCGACCGATATCGTCGACGTCACCCATGCGGCCGACGCGATCGCGTCGTTGCCGGTCGGGCAGCCGGCGCATGTCGTGTTCTGCGCGCCGGAGACGCCGCTCGCCGATACGACGACGGGAGACGGCCTGATGGCTGCGCTGCGTCACGGCGTGATCGCGCTGGCCGCGCTCGTGCGCGCGCTCGGCGCGCAGCCGAACGCGGCCACGCGACTGACCGTCGTCACGCGCGGCGGCGCGCCGTTCGCCGGTGCCGCGAACGCGCACCCGGAACAAGCGACGCTGTGGGGCCTCGGTCGCGTGCTGGCGAACGAGCATCCCGAACTTGCATGCCGGCTGATCGACGTCGATCGCGCGGCGGACGGGATTCCCGATGCGCTGATTCGCGAGCTGACCGGCGCGGCGGTCGAGGAAGAAGTCGTACTGAGCGCACACGGGCGGCTGGTGCCGCGCATGCTGACGGCCGCGCAGGCCGCGGCGCGCAGCGACGGCGCGATGGCGCGCGCGTCGGTGCTCGCGTTCGACGCACCGGGCTCGCTGCGCAATCTCGAATGGTTCGCGTTGCCGGAACGCGCGCTGGGCGACGACGAGGTGGAAATCGAGCCGGTTGCCACCGGCCTGAATTTCCGCGACGTGATGTATGCGATGGGGCTCCTGTCCGATGAGGCGGTCGAGACCGGCTTCGCGGGCGCGACGATCGGCATGGAACTGTCGGGCCGCGTCGTCCGGGTGGGCCGCGCGGTGACGGAATTCGCGCCGGGCGACGCGGTGCTCGGCTTCGCGCCGGCGTCGTTCGCGACGCGCGTGAGGACGCGCGCGCAGGCCATCGCGCCGAAACCCGAACGCCTGTCGTTCGAGGAAGCGGCGACCGTGCCGACCACGTTCTTCACCGCGTACTACGCACTGGTCGAACTCGCACGGCTGCGTCGCGGCGAGCGCGTGCTCGTGCATGGCGGCGCGGGCGGCGTCGGGATCGCCGCGATCCAGTTGGCGCGCCACTTCGGCGCGGAAGTGTTCGCGACGGCCGGCAGCGACGAGAAACGCGAGTTCGTGCGCCTGCTCGGCGCCGATCACGTGCTCGATTCGCGCAGCCTGGCCTTCGCGGACGAGATTCGCGCGATGACGGGCGGCGAGGGCATCGACATCGTGCTGAATTCGCTCGCCGGCGAGGCGATGGTGCGCAGCATCGATACGTTGCGTCCGTTCGGCCGCTTCCTCGAACTCGGCAAGCGCGATTTCTACGAAAACAGCCATATCGGCCTGCGGCCGTTCCGTAACAACATCAGCTATTTCGGCATCGACGCCGATCAGTTGATGGGCGCGTTGCCGGAGCTGACCGCGCGACTGTTCGGCGAAGTGATGGCGCTGTTCTCGGCAGGCGTGCTGCATCCGTTGCCGTATCGCGCGTTCCCGGCCGAGCGGGCCGAGGATGCGTTCCGCTACATGCAGCAGGCGCGCCAGATCGGCAAGGTGCTCGTGACCTATCCGTCCGGCACGCCCGCGCCGACGCGCGGCGTCGCTCGAGCGGAGTCGTTCGCGCTCGATCCGCAGGGCGCATACCTGGTGGTCGGCGGCACGGGCGGCCTGGGCTTCGCGAGCGCGCGCTGGATGGTCGAGCACGGCGCACGCCGGCTGACGCTGGCGAGCCGCTCCGGCGAACTCGCTGCGGCGGCGCGCGACGAGGTCGCGCGCTGGCGCGATACGCTCGGCGTCACCGTCGACGTCGTGTCGTGCGACGTGACCGATGCCGCGGCGGTCGACGCGATGATCGCCGCGATCGTCCGGCACGGCCTTCCGCTGAGGGGCGTGCTGCATTCCGCGATGTCGATCGACGACGGCCTCGTGCGCAATCTCGACGATGCGCGGATGGCCGCAGTGCTCGCGCCGAAGGTGGCCGGCGCATGGAACCTGCATCGCGCGACGCGCGGGCTGCCGCTCGACCTGTTCGTCGTCTATTCGTCGGCGACGACCTATCTTGGCAATCCGGGGCAATCGAACTACGTCGCGGCCAACACCTTCCTCGAGGCGCTGGTCGAACATCGCCGTGCAGCAGGGTTGCCCGGTACGTTCATGGCCTGGGGGCCGCTCGAGGACGTCGGCTTCCTCGCACGCCACGCCGATACGCGCGAAGCGTTGCAATCGCGGATCGGCGGCGCGTCGATCACGTCCGACGAAGCGATGGCCGCGCTCGAGCGAGTGCTGGTCGCGGGCGCGGCCGGCGAAGCGGTGGTGCGGCTCGACTGGCACGCGGTCGCACGCGGGATGCCGGCTGCGAAGGCGCGCCGGTATGCGCTGCTGCAATCGCAGGCGAAGGGCGGCGATGCGCGCGACGGCGGCACGCAGCTGCGCGAAGAGGTGCTCGCGCTGCCGCGCGACGAAGCGGTCGCGCTGGTCGCGCGGACGCTGCAAGCGCAGATCGCGCGGATTCTGCACATGACGCCCGATCGCATCGCGCTCGACAAGTCGGTGCTCGACATGGGCATGGATTCGCTGATGGGGATGGAGCTCGGCCTCGCGGTCGAGGAAGCGTTCGAGGTCAAGCTGTCGGTGATGGCGATCGCCGAAGGCGCGTCGGTGACGACGCTGGCTGCGCGCATCGTCGATTCGATCGGCGCGTCGGCCGATACCGGCGTCGATGCCGTGTCGGCGACCGATGCCGCGCAAGAGGCCGTCGCGGCGCTCGCCGCGAAGCATGCGATCGACGGCGAAGCGCGCGCGATGCTCGATACGCGGCCGGCGCCGGTTGCCGGCCAGCCGTCGCCGTCGCTCGAGGTGGCGCGGTGAGCGCGCCGACCGGCTGGGCGACGCGGCAGGGCACGCTGGCGCGCCCGCTGACGATCGACGGGCACGGGTTGCACACGGGCCGCCGGGTCGCCGTGCGGATTCTGCCCGCGCGTCCCGAAGACGGCGTGACGGGCATCGTGTTCCGTCGGGTCGAGCAGGGGCGCACGGTTGCGACGCTGCCCGTCGATCCCGCGCTGCGCCGTGCGCAGCCGCTCTGCACGATGCTGCGCAATGCCGACGGCATCGGCGTGCGCACGGTCGAGCACCTGCTTGCATCGCTGCTCGCATGCGAGATCGATCATGCGATCGTCGAGCTCGACGCGGAAGAGGTGCCGATTCTCGACGGCAGCGCCACGCCATGGGTGGACGCGATCCGCGCGTGCGGCCGCGTCGCGCTCGATGCGCCGAAGCGCTTCATCCGCGTGTTGCGGCCGGTCGTCGTCGCGGACGGCGATGGCGACCAGCGGCGCGAAATGCGGCTCGAGCCGGCGCCGCGCTACGAACTGAGCGTGCGCAACGACCTGCGCGGCTTCGGCGACATGCATTGGGACGGCGCGCTGACGCCGGCCGCATTCGCGACCGACATCGCGCCGTCGCGCTCGTACGGGCGCGTGAAGTGGGCCGTGCCGGCGATCGTCGCCGGCTATCTGCGCGGCGTGCCGATCCTGCGCGGCGCGCGGCCGTCGTGCACCGCGTCGATCGTCGGCAATCGCGTGCTGGGCGGGATGCGGCTGCCGGAGGAGTTCGTCCGGCATCGCGTGCTCGACCTGATCGGCGATCTCGCGCTGGCCGGTGCGCCGCTGCTCGCGCGCGTGAGCGCGCTGCGGCCGAGCCACGAAATGAATTTTCGGCTGGTCGATGCGTTGCTGGCCACGCCCGATGCGTGGCAGTGGGCCGACTTTTCCGACGCGTGACACCACGCCTTTTAAAAATACGCGGCGTAACATAGCGTCTTTTCGAGATACAGCGAAGGAAGCAATGGCACTGGGAGAGCATCTTCGCCAGCAACTGGCGGCGAAAGCGCTGAAACGGCAACTGGAGCGCGCGACCGACGCCGCGGCGGCGCCCGGCGTGCCGGGCACGCCGGCGGCGCAGGCCACGTCGGCGCGCAGCCGCTTCGAATCGATGCCGCAGTATCAGCAGGTCCGGATCATGCGCGAGATGGGCGAGAAGCTGCGGGTCGACTCGCCGTTTTTCCGAGTGCACGACGGCGTCGCCGGAGCGACCACGCAGATCGGCGGCCGCGAATACCTGAACTTCGCGAATTACAACTACCTGGGCCTGGCCGGCGATCCGGCGGTGTCCGCGCGCGCGAAGGCCGCGATCGACCGCTACGGCACGTCGGCCTCGGCGAGCCGGATGGTCGCGGGCGAGCGGCCGGTGCAGCGCGAGCTCGAACGGGCGCTGGCCGCGTTCTACGAGACCGACGACTGCGTCGCGTTCGTGAGCGGCCATGCGACCAACGTGACCGTGATCGGCGCGCTGTTCGGCCCGGGCGACCTGGTGGTCCACGACGCGCTCGCGCACAACAGCATCGTGCAGGGCGCGCAGTTGAGCGGCGCGAAGCGGCTGAGCTTCGCGCACAACGACTGGCAGGCGCTCGACGAGCTGCTGTCGCGCGTGCGCCGCGAATACCGGCACGTGCTGATCGCGATCGAAGGGCTGTACAGCATGGACGGCGATTTCCCCGACCTGCAGCGCTTCGTCGACGTGAAGACGCGTCACGGGGCATTCCTGCTGGTCGACGAGGCACATTCGCTCGGCGTGCTCGGCGCGACCGGCAAGGGCATCCGCGAGCATGCCGGCGTCGCGCCCGACCAGGTCGACATGTGGATGGGCACGATGAGCAAGACGCTGGCCGGTTGCGGCGGTTTCATCGCGGGCTGCCAGCCGCTCGTCGACATGCTGCGCCATCTGGCGCCGGGTTTCCTGTACAGCGTCGGGCTCGCGCCGACGCTCGCCGCGGCGTCGCTGGCCGCGCTCGAACGCCTGCAGGCCGAGCCGGAGCGCGTCGCGCAACTGCAGGCGCGCGGGCGGCAGTTCCTGACGGAGGCGCGTGCTGCCGGCCTGAATACGGGCACGAGCGCCGGGTATGCGGTCGTGCCGGTGATCACGGGTAGTTCGCTGAAGGCCGCCCAGTGGGCGAACGCGATGTTCGACGAAGGGATCAACGTGCAGCCGATCTTCTATCCGGCCGTCGAGGAAAAGGCCGCGCGGCTGCGCTTTTTCATCTGTTCGACGCATGAGCCGGAGCAGATCAGTCGGGCGGTTGCCGTGTTGTCGCGTCTTGCAGGGCGCAGTGCGTGACGCGGGGCGTCGCGGTTTCGCAAGCGGTTCCGCGCGCCGGCGAACCGGCGCGGTTTCGCGCGGCCGATGCGGATGACGCGGCAGCATGCGCGCCGCTCGTGTTTGCGTCCGGTGTGGCCGAATTCGGCTTCTTTCTTGGCGAAAGCGACGCGCGCTGCATCGCTTTCCTGCAACAGGCATTCCGGTCGCGCCACGGACGCTTCTCGTGGCGCCGGCATCGCGTCGCAGTCGCCGACGATGGCACGGTGCTCGCGGTGATGGCGATTCACGACGGGCGGCGGACGACGTTCGACGACGTGCACGTCGTGTGGGCATTGATGCGCTTCTTTGGGCTGCGCCGTACGATCGGCCAGCTGCTACGCGGGCTGGTGCTCGAGACAGAGATTCCGGCGCCGAAGCGTTCGCAGATTTTGATCGCACATTGCGCGACGGACGCGCGCCAGCGCGGCACGGGCATCTTCACCGCGCTGTTTCGCGACGCGCTCGATGCCGGCGCGTTGCCGGCCGACGGCAGCCGTGACGTCGTGCTCGACGTGCTGACGTGCAACGTGCGCGTCCGCGCGCTGTACGAACGCCTCGGGTTCGTGGCGCTACCGCGGCTGCGCGCGCGTTCGCGCAGGTTGCCGGGCGAGCTCGATTCGATTCGGATGCGGTTTGATCGTCGCGGCCAACCAAGACAGCGGGCCGATGTGGCGTAACGCGGGCAGTTCAACCGCCGGTCGCCGCAATAGCGCGCCGAAAAAGAAGAAGGGAGCGGGGGCGCTGGCGGCCCGATGGCCGCGCCAGTATCAGCCGTTCAACGGCAATTTCTGCATGATCGCGTGCACGCATTCCAGCGGACTTGCTTCGCCGGTGCGCACATGCACGTCGGGCAATACCGGTTTTTCATAGGTCGATTCGATGCCGGTGAACTGCCGAATGGTCCCTTGCCTTGCCAACGCATACAGGCCCTTGGGATCGCGCGCTTCCGCCACATCCAGCGCGACGTCGACGAAGACTTCGAAAAACCTGCCCTGCGGAAAACGCGCGCGCGCTTTGGCCCGTGCTTCCCGAAACGGCGAGATCAGCGCAACGATGACGACGAGCCCCGCATCCACCATCAGGCGCGCGACCTCGGCCGTTCGACGGATGTTCTCGTGGCGGTCTGCGTCGCTGAAACCCAGGTCCTGATTCAATCCTTCGCGAAGCTGGTCGCCGTCCAGCAGAAAAGTCCGCAGGCCGCGCGTGTCGAGTTGTTCCTTCAGTAGATTCGAGAGCGTCGATTTACCGGCACCGGAGACACCGGTGAGCCATACCACGAAGGCATGGTCCTGCTTCATGCTGGAAAGCATGGATTGATTGCCCGTCAGCATGACAGGGAGTGGGTTTTGGAGATCTTGAGTCATCTCGGAGTCGATGTGCCGGTAGCTGCGTCGCTACTTTATTGTGATGCGGATTCATCCGTTGGCGAATTGTAACGTGCCTTTTCAAAATTCGTAACTTGAATATTTTAATCAGGAATAAGCGTTCGCCCTCGCGTGGCCCGACGATGTGCGAGCCCTGTCCGTCAGGTAATGATTGCCGATTTGCCGTAATAATTCGAAATGAGTGCATGTCGCCGACGGGGTGAAAGGTGCGTACAATGTCGCCCCCGTTTTATCGCCCGCTGGATTTTCGGTGTGTCCCGATCACGCCCGTGCCACGAGGGCAATGGGGCAGACGATTTGCGTCGGAATTCGTTGGAAGAATGGTGACGATTGTTCGTCGACGTGTCGCGGAATTCCTCGTACCTATGTTGTCGCGCGTACGTCGATTATCGCCCTGGATTCCTGGCCGGAATCAAATCGCAAGAGTATTAATTTTTTATTCGGCGAAAATTTCAGTAGTGCGCAGGTCTGCTTTCGTCATGCGATTCCGTCGCTCATTATCGAATTGGGGAATTATCCCAAGCCCGTTGCCCGATCGTATTCGTCGGGAGATGATTCGTATCGCTTTCGATTGATTCGGCGGTACCGATCGCCGGTCCGTCAAAACGGATTGCCGCAACTGCCGTATCGCGCCGAAGTATTCGACACTTGGAATACGCCCGATTTCGTCAGGACTGCGGCATGTCACTTGTGCCGCGGCCCGAACGGCCACTGCTGCACGTCGGCGCCGTGCGCGACGATCGCCATCCCCTCCGGCACTTCCTCCCACGCGCCGCGCAGGTCGACGAGCGGCTCCGACACGACCATGAACGCATCGTCGCCGGCTTCGGCGATGCGCGGGTTATGCGGATACAACTCGTGCAGGTGCTTGAACGACGTGCTGTGGAACAGCGACCGCGATTGCCGTTCGCTCGAGTAACGCACCGCGACGATCCGTTCGCCATCGGTCGCGCAGATCGTCATGTTGAGCGGATCGGCGACGCGATGCCGCGCGGCGGTTTCCTCCACTACGCCGACCATCCGTTCGAGCGCCGGCAGCGGCGCCTGCTCGAGACCGTACGTCAGCGCGAGACGGAACATCAGCTCGGAGTCGGTCGAGCCTTCGAGCGTCGGGAACAGCGCAGGATCGACCTTCATCGTCAGGTCGCGACGCAGCTTGTGGAAGTCGCGGATCAGCCCGTTGTGCGCGAACAGCCAGCGACCGTGACGGAACGGATGACAGTTGGTTTCCTGCACGGGCGTGTCGGTTGCCGCGCGAATATGTGCGACGAACATTCGCGAGCGGATCGCACGCGCGGCTTCGCGCAGGTTGCGGTCGTTCCACGCGGGATGCACGGAGCGATAGCGGAACGGGAGTTCGTCGGGATGCCCGTACCAGCCGATGCCGAAGCCGTCGCCGTTGGTAGTCGTCGCGCCCAGCTCCGAATGCAGGCTCTGGTCGATCAGCGAATGCTTCGCGCGGAACAGCACGGTTTCCAGATGGATCGGATTACCCGTATAGGCGAGCCAGCGGCACATGGAGCGCTCCTTCACGATGTATCGTTCGCGCATGTTAGCCGACTCCGCGACGCTTACGCGCCCAAGCGAGTCACCCGCACGCGCTTCATACATCGCGGTCCGCGCGATGCGCAACCGCCCGGCCATGCGGCCGGGCACAACACGACAATGCGGTGCGGCCCGACGGTCGTGCCGCAGCCGCCGGCTCAATCGCCGAGCGCGTCCATCACACGCGCCGAATAGACGAGCGCCGCGCCCGCATTCAACGCAATCGCGACGCCGAGCGCTTCCGCCACTTCCTCCTTGGTCGCGCCATGCTTGGCCGCTTCGGCCGTATGCACGGCGATACAGCCGTCGCAGCGCGTCGTGACGGCCACCGCGAGCGCGATCAGTTCGCGTGTCTTCGCGTCGAGATGGCCGGTCTTGGCGCCTGCGCCGGACAGCGCCTTGTAGCCGGCCAGCGTATCGGGCGACAGCTTGGCGATGTCGCCGATACGCGTCGAGAGTTCCTTCCGGTATTCGTTCCAGTTCAGCATGATGCGTCCTTGTCGAGAAGAGTGAGGAGGGCGGCGGGTGCCGCGATCTCGGGCGATGCAAGGCTATTCTGATCGCTCGCGCTGATAGTTTCGATACGCTAGAGTGTCGATTTTTAGCGCAATCGTCTCATGGATGCATTGAGTCAACTGCTGTCGCTCGGTCGCAGCCATGTCGAGCTCGACGTGCGCTGCCTGCTCGACGGCCCGTTCGCGATGCCGCACGACCCGCTGCCGCCCGGCGAGGCGGCGTTCCATCTGGTGCTGGCCGGAACCTGCCGGCTGCGTGCCGCCGACGGGCGCACGCTGGAACTCGCGGACGGCGATTTCGTACTGCTGCCCGCCGGCGGCGCGCACGACCTGCTCGATGCGGCGGGCAGCCGGTCGAAGCCGCTCGTGCCGCTGCACGATTCGAGTGCCGGCGACGGCGCGGTGCTGCCGGTCAAGTCGAATCTCGATCCGGCCGAACCGGGCAGCGCGAGCGTGGATCTGCTCTGCGGACGGTTCGTCTATGCGCGCGGCGCGGGCGAACTGCTGATGCGCACGCTGCCGCAGGTGTTGCACGTCGGCTTGCGCGACGCATCGGGCGCCGCGCCGCTGCAACTGCTGACGAGCGTGCTGCGTACCGAGGCGTCGAACATGCAGCCGGGCGCCGGCGCGATCGTGAACGCGCTCGGGCAGACGCTGCTCGCGTATGCACTGCGTGCATACGGCCGCGGCGCGCGTGTGCCGTCCGGCTGGCTCGCGCTGGCGGCCGATGCGCGCCTCGGCCCGTCGGTCCGGGCCGTGCTGCAGGCGCCGGCGCAACCGTGGACGGTCGAATCGCTCGGCGCCGCGGCGGCGATGTCGCGCGCGACCTATGCGAGGCATTTCCGCGAGAAGGCCGGGATGAGCGTCGGCGCATTCGTCGCGCAGATCAGGATGATGCATGCGTGCGCGCTGCTGCAGGACACGCAGCGCGGGCAGGCGGAAATCGGGCAGGCGGTCGGCTACCAGTCCGAGGCCGCATTCGGCAAGGCGTTTCGCGCGGTGCTCGGCACGACGCCGGGGCGCTGGCGGCGCGCGGCGCGAAACGTGAACCTGCGAGCGCGCGCGTCGTGACGCGCGCCAAAGCTGCTACCATGCGCAAAACGCTGTTCAACGAAAACGATTTCGAACAACAAGAAAGAGAGGGCAAAGCAATGAACCAGACCACCATCCAGCAACCGTCGTTCGCGTTCGTGGCCGCGTCGTGGGCCGCGCTGCTCGCCGGTTTCGCGGCATTCCTGATCGGGCTCTGGAACGCCGGCATGCAGCTCAACGAGAAGGGCTACTACTTCACCGTGCTGGTGTTCGGCCTCTATGCGGCGATCTCGCTGCAGAAGAGCGTGCGCGACCGCGCGGAAGGCATTCCCGTCACCGGCATCTACTACGGTCTCAGCTGGATCGCGCTGCTGCTGTCGATCGCGCTGCTGATCGTTGGCCTGTTCAACGCGACGCTTCAATTGAGCGAGAAGGGCTTTTACGCGATGTCGTTCGTGCTCGCGCTGTTCGGTTCGGTGGCCGTGCAGAAGAACACGCGCGATTTGCAGAACGCGAAGCCGCGCTATACCGACGCCGATCCCGCGCCGTCGATCCAGGAGTGAAGGCACGCGCTGCGGGCGCTCGCCGAGGCCGCCCGTTGCGCGATGAGGTCCGCGGCGGAACGTATCCATCGGGGCGCCGCAGCTCGACCGTCCGTTCGTTTCATCCATGCCGTCGCGCAGGGCGATGGTGATGTTCTGGATACCGAACTCAACTGAACCCGCCGCGTGGACGCGCACGGCTACCCATTCCGTGACCACGCGGGCCGGGCTCGTGCTCGAGACGCACAATCTGCGCGCCGACGCGGGCCGAGAGCAGGCCGTCGACGGTCTGAAACACCTCGTGACGGCGCTGCCGAGACAGACCGTGCCGCAAGCCGCACTTGCGCACTGGATCATCACTCACGATGGCGTGCTCGCAAAGGCGTGTGCGGAAATCACCGCGCTGGCCGGCCGCCCGATCGATTTCGTCAAGATCGGTGCGAGCGCCGCTACTTCGATGCGAAGAGCGACGGCTTCGATTGCATCGATGCCGATCGCTGCGACATCGTTGTATTCGGCGATGCCGATTGCCGGCCGGCCGATGACTGGCTCGAACACTTGCTCGCGCCGTTCGCGACGCGCCCGTCGCGGTGGCAGGGCGAACCAGCTATGCACTCAACGTGCTCGGGATCGCGCTGACATCGATCGATTTCATGTATTCCCCGAGCCCACTGCGCGACGGCGCGACGTCTTCTCGCGATTTAGCTACGAACCGCTCGACGGCGTCTATCGCACGCATTGTCAGGTGCTGGGGCTGCGGATGCAGGCGGCCGGTGTGGCCGTCGAATTCGCGCCGGCCGCGCACACGGAGCATCGGGTGCCGGACACGCATCGCGAATCGCTGAAGTTTGCCTGGATGCGCGACGAGGACAGCGTCGGGCTGACGCCGTATTTTGTGAACGCGTACCTGCCACGTCAATGGCAGTGGCGCGGCGGCCCGTTCTTCGTGATGCCGATGCGGCTTGGCTACAGCCTGCGCGTACTGAACTGCCAGCAGTTGCCGCAATTGGGTGCCGTTCGCTATCTCGAGGCCGTCGGCGTCACGATCGCCGCGTCCGCCGTCGATACGCTCAGCCACTCGCGCGCGGCTTCGGATTCAGTGGACGTGCGTCGGCCCGGCGCGATCTCGACGCGTTGTCCTGTCACCGCGAATGAAACGACGCCGCGCATCGCGGCGGGGCCACGACACTTCGATATTCTGATTCCGTCGACTATGTCCTGACTCGCTACTCGCGTTGCCTGTCTCGCTCTGTTTGCCGCCAGCGTCGGCACCGATGCCGCCCCGGAGCGGATGGCGATGCGCGTGCTTGCGCGCCACTGCGTGACGATCCGCGACGCGCATCTGTTGCGTCCGTTGCTTTCGAGCGTGCTCGCCGACGAGACGCGCCACGTCCGGCTTTGCGCTGATACGCTGCGTCGAGCCGTCCGAGGCCGCGTCGCTGGACGCGATTCCCGCGATCGAAGCTGGTATCGGCGTGATGGGTGCACTGGATGTACGCCGCCGGCTGGATCCAATCGCTTCATCCGCGCGCATGACTCCGTACATCGTCTATCTCGCGACGGCCGACGCCCGCGGCCATCTGATGCGCGCGAAACTGCTCGTGCATGCATTGCGCACGACCAGCGTGCAGGTCGACGTGCTGACGTCCGATGCCGGGCAGGCATTTCTCGCCGCGTTCGGCATTGACGCGGCCGTGCTGCCGCGGCACTACGCGGTGCAGTTCGACGAGCGGCACAACATGCTGCGCGTCGACTCTGACGCTCAAGGAGCAAACAGTCGCCGACGTGTTGGGTGGGGTCGCGCTCGCGACGGTCAGTGCGCTGTGGGTCGAGCGACGATTATCACGCTGTATGGCGATCTGTTCATCGGTGGAAGGGTAATGGGCGCGATTGCGCGTGCCGGTAGCGCAGGTGTCCGTTGTGATCGCAGAACGGGAATCCGCAGTGACTGCGAAGTCGACGAAAGCGAAGTGGTAACTTGCTTGCCGACTGTTGGCAATGCCATGATTCCATCTCAAACATGGTCCGATTTTCGCAACCGCTTCTGCTGCTGTGCGAAGCGTGCATAAGCTTCCTTTTTTCTTGATGGTTCGTTGTCTTTCCATTTTGTCGGTGGATATTCGGCCTGTCGAAAGGCCGAATTTCGTGGAGAAATGTATGGAAAGACAGTAAGATTGCGACAGGCAAGCATGTAGGTTTGGTGTGTGAATGTTTGAATTGAAATTCCAATTCGGTTCCTGCAAGCCAGCTTGGGTGGTGTGATTTCATTTCATCTGGGAGGGCGGATTGGTGATAGGTATGAAATTAAATGAATTTCATTGGCGCGTTTACATTTGATTTGAATTAAGGGCGTGTCGCAATTTGCGTAACGTGAGTCAATCTGAATCGGTTAAAAAGCATGGAATCCACATTGTTTTTGCATGCGGGTGGTCCGAAAACAGGGTCGTCTGCATTGCAGAGTTTTCTTGAGTTCAACTCCGAAAGGCTTGGTGCTTGCGATATAGGGTATTTTAATAAAGCCGGGATGGTGTTCGAGCATCAAATTTCGAGCGGGAATGGCGAAATGTTGCGTGAAGCCATTTGTGACGAGGGGCGTGATGTCGCGTCAATCGTCTCCGTAATTCGATCTTATTTTGGAGGGCATTCCAGTGCGATTTGCTCGTCTGAATTGTTCAGCGAATTTTCTTCCAAAAATTGGCGCTTGCTCGCCGATATTTGCCGAGGGGAAAGTATTCGATTGCGCGTGATTTTCTACGTGCGAAACGTGATCCCGTTCATGAAGTCGGTCTATGATCAGCTCATCAAGCGTCATGGGATGTGGGAAGATTTCTCGGTATGGGTCGATACGGCTGAGTGGCTTCACATATCCGCTCTCAAATCATTATCCGAAGTTTTATCTGATGATGAAGTAACTGTTATCAGCTATGAGGCAATCAACAAGCGAGTGGTTGACTCCTTCGTTGATCTGATTGGCGTTGCCGCGCTTGAAAAACAGGATCGAATCGTTAACCGGTCCTTGACTGGCGTAGAGCGAAATCTCCTTCGCAGAATCAATCGGAAATTTGGCAATTCATTTTCCGAGGAAATTTCAGATCGGATGATTTATGCGGAGCCGTTTGCCAAATCAGAATCTCTCGAAGTAGTCGAAGAAGTCGAGGAAAGGCTCGAGAAGCGGCATAGGGCCGACATTGACTGGGTCAATAGTCATTTTTTTGGCGGGGCTGATGTCGTTTCTCTTTCCGGCGAGCGCAACAAGGCTGAGCGCCGAACCTTCACCGCTCAGGCTTCACGGAAAGAGCAAGGCGATGCGGTTGGCCACGAGACGCGTGTATGGGATCTGGTGCTGGACTGGGCGTTGGAAAAAATTGTGCTGACTCAGCAGTCCGGCGCCTCGCACGTGGCAAGTGCCTTGCTGAATATCGACTGGCATCTGGCAAGTGATCCTTTGATTCCGCAAGATTTTGATCCGATTGCTTACTTGCTGAATAACACCGACGTTCTTGCGGCGGGTACGTCTCCCTACGCCCATTTCATTACCCATGGTCGGTACGAGATAGGGCGGGTCTGGACGGCAGGGGCGAACATTGGTTGGTCGAGAGCCAAAGAGGGATTTGCTGAGAAGACAAAGGAGCTGAATGACCTCAGGGAGGAGTTGGATCGAGAACGTATCAAATCGGATGCAGAGTGCGCAAAGGCAACGTTGAGCGCCCGCAGAGAGGTCGAGGCATTGTTGCGGCAGCAGGCGGAAAGAGAACTGAA
The DNA here is from genome assembly GCF_001532755.1 of Burkholderia sp. MSMB2157WGS. Lineage (NCBI taxonomy): Bacteria > Pseudomonadati > Pseudomonadota > Betaproteobacteria > Burkholderiales > Burkholderiaceae > Burkholderia > Burkholderia sp. MSMB2157WGS. Next base: position 584,164 of record NZ_LPJG01000011.1, on the reverse strand, counting down.
ATATGCAGAGGAGCTTGCTCATGCACATTCGAGAATCGATCGAGAGCGCTGCGCCTCGATCGAGACCGCCGAGAAGATGTACGTGCCTCTGATTGAAGAATATGCGAGGCGTACGAGCGCCCTGGAGAAACGTTTGCTGGACGCGCAGAGCCAGTTAGATAATTCGCGCCAGGAAATTGAATTGCTGCTGCGTCAGCAACTGGAGCGCTCGCAAGCCCACGCACAGCAGATTGCTCGGTTGCATTTGAGTGTGGATGGGGAGCGCGCCGCATTGATCGATTCCGCTAATAAGAGACAGTCGGCGTTGGCGGAGGAATTCGAACGGAGAGCTAGCATCCTTGAAAGTGAGCTTTCAAGGATGCGAAGTCAATTCGAAGCATCACGCGGCGAGATCGAGGTGCTGTTACGTAGAACGGCGGACCTTGAGCGGCAATCACCCCATGGGTAGACGGTGCATTGAATGTCGCGATCGTGTGTTGAGGTGCGTTTAAGGCGTCTTGCGGTCTTGTTACCGAAGTGGTCGACGAATCTGCTCGGGGTAGGGCGTGCTTGATGAATGCGAGCTGGGCGGATCGGGATATGCCGGTATGGCGAGTGCGAGCCCGTGGATTTCGGCAGACATCGATCAGACCGTATTGTGTGCACTGCTTGGGGCCTGTCAGGAATTTTGTGTTTAAGGCATAACATGCTCCCAAGGAGAGTTTATGCCTCGCAAACCGAAAGCCCAGCCGGCGGCACTGCCGGCGATTCCGGCCGAGTTGCTCTAGCAGTTCGGCAACGGTCCGATGACGGCCGAAGCCATCAACGCCGCGACGCTGGCGCTCAAGAAGGCGCTGATCGAACGGGCATTGGGCGGCGAGATGAACCATCATCTCGGCTACCCTCCCGGTGCGGCCAAGCCGGTCAACGCCACGAATCAGCGCAACGGCAAAGGGGCCAAGACGGTTCTGACCGAAGACGGTCCGATCCGTATCGAGGTGCCGCGTGACCGCGACGGCAGCTTCGAACCCATCCTGATTCCCAAGCACGAACGGCGCTTCACGGGCTTCGACGACAAGATCGTCGCCATGTATGCCCGAGGCATGACCGTACGCGAGATTCAGGGCTTCTTGCTGGAACAGTACGGCACCGAGGTCTCGCCCGACTTCATCAGCTCGGTCACCGACGAGGTCATGGCTGAAGTAACCGCCTGGCAGGCCCGGCCGCTCGAGCCGATGTATCCGGTCGTGTTTTTCGACGCACTGCGGGTCAAGATTCGCGAAGACACCGTCGTGCGCAACAAGGCGGTGTACCTGGCGCTGGGTGTGCTGCCCGACGGCACGCGGGAGATCCTGGGCCTGTGGATCGAGAATACCGAAGGTGCCAAATTCTGGATGAAGGTATTCAACGATCTGAAGACGCGCGGCGTTCACGACATCCTGATCGCCGTCACTGACGGTCTGAAGGGCATGCCCGAAGCGCTGGCGGCAGTGTTTCCGGCCACGACGTTGCAAACCTGCATCGTCCATTTGATCCGCAACAGCCTCGATTACGCCAGTTGGAAGGACCGCCGAGGACTGGCCGCCGCGATCAAACCGATCTACGCCGCGCCCAGCGCGGAAGCCGCTCAGGCCGAACTCGATGCGTTTGCGGATGGCCCGTGGGGCCAGAAATTCCCGACCGTCAGCAGCGCGTGGCGCAACGCCTGGGATCGGGTGATCCCGTTCTTTGCGTTTCCGCCGGGTGTGCGCAAGATCATCTACACGACGGATGAAATGCACAAGTCCCGCACCGCGCTTCGCTCGTTCGCTATGTTCGCGCCTCAGGCCACCGTATCGGCGCGCTGTCTGATTTGGGGCGCGACTGCTTCCACCGGTTAAACAGTCTTTGATAGGTTCGCTCAGACTGCTCAGCCACGGCTCGCTCTTGCTGACGGACACTCTTCAGACTGTAGGCGGCAGCCGAACCTTTGCGCGAGCCATGCTGCGCCGGCATTCCAGCCTGCAGTTCCAGCGCGCGTAACTTGTGTGCGGTCAACGCGGGACGGTCCCACGCGAACGGCTCGTCGCGTGTCAGCACATACCATACGATCACTGCGAGTTTCCGAGCGGTCGCGACGACGGCAATTTGCTGGCCGCGGCGATCGCGCACGCGCAGGAAGAACGCACGCAGCGGCCCAGGCGCCTGCGTGGCGCCCCAGGCAGCCTCGACCAGCATCGCCCGTGCGTAAGAGCGCCCGCGCTTGGTGATGTGGCCGTGCCTGGCCGGTGTCGGGCCGGACTGATAGACCGACGGATTGAGTCCGAAGTAGCTCACCAGCTTCTCCGGATTCGGAAACCGCTCGATGTCGCCAATGGCAGATAGCAGCCCGATCGCCACCGTGGTGTTGACGCCGGTGATCGTCAGCATAACGCGCAATCGCGCGTCGTCGATGGTCGCTTGCGCGAGTGCTTGCTCGACCTCGCGCAGATCCTCGCCGAGGCGGTCCAGTTCGCGCAGCCGCTGCTCAACACCGAGTCGCTCGTCCAACGGAAGCGGTTGAACGCCGAGCCAGGCACGCCCCTTCTTGCCAAACAGATCGGTGGCGGGGCATCGCTCGATCAGATGCGCGACCAGAACCGCATGAATCTCGTTCTTCAACCGCGTGCGCTGCCGCACCAGCTGTGAACGACGCGAGATCTGTCGACGCAACGCCAGCGTGTGCTCGTCCGGCATCCATACTTCCGGCAGAAAGCCGCTTGCATACAGCTGTGCCAGCACGGCTGCATCGATCTTGTCCGTCTTGACGCGAGCCTCCGCGATCAGCCGAACTTGCAGCGGATTGGCAATTGCCACGCGCGCGACGTGTTGACGAAGCACGTTGACGATGGCGGCAGTGTTGCCGGTTGCTTCGAGCACGACATGATCGGTGGCGCGCAGCTTCTCGGCAAAACGCTCCAGTTCGTCGCGTCGCAACCCGGTGCGGCCGCCTGCATGCAGCGTGCCATCCTCCAGGTACGCGATCTCGGCCACTGAGCGCGAGACATCAAACCCCACGATTCGCATAACCGTCTCCCGTATCAGATCACTGCTGGGAGCCGGTGGGACAGCACGACAACTACGGATTCGCGCTCACAGCGCAACCGGGCGGGTCGCAGGGGCGGCCAACTACAAACACGAGCTCGCGGCTCATCGTGTAACAACGGCCTGCCCACCCGAAGTGCTCCCCAGTGCCCCTGTCCCGGATGGTCACACCATACGCTCAAACCGCTCCGCGCGGGAACGCGAGGCACCGGCTATATCATGCCGGTTACGAACGCGATTGAAAATATCAACTCGCAGTTGCGCAAGATCATCAAGACCCGTGGTCACTTCCCGAGCGACGAGGCCGCGACCAAACTCATCTGGCTGGCCTTGCGCAACATCACCGCGAATTGGGGAAGTGCCGCGCATGACTGGAAGACGGCCATGAACCAGTTCGCTATCCTTTACGCAGATCGGTTCGTTCGACCTTCCGTGTAATTACTCAACCTGCCTTGAACACGGAAATCCTGACACCCCCACTGCTTGAAATGAACCGGTCGGCGGCATAGCGAAGCTCTCGGCCCGTCGCACGTCGCTCCAACGCGACTCTGCACCAATGAGGTGGAAATTCTAAATTCGACACAAAAGCGGCAGACGCAAAAAAGCCTCCGCGAAGGAGGCTTTTTGCACTATCGAAGATAGTTGGTAGGGTGGGAGGGACTCGAACCCTCGACTCTCTGATTAAAAGTCAGATACTCTAACCAACTGAGTTACCACCCCACGTTCTTGAAACCGTGGCTGTTCGTTGCGTCAACAACCTGGGCGACGACCTAAAGAGCAAAAGATTATAGCGACGGGTTGCAGGGCTGTCAACAACCCATCACGATAATTATTTGATCGTTTCGAGCTTGCCCTGCGCCGTCTGCGCCGCGTTCGACCCGGCGTACTGCGACACGACCTGCTCGAACGTCTTCTTCGCGGCCGCCTTCTGGCCTTGCTCGAGCTGGTTCGTGCCGATCGCCACGAGGGCGTCGGCCGCGCGCGGGTGCTGCGGGAACTTGCTGACGATCCCTTGCCACGTCGCGGTCGAACCGCGGTAGTCGCGCAGCGCGTATTGCGCGTTGCCGTACCAGTACTGCGCGGTCGGCTGATAGGGGCTCTGCGGATACTTCGCGATGAACGCACGGAACGACGCCGCCGCCGCCTTGAAGTTGCCGTTGCGGAACTGCTGCTGCGCCGCGCTGAGCGCATCCGTTTCACCCGGCTGCACGGTGCCTTCGACACCATCGATCGTCGCCTGCTGCGGCTCGAACTTCTTGAGCCGCGTGTCGAGATCCTGGTAGTACTCCTTCTGCTGCCGCTCGAGCGTCGTCAGCCGGTTCGTCAGATCCTCGTTCTCGCCGCGCAGCGTCGCGACCTGCTGATTCAGCTGGTCGATACGGCCGGATTGATCGAGAATCGTACGCTGGGCGGCCGACAACTGGCTCGACAGGTTGTCGCTCTTGCTGCGCAGATCGAGTACGGCACGGCGCGCTTCGTTGTCGTCGAACATGCCGGCGTGCGCCGGCGCGGCCGACCACGCCGCGCCCGCGACGCAGAATGCTGCGGCAACGCGCAGCCAGGTTAAACGGTGCGTCATACGGCGATTCTTCCGTTACTTACTGTTGGTAGACGAGGTCGGCGCGACGGTTCTGCGCCCACGATGCTTCGTCGTGACCCATTGCCTGCGGCTTTTCCTTGCCGAGGCTCACGGCTTCCATTTGCGAATCGTTCACGCCGAGCAGGGCCATCGCACGGCGCACGGCTTCCGCACGCTTCTGGCCCAGCGCGAGGTTGTACTCGCTCGTGCCGCGTTCGTCGGTGTTGCCCTGGATCAGCACGTGGCGTTGCGGGTGGCTCTTCAGGTACTGCGCGTGCTGCTGCATCAGCGGCTGGTACTCGTCCTTCACCGAATAGCTGTCGAAATCGAAGTAGATGCTGCGCTTCGCGAGCGGGCTGTTCGGGTCGTTCAGCGGATCGACGTTCACTTGCGCGACATTGTCGGCGCTCGGCTGCGTGCTGACCGCGCCCGCGTTGTTCGCCTTGTCGTCGAGCTTCACGCCCGACTTGCACGCTGCGAGCGCGCTGATCATCATCACGGCCAGGGCCAGACGAGCTTTATTCGACATCATGGTTACTCTCCTTGTGGTCATTGCATGAAGGGCCCCCACGACGGCTCGCGAACGGAGCCGCCCTGGACGGACAGGATCTGCGGCGGCGCGCTGCCGTCGGAGGGCACTGCAGCCAGAACGTTGCGACCGCCCGACTGGGTCGCGTACAGAAGGTACTGGCCGTTTGCCGCGAAGCTCGGCGATTCGTCGCGATTGGTGTTCGTGATGGCGTTCGCCGCGCCGGTCTGCAGATCCTGAACGTACAGCTTGAAGCCCCCACCCGTGCGGGAGATGTAAGCGAGCAGCTTGCCGTCCGGGCTCACGCGCGGGCTCGTGTTGTAGCTGCCGGTGAAGGTCACGCGCTGTGCGGCGCCGGCGCTTTCGCCCTGTGCGGGCATCCGGTAGATTTGCGGCGCACCGCCACGGTCGCTCGTGAAGTAGATCCAGCGGCCGTCCGGCGAGTAGAACGGTTCGGTATCGATCGAGCTGCTCTGCGTGAGACGGCGCAGGCCGCCGCCGTTCGCGTTGACCGTATAGATTTGCGTATTGCCCGTCAGCGACAGCGCGACCGCGAGCGTGTTGCTGTCCGGCGACCATGCCGGTGCGCTGTTGTTGCCCTTCTGGTCAGAGACCATGTAGCGTTTGCCGGTCGGCAGGTCATGGATGTAGACGATCGGCTTCTTGCGCTCGAACGACACGTACGCGACCTTCGTGCCGCTCGGCGACCAGGCCGGCGAGATGATCGGTTCGGTGCTCGACAGCGCGATGCGCGCGTTCTGGCCGTCCGAATCCGAAATCTGCAACTGGTAGCGGTTGCCGGTCTTGATCACGTACGACAGGCGCGTGGCGAACACCCCGCGCACGCCGAGCAGCTTCTGGTAGATGTAGTCGGCGATCTTGTGGCCGGCCGTGCGCAGCGTGGTGTCGGTGGCCGTCAGCGACAGGCCGCCGAGGCTTTGCTGCTTCACGGTGTCGTACAGGATGAAGTTGACCTTGTACTGGCCGTTTGCGTCGCGGTTCACGCTGCCGGCCACGAACGCATTCGCGCCCTTGGCCTTCCATGCGCCGAGATCGACCGATGCGGTCTCCGGCACGGGCGTGCTGCCGGCGTCGATGTTGGTGAATTTGCCGCTGCGGGCGAGGTCGGCGCGAACGATCGACGTGACCTGCTGCGGCAGGTTCGCCTCGTTCGTGAAATTCGCGGTGGCGATGGGGAACTGGGTCGACCCGACACCGGTGATCAGCACGTTGACCTGGGCGTTAGCGGCGCTGCCGGCCGTAATCAGACACGAGGCCACGAGTGCCCTGAAACCTAGCTTTGTCATCAAACTCATGCTTCTTGCTTCCCGTATGGCTTGGATCGCTGCGCAACGGCAGAGACAGTAAAAATACCCGATTCGTTCCCATCTGACAGCGACGCCCGGAGTGTAAGCGCATTTCGTTTCACTCCGCTGCCTTGAAGGTGATCGTAATGTCAGACGGGGTACGACCGTTAGAATCGGGCGGCAACGGGACCGATGCGTGGATCGCATTGACCACGGCTTGATCCCACCCCGAATTCCCGCTCGAGCGGGAGACCGATGCGCTCAATACGTCACCGGACGGCGTGCACCGAATCTTGACGACGGTGGTCAGGCCTGCCCGCTCGCCGCCCCAAACGATGTTCGGCTTGACGCGGCGGCGCACCTTGTCGGCATAGCCGGGCGTCGCGGCATTGCCGCCGGAGCCCGTGCCCGTGCCGCTTTTCGCGAGGCCTTCGCCGCCGCCTTCGCCGGCGCCGGACAGCCCCTGCAACTGCGCGAGGCGCGCACTGCGCTCGCGGTCGAGCTTCGCGTTCGCTGCCGCATTGGCCTTCGCGCGCGCCGCGGCTTCGGCCTTCGCCTTGGCCTGCGCTTCCGCCTTTGCCTTCGCGGCTGCGTCGGCCTTTGCCTTCGCCGCCTGCTGCGCTTCGAGCTGAGCCTGCTTTTGCTGCTGGAGTTTCTGCTGTTCGAGCTTCTGCTGCTCGGCGAGCTGCTGTTGCTTGAGTTTCTCGGCCTGCTTCTGTTTGTCGCGTTCCGCGGCTTTCTGGGCGGCGAGCGCGGCGGCCTGTTGCGCGGCGAGCTGTGCGCGGCGCGCTTCCTCTTCCTGCTGGGCCTTCAGTTGCTGCGCGCGGCGCTGCTGCTCGAGCTGCGCTTCGCGCGCGGCCGCTTCCTGCTGACGTTTCTTCTGCTGCAGCGCGATGTCGGCCTGCTCGTCGCGTACCGGGGGAGGGGGCGGCGCGACCTTCGCGGGCGGCGTGGGCGCGACGACGGGCCGCGGCGCGGGGACATCGGGTACTTCGGTCCACAGCTCGGCTTCGGCGCCGGCCGGCGTGCTGTTCTGCCACTGCACGCCGTGATAGAGGAACAGCGCGAGCAGCACGTGCATCAGCGCGGCGAGCGCGAACGCGCGCCACGTCCCACGCTCGCGGGGAGGCTGGAGCGGGTACGCGGATCTGCGCGTGGATTGCTGCCGGTTCATTGCGATTTGACGAGGAGGCCGACGCGCTTGACGCCGCGCGCCTTCAGATCGGACATCACGGTCATGACGGCATCGTACTGCACGGTCTTGTCGGCTGCGATCACGACCGGCTGGTCAGGGTGATCGGCCTGCCGGGCCGAGATGAAGCTGTCGAGCTCGGCCTTCGTCATCGTGTCTTCCTGGGTCGCGCCCGAGTCGCCCTTGTACTTGACGCTCATCGTGCGGTCGGCCTTGATGTTGACGACGACGGGCGGCGTCTGCTCCTGCGGCGCGGCGTTGCCGACGGTCGGCAGGTTGATGATCGACGGCGCGACGAGCGGTGCGGTGACCATGAAGATCACGAGCAGCACCAGCATCACGTCGATGTACGGCACGACGTTGATGTCGGCCATCGCGCGGCGCGAGCGGCCGCCGCGCATGCTGGATCGGATGGGGCTTCCTGCCATGGCGCGCTCCTTACTGGGCCTGACGCTGCAGGATGTTCGAGAACTCTTCGATGAAGGTCTCGAAGCGGATCGCGAGGCGGTCGATGTCGTGCGCGTAGCGGTTGTACGCGACCACCGCCGGAATTGCGGCGAACAGGCCGATCGCGGTGGCGACGAGCGCTTCGGCGATACCGGGCGCGACGTTCGCGAGCGTGGCCTGCTGCACGTTCGCAAGGCCGCGGAACGAGTTCATGATCCCCCAGACCGTGCCGAACAGACCGATGTACGGGCTGACCGAGCCGACCGACGCGAGGAACGCGAGGTTGGCTTCGAGCACGTCCATTTCACGCTGGAACGACGCACGCATCGCGCGGCGCGCACCGTCGAGCACGAGGCCCGGATCGCTGAGGCGTTTTTCCTTCGCCTTGAGGAATTCGCGCATCCCCGATTCGAAGATCCGCTCGAGTGCGCCGATCGTGTGGCGGTTGTTGGCTGCGCTCTGATACAGCGCCTGCAGGTCGCCGCCCGACCAGAAATCCTTCTCGAAGCGTTCGGTTTGCGCGCGCGCACGGCGGATCGCGAACCACTTGCGGAAGATGAAGGTCCACGACATCAGCGACAGCAGCAGCAGCAGTCCCATCACGGCCTGGGCCAGCACGCTCGCGTTGAGGACGAGGGAAATGATCGACAGGTCTTGAGCAGTATTCATAGAGGTTTGAGTAACGTCCCTTCGGGAGTGCCCGGCAAGGGCGTCCGGTGTGCGTGCGGCGCGGCGCGCCGGCCATGCCTGACGCCGAACCTTGCTTAGTATCGAATCAGAACGGCAAGTTCATAGGCTGTGTCTAAACGGCGCTCATGCGAGCTTCGTTGACAGGCCAGGCTGCCCGGCGTCGTCGATGACGGGCCCGCGTTGCAGCGCGTCGAGCACGGCCGGCGGGATGGCCGCGGGCCGGATGCCGTGACGGTCGACGCAGCCGAGGCGGATGTGCCCGGCCACGAGCAGCGTGTCGCCACACCAGGCTTCCTGCGTGAATTCCACCGACGCGCGGCCGATGCGTCCGGGCCGGCTCGTGATCGTCAGCGTGTCGTCGAGTCGCGCCGGCGCGCGGTAGTCGAGCGACGTGCTGCGCACGATGAAGATCGCGCCGGTATCGTCGGCGAGCCGGCGCTGGTCGACGCCGCATGCGCGAAGCCACTCGGTGCGGGCGCGCTCGAAGAACTTCAGGTAGTTGGCATAGAAGACGATGCCGCCTGCATCGGTATCCTCGTAGTACACGCGCACCGGCCAGATAAAGCCGGACGGCGCTTCCGGGGAGCGGGTGGGCTGAGTCATGGCGCGCATTCTACCGGAACGCAGGAACCGGATTCGTAACGGTTTCGTAACGGAATGTAGTGTGACGCGGCACACCGCGGGCCGGCCGGAGGCGGCCGCGGCGGTGCGCGATGCGTCAGCCGCGATGGATCGCGAGGCCGGCCGGCGCCTGGGCGACCGGCATCATCTCGATCGTATTGATGTTCACGTGCGCCGGGCGCGTCGCGATCCAGTAGATCGTGTCGGCGATGTCCTCGGACGTGAGCGGCTGGACGTTCTGGTACACGTTCGCGGCCTTCGCGTCGTCGCCGCGGAAGCGGACGTTCGAGAATTCCGTGCCGCCGCACAGGCCCGGCTCGATGTCGGTCACGCGCAACGGCGTGCCGATCAGGTCGGCGCGCAGGTTCAGGCTGAATTGTCGGACAAAAGCCTTGGTTGCGCCGTATACGTTCCCGCCCGGATACGGATAGGTGCCGGCAACCGAACCGAGGTTGAAGATATGGCCGCGGCCGCGCTCGATCATGCCGGGCAGCAGCGCATGCGTGACGGTCACGAGGCCCGAGCAGTTCGTGTCGATCATGGTCTGCCATTCGTCGAGGCTGGCCTTATGGGCCGGCTCGACGCCAAGCGCGAGGCCGGCGTTGTTGACGAGCACGTCGAGCGCCGCGAATTCGGCGGGAAGGGCGGCCGGCACGGCTTCGACGGCCGCGCGGTCGCGTACGTCGAGCTCGAGCGGCAGAAGGGCATCGCCGAGCTCGGCGGCGAGCGCATCGAGACGATCCTTGCGGCGCGCGGTTGCGACCACGCGGTGGCCTCCCTTCACGAAGGCACGGGAGATGGCGGCGCCGAAACCGGCGGACGCGCCTGTGACGAACACGATCATTACTGCTCCTGGTCGGTGACGTGATAGCGGGTGGAATCCTGCAAGCCTACTGAGAATGCCGCACCGCGGCAAGGCGACGAAGCGTTTCGGCGCGGGCGCGTAAAACCTGGCCCCAATTGATTCGGGCGCCCCGCCGCGCGGTTGCCTATTCATGACGCATCCAATACACTAATGCGCTCATCACCCCTGCGTGACTGGCGATAGAACCCTTCGGGTTCAAGGTGGAGCATCCCACCGTGAAGCGCGGGGCGCTGTTTTTGCCGTTCGCCTGGGCAGCCGTTGTGCGCCGTCGCGTGCATCGCCGGTGGCTGTCCTGCCTCGCGTCATACGGATTCTTCCGCCACGTCGAGCTGGTCTTGCCAGCAGCGCACCGTACTTGGCCACTCCGGTCAACCTGTACACACTTAACGGAAACCGTATGTTTGACAGAGCCCAAAGCACCATCGCGAACGTCGATCCCGAAATCTTTGCAGCGATCGAGCAGGAAAACCGCCGCCAGGAAGATCACATCGAGCTGATCGCGTCGGAAAACTACACGAGCCCGGCCGTGATGGCCGCGCAGGGCTCGCAGCTCACGAACAAGTACGCGGAAGGGTATCCGGGCAAGCGCTACTACGGTGGCTGCGAGTACGTCGACGTGGTCGAGCAGCTGGCGATCGACCGTGTGAAGCAACTGTTCGGCGCGGAAGCGGCGAACGTGCAGCCGAACTCCGGTTCGCAGGCGAACCAGGGCGTGTTCTTCGCGATGCTCAAGCCGGGCGACACGATCATGGGCATGAGCCTCGCGCATGGCGGCCACCTGACGCACGGCTCGCCGGTGAACATGTCGGGCAAGTGGTTCAACGTGGTGAGCTACGGCCTGAACGAAAACGAAGACATCGACTATGACGCGGCCGAGCAGCTCGCGCAGGAACACAAGCCGAAGCTGATCGTCGCGGGCGCGTCGGCGTTTGCGCTGAAGATCGATTTCGAGCGTCTGGCGAAGATCGCGAAGTCGGTCGGCGCGTACCTGATGGTCGACATGGCCCACTACGCAGGCCTGATCGCGGCGGGCGTGTACCCGAACCCGGTGCCGCACGCGGATTTCGTGACGACGACGACGCACAAGAGCCTGCGCGGCCCGCGCGGCGGCGTGATCCTGATGAAGGCCGAGTACGAGAAGCCGATCAACTCGGCGATCTTCCCGGGGATCCAGGGCGGCCCGCTGATGCACGTGATCGCGGCGAAGGCCGTGGCGTTCAAGGAAGCGCTGTCGCCGGAGTTCAAGGAATACCAGCAGAAGGTCGTCGAGAACGCGCGCGTGCTGGCCGAAACGCTGGTGAAGCGCGGCCTGCGCATCGTGTCGGGCCGTACGGAAAGCCACGTGATGCTGGTCGATCTGCGCGCGAAGAACATCACGGGCAAGGCAGCGGAAGCGGCGCTCGGTGCGGCGCACATCACGGTGAACAAGAACGCGATCCCGAACGACCCGGAAAAGCCGTTCGTGACGAGCGGCATCCGTCTCGGTTCGCCGGCGATGACGACGCGCGGCTTCGGGCCGGCGGAAGCCGAGCAGGTGGGCAACCTGATTGCCGACGTGCTGGAGAACCCGGAAGACGCAGCGACGATCGAGCGCGTACGCGCGCAGGTCGCCGAGCTGACCAAGCGTTTCCCGGTCTACCGCTGATCGCCGATGCGCTGCCCGTTCTGCCGGCATGACGACACGCAGGTCGTTGACTCGCGCGTGTCCGAAGATGGCGCCGCGATTCGGCGGCGCCGTCGCTGCTCGGCTTGCGACAAGCGTTTCACGACGTACGAGCGGGTCGAGTTGTCCCTGCCGTTCGTCGTGAAGAAGGACGGCAGTCGCACGGAATTCGACCGTCGCAAGATCGTCGCCAGCATGCAACTCGCGCTGCGCAAGCGGCCGGTTGCCGCCGACGCGATCGATGCGGCGGTCGCCCGTATCGAATATCAACTGCTCGCGACTGGCGAGCGCGAAGTGCGTAGCGAGAAGCTGGGCGAACTCGTGATGAACGAGTTGCGCGGCCTCGATACGATCGCCTATGTGCGCTTCGCATCGGTGTATCGCCAGTTCGAGGACGTTTCCGAATTTGCCGACGTGATCGAAGAGTTCCGTCGCACCTCTCCCGCCAAGACCCCACGTAAGCGCTGACGCGCTGCGTTCGTTCATCGTCTGCTCCGTTGATTCGATTCGCGTCGATTGTGTCGGCTGCGATCGCATGTCGCCAGTCGGCCGTTCGGCCAATGGCGCGCGTCCGCACGCGCCGCTACAGTCGTCGCATTACCGTGGCGGAGGACGATTGCGATGGAACTGGGCGCCCAATCCTTGAAGAATGTGGTGCAACGACCGGGCGGATTCACGCTCGTCGAGCTGATGGTCGCCATGTCGCTGGCGGCGGGGCTCGCGCTCTATGCGGTACCCACGTTCGACCAGTGGCGCATGCGCGAACGGGTGGATGCCCGTTCGCGTGCGCTGCTCGGTGCGCTGTCGTTTGCACGTGCCGAGGCAACGCGTCTCGGCACGCGCGTCACGCTGTGCCGTGCCGGGCGCGACGGTGTCTGTCTGCGCGCCGGCGAGCGATGCGAACCGGCCGAATGGTCGTGCGACTGGCTCGTCAGCGGGCTGGTCGACGGGCAATCGCGTGTGCTGCGACGCTACCCGCGCGATGCGGCAGTGGCCGTTTCGGGCGCCGCACATGAGCTTGCGTTTGCGCCGCCGGTCGGACAGTCGGTCGGCGGAATCCGGCGTTTCGAGGTGCGTCCGCGGCGCAGCGTGTCCGGCGCCGACGATGCGCACGCGTCGCGTTGCGTGCGGATTGCGGCAGGCGGCCGCGCGCGAGTGGTCGCCGGCCGTTGCGACGCGGTGTGATCGCCATGCGCGATGCCATGCGCGGTACGTCGTTGATCGAGGCGACGCTGGCCATCGCGCTGCTCGCCACCGTCATGCTGGCAGTAGCCGGCAGCCAGCTCGCGATGGCGCGTGCGCAGCGCGCGACGATCTGGCGCGAACGCGCGCTGTGGCTGGCCGACGCGCGTATCGAGCGCCTGCATGCTGCGGCCGCGGCTGACGACGGCCTCGCGGCGCTGGCGGCGGCGTCGTTGCCGGATGGCGCGATGACACTCGCCGGTGGGCCGGGCGGCGTCCGCTATGCGATTGTCCGCTGGCGTGGCGGCAATGGAAGCGCGCCGCCGCGCTGCGACGCGGCGGGAACGTCGACGCGACCGCCATCGTGTGTCCGGATGCCGTTTCGCGAGCGGGCAGGCGATGAACGCTGATCGCCGTACGCGTGGGCATACGCTGCTCGAAGTGCTGATCGCGATGACCGTCGGGTTTCTCGTGCTCGCGGCGGCCGGTGCGTTATACCACGCACAGCGCATTGCGCAGCGCCGCGCGGAAGATGGGTTCAGGATGCGCGACGCGGCCACGACCGCGCTGATGCTGATCGGTCAGCAGCTCCAAATGGCAGGATTCCGGCCGCTCGATGCCGAAGCGGCATCGTCGTTGCCGCCGGTGTTCGGGTGTTCGGCGGCGCGCGTGCGGGGGAGCGGCGCACAGGTGCGCTGCGAGCCCTCGCGCCTGTCATCGGACGCGTTGCTGATCCGGTATGTCGGCGATGCCGTATCGACGTGGGCGACGGTGAGCGGTCAGGCGACGGATTGCCTCGGGCAGGGTGTCGGCGTGCCGGGCGAACCGGCGCCGGTGGAGAATCGCTTCGACGCGCATATCAGTCCGTCGACGGGCGAGCCCGAACTGTATTGCGAAGGAAGCGGTCGGCCGGGTACGCCGCAGCCCGTCGTGGCGGGAATCGATCAATTGCGCATGCGCTATCTGCGTCGCGGCGCCACGCAGTTTGTCGACGCCGATGCGATACGTGCCGACGACTGGCGCGAGGTCGTGGCCGTGCATGTCTGCGTGCGGGCGCGCGGCGAGCCGATGCGCGAACCGACGCGGCATGTCGACTGCGACGGTCGCGCCGCCTTGGCGCCGGACGGTCGTGCACGTTTGACGCTCGATCGAATCGTCGCGTTGCGGAACGTCGCGCTTCCATCCGACGTTGCGTTGCATGATGCAACGCGAGCAAGCGGGGTGGCGCGATGAGCGGAGCAGCGCAGTATGCGCGGGACACCCTCTCCCGATGCGTTGACCCAGGCCACGCGCATGAGTACACGGTCGCGCGCGGCGGCGACCGGCAGCAGAGAGCATGCGCGGGCCGTTCGGCGGCGAGCCCGCGCGAGCCGCACATGCATTTGCGCTCGACCCGCCGCGCCTGGCGTCGCGACGCGGGTCTTGCGTTGCCCGCGGTGATTGCGGTCGGCGCAGCGATCGCAGCACTGACCGGCACGTGGTTCGACGCGGCATTGACGGAGTCGCGCCGCACCCGCGCGTTGTCGGATCGGCTGATCGCCTTCCACGCGGCCGATGCCGCGCTTGCCGCGTGCACCTGGCGATTGCTGCGCGGCTCGGCGCCGTATGTGAACGAAAGCGAATCGCATGCGGAACCCGTCGCATGGCGACGCATGCCGCCGCTGGCGGCGGTCGAAGCATTCGCGCCATTCGCCGGTTGGCCGACGGCCGCGCAACCGCCGCGATGCCTGATCGAGGCGTGGCGGCGCACGGCAGGGCAGGCCGGCGAGCGCACTTACCTGGTCACCGCGCGCGGCGTCGGCGCGCACGCGTCGAGCGCCGTGTGGCTGCAACACCAGGTCGCGATACGCGACGGCCACATCGTCGTGCTGCGCTGGCGTCGTGTCGCGGCGGTGCTTCGATGAACGGCCGCCTGTCGATGGGCCGAGCGGCAGGATTCACGCTGATCGAACTGATGATCGTGCTTGCGATCGTCGCGGTGCTGGCCGGATGGGGTATTCCGTCGTATCGCGAGCATGTCGTGCGTGTTCACCGCGCGTCGGCGGTGTCCGCGCTGTACCGTGCGGCCCAGTATCTCGAAACGCTGGACGGTGCGCCGCCTGCAGCATTGCCGGATGCGCTCGCGCACGCGCCGCCGGACGGGCATGCCGTGTATCGATTGACGCTCGGGCGGCCCGACGGCGACGATTCGCCGGTGAGCTACGAACTGGCAGCGACGCCGCTCGACACCAGCCCGATGCGCGACGATGCATGCGGCACGTTCACGCTGCGCTCGGATGGCACGAAGGGCAATGCAGGAAACGATGGCGCCGACGAACCGGGCGCTGTCTGCTGGGGCGGGCGCTGAGTTCGCAAGGAAGGCGCGCAGCGGCTATGGCCGTGCGCGCGGGGATGCCGACGGTCAGTCGTCGTGTGCGTCGAGCCCGCGCTCGTCGCGGGACTGCTTCCAGATCCGGTAGACCTCCCATGCGGCGAAGCCGAGCGTGCCCCACTTCAACGCGGGGCCCGCACTCGCGCGCAGCAGCGAGCGAACGGGTTTCGCCAGCACGAGCGACGCGAGCGAGCTCAACATCGGATACTGGTTGACGAGCTGGCCGAGGCTTGCGTTCAGGTTCTTGGCCGACTGGCCGAACTTGTGGGAGGACAGGCCGGGGATGAACACCTTGAGCCAACTGAAGCGCGTGACGGCCTGACGCATTTCGGCGGCGGCTTCCGCGAGTTCGAGCCGCTCGACTTCGGATCGCAGGATCAGCAATTCCTTGCGGAGCGCGCGGTGCTGCGATGCGCTCCAGTTCGATCGCGACGAATGGGAGCGGGATGAATTGCCCGTGATGTTCTGGCTCATGGCGCGTCGGCGAGATAGGTAGGAGGGGTGAGCGCGAGGGCGTTCACGACTTGCCGCGGAACAGCTCGCGGTCTTTCTCGAGTTCGGCGAGCGTCGCCTCGAACACGGTCGGCGCGTCGCGCAGGCCCGAGCGGGCCTTCAACGCGCACACGATGCCGCCAACGGCATACAGCGCGGTGATCGCGGCGAGCGCCTGCCAGCGGTAGGTATCCCAGAACGCGATCGCGACCAGCACGGTCAGGCTGATGAGCGCCATCGTCGCGAGCATCATCGCGGCGAGTCCGAGGAACAGCACGCCCATCAGGCGTTCCTTCTCCTCGGCGAGCTCGATGCCCACCAGTTCGAGGCGCGTCTGCAGAAGGCCGATGGCGGAGCCGACGAGGCGGCGCAGCGGTCCTTGACCGGACGGCTGCGAGGGGGTGTCTGTCGTCATGGATGAGGGGCTTGCGCGTGCAGTGAGCAGCTAGGACAAAGCCGGCCGGCGCAGCCGGCTGGCTTCGACGCCCGCGGGCCGCGCGACGCGGCCTGCGGGACGAAACGGCGCCAAGCGCGTTACTTGCGGTTGATCAGCAGGCCGATCAGCACGCCGACGCCGGCGGCCACGCCGATCGACGTCCACGGATGCTCGTGCACGTAGTCGTCGGTCGCGCGCGCGGCCTTCTTGCCTTTCTCGACCACCACGACCTGGACGTCGGCCGCCTTTTCCTTGGCCTGCTTCAGGCGAGACATGGCCTTCTCGCGCAGCTCGGCCGCACGGTCGCCCGTGCTGCTCGCCGCTTGCTTGAGCAGGTCTTCGGCGTCCGAGAGAACGGTTTTGATATCCGACATCAGTTTCTCCTTGTTGATTTCCGACATTGCAACTCCCTTCGTGCTGTCATGCTGCAGGTTCACATCGTAGCGAAACCCCTGCCTGCTGGCGAGCCGGGAAGACACACGGCGGCAGCGCAAGACTGCATGGTAAACGACTTGTAATCATGAACAGAGCGACAAAGGATTGAAAAGTTTCCCTCGCGGCCCTCCGCCCCGCGACGACGCCGGGTAAAAATGACAAAAAAGTATGAATATCAAACGGAATAATCGTTCGCACGGCCCATTGCTTCCCGTAAGCTGATGGACTGCCTCGCGCTGTCCGGCGCGCGGTTTCAACCAGCATCGTTCGAGGAGGGAACATCATGAGTCTGCGTCTTGGCGACATCGCACCGGATTTCGAGCAGGAATCGAGCCTGGGCACCATCAAGTTTCACGAGTGGCTCGGCAACAGCTGGGGTGTCCTGTTCTCCCATCCGGCCGACTACACGCCGGTGTGCACGACCGAACTCGGGCTGACCTCGAAGCTGAAGGGCGAATTCGAGAAGCGCAACGTGAAGGTGATCGCGCTGTCGGTCGACGGCGTCGAATCGCACAAGGGCTGGATCAACGACATCAACGAAACGCAGTCGACGGTCGTGGGCTTCCCGATCATCGCCGACGCGGATCGCAAGGTATCGCAGCTGTACGACATGATTCACCCGAACGCGAACGAAACGCTGACGGTGCGTTCGCTGTTCGTGATCGACCCGAACAAGAAGGTGCGGCTCACGATCACCTATCCGGCCAGCACGGGGCGCAACTTCGACGAAGTGCTGCGCGTGATCGATTCGTTGCAACTGACCGACAATTACAAGGTCGCGACGCCCGGCAACTGGAAGGACGGCGACGACGTCGTGATCGTGCCGTCGCTGCAGGATCCGGAAGAGTTGAAGAAGCGCTTCCCGAAGGGCTTCAACGCGGTGCGTCCGTATCTGCGCCTGACGCCGCAGCCGAACAAGTAAGCAGTGGCAGCCCGGAGCCGCGGCTGCGACGACGAAGGCCCGCCCGGCAGCGATGCCGGGCGGGCCTTTTCCGTGGCGGCGTGCGCGGGCGCGGCATCGCTGCCGCGCGCGTCATGGCCGGATCGTCAGAAGAATGCCTGGATACCCGTCTGCGCGCGGCCGAGGATCAGCGCGTGGATGTCGTGCGTGCCTTCGTACGTGTTGACCACCTCGAGGTTCACGAGGTGGCGCGCGACGCCGAATTCGTCGGAGATGCCGTTGCCGCCGAGCATGTCGCGCGCGAGGCGGGCGATGTCGAGCGCCTTGCCGCATGAATTGCGCTTCATGATCGACGTGATTTCGACGGCGGCCGTGCCTTCGTCCTTCATCCGGCCGAGGCGCAGCACGCCTTGCAGGCCGAGCGTGATTTCGGTCTGCATGTCGGCGAGCTTCTTCTGAATCAACTGGTTCGCGGCGAGCGGTCGGCCGAACTGCCGGCGGTCGAGCACGTACTGGCGCGCGGTGTGCCAGCACGACTCGGCGGCGCCGAGCGCGCCCCACGCGATCCCGTAGCGCGCCGAGTTCAGGCAGGTGAACGGGCCGCGCAGGCCGCTCACGTTCGGCATCAGGTTCTCTTCGGGCACGAACACCTCGTCGAGGACGATCTCGCCGGTGATCGATGCGCGCAGCCCGACCTTGCCGTGGATCGCCGGCGCCGACAGGCCCTTCCAGCCCTTCTCGAGGATGAAGCCGCGGATCGCGTCCTTGCCGTTTTCTTCCAGCTTCGCCCACACGACGAACACGTCGGCGATCGGCGAGTTGGTGATCCACATCTTCGCGCCGGACAGCGAATAGCCGCCGGGCACCTTCTTCGCGCGCGTGACCATGCTGCCCGGATCGGAGCCGTGGTTCGGCTCGGTCAGGCCGAAGCAGCCGATCCATTCGCCGGTCGCGAGCTTCGGCAGGTATTTCTGCTTCTGCGCGTCGGAGCCGAATTCGTGGATCGGCACCATCACGAGCGACGACTGCACGGACATCATCGACCGGTAGCCCGAATCGACGCGCTCGACTTCGCGCGCGATCAACCCGTAGCTCACGTAGTTGAGGCCGGGGCCGCCGTATTCCTCGGGAATCGTCGGGCCGAGCAGGCCGACCTCGCCCATCTCGCGAAAGATGGCCGCGTCGGTCCGTTCGTGGCGGAACGCTTCGGTGACGCGCGGCGCGAGCTTGTCCTGTGCGTACGCTTGCGCGGCATCGCGGACCATTCGCTCTTCCTCGGTCAGTTGCTGGTCGAGCAGCAGCGGATCGTCCCAATGAAAAGTTGCAGCACTCATCGTCTCATCTCCTGTCGGCCCGAGTGGCGCTGACTCGGCCCCATGCTTTGCGGTCGGTCGGAGCGGGCGTCTCGGCGTCGACTCCGCCCCCGTGTTTTTCGGTCGGGCAGAGGGGGCGCTTCGGTGCTTGCTCCGGGCTGATGCGTGAAGTTCGCTTGACTTACGTTCCGCTGTGCGGAACAATGTTTTGCAAATCGAACTCAGTGTAGCACCGGATGACACTTTCAACCATCGATGACACCCCGATCGACGAGCGCAAGTTCGTCGTCGCGCTCGCGCGCGGGCTCGACCTGCTGCGCGCCTTCCGGCCCGGCGAGACGATGCTGGGCAATCGCGATTTCGCGGAACGCACGGGCCTGCCGAAAGCGACGGTGAACCGGCTCGCCTATACGCTGACGGTGCTCGGCTATCTGCGCTACGACGAGACGCTCGGAAAGTATGCGTTGGACGCCGGCGTGCTGTCGCTCGGCTACGCGCTGCTGTCGGGCTCGGGGACGATCGATCTCGCGCGGCCGCACATGCAGGCGCTGGCGCGCGAGATCGGCGCGGCGGTGTCGCTCGGCTGCCGCGACGGGCTCGACATGATCTACCTGGAGACGATCCGTAGCGAGACCGCGTTGACGCTCGGGCTCGCGCCCGGTTCGCGGCTGTCGATGCTGACGAGCTCGATGGGGCGCGCGTACCTGGCCGTGCAGCCGGAGGACGCGCGCCGCGCGCTCTATGCCGAACTGCACCGCGCGGCCGGCGGCGCGGCCGACGCCGATGCGCTCGTCGAGGCCGCGCAGCGCGCGGTGGCCGAGTTCTCGACGGGCGGTTGCTGCTATTCGTTCCGCGCGTGGCACATGGACGTGAACGCGGCGGCCGTGCCGTTTCGCGAGCCGCGCGAGGGGCGCTGGCTGATCCTGAGCTGCAGCGGCCCCGCGTCGTCGATGGACGAGGGCGTGTTTCGCACGCAGGTCGGACCGCGACTGAAGGCGCTCGCGCAGCGGCTCGGGCCGACGATCTGAGCAAGTGCGCGGGCGTTGCCGTCGCGCGGCAACCGGTTGGTTCGCGCTGGGGTGGCGTAGAGCGTAAGGCGTAAGGCGTAGGACGTAGGACGTAGGGAGTAAAGCGTGGGGCGCGGAGGCGGCGCGCCGCCGTTGCGTATTGCGCGACGGGAGAACCGCGCTCATCATCGTTCGCGTGCTTCCCGACGACGAGGTTTGCAATGGCGCACGCCGAACCGATGGAAGGCGGATGCGCGTGCGGCGCGATCCGCTACCGTATCGCCGACGTTCCCGCCGACGCGGGCTTTTGCCACTGCCGGCTCTGCCAGCGCACGACCGGCGCGGCGGTCGTTGCGTCGGCATCGGTGCCGATCGGCGCATTCGAATACCTGCAGGGCGAACCGACCGTCTATGCATCGAGCGCGTGGGGCGAGCGGCGCTTCTGCGGCCGTTGCGGCGCGCAGCTCGAATACCGGCGCTCCGACGCGCCGCAGACGGTCGAGATCAATTCCGCGACGCTCGACGAACCGTCGCGGCTGCGTCCGGCGTGGCATGTCTGGTACGGGAATCGTTTCCCCGGCATCGAGATCGACGACGATCTACCGAAGTACGCCGACGGCGGACCAGAATAGGCGTCACATCGGCGCCGCGGCACCGGCGTCGAGCGCGCGCAAGCGCGTCCGGCCTTGCTGCATGAACGAACCAGGAGCCGACCGGCGTCGCGCCACGCTGCGTGCCGAAACCCGATCCGCGAAGCGACACGACACCGGCGTGCGCCGTCCGGCGCGCCGCTGCCGCGCGCCTTCCCCGCCGATCGCTCAG
The DNA here is from genome assembly GCF_001532755.1 of Burkholderia sp. MSMB2157WGS. Classification (NCBI taxonomy): domain Bacteria; kingdom Pseudomonadati; phylum Pseudomonadota; class Betaproteobacteria; order Burkholderiales; family Burkholderiaceae; genus Burkholderia; species Burkholderia sp. MSMB2157WGS. The sequence continues at coordinate 563,270 of NZ_LPJG01000011.1, read as the reverse complement.
GCCGTCACGACCTTCGCGAACACCGGCCCCTGCATGAACCGCACGTCGTGCTGGCGCAGCAGCTCGCACTGCGTCTCGTCGACGACGCCGTCGAAGATCAGCGGAATCCGCACGCGCTGTGCGTAGGCGACGAGCGCCTTGACCATCCCGTCGCGCAACGCGATGCCCGCATCCATCTTGATGTAGTCGGGGCGCGCCATGTCCGATTCGACCGCGAGGATGCGGCCCGGGTCCGGCAGCTTGTCCGCGACCTTGAACCCGTGATGCTGGTAGCTGCGCGTCAGGTAGCCGAGGAACGTCTTGTGGGCGACCGCGACCGCCGGCAGCTCGATCACGATCCGCTCGGGCGGCAGCCCGAAGCGCTGCAGCACCGACGAGAAATGCTTGCCGTGGTCGTATTTCACGCTCTTGAGCAGCCGCTCGTGCACGCGCAGGAACAACAGCCCGTGGCGCTGCGCCCCGAAGAAATTGATCGCGTGCAGCGCGCGCGACAGGCGGTCGATCGCGACCAGCGTCTGGTCGTCGACGGCCGCGTCGACCGGATCGTGCTGCGCGCCCGTGACGAGCGTGACGGCCTGGAAGCCGAGCTCGTCGCCGTAGCGCTCGATCGCGTCGGCGAACGACGTCGATTGCGGCGAGCCGGGCATCGTCACGTCGTAGATCGGCTCGTACGCGCTGGCGAGCGTGCGCTCGGGCAGATTCGCGCACGCGGTGCCGCCCTCGGCAAGCGCGAGGTGTTCCCGCAGATACGGCAGTTGCCCGGCACGGGCGACCAGCTCGGGGATGGTAGGCGGAATCATCGGCGTGAGAAGGAAAAATGGCGGCCGAAAGGGCCGCCTCGTTGACTTGATATTAGCAGTGCGCGCCGCGCTCGGCTCGGCGTTTCGCTCATATGGTTATCCCGTCCCCGTGGCGATGGCTAGGGTTTACGTTGATTTCACTATTCGTAATTGGTTTTACTATTCGTAAATCCAGAATGTGTCGCCGATCAAGCAATGCGGCATGCGGGCGCCGCGAAGCGGCGCAGTTCGCGAATCAACAGGAAGCAAGGAGCGAGACGTGGCGGTTGACAGGACAGGCGGGCAGGCGCACCGGCAGGAGACGGACGGCACGACGGGCGCGGCGGTGCGCGCACGGCGCGGTTGAGGAGCGGATGGCGACCATGAGCATCGATTACCAGACGCTGAAGTTCGAGTACCGCGCCCGCGCGCACGACGCGGCCGTCCACCCGGTGATCGTCGTCGGCGCGGGCCCGGTGGGCCTCGCGGCCGCGATCGACCTCGCCCAGCAGGGCGTACCCGTCGTGCTGCTCGACGACGACGACACGCTGTCGACCGGCTCGCGCGCGATCTGCTTCGCGAAGCGCACGCTCGAGATCTTCGACCGGCTCGGCTGCGGCGAGCGCTTCGTCGACAAGGGCGTGAGCTGGCACGTCGGCAAGGTGTTCCTGCAGGACGAGCAGCTTTACGCGTTCGACCTGCTGCCCGAGGAGGGGCATGCGCGCCCCGCGTTCATCAACCTGCAGCAGTACTACGTCGAAGGCTATCTGGCCGAGCGCGCGTTCGAGCTGCCGAACATCGACATCCGCTGGAAGCACAAGGTGACGGGTATCGAGCAGTCGGCCGAACACGCGGTGCTGACGGTCGAGACGCCGGACGGCGTCGCGACGCTGCGCGCGCAGTACGTGATCGCGGCCGACGGCTCGCGCAGCCCGATGCGCACGATGATGGGCCTGGAAAGCCGCGGCCGCACGTTCAAGGACCGCTTTCTGATCGCCGACGTGAAGATGAAGGCGGAGTTTCCGACCGAGCGCTGGTTCTGGTTCGATCCGCCGTTTCACCGCAACCAGTCGGTGCTGCTGCACCGCCAGCCCGACAACGTGTGGCGCATCGACTTCCAGCTCGGCTGGGATGCCGATCCCGTCGCCGAGAAGCAGCCGGAGCGCGTGATCCCGCGCGTGCGCGCGCTGCTCGGGCCGGACGTCGAGTTCGAGCTCGAGTGGGTGAGCGTCTATACGTTCCGCTGCCAGCGAATGGACACGTTCCGTCACGGCCGCGTGCTGTTCGCGGGCGATTCCGCGCACGGCGTGTCGCCGTTCGGCGCGCGCGGCGCGAACAGCGGCGTGCAGGACGCGGACAACCTCGCGTGGAAGCTGAAGCTGGTGCTGGACGGCCATTCCGCCGACGCCCTGCTCGATACGTATGCGAGCGAGCGCGAGTTCGCGGCCGACGAGAACATCCGCCACTCGACGCGCTCGACCGATTTCATCACGCCGAAGAGCGCGGTGTCGCGCGTGTTCCGCGATGCGACGCTGAAGCTCGCGCGCGACTGCGAGTTCGCGCGCAAGCTGGTGAACAGCGGGCGCCTGTCGGTGCCGGCCGTGCTCGCCGATTCGCCGCTCAACACGCCGGACCGCGCCGGCGACGCATTCGCGTGCGCGATGCGGCCGGGCGCGGCGGCGGCCGATGCGCCGGTGCGCGTGCAGGGCGCGCCGGGCTGGCTGCTGCAGCATCTGCGCGGCGGCTTCACCGGCGTGCTGTTCGGCTTGCCGGGCGACGCGGCGGCGCTCGCGCAGGCCGTCGGCGGTCTCGCGCTGCCGGTGCGTCCCGTGCTCGTCGTGCCGGCCGGGCACGCGCAGCCGGTGGCCGGCGTCGACGTCGTGGAGGACGTCGACGGGCTCGCCGCGCGGCGCTACGACGCGCAGCCCGGCACGTTCTACTTGCTGCGCCCCGACCAGCACGTCTGCGCACGCGCGCGCGCGCTCGACCGTCAGGCGATTGCCGACGCACTGGCGCGCGCGACCTGCGCCCGCTGATACGACAAAGACACCGGAGACACCGTCATGCCCCCACTCGATACCCGCCCGCGCCTGGCCGACCCCGACGCGTTCTACGAAGCGCTGATCGACATGCATCGCGATCTGTCGGATGCCGACAGCCAGCTCGTCAACGCGAAGCTGATCCTGTTGCTCGCGAACCAGGTCGGCGACGCCGACGTGCTGCGCGAAGCGATGGCGCTCGCGCGCCAGGGCGTGACGCCGCCCGTGCATCCGGCCGCCGAGGTCGCGCAATGAGCGCGGCGCCGGCCGACGCGCGCGTGCTCGAAGTCGAGCGCGTGATCGACGAGACCCATCGCCCGGGGTTTCACTGGATGCTGCTGATGCTGTGCGGGCTATGCCTCGTGATCGACGGGTTCGATGCGCAGGCGATGGGCTACGTCGCGCCCAGCGTGATCGCCGAATGGGGCGTGCCGAAGCAGGCGCTCGGGCCGGTGTTCAGCGCGAGCCTGTTCGGGATGCTGCTCGGCGCGCTCGGGCTGTCGGTGCTGGCCGACCGGATCGGCCGGCGCCCGGTGCTGATCGGCTCGACGCTGTTCTTCGCGGCGACGATGCTCGCGACGCCGTTCGCGAACTCGATCCCCGTGCTGATGGCGCTGCGCTTCGTCACCGGCCTCGGCCTCGGCTGCATCATGCCGAACGCGATGGCGCTGGTCGGCGAGTTCAGCCCGGCCGCGCATCGCGTGAAGCGGATGATGATCGTGTCGTGCGGCTTCACGCTCGGCGCGGCGGTCGGCGGCTTCATCAGCGCGGCGCTGATTCCGGCGCTGGGCTGGCGTTCGGTGTTCTTCGTCGGCGGCGCGGTGCCGCTCGTGCTGACGATCGCGATGTTCGCGCGGCTGCCGGAGTCGCTGCAGTTCCTGGTGCTGAAAGGGCGCGTCGCGCAGGCGCGCGACTGGCTCGCGCGGTTCGCGCCGCAAGCCGGCATCGATGCGAATACGCGGCTCGTCGTGCGCGAGCGTGCCGCGAGCGGCGCGCCGGTCGCCGAGCTGTTCCGCCATGGCCGCCTGCCGGTCACGCTGCTGCTGTGGGCCATCAGCTTCATGAACTTGATCGACCTGTACTTCCTGTCGAACTGGCTGCCGACCGTGATGCGCGAAGCCGGTTATTCGCCGAGCACGGCGGTGATCGTCGGCACGGTGCTGCAGACGGGCGGCGTGATCGGCACGCTGTCGCTCGGCTGGTTCATCGAACGTCACGGCTTCGTGCGCGTGCTGTTCGCATGCTTCGCGTGCGCGGCCGTGTCGGTGGGGCTGATCGGCTCGGTCGCGCATGCGCTGCCGTGGCTGCTGGTCGTCGTGTTCGCGGGCGGGTTCTGCGTCGTCGGCGGGCAGCCGGCCGTGAACGCGCTCGCGGGCCAGTATTACCCGACGTCGCTGCGCTCGACCGGCATCGGCTGGAGCCTCGGTATCGGCCGGATCGGCTCGGTGCTCGGGCCGCTCGTCGGCGGGCAACTGATTGCGCTCAACTGGTCGAACGGCGCGCTGTTCCACGCGGCCGCGGTACCCGTGCTGTGCTCGGCGCTGTTCGTGCTGGGCCTGGCGGGCGTCACGCGGCGCAGCGGCGCGCAGGCGCCGGACGCCGCCCTGAATTGATGGAGAAAGGAAACGATGACGCTTGACCTGTCGAAACCGGCGACCGCCGGCTACCTGAGCGGTTTCGCGAACGAATTCGCGACCGAGGCGCTGCCCGGCGCGCTGCCGCACGGGCGCAACTCGCCGCAGCGCGCACCGTACGGGCTGTACGCGGAGCAGTTGTCGGGCACCGCGTTTACCGCGCCGCGCGGCCACAACCGCCGCGCGTGGCTGTACCGGATTCGCCCGGCCGCCGTGCACCGGCCGTTCGAGCCGTACGCGGGCCCGCAGCGGCTCGTGTCGGAATTCGGCGATTCGGCCGACGTGCCGCCGACGCCGCCGAACCAGTTGCGCTGGGATCCGCTGCCGATGCCGGTCGAGCCGACCGATTTCGTCGACGGCCTCGTGACGATGGCCGGCAACGGCTCGGCTGCCGCGATGAACGGCTGCGCGATCCACTTGTATGCGGCGAACCGCTCGATGCAGGACCGCTTCTTCTACAGCGCGGACGGCGAACTGCTGATCGTGCCGCAGCAGGGGCGCCTGTTCATCGCGACCGAATTGGGCCGGCTCGACGTCGAGCCGTTCGAGATCGCGGTGATTCCGCGCGGCGTGCGTTTTGCCGTCGCGCTGCCGGACGGCGACGCGCGCGGCTACATCTGCGAGAACTTCGGCGCGCTGCTGCGCCTGCCGGATCTCGGCCCGATCGGCTCGAACGGGCTCGCGAACCCGCGCGACTTCCTGACGCCGCAGGCCGCCTACGAAGATCGCGAAGGTGCGTTCGAGCTGATCGCGAAGCTGAACGGGCGCCTCTGGCGCGCGGACATCGGCCATTCGCCGCTCGATGTCGTCGCGTGGCACGGCAACTACGCACCGTACAAATACGACCTGCGTCTGTTCAACACGATCGGCTCGATCAGCTTCGACCATCCCGATCCGTCGATCTTCCTCGTGCTGCAGGCGCAGAGCGACACGCCGGGCGTCGACACGATCGACTTCGTGATCTTCCCGCCGCGCTGGCTCGCGGCCGAGGATACGTTCCGCCCGCCGTGGTTCCACCGCAACGTCGCGAGCGAGTTCATGGGGCTCGTGCACGGCGCGTACGACGCGAAGGCCGAAGGCTTCGTGCCGGGCGGCGCGAGCCTGCACAACTGCATGTCGGGCCACGGGCCGGACGCCGATACGTTCGAGAAGGCGTCGGCGAGCGACACGACGAAGCCGCACAAGGTCGACGCGACGATGGCGTTCATGTTCGAAACCCGCACGCTGATCCGGCCGACGCGCTACGCGCTCGACACCGCGCAGCTGCAGGCCGATTACTTCGAATGCTGGCAAGGCATCAAGAAACACTTCAATCCGGAGCAAAAGTGAGCGATACCCAAGACTGGCGCGCGACGCTCGACCCGGCTCGCAAGAGCTGGGTCGAGACCGCGAACGATCCCGCCTGCGATTTCCCGATCCAGAACCTGCCGTTCGGGATCTTCAGCGATGCGAAGCAACCGGCGCGCCGTGCGGGCGTCGCGCTGGGCGACCGGATCGTCGATCTCGCCGCGCTCGCGCGTGCGGGCCTCGTGACACTGCCGGCCGGCGCCGATGCGTTCGCCGCGCCGACGCTCAACGCGTTCATCGCGCTCGGCCGCGACGCGTGGCGCAGCGTGCGCGTGCAGTTGTCGGACCTGTTCTCGCGCGACAACGCGCGGCTGCGCGACGATGCGGCGCTGCGCGCGCAGGTGCTCGTCGCGCAGCGCGATGCGACGCTGCATCTGCCGGTCGAGATTCCCGGCTACACCGATTTCTATTCGTCGAAGGAGCACGCGACCAACGTCGGCTCGATGTTTCGCGATCCGAAGAATGCGCTGCTGCCGAACTGGTCGGAGATGCCGATCGGCTACAACGGCCGCGCGTCGTCGGTGGTCGTGAGCGGCACGCCGGTGCGGCGCCCGAACGGGCAACTGAAGCTGCCCGACCAGGAGCGTCCGGTGTTCGGCGCATGCCGCAAGCTCGACATCGAACTGGAGACGGGCTTCATCGTCGGCCAAGGCAATGCGCTCGGCGAGCCGATCGCGTGCGAGGACGCGGAAGCGCATATCTTCGGGATGGTGCTGCTGAACGACTGGAGCGCGCGCGACATCCAGCAGTGGGAGTACGTGCCGCTCGGGCCGTTCAACTCGAAGGGCTTCGCGACGACGATCTCGCCATGGATCGTCACGCTCGACGCGCTCGAACCGTTCCGCGTCGCGCAGCCGGAGCAGTCGCCGCAGCCGCTCGCGTATCTGCAGCATGCGGGCAAGCATGCGTTCGACATCGCGCTCGAAGTGACGCTGCGCGCCGAGGGGGCGGCCGAAGCGACGTCGATCTGCCGCACGAATTTCAAGCACATGTACTGGACGATGGCGCAGCAGTTGGCGCATCACACGGTGGCCGGCTGCAACACGCGCGTGGGCGACCTGATGGGTTCGGGCACGATCAGCGGGCCGACCCAGGATTCGTTCGGCAGCCTGCTCGAACTGACGTGGAACGGCAAGGAGCCGGTCGCGCTGAACGGCGGCGGCAGCCGCACGTTCATCGAGGACGGCGACGAGCTGACACTGACGGGATGGTGCCAGGGCGACGGCTATCGCGTCGGCTTCGGCACGTGTGCCGGCAAGATTTTGCCGGCGCGGCGTGCTTGACGGACCGCAGCGCGAGAAGTCACGCGCAGGCCGGCCACGCTAGTACGGCATGACGGGGCGGTCCGCATTGCGCGGACCGTTTTTCGTTGAGCGGAGCATGGGTGCGAGCGGGCCGACGCGTATCGATGCATGATGTTGCGCGCCAACGCCAACGCCAACGCCAACGCCAACGCCAACGCCAACGCCAACGCCAACGCCAACGCCAACGCCAACGCCAATCTGCATCAGGTCGCGCGTTGCACCGCCGCGCGTCGTTCCCACAACGCGGCCGCGACGAACGCGGCGACGCAGGCGACCAGCACGCCGACCAGCGCGTTGCTGCCCAGTTGCTCCATCAACGCGCCCGCCACCAGCGGGCCGCCGAAGCTCGCGGCGCTCCACGACGCCGACACGAGCGAGCTCGCGGTGACGAGCGCCGCGCCGCGGAAACGCTCGCCGCACGCGACGAGCGACAGCGTATAGATGCTGCCGGCCGCCGCGCCGAGCACGAACAGCAGCGGCCAGCACAGCCACGGGTTCGCGATCACGAACGGCAGCAGCGGCAGGCCGGCGAGCACGATCCATCCGGCGCCGAGATGCACGCGTTCGCGGCCGAGCTTGTCCGCGAGCCAGCCGATCGGGAACTGCATCGCGGTATCGCCGAACAGCATGATCGACGCGAGCAGCACGGCGGTCGCGCTCGCGACGCCGTGATCCATCGCGTAGAGCGGCAGCAGCGACAGCGCGAGCGTATCGAACAGCGCGAAGAAGCCGGTGCCGATGATCAGCGCGGGCATGCGCGGCAGCACGTCGAGCCAGCGGCCGTGCGCGTCGTGATGCGCGTCGTCGCCGGCGAGCGGCGCACGGCGGATCGTCGCGAGCGTCGGCAGCGCGAGCAGGAACAGCGCGCCGCACAGCGCGAAGCGGATGCTCGTCGCGCCGGCGATCTGGCTGACGAGCACCGGGCCTGCCATCTGGAACAGCGTGAAATTGGTCGCGTAGATCGCGACGACGCGGCCGCGCGTCGAATCGTCGGCGAGCTGGTTGACCCACGCCTCGCCGATCGTGAACAGCAGCATCAGCGCGGCGCCGCACAGCACGCGCAGCACGCCCCACAGGACCAGGTTCGACGTGAACTGCATCAGCGCGGTGGCGGCCGCGAGCAGCACGACCGACACGACGATCGCGCGGCGCGCACCGATATGCCGTGCGAGCGCGGTGACGAACGGGACGATCGCGAGGCCGCCGAGGGCCTGCGCGGCCGTCAGCATGCCGACGACGTTGGTGCCGTGTCCGGCTTCGGTCAGTGCAAGTGCCGTGAGCGGCAGCGTGGCGCCGGTGCCGAGGCCGACGACCGCGACGCTCAGGATCAGCGCGAGGAAATCGCGATTGAGAATGGCTTTCATCGGCCGCGATGCTACACCGCGATCGTTGAAAGGTCCATGAAGGCCATCAGGTTCGGATGGCGTTGTGTCCGCAACGATCGCATGAGGGCGATGTCAGACGTACTCGGTCGGCACGGCCACCGGGCGGCGTTCGAGCGACGCCGACCACAGCGTGAGCGCGAGCGCGGCGACGGCCATCGCGACGCCGACCCACGGCAGGTTCACGAGCGACACGCCGGAGCCGATCGCCATGCCGCCGAGCCACGCGCCGCTCGCGTTGCCGAGGTTGAACGCGCCCTGGTTCAGCGTCGATGCGAGGTTCGGCGCGTCGCTCGCGCGATCGACGATCATGATCTGCAGCGGCGGCACGATCGCGAACGCGAGGATGCCCCACACGAAAATCGTCGCGAGCGCGGCGAACGGCAGATGCATCGTGCCCGCGAACAGCGCGAGGACGATGCCGATCAGTGCGAGCGTCGCGATCAGCGACGGCATTCGACGCCAGTCGGCGAGCTTGCCGCCGAGCGTGCCACCGACCGTCAGGCCGAGGCCGAACAGCAGCAGCACGTAGGTGACCTGGCGTGGCGAGAAGCCCGTCACGTCCTCGAGGATCGGCGTGATGTACGTGAACACGCTGAACAGGCTCGCGGACGCGAGCACGCTGATGCCGAGCACCATCAGCACCTGCGGGTGCTTCAGCACGCTGAATTCGCGCGTGATGCTGGTGTCGGGCATCGCGAGGTTTTTCGGCAGGCACACCGCGAGCGCGGCGGCCGCGGCGATGCCGATGCCGGTGACGGCCCAGAACGTCGCGCGCCAGCCGAACGCCTGGCCGAGCGCGGTGCCGAGCGGCACGCCGAGCACGTTCGCGAGCGTGAGGCCGGTGAACATCAGCGCGATCGCCTGCGCGCGGCGGTTCGGCGCGACGAGGTTGCTCGCGACCACCGAGCCGATGCCGAAGAACGCACCGTGGCAGAACGCGGTGACGACGCGCGCGGCCATCAGCACCGCGTAGCCGGGCGCGATCGCGCAGAACAGGTTGCCCGCGATGAACAGCCCGATCAGGCCCATCAGCGCACGCTTGCGCGGCATCTTCGCGGTGACGATCGCGAGGATCGGCGCGCCGACCGTCACGCCGAGCGCATAGCCCGACACGAGCATCCCGGCGGCCGGGATCGACACGCCGAGGTCGCGCGCGACGTTCGGCAGCAGGCCCATGATCACGAATTCGGTGGTACCGATTCCAAATGCGGCGACGGCAAGGGCGAAAAGAGGCAGGGGCATCGCGGTAGGCTCGGGAAAGGATGCCGCTCGAGCCAGGCGCGGGATGCGCGGGACGGGCGGACGGTCAGGCGAACGTCAGCCGCGATTCTACTTCAGTGAAAACCCCTATGCTTGGGGCCAAAACGGTTGTTGCCGGCGTGCGACGGGTCGGCGGGCAGGGGGCTTACCCGGTGGGATCGGTGGCGATCCGGCTGCGGCGCGATGGTGGCTGCCGAACCGTGCCTCAGGCGATGCGTTCGGGCGCCCCGTCGGGCATCGCGCCCGAGATTTCTTTGGTTTCAGTGCCTGTCGGCGACGCAGCCGATCCGGCCCCGTCGATCACCACCGGCGCGTCCCAGCCGTTCTCGAACAGGCAGGCTTCGATCGGCATCCGCGCGGCCCAGCGTTCTGCTTCGAGCATCGGCTTCGCATAGAACGCATCGACGTGCCCGACGCACAGCACGGCGATCGGCTTCGCGCCGTCGGGCATCCGCAGCAGCGTGCGCAGCGCATCGACGTCGAACAGCGACACCCAGCCCATCCCGAGGCCTTCCGCGCGCGCCGCGAGCCACATGTTCTGGATCGCGCACGCGGCGGATGCCAGATCCATTTCCGGCAGCGTGCGGCGGCCGAACACATGGCGTTCGCGGCCGTCGGCGAGCGCGACGACCAGGAGCTCGCCGCATTCGCGCACGCCCTCGACCTTCAGCCGCATGAACTCGTCCTGGCGCTCGCCGAGCGCGTCGGCGGTCGCGCGGCGCTCGGCCTCGACCAGCGCGTGAATGGCGGTGCGCAATGCGGGATCGGTGACGCGGATGAAGCGCCACGGCTGCATGAAGCCGACGCTCGGTGCGTGGTGCGCCGCGCGCAGCAGCCGCGCGAGCACGGCCGGCTCGACGGGCGCCGGCGTGAAGTGGCGCATGTCGCGCCGTTCGAAGATGGCGCGATAGACGGCGGCGATGTCGGAATCGTCGAAACGCATGAGCGGCAAAGGCAGGGAAGGACGTCGGCGCAACGATAACAGACGGCGCGCACGAAACGTTACTTCATGCGAAACAATGCACTCAATTGTTGACGAAGTGGGGCGCGGTGCGTGGCAGCAGACAGAAGCAAACGATTGCGGGTGCGCTGCCGACCATGAAACGGGCAGTTTTTCAACGGTTCGCGATCACGACGTTCTGCGGAGCGTCCGCATGCCACGCCTCGATGTTCAACAGTGTCGTGTGCGCGATCTCGGCCAGCGCCTCGCGCGTGAAGAATGCCTGGTGCGACGTGACGATCACGTTCGGGAACGTCAGCAGGCGCGCGAGCACGTCGTCCTGCAGCGGCAGGTCGGAGTGATCCTCGAAGAAGAGCCCGCTTTCCTCTTCGTACACGTCGAGCCCGAGATGGCCGAGCTGGCCGCTCTTGAGCGCGTCGACCAGCGCCTGCGCATCGACGAGGCCGCCGCGCCCCGTGTTGATCAGCATCGCGCCGTGCTTCATCCGCGCGAGCGTGCGTTCGTTGATCAGGTGGTGTGTCGACGGCAGCAGCGGGCAATGCAGGCTGACGATGTCGGCGTGATGCAGCAACTCGTCGAGCTCGACGTAGCGCGCGCCGAACGCGATCAGCTCGTCGTTGTACGGCGGCACCGAGTGCGCGAGCACGTGCATCCCGAACCCCATCATGATCTTCGCGAACACGCTGCCGATGATGCCGGTGCCGATCACGCCGACGGTCTTGCCGTGCAGGTCGAAGCCGAGCAGGCCGTTCAGCGAGAAATCGCCTTCGCGCGTGCGCGCGACGGCGCGCGGCAGGCGGCGGTTGAGCGCGAGGATCAGCGCGACCGCGTGCTCGGCGACCGCGTGGGGCGAATACGCGGGCACGCGTACGACCGCGACGCCGAGCCGTTCGGCGGCGGCGAGGTCGACATGGTTGAAGCCCGCCGAGCGCAGCGCGATCAGCCGCGTGCCGCCGTCGGCGAGCCGCTCGAGCACGGCCGCATCGACGGTGTCGTTGACGAACGGGCAGACGACGTCATAGCCGTGCGCGAGGATCGCCGTTTCCGCGTCGAGGTGCGACGGCTGGAAGTGCAGCCGATAGCCGAACTGCCGGTTGGCGGCGGTGAATGAATCGTCGTCGTACTGCCGGCTGCTGAACAGGATCACGCGCACGCTGCACCTCCGATGGCTGACGCGCGCAGTTTACTGCAGGCCCGTGACGATGTCGGCGTGTTCGGGCCCGCGCGCCGGCCGCAGGAAGCCGTAATCCGTCCGTTCGCGGGTGGACGACGCGCCGAAGTGCTCGAGTGCATGCTCGACGAAGCTGCGCGTGCGGGCCGGCACGTACTGGCGGTTCGGATAGACGAGCGACAACTGCGCGTCGGGATCGTCGATCCGGTAGCCGGCCATCAGCCGCACGAGCGTGCCGTGGTTGAGCGCGTCGGCCACGCACGGCTCGGGCAGCACTGCGATGCCGGCGCCGGCCACGGCCGCCGCCTGCACGAGCGCGAGCTGGTTGACCGTGCAGGCCGGGCGCACCGTGACCGAATGGGCGACGCCGTCGTGACCGACCAGTTGCCACGTCGGCGCGTGCTGGTGCGGCGCGAGCGTCACCCAGTCGTGGCCCGGTAGATCGTCGGGCACGCGCGGCTCGCCGCGACGGTCGAGATAGGCCGGCGCCGCGCACGCGACGAACGGATTCGGCGCGAGGGCATGGCCGATCAGCGACGGGTTGCCGTCGAGCCGGGTGCCGGTGACGATGCCGACGTCGTAGCCCGAATCGAGCACGTCGAGCGGCCCTTCGGCGACGGTCAGCTGCACGCGCAGTTCCGGATAGCGGTGCCGGAAGCTGCTGACGAGCGGCGTCAGCGCCAGCGGCGACAGCAGCCCCGACGCGACGACGCGCAGCGTGCCGGCCGGTTCGCGCACCGCATGCGCGACCGACGATTCGAGGTGGTCGAATTCCTCGAGCAGCGCACGGCAGCCATCGAGGTAGCGCACGCCGGCCTCGGTGAGCGACAGGTTGCGCGTGGTGCGATGGATCAGCCGTGTGTTCAGGTGGCCCTCGAGCATCGCGATCGAACGCGTGACGAGCGCATTGGACACGCCGAGATGGTGCGCCGCGCGCCGAAAGCTTTGCTGTTCGGCGACGCAGACGAATACACGCATGGTCTGAATCTGGTTCATGGCTTGCGTATTTCTGGCCCGGTTGATTGATTTTGGTTGTGATTTATCGCCGCACGACATCGAAAGCGCATTGCGCGGCCCCAGCTCTCCCTCGTATCGAAAATCGAATTTCGATTCCGCAGACGATTGTTCAATACGGAACCGATATCCGTCAACCTGAGAAAAGGGGCGGCTTGCGTAAAATCGAAATCGCGAGTACCGGTTTGACGCTGCAATGCAGCAAGAACGTCGAGGGAAAACGGCGCGATATTGGAATATGCGTCGACTCGGCCGGGATTCCCTATTTCAATCAACGTGTTGGGTTAAATTCGCGCGAACCGAGACAGGGCGATTTCGGCGTCGCTCCCCAATACATGCCGCAATGGTGGATGTTTTTTCCACGTTCGGATTTCGTGTATCGAATTCGCTCCGCGATTTGTATCAGGTGGCCGCTCCATTTCGTTCGATCCGAGAATCGGGCTGAACCGGCGGTTTCGGCGAACCGTTGCCGATATTGGGGAGAAAATCGTGCTGGCGGAACCCGAATGGAACCGTTTCGGAAACGGCCGGCAATCCCTTTTTCAATGTGGCAGGTCGCGGCGCGACCGGCTGGCCCGGTCCGGCGACCGGCCGGCGTCGCGCTGTCCGGACGTGCGTGCCTCTTGCGCGGGGCGGCGGAACGCGGAATGATCGACCGGTTCGCCGTGCCATGCCGCCGGCGTCCAGGCATTTTTCTTCCCTCATCATTTTCCAGCCATGTCCATCGATTATTCGCCGATTCCCTGTCCCGTCGTCGTGCCGCTCGACGCGATCCTGCCCGAAGAACCGCTGCTGATGATGGGGGCCGGCCCGGTTCCGATCCCGGCCGCCGTGGCCAAGGCGAACACGATCGTGATCAATCACCTCGGCGCGACGATGGCGAAGATCATCGAGCAGGTGAAGGAGATGGCGCGCTACGTGTTCCAGACCCGCACGAAGTGGGTGCTCGGCGTCGCGGGCCCCGGCTCGGCCGCGATGGAAATGGCGATCTCGAACCTCGCGTGGCGCGGCACGCGCGTGCTGTCGATCCGCAACGGCTTCTTCAGCGCGCGGATGGCCGAGATGGCCACGCGTGTCGGCGCCGACGTCGCGACGCTCGAAGTCGCCGACCGCGCGGTCGCGAGCCTCGACGAGATCGCCGACGCGATCGCGCGCGAGCGGCCCGAGATCGTCACGATCGTGCAGGGCGAGACGTCGAACACCGTATGGAACCGCGACCTGCGCGACATCGCCGCGCTCGCGAAGGCGGCCGGCGCGCTGGTGGTCGTCGATGCGGTGTGCACGCTGTCGACGATGCCGCTCGAGATGGACGCGTGGGGCATCGACGCGGTGATCACCGGCGGCCAGAAGGGGCTGTCGTCGATTCCGGGCGTGTCGCTGATCGCGTTTTCCGATGCCGCGTGGGAACGCATGAAGCAGCGCCCCGAGCCGAATGCGCACTGGTGCCTCGACATGGCGCTCGCGGAGAACTTCTGGCACAACGCCGGCTATCACTACACGGCGCCCGTGTCGGGCGTGCTTGCGCTGCACGAGGCGCTGCGGCTCGTCTGCGCGGAGACGCTCGAAAGCCGCTTCGCGCGCCACCTGCGCTGCTCGCTGGCGCTGCAGGCGGGCGTCGAATCGATGGGGCTCAAGCTTTATGCGCCGAAGGACTGCCGGCTCAATTCGGTGGTCGGGATCGAGACGCCGGAGGGGCTCACGCCGGGGATGGTCTGCGGCCATATCTCGAAGCAGTACCAGGTCGAGATCTCGGGGTCGTTCGGGTTGCCGATCGTGCGGATCGGACAGATGGGCGAGCAGTGTCGCGAGCACAACCTGTTTCGCACGCTGCATGCGTTCGGTCGCACGATGGTCGACCTGAAGGTGCCGGTCGATCTGCCGGCCGGCGTCGCCGCGCTCGAACAGGAACTGTCGCGGCGCGGCGCGTAAGCGCGCAAAAGCGGCACGGGGCCGCGCTCAGCGGCCCTGCATCGCGCGCCGGTAGGTATTCGGCGTCGTGCCGTGCGCGTCGCGAAAGCGATGGCTGAAGTGGCCGGCGTTCGCGTAGCCGCAGTCGGCCGCGATCTGCGCGAGCGGCAGCGCCGTCGTGCGCAGCAGCTCGCGGGCCCGCGCGAGCCGTTGCTCGGCCACCCAGGCGTGCGGCGCACGGCCGAACGACAGCCGGAACATCCGCGAGAAGTGGTATTCGGACAGCGCGGCGACCTCGGCGAGTTCGCCGAGCGTCAGCGGCTGCGTCAGGTACGTGTCGATGTAGTCGCGCACGCGGCGGCGCACGGCCGGCGCGAGCCCGCCGCGGAACGACGTGTCGGTGCGCGTCGTGCTCTGGCCGCGCAGCAGCAGGCTCAGCACGTCATGCGCGGTTTCGTTCGCGCGTAGCCGGTCGTCGGCATCGTCCCAGCCGTCGAGCGCGAGCGAGCGCAGCAGCGCGGCGACGCGCGCATCCTCGAAATAGGTGCGATCGGCCAGCTTCAGTTCGCGCGGTTCGCGGTCGAGCTCGCGGATCGCCCGCTGCGTGAAGTGTTCGGGCAGGAAATACAGGTGGACGAAATGCATTTCGCCGCGCACCCACCAGCGCGATTCATGGTCGCCCGGCAATGCGCACAGCAGGCTCGGCGCGCCGTAGCGCGGCACGCGCTGGCGCTCGGTCCGGTAGCCGCCGTCGAGGTAGCACGACAGCGTGTGGTGACCGGGCTGCTCGTAGATCGTCTCGCTTTCGTCGGTGATCCGCGTCCATTCGGCGATCGCGAGATGGTCGCCGAGCCATGCGAAGCGCTCGAGCGTCGCGTTCGCGTCGGCGAGGGTGCGGCAGACCGACTGCAGGCCGAACGGCAGCTCGCCGCCGGTCAGGGCGGCGGCGCGGTCGACGGGCGGGGCGCAGAGGGAGAGACTCATGATGCGCCGAGTATAAGCGGCCGCGCGACGGCGTGTGCGGCGTCCCGAAAAAGACCGCAATTCCGGACAATCGGCACGCGCGGGGCGGCCGCATAGTCGGGATCCCGATTCACCCGATTTCCCGAATTGCCGCCATGAACCTGTCGCTTTATTTCGTCACCGTGCTGATCTGGGGCACCACCTGGATCGCGATCAAGTGGCAACTCGGCTCGGTGCCGCCGCCCGTGTCGATCGCATGGCGCTTCTGGCTCGCGGCCGCCGTGCTGTTCGCGCTGCTGCGCGCGATGCGCCGGCCGGTGCGCCCGCCGCGCGAAGCGTGGCGCTTTCTCGTCGCGCAGGGCTTCGCGCTGTTCTGCCTGAATTTCCTGTGCTTCTACTATGCGGAGCAAGTCGTGCCGAGCGGGCTCGTCGCGGTGATCTTCTCGACCGCGCCGCTGCTGAACTCGATCAACGGCCGGCTGTTCATGGGCCGCCCGCTGCGGCCGTCGGCGATCGCGGGCGCGCTGCTCGGCCTGACCGGCATCGCATGCCTGTTCTGGCAGCAGATGGCCGGCCATCTCGACGACCACGCGACGTGGATCGGGCTCGCGATCGCGTTCGCCGGCACGATGTGCTTCTCGGCGGGCAACCTGCTGTCGAGCCGGATGCAGTCGATGGGGCTGCACCCGCTCGCGACCAACGGCTGGGCGATGCTGATCGGCGCGGCGATCCTGACCGTCGGCAGCGCGGCGGTCGGCATGCCGTTCACGCTCGACATGAGTCCGCGCTATCTCGGCGCGCTCGTGTACCTGGCCGTGCCGGGCTCGGTGATCGGTTTTACCGCCTACCTCACGCTCGTCGGCCGGATCGGGCCGGAGCGCGCCGCGTACTGCACGGTGCTGTTCCCGATCGTCGCGCTGGCCGTGTCGACGGTGTTCGAGGGCTACCAATGGTCGCCGCTCGCGGTGATCGGGCTGCTGCTCGTGGTGGCCGGCAATCTCGTCGCGTTCGATCTCACGCGCCGGTTGTTTTTGCGGACGGTGTGACCGCGCCGGCCGTCGCAACGGCCGCCATATAAAAAACGCCTGCGCGATGCAGGCGTTTTTCTTTTTTGAGGCGACGGCGCCGCGATTTCCGCATCTGGCCGCCGTGCGGTGAGCGGCGTGATCAAGCCGCCGCGCCGCTTCCCGCCACGCGCGCCTGCCGCTGATACAGCACCATCGACAGCGCGACGCCTCCGGCGGCCGCCACCGCCGCGAACAGGAACACCTGCGGATAGCCGAACGCACCCGCGACATAGCCGGCGAGCGGGCCGGTGATGCCGAGCGACAGGTCGAGGAACACCGAATACGCGGACAGCGCCGCGCCGCGGCTCGCGGGCGGCACGAGCGCGACGGCCTCGACGCCGAGCGCCGGGAAGATCAGCGCGAAGCCGAAGCCCGTCAGTGCCGCGCCGACGAGCGCGACGTGCGGCACCGGCGCGAGCCACAACAGCACGAGGCCCGCGCATTCGAACGCGAACGACACGATCGCGACGCGGAAGCCGCCGTGGGTCTTGATCGTGTTCGCGAACAGCAGGCGCGCGCCGATGAACAGCGTGCCGAACACGGTCAGCGACAGTGCGGCGTTCGGCCAGTGGCGCGCCGCGTAGTACAGCGTGACGAACGTGGCGATCGAGCCGAAGCCGGCCGAGCCGAGTGCGAGGCCGAGGCCGTGCGGCAGCACGCGCGTGAACACGCTCGCATACGACATCCGTTCGCCGTGCACGAGCGGCACGGCGGCGATCAGGCGGGCGAGGTAGAAGCCGAGCGCGGCCAGCGCGATCACGATCACGCCGATCAGCGCCGGATTCAGCGTATGCGCGATCGCGACGCCGACCGGCGCGCCGAGCGCGAGCGCGCCGTAGGTCGCGATGCCGTTCCACGAGATCACCTTCGCGTTGTGCGCGACGCCGACCCGGCCGATGCCCCACAGGATCGCGCCGGTGCCGCACAGGCTTTCGCCGACGCCGAGCACCAGCCGGCTCGCGATCAGCAGCACGAGGCTCGCGACCGGCCAGTGCGCGAGCAGCAGCGCGACGAGCAGCAGCACGCCCGACACGCCGCAGCCGACCAGCCCGCGCAGCACCGTCTGCTTCGGCCCCAGCGTATCGGCGAGGCGCCCGGCGAGCGGCCGCGAGGCGAGCGTCGCGAAATACTGGACGCTGATCGCGCCGCCCGCGACGATCGCGGAAAAGCCGAGGTCGTCGTGGACGAAGCCCGGCAGCACCGCGAGCGGCAGGCCGATGGTCAGGTAGCAGATGAACGTGAAGCAGACGACGGACACGATTTGCAGCGTGACTGCGAACCCGCTGTGCGGCGGTGTGGCGGAATCGGTTGACATGGGGTCGGAACGAATGACGGATCGAACGGAAAACGGCGGAAAAGGGAATCGGGATTTTCCCATGGAACCGGTTTTCACGCAGGTACCGTTTAGTTAACTGCCTGCCGTTCGTGAAGACGACCGGCGGTCGCGGGCGCCGGAAACGGGCGCGGCGCACCGTGCGGCAAGGGGCGCGGGCGGTCGGGCGCGCATATCGCGGCAGTGATATGAGCCGCATGCGCGATGGGCTATGGGTTGCGGAATTTGACGGTGATAGCGTGCAAACTGTCGGAAAAACGTCGGTCGAGCGCTCCGCGCAGGCCGCCTAGCCCCCAATTTGAAGAAACACCGAGACATGAGTGAGCCGATCCGCTTCTACCATCGTCACGCGATCCGCGAAGTGAGCGGCGCGGACGTGACCCGCACCGTGCTGCAATACCTGCGCGAGGACGCGCATTGCACCGGCACCAAGGAAGGCTGCGCGGAAGGCGACTGCGGCGCGTGCACGGTCGTCGTCGGCGAACTGACCGACGCCGGTGCGGTCGAGTTCAAGGCCGTCAACGCGTGTATCCAGTTCTTGCCGACGCTCGACGGCAAGGCGCTCCTGACGGTCGAGGACCTGCGCCAGCCGGACGGCGCGCTGCATCCGGTGCAGCAGGCGATGGTCGATTGCCACGGTTCGCAATGCGGGTTCTGCACGCCCGGCTTCGTGATGTCGATGTGGGCGCTGTACGAGAAGCACGGCCACGAAGGCTGCGGCAACGCGTGCGCGAAGGCGAAGGGCGTGCCGACGCGCACCGAGATCGCCGATGCGCTGACCGGCAACCTGTGCCGCTGCACTGGTTATCGCCCGATCGTCGATGCGGCGGTGCGGATGTTCGATGCGACCGGCGAAGGCGCGGCCGGCGAAGGTGCGTCGGCGGTGGTCGACACGGCGGCGCTTGCCCGCACGCTCGCATCGCTCAAGCGCGACGACACGTTCGACTACACGGCGGCCAACGGCGCGCGCTTCGCCGCGCCGCGCACGCTCGACGCGCTGGCCGCGCTGAAGTCCGAGCGTCCCGACGCGCGCATGCTCGCGGGCAGCACCGACATCGGCCTGTGGGTCACCAAGCAGATGCGCCGCCTCGACGATCTGATCTACGTCGGCCAGATCGCCGAACTGCAGCAGGTCGTGGATGGCGACGACTGGATCGAGATCGGCGCGGGCGTGACGGTCGAGAAGGCCTATGCGGCACTCGCCCGCACATACCCGGAGCTGACCGAGATGTGGAAGCGCTTCGCGTCGCTGCCGATCCGCAATGCGGGCACGATCGGCGGCAACGTCGCGAACGGCTCGCCGATCGGCGATTCGATGCCGGGCCTGATCGCGCTCGGCGCGCGCGTCGTGCTGCGCGGCGGCGACACGGTGCGCGAGCTTCCGCTCGAGGCGCTCTATACGGGCTATCAGCAAAAGGACATGGCGCCGCACGAGTTCGTCGTCGGCCTGAAGGTGCCGACCCGCACCGGCGCGCGCGCGAAGCTGCAGTTCCGCACCTACAAGCTGTCGAAGCGGTTCGACTCCGACATCTCGGCCGTGTGCGCGGCGTTCGCGTTCATCGCGGACGGCGACACGATCCGCGAGCCGCGCGTCGCGTTCGGCGGGATGGCGGCGACGCCGAAGCGCGCCACGCATACGGAAGCCGTGCTCGACGGCGCACAGTGGCACGAAGCCACCGCGCAGGCCGCGATGCAGGCGCTCGAGCGCGACTACCAGCCGCTGTCCGACATGCGCGCGACGAGCGCGTATCGTCTCGATACCGCGAAGAACCTGATGTATCGCTTCTGGCTCGAGACGCGTCCGCACGACCCGCTGCCGCCGCAGGCGCTGAACGTGCGCGAAGTGGCCGCCGAAGTTGCCGACGACGCGGCGCGCGTCTGAAGACGGAGAACACCGAACATGAACCAGCAAGCAGAACCGTTCCTCAGCACCGTCGACCCGCAGGCCGACGCCGCGCAAGTGCACGTGTCGCGTGCGCACGAATCCGCCCACCTGCACGTGAGCGGGCGCGCCACCTACACCGACGACATCCCGCTCGTCGCCGGCACGCTGCATGCGGCGCTCGGGTTGTCCGCGAAGCCGCACGCGAAGATCGTGTCGATGAACTTCGACGCGGTGCGCGCGACGCCGGGCGTGGTCGCCGTGTTCACGGCCGACGACATCCCGGGCGTCAACGATTGCGGGCCGATCATCCACGACGATCCGGTGCTCGCGAAGGGCGTCGTGCAGTTCGTCGGCCAGCCGATGTTCATCGTCGTCGCGACCTCGCATGAAACCGCGCGGCTCGCCGCGCGCCGCGCGCAGGTCGACTACGAGGAGCTGCCCGCGATCCTGACCGCGCAGGAAGCGCGCAAGGCCGAAACCTACGTGATTCCGCCGCTGAAGCTCGCGCGCGGCGACGCGGCCGCGCGGCTCGCCGCCGCGCCGCACCGCGAGTCGGGCGAGATGCTGCTCGGCGGGCAGGAGCAGTTCTACCTGGAAGGGCAGATCGCGTACGCGGTGCCGAAGGACGACGACGGGATGCACGTGTACTGCTCGACGCAGCACCCGAGCGAGATGCAGCACCTCGTCGCGCACGTGCTCGGCGTCGCGTCGCACAACGTGCTGGTCGAATGCCGCCGGATGGGCGGCGGGTTCGGCGGCAAGGAATCGCAGTCGGGCCTGTTCGCGTGCTGCGCGGCGCTTGCCGCGTGGAAGCTGCTGTGCCCGGTGAAGCTGCGACCGGACCGCGACGACGACATGATGATCACCGGCAAGCGGCACGATTTCCATTACCGCTTCGACGTCGGCTACGACGACGACGGCCGCATCGACGGCGTCGCACTCGACATGACGTCGCGCTGCGGCTTCTCGGCCGACCTGTCGGGCCCGGTGATGACGCGCGCGGTGTGCCACTTCGACAACGCGTACTGGCTCGGCGACGTCGACATCGCCGGCTACTGCGGCAAGACCAACACGCAGTCGAACACCGCGTTCCGCGGCTTCGGCGGCCCGCAGGGCGCGTTCGCGATCGAATACATCCTCGACGACATCGCGCGCTCGCTCGGCCGCGATCCGCTCGACGTGCGCTACGCGAACCTGTACGGCAAGACCGAACGCAACGTGACGCCTTACGGGCAGACGGTCGAGGACAACGTGCTGCACGAGCTGCTCGGCGAACTCGAGACGACGAGCGACTACCGCGTGCGGCGCGCGGGCGTGCGCGCATTCAACGCACGCAACACGGTGCTGAAGAAGGGCATCGCGCTCACGCCGGTGAAGTTCGGGATCGCGTTCAACGTCACGCACTTCAACCAGGCCGGCGCGCTGGTGCACATCTACACCGACGGCTCGGTGCTCGTGAACCACGGCGGCACGGAGATGGGGCAGGGGCTCAACACGAAGGTCGCGCAGGTGGTCGCGCACGAGCTCGGCATCCGCTTCGGCCGGATCCGCGT
The DNA here is from genome assembly GCF_001532755.1 of Burkholderia sp. MSMB2157WGS. NCBI lineage: Bacteria > Pseudomonadati > Pseudomonadota > Betaproteobacteria > Burkholderiales > Burkholderiaceae > Burkholderia > Burkholderia sp. MSMB2157WGS. The sequence goes on along the minus strand of NZ_LPJG01000011.1, from coordinate 541,667 downwards.
GACGGCGACCGACACGAGCAAGGTCGCGAACACGTCCGCGACCGCCGCGTCGACGGGCTCGGACCTGAACGGCAAGGCCGCGCAGGACGCGGCGCGCCAGTTGCGCGAGCGGCTCGCGGCGTTCGCGGCGAAGCAGTTCGGCGACGGCAAGGTCGAGGCGGCCGACGTGAAGTTCGGCAACGACTTCGTGTGGGTCGGCGGTGCGAGCGTGCCGTTCGGCGAGGTGATCGCGAAGGCGTATCTCGCGCGCGTGCAGCTGTGGTCCGACGGTTTCTACGCGACGCCGAAGCTGCACTGGGATCAGTCGAAGCTGCAGGGCCGCCCGTTCTACTACTACTCGTACGGCGCGGCCGTGTCGGAAGTCGTGATCGACACGCTGACGGGCGAGATGCGCACGCTGCGCGTCGATGCGCTGCACGACGTGGGCGCGTCGCTGAACCCGGCGCTCGACATCGGCCAGGTCGAAGGCGCGTTCATCCAGGGGATGGGCTGGCTGACGACCGAAGAGCTGTGGTGGAACGCGGGCGGCAAGCTGATGACGCACGCGCCGTCCACGTACAAGATTCCGACGGTGAACGACACGCCGCCCGAGTTCAACGTGCGGCTGTTCCAGAACCGCAACGTCGAGGACAGTATCCACCGCTCGAAGGCCGTCGGCGAGCCGCCGCTGCTGCTGCCGTTCTCGGTGTTCTTCGCGGTGCGCGATGCGATCGCGGCAGTCGGCGATTACCGGGTGAATCCGCCGCTCGACGCGCCGGCCACCGGCGAGTCGATCCTGCGCGCGGTGCAGGCGGTACGGGCGGCGAGCGCCGCTCGGGCAGGGTGAGACGATGAACCGCCGCTCCACGCCCGCTTCGTGCGCTCGGCTCGACGGTGCGGTCGACGCCGTCGGGATGGCCCGCGGGAGGCCGGCATGAACGGCCGCGCTCGTTCGCCGCGTGCCGCGTCGCCGGCACCCGCCGCGGGATGCGACGGCGTGTGCGGCAGCGCGCCGTCGCAACTGCAGCCGTTCGCGCCGGGCACCGGCCAGCGCAACCGCGCAACCGCGCCGCCGGCGCCGATGCACATCGTGCTGTTCGGCGCCGGGCACGTCGGCCACGCGCTCGTCACGCTGCTCGGCGCGCTGCCGTGCGTCGTGCAGTGGGTCGACACGCGCGACGAGCTGTTCCCGGACGAATGTCCGCCGAACGTGCAGCCGGAGCCGACCGACACGCCGGAGGCCGTCGTCGACGCGGCGCCGCCCGGCGCGTACTTCCTCGTGATGACGCACAACCACGCGCTCGACTTCTCGCTCGCCGCGCAGATCATGCGGCGGCGCGACTACGCGTACTTCGGGATGATCGGCTCGCGCACCAAGCGCGTGAAGTTCGAGCGCCGCCTCGCCGCGCGCGGCGTCGACCCGGCGCGGCTCGTCGAGATGGTGTGTCCGATCGGTGTCGCCGGCATCGTCGACAAGGCGCCGGGCGCGATCGCGGTGGCCGTCTGCGCGGAGCTGCTGCAGGCACGCTCGGGCATGCCGGTGGCCGATGCGAAGGCCGCCGCCGCGGGCCGCGCGCGCGACGACGTCAGCTGCGCACGATAACGACGCGTGGCCGATACGCCCGGCGCACGCCGGCGCGTTTTTGCCTACACTGCACGGATCGCGCGGCATCGGGCCGCGCGTCTTTCGTGCACGCACCATGTCCGATCACCGGGTCTATCTCGACGCGCTCGATGCGAGCGTCGTCGCCATCGAGCGCTGGCTGTCCGGCGCGGATACCGCGCCCGCGGCGCTCGATGCGGTGCTCGCGTCTTTCTCCACCGGTTTCACGATGATCCTGACCGACGGCCGCCTGCTCGATCGCGACGGCCTGCGCGCACTGTTCGCGCAGCTCGGCGGCGCGAAGCCGGGGCTGCGGATCGGGTTGTCGGACATTCGCGTGCTCGTCGCCGGCGCGTCGCACGTGACGCTCACCTACGTCGAAGCGCAGCATGCGGCCTCGGGCGAATTGCCCGCGCGGCGCGCGACGGCCGTGTTCGAGCGCGACGCGGCGGGCGTCGTGCGCTGGACCCATCTTCAGGAAACGTTCTGCACGGCCTGAGCGGCCGCGCGGCGTGATCGTGCGCGGGGGCGTCCCGCGTCGCGCGTCGCGCCGCTTCAGCGCTTGCGCGTGCGGGCGACCGTCAGTTCGTCGGACACGCTCTGCATCAGCGCGCACAGCCACGCGATGTCGGTCGGCCGATCGGGCTGCGGATGCGTGAGCAGGTAGCTCTTGATGCGCGGGAACGGCACGGGCGGCGCGACGACGACGAGCGGCAGCAGTTGCGCGTAGTGCGTCGCGAAGCGGCGCGTCGTCGTGAAGATCAGGTCCGATTGCAGCAGCACCTGCGGCACGATCCCGAAGTACGGCAGCGTCGTCACGATGCGCCGCGTGAGGCGGGCGCGCGCCAGGCCGATCTCGATCGCGTTGCGCTTGTCGCCGGTGTACGGGGTGGGCGCGACGTGCGCGGCCGACGCATACGCGTCGCGCGTGAGCGGCACGCGGGCGAGCGGATGCGCGTCGCGCATCAGGCACACGATGGTGTCGGAGAACAGGTCCTGGCGCGCGAACTGCGGGTCGGGCTTCGGCCAGTTGCCGATCACGAGATCGAGCGCGCCCGATTCGAGCGCGCCCGCGTGGTCGAGCGCGGGATTCAGCGAATCGATCTCCAGATGGGCATGCGGCGCCGCATCGCGAAAGCGCTCGATCAGCGTCGGCATGAAGAAATCGTTCAGGTAGTCGGGCGCGGCGACGCGGAACGTGCGCCGCGCGGACGACGGATCGAAGTCGCCGTGCGGCGTCGCGATGAAATCGACCTCGCGCAGCGCGCGCGATGCGGCGTCGAGCAGCGACGCGCCGTACTCGGTCGGCACCATGCCGGATTTGCCGCGCACGAGGATCGGGTCGTTCAGCGTCTCGCGCAGCTTGCGCAGCGCGGTGCTGATCGCGGGCTGCGTCTGGTTCAGCCGCAGCGCGGCCTGCGTGACGCTGCGCTCGAGCAGCAGCGTGCGCAACACGCGCACGAGCCAGATGTCGAGCGAGGCGGTACGGTCGTCGTCTTCCATCGATTGGGGGTGAGTCCGGTGACGCGTAACCTTACCGCAGCCGCGCGTTGCCGTGCGTGATACCGGCCATCACGCGCGGCCCTTCGGCAGCGTGCTGATCCGCTTGACCTCGCGCGATTCGAGCCAGTTCGGCGTGCGCGCGCAGTACAGCACCATCGGCAGCGCGTCCTCGCCCCAGAACAGCTGCTTGTTCATCCAGAAGGTGGGCACGCCGAACACGCCGAGCGCGATCGCGTCGGCCGTGTTGCGGGTCAGTTGCGCAGCGGTTTCCTCGAATTCGATCAGCTCGTCGCCGTGGCCGACGCCGACGCGTTCGCACAGCGCCGCGAAGCCTTCCGGCGTCGACGGGTCGTTCCCTTCGCGCCAGATGAAGCGGAACATTTCCAGCACCGTCACGATATCGGCGCGCAGCGCGATCGCGAGGCGCAGGACCTTGTCGGAATCGAACGGATGCGCGGGCGGCATCTTGAAGCGGATGCCGAGCTGTTCCGCGCGAAACAGCGCATGCCGGTACGTGAACACGCGTTTGGCCGGCACGTCGGCGCTCGGGCGTTGGCCCCAGTGGCGCTGCAGGTCGGGCAGCGAGACGGCGACGGGGTTGAACGGCACGTCCGGCCATTTGTCGTGCTGTTCGAGCAGCAGATACGAGAACGGCGACACGAAGTCGAAGAACCAGGCGGGTTGGGCGGTATCGAGGCCGGCTGTCATGTCGTTCTCCAGAGGGTGGGGCGTGCGGCGCCTGGCGGCGGCCTCCATGTTACGCGGCTGCGCGCGCATGCAGCAATGATCGCGGATCGTTCGCTTACGCGGAACCGGGAGTCGCCCGGGGGGCGTCGCCGGCCGGCGGCGGGTCGGTTTCCGTGCGTGCCGGCGGATGGCCGGCGCCGGGCGGGGCCGCCGGCGCATCCTGGTCGTGCGCGGTGAGCCGTTCGCGCACGAAACCGATGTGCTCGCGCAGCACGTAGAACTGTCCCGCGTACGCGAGCGGCATCTTCATCCGGTTCACGGCTTCCTCGATGTCGTCCAGCTCGTCGAGCAGCTTGACGCGCTCCTCGGCCGTATGTTCGCCGAGCGCGCTGCGCTCGAGCGCGATCAGCGCGCCGTACCAGCGGTAGATGCGCGAGCGCACGCGCCAGCCGTACAGCGACGGCACGAGCCGCAGCCCGGGGATCAGCACGACGATCAGCGGCACGACGACGACCAGCAGCCGGTCGACGAGGCTCGCGACCCAGAACGGCAGCCGCCGGTACAGGAAGGTCTTGCCTGACTTGTAGTAGCGGGCGGCATCGTCGGACAGCGGGAAGCCGCGCGTGACGGACGACGGGAATTCGCCCGCGTGCTGCAGGATCGTCGCGTGGCCGTGCACTTCGCGCGCCGCCTCGATCAGCAGGTCGGACAGCGCGGGGTGCAGCGAGTCGCGCGCGACGAGTTCGATCGTCGGCGCGACCGTGTGGATGTCGGCGGGCGGCAGGTTGCGGCCGAGATCGTAGACGCCCATCGGCAGCGTGATCGCGGTCAGGTACGGAAAGCGCCGCGCATACGCGTCGGCCTGCGTGAACGAGTACACGTGCACGCCCGGCGCGCGGAACAGCTTCGCCATCACCGGGATCTGCGTCGAGTCGCCCGACAGGAACGCGGCGTCGATCTTGCCGTCGAGCAGCGCGGTCGCGGCGTCCTCGCCGGCCGTCGGCAGGAGCTCGGTCGGGCCGCCCGGCACGATGCCGTTCATCTTCAGCAGCGCGAGGCTCAGTTCGCGCGCGCCGCTGCCTTCCGCGCCGAGCGCGAGCCGTTTGCCCTTGAAGTCGGACAGGCGCCCGACGACCGGGCCGCGGTACATGATCGCGAGCGGCACGTAGCCGATGCTGCCGAGCGACACGAGATGCTCGTCGCGCTCCTTCGGGCCGATGCCGCTCTGCACGAAGCCGACGTCGACCGGCGCGTCCGGGTTCGACAGCCGCGCGAGGTTCTGCGCGGAACCTTCGGACGATTGAACGTCGAGCGTGACGCCGTTTTTCGCGAGGATCGCCTTGTATTTCTGGGCGGCGTTCCAGTAGGTGCTGCCGGGCGGCCCGGACGAAATCACGAGCGTGGACGGCGGCGCCGGCTGGATCAGCTTGACCGCGAGCCAGACGGCCGCGCCGGCGAGCAGCACGGTCGGGCCGATCGACAGCGCGAGGTCGCGCCACGAGACGGCGACGAAGCGGGCGAGGATACGGCGCGGCGGGCGAGGGCGGGCAGGCTTCATGGAATCGGCGAGTGACGCTGGCGTGACGCATCGGTGACGGTCGTCACCGGACGACACGGATGCTCGCGGCGATGGTACCCGGTTTCGCCGCCCATGCGCGAGTCGCGGCGGGGTGGCACGGCGGCGCGGCGGCAGCGGCGCGCCGTCGCGTCAAAAGCTTTGCGCTTCCGCGGGCGCTGGATTACATTGTGCGACGCAGCCGCGCCCGAATCGCGCGCGACCCGGCACGTCATGAGACCGGGCGCGTCCGGCCGGCGGCTGTCCGGCCCGGCCGGCCCGCTTTCGCGTGCGCCGGCCGCCGGCCCGTGACGCCTCTCTCGTATCGCCGTGGAAAACACCGGCTGTCCCGCCCGTTCGCGCGCGGGCCGGCTGTTTTTGGGGGTATTCGGCCGTACTGTGCACGGCCGTTCCGGAGTGATAAGGAGATAGCATGAAGTCGATCGTGTTGAGAGCGTTGGGTGTCGCCGCCGTGGCGGCCTGTCTGTCGGGCAGCGTGTATGCGCAGTCGAGCGACGCAGCGGCAACGGAAGCGCCGTCGGCCGCGGCGAGCGCGCCGAAGGCCGCCGCGAAAACCGCGAAGAAGGCGAACCGCAAGCTCGGCTACGCGGTGCGCAAGGCCATTACGAAGGCGGGCGGCATCGACGTGGCGAACATCGTCGTGCGCTCGAAGGGTGGCGCGATCTCGCTGGAGGGCACGGTGCCCGACCAGGCACAGATCGACAAGGCGGAAGAGGCAGCCAAGAGCGTGAAGGGCGTGACGTCGGTCACGAACAAGCTGACCGTTCAGCAGCAGTAACGCCGGGCGGCGGCGCGCGAGCGCCGCGTGCGCCCGTTTCCAGGCGGGCCCCGGCATGCCGGGGCCCGTTTGCGTTTCAGAGACCGAGCGCCGCGCGCGGCGCGGCGGCGGACCGATAACGATATCGAGGGGGCGGCGATGACGAAGCTCGGGTGGGGCAGGCGGGTGGTGTGGGGAGCGGTGCTGGCCGCGGTCGCGATGCTCGGCGCCTGCAACGGCGACGAATCGGCCGAGCGCAACCGGTTGCCCGGCTTCGTGTCCGGCAGCGTGCGCACGACGGCCTACGACGGCGCGAGCGACGACCTGCTGACGGCCGGCCTCGGCAAGACGGGCCTCGCCGCGGCGAGTGCGCCCGGCTTCGCGAACCCGTCGCGGCCGACGAGCGCCGAATTGCGTCGCCTCGCGATCTGGTCGAACTACCGCGCGCTCGTCGACATGAGCGCGAACGGCGGCTACGGGCGCTTCTGGGGGCCGAACGTCGACCTCGACGGCAACGATACGCTCGGCGAAGGCAAGATCGCCGGCACCGAATATCTCGCGTACGCCGACGACGGCAGCGGTGCGAAGAACGTGACGCTGCTCGTGCAGGTGCCGGCACGCTTCGATCCCGCGCAGCCCTGCATCGTCACCGCGACGTCGTCCGGCTCGCGCGGCGTGTACGGCGCGATTTCCGCGGCCGGCGAGTGGGCGCTCAAGCGCGGCTGCGCGGTGGCCTACAACGACAAGGGCGGCGGCAACGGCGCGCACGAGCTCGGCTCCGACACCGTCACGCTGATCGACGGCACGCTCGCCAACGCGGTGCTGGCCGGCAACGCGAGCCTGTTCACCGCGAACGTGACGAGCGGCGATCTCGCCGCGTTCAGCAGCCGCTTCCCGAACCGCTATGCGTTCAAGCACGCGCATTCGCAGCAGAATCCCGAGCAGGACTGGGGGCGCGTGACGCTGCAGTCGGTCGAGTTCGCGTACTGGGCGCTCAACGAGCAGTTCGGACCGCTGGTCGACGGCGCGCGTCACGGCGTGCGCTATCGCGCGGGCGACATCACGACGATCGCCGCGTCGGTCAGCAACGGCGGCGGCGCGTCGCTCGCGGCGGCCGAGCAGGACGACCGCGGCTGGATTACCGCAGTCGTGGTCGGCGAGCCGCAGATCAACGTACGGATGGCGCCGAATGCGGTCGTGCGCGCGGGCGGCCAGCCGGTGCCGTCGTTCGGCCGGCCGCTGGCCGATTACGCGACGCTCGCGAACCTGCTGGAACCGTGCGCGGCCGCGTCGGCGTCGCTCGCCGCCGCGCCGTACCTGAGCGCGCTGCCGGCCGCGACCACGCAGTCGATCCGCACGCAGCGCTGCGCGACGCTCGCCGCGGCCGGGCTGGTGGCGGGCGCCGACACGCAGAGCCAGGCGGCCGACGCGCTCGCGCAGCTCCATGCGGCCGGCTATCTGGCCGATTCCGACCTGCTGCAGGCGCCGATGTGGGATTCGCAGGCGATTCCGGCGATCGCGGTCACCTATGCGAACGCGTACACGCGCTCGCGCGTGACCGACAACCTGTGCAACTTCAGCTTCGCGACGACGAACCCGGCGACCGGCGCGGTCGCGGCGCCCGCCGCGTCGCCGATGCCGGCCGTGTTCGGCGCCGGCAACGGCGTGCCGCCGACGGCCGGCATCAATCTCGTGTTCAACAACGGCGCGGGCGTCGACCACCGGCTCGCGACGCCGGACGCGAGCTTCGCGGGCGCGCTGTGCCTGCGCCAGTTGTGGACGAACGGGATGCTCGGCATGCCCGCGAACGTCGACGCGGTGCGCGTGAACGCGAACCTGCACGGCAAGCCGGCGATCATCGTGCAGGGCCGCAGCGACGCGCTCGTGCCCGTGAACCACGCGTCGCGCGCGTACGTCGCGCAGAACGGCATCAGCGAAGCCGGGCGCAGCCAACTGGTGTTCTACGAAGTGACGAACGGCCAGCACTTCGACGCATTCCTGTCGGTTCCGGGCTTCGACACGCGCTTCGTGCCGGTTCACTACTACAACGTGCAGGCGCTGAACCTGATGTGGAAGCACCTAAGGAACGGCGCGCCGCTGCCGCCGTCGCAGGTGATCCGCACGGTGCCGCGCGGCGGCACGCCGGGCGCCGCGCCCGCGCTGACGAGCACGAACCTGCCGCCGATCTCGGCCGCGCCGGGCGCGAACGCGATTTCCGCCGGCGTCGGCACGATCGACGTGCCGCTCTGACGGCGGCCGTTGCGCCGCCTCCGACGAAGCCGGACAGCCGTCCGGCTTTTTTCTTTGCATCGCCTGGAATCGGTCCCGTACTGCCTTTTATCCGAATGGCGAGCGCCGTAACAAATTATTACTTTACGGCCATAAATCCGGAACCTATTATGCGCCGGTATTTTCACTTAATTTAATAAATTCCAGATACGAGAATATTCCTTTCCTTTTAGTTAATCGATCCTTTCGATTTTATTCAGTCGGCCCGAGCCGCGATTGATCGCCGTTTCGCGATTAATCGGTGTCGTGCCGACCGGAATCGTTCATCTTTTCGAAGTGAAGGCGCCTTGTCTGGCGGGCTTCGCAGGGTGTCGCCTTGTCGTCGATTTCGTGCGCATGCGAATTCGCGAAATGAATTCGCATTGCTGCGAACCGTTGAATGGTCGTTTGCAATGGAATTGATTCCATTGTGCGGTTGCAAAAAAACATGGGTGGGGTAAATCGTGCCGATCGGTATTCGCCGATCCGGTAAAAAACTCGGGGTGCGTCGCATAACGAATGCATTCCCGGTGCGGAGCGCCGGCGCAAACGATCCTTTGCGGCCGGCGGTATTTATCGTTCTGTTCGAGAGGCAATAATGACGACACGCAAGTCCTTGAAAGACGGTTTCGCGCTATTTGGAACGACCCTGAGCGTACCGCTCGCCGCGGCAGCGGCCGCGGCGCTGCTCGTCACGGGGTGCGGCGGCGACGACGGGCCGAGCCCGAGCGCGGCGGCCGCCACCGCGGCCGCGACGTCCAGCGGCAGCACGTCGGTCAATACCGACGCAACGGCCGCCGCCGCGGCCGACCAGCCGTACGTCGACACCGACGTGTACGGCACCGGGCCGAACGACGCGGTCACGGATTCGACCGAAGGCGCGGCAGTCGTGCACCGCCAGGTGACGATCGGCGGCAAGACGATCAAGTACACGGCCACCACGGGCCACCTGACGACGATCGATCCGATCACGTCGGCGCCGAACGCGAAGATGTTCTACGTCGCGTACACACAGGACAATCCGGACCCGTCGAAGCCGCGCCCGGTCACGTTCTTCTACAACGGCGGCCCCGGTTCGTCGTCGGTCTACCTGCTGCTCGGCTCGTACGGGCCGAAGCGCCTGCAGTCGTCGTTCCCGAACTTCACGCCGCCGGCCCCGTACAAGCTGCTCGACAACCCGGACAGCCTGCTCGACCGCACCGACCTCGTGTTCATCAACCCGGTCGGCACCGGTTACTCGACGGCGATCGCGCCGGCGAAGAACAAGGACTTCTGGGGCACCGACCAGGATGCGCGCTCGATCGACCGCTTCATCCAGCGCTACCTGACCAAGTACTCGCGCTGGAATTCGCCGAAGTTCCTGTACGGCGAGTCGTACGGCACCGCGCGCAGCGCGGTCGTGTCGTGGGTGCTGCACGAGGACGGCATCGACCTGAACGGGATCACGCTGCAGTCGTCGATCCTCGACTACGCGAACGCGCTGTCCGCGGTCGGCACGTTCCCGACGCTCGCGGCCGACGCGTTCTACTGGAAGAAGACGACGCTCAACCCGACGCCGACCGACCTCGACGCGTACATGGTCCAGGCCCGCAACTACGCGGACAACACGCTCGCGCCGCTCGCGCAGAAGCCGAACCCGCAGGACGGCGGCTTCGTGAACGTGCGGCTGAACCTGAACCTGCAGACCGCGCAGCAGATGGGTTCGTACATCGGCACGGACCCGACGTCGCTGATCCAGACCTTCGGCAACCCGGCCGCGCTCGGCAACGTGCCGTCGTCGGACGACAACCCGCCGTACACGTTCTTCCTGACGCTCGTGCCGGGCACGCAGATCGGCCAGTACGACGGTCGCGCGAACTTCACGGGCAAGGGCATCGCGCCGTACATCCTGCCGAACTCGGGCAGCAACGATCCGTCGATCACGAACGTCGGCGGTGCATACACGGTGCTGTGGAACAGCTACATCAACACCGACCTCAAGTACACGTCGACGTCGTCGTTCGTGGACCTGAACGACCAGGTCTTCAACAACTGGGACTTCAGCCATACGGACCCGACCGGCGCGAACAAGGGCGGCGGCAATACGCTGTACACGGCCGGCGACCTCGCATCGACGATGAGCGTGAACCCGGACCTGAAGGTGCTGTCGGCGAACGGCTATTTCGACGCCGTCACGCCGTTCCACCAGACGGAGCTGACGCTCGCGCAGATGCCGCTCGATCCGACGCTCAAGGCGCAGAACCTGACGATCAAGAACTACCCGTCGGGCCACATGATCTACCTGAACGACGCGTCGCGGACCGCGTTGAAGGGCGATCTCGCCAACTTCTACGACGGCATCCTCGCGAACCGCACCGCGCTGCAGCGCGTGCTGAAGCTGCAGGCGCGCACGCAGCAGATGAAGCAGCAGAAACTGCAGCAGCAGGGGCAGTAAGCGGCGCGGGCGGCCCGCGCCGCCCCGGATGGACGACAGCCCGATCGGCGCAGGCCGGTCGGGCTGTTTTTCTTGTACGGCGCGCGCTGGGCCGGCGCGTCGTGCGCCGGACGGGAAGGGGCGTAACCGCGGAGGAAAGGGCGGCCCCGCCGCTTACGCGAGCACGAGCCGCACGCCGACCGCGACGAGCGTCGACGCGAGCAGGTTGCGCAGCAGCCGCTCGGGCGCGCGCGCCGACAGCAGGCTGCCGATCACGATGCCGGGCAGCGAACCGAGCAGCAGCGACAGCAGCATCGACCAGTCGACCGAGCCGAGCAGCCAGTGGCCCATGCCCGCGACCAGCGTGAGCGGCACCGCATGCGCGATGTCGGAGCCGACGATGCGGGTCGTCGCGAGCAGCGGATACAGCAACAGGAGCACGGTCACGCCGATCGCGCCGGCGCCGACCGACGTCATCGACACGAGCACGCCCAGCGCGGCGCCCGTCAGCACGGTCGACCACAGCGTGCGCGCGGGGCTCGGCGCGAGCGGGTTGCGTGCGGCGAAGGCCGTGAGCTGCGGCCGGAAGATCAGCGCGACCGACGTGAGCAGCAGCGCGACGCCGAGCACGAGCTGGATCATCCGCGCGGTGCCCGGCGTGTTCATCCCGTGCGTGTGCAGCCACCACAGCGTGAGCGCCGCGGCCGGCACGCTGCCCGCCGCGAGCCGGCCCGTGATACGCCAGTCGATCGAGCCTTTCAGGCCGTGGACGAGCGTGCCGGTGGCCTTGGTCGCGGCCGCGTACAGCAGGTCGGTGCCGACCGCCGTCGCGGGGTGGACGCCGAACAGCAGCACGAGAATCGGCGTCATCAACGAACCGCCGCCGACGCCCGTCAGGCCGACGAGGATGCCGACGAACAGGCCGGACAGGGAGTACAGCAGATCGATATGGGGAAGCGACATCGGAAGCAGGCGGTTATGCGGCGTTCGGCGGCGGCGCGCGGCCGCGGCGCGCGCATCAAAGTCCGCCATTGTCGCAAAAGTGACGCGTCAACGTACGACTGCGTTAAAAATCGGCGGGGGAGCTCACGCGGCGGCCGCCGGCGGGGCGTCAAACGGGCGTTTGAGCAGGGGCGGGCCGAGGATCGGCGGCCTGAACGGTAAGACGAACCGGGTGCGTACGCCGCGCATCCGGCATGCGCAAAAAAGGGCGCGACACTGCGCGCCCCGATTCGACGCCGGTTCCCGCTCGGCTGCCGACGGTCAGTGCATCGCGGGGCCGGCGCCTTCGACCACGCGTGGCGGCCGAATCCGCAGCGCGAAACCGATCAGCGCGGCCACGGCCGCAAACGCCGCGCCGAACGCGAATGCCGCGCGGTAGCCGGCGTTCAGCGCGTCGAGCGGCGCGGCTTGCGCCGCCGCGAGCGCGTCGGTGCGGGCGCCGGCGAGGCTGGCGAGGACCGCGAGCCCGAGCGCGCCGCCCATCATGAACGCGGTGTTGACGATGCCCGACGCGAGCCCGGAATCGGCCGGGTCGACGTCGTTCATCGCGGCGAGCAGCACCGGATTGAACGCGACGCCCGCGCCGATGCCGAGCAGCGTCATGCCGGGCAGCACGTGCCACACGAAAGCGCCGTCGACCGGCGCGCGCGCGAACAGCGCGAGGCCGCATGCCGCGATCAGCAGGCCGACGGCGATCGGGCCGCGGATCCCGAAGCGCATCACGATGCGCGCCGACAGCCCGAGCGAGAATGCGGCCATGATCAGGTTCGCGGGCAGGAACGCGAGGCCGACCTGCAGCGGCCCGTAGCCGAGCACCCGCTGCATGTACAGCGCGGACAGGAAGAACCACGCGAACATCGCGGCCGCCCACAGCACGGCGATCGCGTTCGCGAGCGCGACGTTGCGGGCGGCGAACAGCGTGAGCGGCATCAACGGATGCGCGGCGCGCGACTCGATCGCGATGAACAGCACGAGCAGGACGACGGCCGCGCCGATCAGCGCGACGGTCTGCGTCGACAGCCAGCCGGCCTCGTTGCCGCCGACGATGCCGTAGACGGCCAGCATCAGCGACGCGGTCACGGTGATCGCGCCGGCGACGTCGAGCCGTGCGGTGCCCGCCGGCGCACGCGTGCGCGGCAGCAGCGCGACGCACATCGCGTAGACGGCGACGCCGATTGGCAGATTGACGAGAAAGATCCAGTGCCACGACAGCGAGCTTGTCAGCAGCCCGCCGAGCAGGACGCCGATGCTGCCGCCGCCCGCGCACACGAAACCGTAGACGCCCATCGCGCGTGCGCGTTCGCCGGGTTCCGTGAAGAGGTTCATGATCAGCGACAGCGAGACGGCCGACACGACCGCGCCGCCGAACCCCTGCGCCGCGCGTGCGGCGATCAGCATCCCCTGCGATTGCGCGAGGCCGCACGCGAGCGACGCGAGCGTGAACACGACGAGGCCCGCGAGGAACATGCGCCGCTGGCCGTACAGGTCGCCGAGCCGGCCGCCGAGCAGCAGGCAGCCGCCGAACGTCAGCAGGTATGCATTGACGACCCACACGAGGGCCGTTTCGGTGAAGTGGAGATCGGTGCTGATCGACGGCAGCGCAACGTTCACGATCGTGCTGTCGAGCACGATCATCAGCACGCCGAGGCAGAGCACGATCAGCGCGTACCAGCGCTTCTCGCCGTGAATCCCGTGGGTCATGGGCTTGCAGCCTTCCGATAGTTATTTGAAAGGATGCATTGTAGATGCCGGCGGCGCGCGCTTCCTGCCGGTTTGTGGCAGGAGCGTCGCGTAGTGGCGGCGCGGCTGCGGCGCGCGTGGAGCGGGATGAGCGTTACGGCCGAACCGGCAGTTCGCAGCCGTCGGGGCCGCAGGCGGGCGCGTCGTCGCCGCCGGGCTCGACGATGCCGTCGCGCCACGCCTGGTCGAGCGCCTGCGCGAACGCGTCGGCCGGCTGCGCGCCCGACACCGCATAGCGGTCGCCGAACACGAACAGCGGCACGCCGCGCCCGCCGATTCGTGCGGCGCGCGCGATGTCGGCTTCGACTTCGTCGCGATACGCGTCGCTGCGCAGCACGGCTTCGACGGCCGAGCGCTCGAGCCCGGCTTCGACCGCAAGCTCGGTCAGCTCGGCATGATCGAACAGCGAGCCGTGCTCGCAGAAATAGGCGCGGTAGAGCCGCTCGGTCAGCGCTTGCGCGCGGCCCGACGCTTGCGCGAGCTTCACGAGCCGGTGGCCGTCGAGCGTGTCGCCGACGAGCGTGCCGGGCAGGTCGTAGCGCAGCCCCACGCTCGCGGCCGCATCGGTCACCTGGCGCAGCATCTGGTCGACCTGCGCAGGCGCCATCCGGTATTTGCCGGCCAGCATCGCCTCGACCGGCTCGACGGGTTGGCCGGGCATCAGCCGGTACGCGCGCAGCGCGACGTCGACGCGGTCGGCGTGCGCGAACGCGGCCAGCGCCTCGTCGAAGCGGCGCTTGCCGATCCAGCACCACGGGCAGATCAGGTCGGACCAGATTTCGACGGTCAGGGTCGGGCGGGCAGTTGGGGCGGGAGCGGTCGTCATGGGCGGTCCGGGCGGCAAAAAATGTAACCGAGACTATATCACTTTATGTTTCGACGCTTCGTCGCTCGCGCAACCGCGTGGCACGGTGCGAAAGGGAGCGCGCCCGCATGTCGCGAAGCAGGGGCGTGGAACTGCCGGCCGGTACCGACGACCGGGCTACCGCGATGGCGCCCGCCGCGTCGCGCTCACGCGTCGCCCTGCGTTTCCTTCAGGTGCTTGAGATGCTTGTAGACCGTCGCGCGCCCCATCCCGAGCACGTTCGCGACGTAGTTCGCCGCGCTCTTGCCGCGGAACGCGCCTTCCGCGTACAGCGCCTCGACGAGCTCGCGCCGGTGCTCGCGCGTGAGCCCGTTCAGCCCGACCTGCCGCTCGCGCAGCCAGCCGTGCAGGAACGTGTTGATGCGCTCCTGCCAGTCGTCGCGGAACAGCTCGTCGGGCTGCGCGACGACGCCCGCGCCCTTGATGAACAGGTCGAGTGTCGCGCGCACTTCGTCGAACACCGCGATGTTGAAGTTGATGCACATCATCCCGGCCGGCCGGCCTTCGTCGTCGAACAGCACGTTGCTGACGCAGCGCATCCGCCGGCCGTCCCAGTTCAGCTTCTCGTACGGGCCGATCACGCGCTCGCGCGCCGAATGATCGATTTCCTCGAGCGCGGAATCGTCGCCGACCTCGCGCTTGGACAGGTTGTTCGCGAGATACAGCACGGTCTGGTCGTGCAGGTCGTGGATCACGACTTCCGCGTACGGGAAGAACAGTGCGGCGATACCGTCGGCGATCGGCGCATAGCGGGTGAGCAGCAGGTCTTTGACGGGAGATTTCTTCTTGCGCATCGGTGTCGCGATCTCGGGTGGGCGGAAGCCGGGCAGCGTGTCGGGCCGGCGAGCCGGCGCACCGTCGGCCGGCATGCCCGTGCGCCCGCGCGCGGCCGCCGCGGCGGTTGCGCCATTGTATCGGCCCCGCGTGCGCGTGCCGTTCATGCGTGCGTCAGATGCGTGTACAGCGCATGCGCGATCGCGATGTCTTCGAGCCCGAGGCCGATCGAGCGGAACAACGCGTGACGCGTGCGCGACGGCGCCGCGCAGGTGCCGGCGACGAGCGCGGGCAGGTCGCCGACGATCCGGCCGGCATCCCAGCCGTGCTCGGCCGCCGCGATCTGCATCTCGCCGGCGCTCGCGGGTGTCGTGTGCCGGTAGTCGCAGTAGACGTCCATGTCCGGCAGCCACGCGGGCGGGATTTCGTGCGCGCGCGCGACGTTCGTGCTGATCGACGTGACGAGCGCGGGGCGCGTGAGCATCCCGTCGCCGAGTACGGGCGTGCCCGACGACGTGCACAGCATCACCACGTCCGCATCGCGCACGCACGCGTCGACGCTCGCCGCCGCGCGGGCGCGCGGGTCGAGCGCGGCGAGGGCCGCTTGCTGTGCGGCGTCGCCGGCGAGCGCGGGCGAGTACACGCGGATCGTGTCCCAGTCGCGCAGCGCCGCCGTGTGCCTGAGGTGCGCGACGCCGATCGCGCCCGCGCCGACGATCGCGAGACGACGGGCGTCGCGCGGAGCGAGGCAGTCGACCGCGAGCGCCGTCGTGCCGGCCGTGCGTTCGACGGTCAAGAGCCCCGCGTCGCACCACATCAGCGGCTGGCCGGTTTGCATCGACATCAGCGCGGTCCATGCGGTGACGATCGGTCTCCCGTCGGGCTTCCCGTCGGGTCGCCCGTCGGGTCGCCCGTCGGGTTGGCCGCCCGCCACGATGTACGGCGACAGCTTCGCGCCGAATACCTGCGCATCGGCGAGCGCGCCGAGATACGTGATGAAGTCGCCGGCCCGGTCGGGAAACAGCGTGAGCGTCTGCGGCGGCTGCACCGCGCGCGCCGCGGCGAGCGAAGCGAACATGCGGCGCAGCGTGCCGAGCACGTCGAGCGACGGCAGCGCCGCGCGCACTGCGGCTTCGTCGACGATCAGCGGTGGGGTGGGGACGGTTTGCGTCATCGGACATCTCCGGTTCGGGCTGGACAGAAAGTCTCGAAAGACGGCGTCCGGCGGGTTCGTGATGGACTAAAAGTCTAATATAGACAAACAAAGTCGGGAGGATTTTTCTTTTCGAGACGTCGTGTCGTTGCCGGGTTCATGGAAAAAGCCATGGAATCAAAGGCATCCGGAAGCAGGCGACGAAATTCCGACGTCGAGAAACGACGCGGCATTCTCGTATCCCCTATAGTCTATAGTAGACTTTAAGTCTATATTTCGCGTGCAGGATCCGACACGCCGCCACGCGGCTGCGTGCGTCGGATGCTGCCCTGGCGCCCGGTCGAGGGCGTCGTGCGACCGATCTTCAGCCTCAATCCGGAACAGAAGGACCGTCATGAACTGGAAACTTTCCCTTTGCGCCGCTGCGGCGCTCGCGTGCGCGGCCGTCGCGGCCCATGCGGAACAGACCACGCTGCGCTTCGGGATCGAAGCCGCCTATCCGCCGTTCGAGAGCAAGACGCCGGCCGGTCGGTTGCAGGGGTTCGACGTCGACATCGGCAACGCGGTGTGCGCGAAGCTGAACATGCAATGCGTGTGGGTCGAGAATGCGTTCGACGGGCTGATCCCGGCGCTGCAGGCGCGCAAGTTCGACGCGATCAACTCTGCGATGAACATCACCGCGAAGCGCAAGCAGAGCATCGACTTCACGCCGGCGATCTACGTGGTGCCGATCGTGATGGTGGCGAAGCACGGCTCGCCGCTGAAGCCCGACGCCGCGAGCCTGCGCGGCAAGCACGTCGGCGTGCTGCAAGGCTCGTCGCAGGAGGATTTCCTGAAGGCGCACTGGGCCGACGCGGGCGTGGCCGTCGTGTCGTACGCGGATCAGGACCAGATCTACGCCGATCTCGTCGCGGGGCGCCTCGACGCGGCCGTGCAGGAAGCGCAGACCGCGCAGGACGGGTTCCTCGACAAGCCGGCCGGCCGCGACTACCAGATCGTCGGCGAGCCGCTGAAGGATCCGGCGACGCTCGGCGAAGGCACCGGCTTCGGGATGCGCAAGAACGACAAGGCGCTGCAGGCGAAGATCGTCGGCGCGCTCGACGCGCTGAAGCAGGACGGCACGCTGAGCGCGCTGTCGCGGAAGTACTTCAAGCGCGACATCATCGCGAAGTAAGCGCCGCCGTGCGCCGGCCGCGGGGCCGGCGCACGGCGCCTCCCATCTCGACGCAGTGCGGGGAACCATGGATTTCGACGTCATCGTTCTGGGGGCCGGCATCGTCGGCGTGTCGTCGGCGTTGCATCTGCAGGATCGCGGGCTGCGCGTCGCGCTCGTCGACCGGCGCGCGCCCGGCGAGGAAACCAGCCACGGCAATGCGGGGCTGATCGAGCGCTCGTCGGTCGTGCCGTATGCGTTTCCGCGCCGGCTCGGCACGCTGCTGCGCTACGCGCGCAACCGTTCGGTCGATCTCTATTGGGACTACAAGGCGCTGCCCGAGTACGCCGGCTGGCTCGCGCGCTTCTGGCGCGAATCGTC
The DNA here is from genome assembly GCF_001532755.1 of Burkholderia sp. MSMB2157WGS. Classification (NCBI taxonomy): domain Bacteria; kingdom Pseudomonadati; phylum Pseudomonadota; class Betaproteobacteria; order Burkholderiales; family Burkholderiaceae; genus Burkholderia; species Burkholderia sp. MSMB2157WGS. Next base: position 523,813 of record NZ_LPJG01000011.1, on the reverse strand, counting down.
GCCGCCGCGGCTCGCGGCCGCCGCGCGCGACCTGCTGCCGCTCGTCGCGGCGAGCGTCGTCGAGCACGAGGCGCTGCTCGCGCGCACCGACGCACAGCCGCTCGTGCACGACGGCGGATGGATCGAGGCGTTTCGTTCGCCCGCGCTGTTCGATGCGGAAGCGCGCGCCCAGCAGCGCGTGGCCGACGCGCACGGGCTGCGGATGACCGTGCTCGACGCGCCTGCGCTGCGTGCGCGCGAGCCCGGTATCGGCGGCGCCTTCTGCGGCGCCTTCCACTGGCAGGACCCGAAGACGGTGTCGAGCCCGGGCGGGCTGACCAAGGCCTATGCGCGGTTGTTCGAGCGCGACGGCGGCACGTTCGTGCGCGGCGACGCGACGACGCTCGCGCAGGTGGATGACGGCTGGCAGGTCGGGTCCGAGCACGGGCCGATATCGGCGCGCTCGGCCGTGGTCGCGCTCGGGCCGTGGTCCGATCGGGTGTTCGCGCCGCTCGGCTACCGGATTCCGCTGCGCGCGAAGCGCGGCTATCACATGCATTACCTGCCGACCCGCACGCTGCTGAACGTGCCCGTGTGCGATACCGAGGAGGGCTTCGTCGTCGCGCCGATGGAGGGCGGCCGCCTGCGGCTCACGACCGGCGTCGAGATCGCGCCGCGCGACGCGCCGCCGACCGGCGTGCAACTCGCACGCGCCGAACCGCTGGCGCGCGACGCGTTCGGCATCGGCGAGCGGCTCGATCCGGAGCCGTGGCTCGGGATGCGGCCGTGCACGCCCGACATGCGTCCGGTGATCGGGCCCGCGCCGCGCCACCGCCATTTGTGGTTCGCGTTCGGCCACTGCCATCACGGGCTCACGCTTGGGCCCGCGACCGGCCGTCTGCTCGCCGAAATGATGACGGGTGCGCCGACCTATATCGATCCCCGTCCGTACCGGCCCGCACGCTTCGGTTGAACCCGCGGCGCGCAGATGCGGTTTCGGCCACCGGCATGCATCGGTAGCAATGCGTGCCGTTCACAGTTTTTCATTTTGCCGTCCGGATTATCGAAATCCGCGCAATCTGAAATGACCTGCGTAATCGATAAGAAAGAAAATCTCGCGATAAAAGAAAATCAGCAAATTTGCGATTTATCAATGCATTTTCATATTGCTGAAATGCGTAATGGGCAGCCGGCTCCGACGGTATAGGTCCCATCGCGGCCGCATGCTCCGGCGGTACGCGGCATGTACCGGAACACGTTACCGCGGGGCTCGCAAACGTTACGTTACATCCGTGTTCCGAAGGCCTTTTTCATCAGACGATTAAGGCGCTGCAATCCACCGATTTCGCTTGAAATCAATTAAAAAAGCCTTATTGACGATCAACAGATAGGCGAAACGGCCAGTTTTTGGAATTGGCACGCTTCGTGCAATCCGTCCCCATGCTTTGTCAACGTAGTGCCAACCGAGATGGGGAAAATAACGATGGGACAGAACTTCAAATTGACGGGTGTGGCGCTGTCGGTCGCGACGGTGTTCGGGGTGCTGGCTTCGGGTTCCGCGATGGCGGGCGCCCTCGATGCGCTGCCGATCCCGCAGGTGATCGTCAATCCACCGACGAACAGCGTGTCGGTCGGGCTGGTCGCGACGGGCACGTCGCCGCTGGGCTCGGTGACCGTGACGGCGGGCGGGTCGGGCGCGATCCAGACGTCGCTCGGGGAGCCGGGGCAAGTGCTGTCGGGCGCCGTGGGGGCGGTGACGGGCGCACTCGGCGGTGGCGGCGGCACGGTGCAGCCGCTCGCGCCGGTGCAGGGCGTGGTGAATCAGGTGACGGGGGCGCTCGGTGGCGGTAACCCGGCGGGCGCGTTGACCGGCGCACTCGGCACGGTGACGGGTGCATTGGGCGGGATCGGTGGCGGCACGAACCCGCTGGCGCCGGTACAGGGCGTGGTGAATCAAGTGACGGGGGCGCTCGGTGGCGGCAATCCGGCGGGTGCGTTGACGGGGGCAATCGGCACGGTGACGGGCGCACTGGGTGGGATCGGCGGTGGCGCGAACCCGCTGGCGCCGGTACAGGGCGTGGTGAATCAAGTGACCGGCGCGTTGAGCGGCGGCAACCCGGCCGGTGCATTGACCGGTGCATTGAACACGGCAACCGGCACGCTGAGCAATGCACTCGGCACGGCAACGGGTGCACTGGGCGGGATCGGAGGCGGTTCGAACCCGCTGGCGCCGGTGCAAGGTGTGGTGAATCAGGTAACGGGCGCGCTCGGTGGCGGTAACCCGGCGGGCGCGTTGACCGGCGCACTCGGCACGGTGACGGGTGCACTGGGCGGGATCGGAGGCGGTTCGAACCCGCTGGCGCCGGTGCAAGGTGTGGTGAATCAGGTAACGGGCGCGCTCGGTGGCGGTAACCCGGCGGGCGCGTTGACCGGCGCACTCGGCACGGTGACGGGTGCACTGGGCGGGATCGGAGGCGGTTCGAACCCGCTGGCGCCGGTGCAAGGTGTGGTGAATCAGGTAACGGGCGCGCTCGGTGGCGGTAACCCGGCGGGCGCGTTGACCGGCGCACTCGGCACGGTGACGGGTGCGCTGGGCGGGATCGGTGGCGGCACGAACCCGCTGGCGCCGGTACAGGGCGTGGTGAATCAAGTGACCGGCGCGTTGAGCGGCGGCAACCCGGCCGGTGCATTGACCGGTGCATTGAACACGGCAACCGGCACGCTGAGCAATGCGCTCGGCACGGCAACGGGCGCGCTGGGCGGTATCGGAGGTGGCACGAACCCGCTGGCGCCGGTACAGGGTGTGGTGAATCAAGTGACGGGCGCGTTGAGCGGCGGTAACCCGGCCGGTGCACTGACGGGCGCGCTGAACACGGCAACCGGCACGCTGAGCAGCGCGCTCGGCACGGCAACGGGCGCACTGGGCGGAATCGGTGGCGGCGCGAACCCGCTGGCGCCGGTGCAAGGTGTGGTGAATCAGGTAACGGGCGCCCTCGGTGGCGGTAACCCGGCGAGTGCGCTGACTGGCGCAGTGGGCACGGTGACTGGCGCACTGGGCAATCTCGGCGGTGGTTCGAATCCGCTGGCACCCGTTCAGGGTGTCGTGAACGGCCTCACGAGCACGATCGGCGGCGGCGATCCGGCCGGTGCACTGGCCGGTGTCGTTGGCACGGTCACGGGGGCACTGGGCAACCTTGGCAGCGGCTCGAATCCGCTCGCGCCGGTGCAGGGCGTGGTGAACGGCGTTACGGGTGCGCTTGGCGGCGGCAATCCGGCAGGCGCGCTGACCGGCGCACTCGGCACGGTAACGGGCGCCTTGGGCGGTGTCGGCGGTGGCAACCCGGCGGGCGCGCTGACCGGCGCACTCGGCACGGTAACGGGCGCACTGGGCGGCGTCGGCGGTGGCAACCCGGCAGGCGCGCTGACCGGCGCACTCGGCACGGTAACCGGCGCCCTGGGCAACCTCGGCGGTGGCGCGAACCCGATCACCCCGATCCAGAACATCGTGAACCAGGTCACGGGCACGCTCGGCAGCGGCAACCCGGCCGGCGCACTGAGCAACGCGGTCAACACGATCACGGGCACGCTCGGCAACGTCGGTGGCGCAGGCGGCCCGCTCGCGCCGGTGCAAGGCGCCGTCACGCAACTCGCCGGCACGCTCGGCAACGGCGATCCCGCCGGTGCGCTGACGAACGCGCTGAACTCGGTGACGGGCGCGCTCGGCGGCGCGAACCCGCTGGCGCCGGTGCAGGGTGTCGTGAACCAGGTCGTCGGCACGCTGTCGGGTGCGGGCGGCGGCAGCCCGATCACGCCGATCACGAACCTCGTCAACGGTCTGCAGAACGCCCTGCCGGGCGGCAATCCGGCCGGCGCGCTGACCGGCGCACTCGGTTCGGTGACGGGCGCGCTCGGCAATCTCGGCGGGACCAACCCGCTGGCGCCGGTGCAAGGCGTCGTGAACCAGGTGGTCGGTACGCTCGGCGGCAGCAACGCGGCCGGCACGCTGAGCAACGCGGTCGGGACGGCCACGGGCGCGATCGGCAATGCGGTCGGCTCGGTGGCGGGCGCGCTCGGCGCCCTCGGCGGCACGAGCCCGCTGGCGCCGGTGCAGGGTGTCGTGAACCAGGTCGTCGGTACGCTCGGCAGCGGCAATCCGGCCGGCGCCCTGACGGGCGCGCTGAACTCGGTGACGGGCGCTCTCGGCAACCTCGGCGGTTCCAACCCGCTGGCGCCGGTGCAAGGCGTCGTGAACCAGGTGGTCGGCACGCTGTCCGGCGCGACCGGCAACAGCCCGATCGCGCCGATCACGAACCTCGTGAGCGGCCTGACGGGCGGCGCCAACCCGGCCGGCGCACTGACCGGCGCGCTTGGTTCGGTGACGGGCGCGCTCGCGTCCGGTCCGGCGGCGCTCGGCCAGGCGGCCGGCGCGCTGTCGGGTGCGGCCGGTTCGACGGCAGCGGCAGGCGGCAGTCTGCTCGGCTCGGGCGCGAATGCGGCCGGCGGCACGGCGGGCGCGGTGGGGTCGCTGCTGACGACGGGTGCCAACTCGACGGCGACGGTCGTCAATGCGGTCGGCACGTCGGCGGGCACTGTGCTCGGCTCCGCGCCGAGCCTGTCGGTGACGCCGCATTCCGGCAACAGTTCGCCGAACAACCCGCTCGCACCGGTGACGACGCTGCTCCAGTCGCTGACCGGCGCACTGCCGAGGTAACCGGCCGAAACCGCACGACGGCGCCGCATCGGCCGTCGTGCGCAACGGTCGTGCAACAGGGGTCGCGCAACGCGGCATGACAGCGATGTCATGCCGCGTCGTCATTTCGGGCTTCCCGTTTTCTTTCGTCGCATGAAGGATCGCCGCCGCTCGTCGCGGCGCGTTACGGCATGGCGTGCGATGGAATAACCGGCCGTCGCCGTCCGTTTACATACCGAGTTCCGGCACAGCCGGCCGGCGGGATAATGATCGCGACGCAGCCGATCGTCCCGTTCAGCGGCGCCGTGTCGCGAGACGACGCCAAGGAGAACGGGAATGAAACGGATGCTGTTCGCCGCCGCGCTGACTGCGGCGTTCGTGCGGCCGGCGGCTGCGGAGCCGCCGCAGGTCGCCGACGGGAAACTGGTCGACGAAGCGCACATGACGCTGTACGTGTTCGATCGCGATGCGCCGGGCAAGAGCATGTGCGACGGCGCGTGCGCGGCCAACTGGCCGCCCGCGCTCGCCGACGCGTACGACAAGGCGTCGGGTGCGCTGAGCCTCGTCGCCCGCGACGACGGCAAGAAGCAATGGGCGTACCGTGGCCGCCCGCTGTATCGCTGGAAGATGGACCACCAGGCCGGCGACGCGGGCGGCGACGGCGTCGGCGGCGTGTGGCACGTCGCGCGGCCGTGATCGCGCGGCGACGCGCGAGGCGCTCCGATGAGCTATGAATCGGACCTGCTGGTGTGGCTCCCGCATCTCACGCGCTATGCGCGTGCACTGACGGGCGAGCGCGCGTGGGCCGACGATCTCGTGCAGGACACGCTCGAGCGTGCACTGAACCGGCCGCCGCGCGACGGCGCCCACCTGCGCGCGTGGCTGCTGACGCTGCTGCGGCACCGCTTCATCGACCAGTTGCGCGCCCGGCACGAGATCGCGGTCGACGACGCGACCGCGCCGTGGCAGACGATGGCCGCGCCGGCAGGCGAGGTCGGCGGGCTGGAGTTGCGCGACGTGCAGCGCGCGCTGTACCGGCTGCCGGTCGAACAGCGCGAGGTGCTGCTGCTGGTCGCGCTCGAGGAGTTGAGCTATCGCGATGCCGCGCAGGTGCTCGGCGTGCCGGTGGGCACGGTGATGTCGCGACTCGCGCGGGCGCGCGCGCAGATGCGCGCGTTGCTGTCGGACGCGCCGTCGGCGCACGGCACGGCCGCGTTACGGGTGATCGGGAAGCCATGATGGACGATCCGCGCAAGACTTCGAATCGGGGGGACGACGACGCGTCGGCGCAACTGCTGTCCGCGCTGCTGGACGGCGAGCTGTCCGGGCACGAGCGGCGCGAGATGCTCGAGCGCCTGCAGTCCGATCCGCAGGAAGCCGAACGATTCGCGCATTACCGCGCGCAGCGCGATGCGCTGAAAGCGCTGTTTCCGTTGCCGGCGGCCGCGCCGGCGTTGTTCGTGCAGCGCCGCGCGCCGCGCTGGCGTGCCGTCACGCATGCGTTCGCGGGGCTCGCGGCCGGGCTGCTGATCGGTGTCGCGCTGCATGTCGGCTGGGCGGCGTTCGGCCGCGAACCGGCGTTCGCCGCGCGCGCCGACGTCGCATACGCCGTGTACGCCGCCGACCGCGAGCATCCGGTGGAAGTCGGTGCGGCCGATCCCGCGCGGCTCGCCGCGTGGCTGTCGGCGCGCGTCGGCCGGCCGGTGCGCGCACCGTCGCTCGACGAATACGGTTACGCGCTGCTGGGCGGCCGGGTGCTGCCCGGCGACGCGGGGCCGGCCGCGCAGCTCATGTACCAGCGCGCGGACGGCGCGCGCGTGACGCTGTACATGACCGCATACGATGCGCGGCGCCTCGCGCCGCGGGCGATGTCGGCCGGCGGGCGCTACACGTATTTCTGGTCGGATCGCGGCATGGGTTATGCGCTCTCCGGCCGCGGCGACGAACGGCGTCTGCGCGCGCTCGCGATCGACGCATGCGGTGCGCTGGGCGGCCCGACCGACGCATGGAAGGGATGACGCGCGGGGCTCGCAGGGAGCAGGCGATGAAAACGGCGATGAAGAAGGGGCTCGGGCTGGCAGCGTGCCTCGCGGGCACGATGCTTGCGCGAGCGGAAGGCGACCCGCCCGTGCGTGTGCCCGTCGACGCCGATGGCGTGCAGCGCGTGGCGATCGTCGGCGGCAGCTATTTCTTCCGGCCGAACCACGTGATCGTGCGCGCGCACGTGCCGGTCGAGCTGACCGTGTCGGCGGAGCCCGGCGCGGTGCCGCACAGCTTCGAACTCGATGCGCCGCAGGCCGGCATCGCGGTACGCACCGAGCTCGGCACGACGCCGAGGACGTTTCGTTTCACGCCGCTGCAGCCGGGGCGATTCGCCTACTATTGCACGCACCGGCTGCTGTTTTTCAGGAGCCATCGCGAGCGCGGGATGGAAGGCGTGCTCGATGTCGAGGCGGCGCCGTGATCACCGCGTTGCTGGCCGCGAGCCTGATAGGAGCGAGCATGACAGCCGATCCCGTAACCGTCGCGCAGGCGCATTTCGACCAGGTCCGCTCGTACCGCGCGACGATTCGCTCGTCGGCGCGCGACGGCGAGCACACCGAAATCCGCTACGCGTACCTGAAACCGGGCTTCGTCCGGATGGATTTCGTGTCGCCGCATCGCGGCGCGGTGCTCGCGTACGATCCTGGCGACGGCAAGGTGCGGTTGCGCCCGTTCGGCACGCACGCGCCGCCCGCGCTGACGTTGTCGCCGTCCAATCCGCTCGTGCGCGACCGCACCGGCCACCGGGTCGACCGCTCGGACGTCGGCGAACTGCTGCGCAACGTCCATGCGCTGCAGCAGGGCGGCGCGACGGTGACCGAAGGCGAGGACGCCGTCGGCGGCCGGACCGCGCTGCGCGTGCTGGTCACGGGCGCGCCTGCGCACGCGGTCGACGGCGTGCATCGCTACCGGCTGTGGCTCGACGCCGCGGACGGTTTTCCGCTGAAGGTCGTCAGCTACGCGGACGGCGACGACGTGCCGCTCGAAACCGTGACGCTCGACGACGTGGAGATCGACGTCGCGTTTCCCGAGCGTTTCTTCGCGCCCTGACGGGCGCGCCGATCCGCGTTCCTGACGCGCATGCCGGAGGCTGCATGGCGGAGTACCGGTTTTCGACGATCTGGCGGGTGGATGCGCCGCTCGCGGCGGTCTGGGATGCGATCTACCAGGTCGATCGCTGGCCCGACTGGTGGAAGGGCGCCGTGCGCACGGTCGAGCTCGAGCATGGCGACGCGCGCGGCGTCGGCGCGCTGCACCGGTATACGTGGAAGGGCGCGCTGCCGTACCGGCTGACCTTCGACATGCGCGTGCGGCGCGTCGAGCGGCCGCATGTGCTCGAAGGCCGTGCGAGCGGCGCGATCGAGGGCGACGGACGCTGGTCGTTTGCCGCCGACGGCGCGCGCACCGTCGTGCGCTACGACTGGCACATTCGCACGCACGGCTGGATGAACTGGCTGGAGCCGCTCGCACGGCCGCTGTTCCGATGGAATCACGACGTCGTGATGCGCGAAGGCGCGAAGGGGCTCGCGCGGCGGCTGGGCGCGGCCGTCGAGACGGACGGCCGGACCTTCCGGCCGCTGTCGGGGGCGGACTGTGCCGATGCGTGAGGCGCGCGAGGCTCGTCCCGACGATGCCGGCGAACGAACGCGTCGCGGCGGGTGAAATCGGCGCCCGCACGGCTTTTTCGCTGCGATGTCGCCGGTCTCAGGAACTCCGGGCTTACCCGGTGTCCAATCGGGGCTGGATGAGGTTGGCGGGTCGCAAGGGGCCGTCCGGTGCGGCGGTTGTGGTCCTCAGGGTATTGTTTTGAAAGGGTTTTTTGCTGTATTTCGGTGTTTTTCCCGCCGTCTCGCCGCCGCGAAAATTCCCCCGGTTCCCCTTCTTGAATTTGTCAAAACCCGTCCATATAATTAGCACTCGCTGCACGAGAGTGCTAACAATTCTCTGCCGGGCGACGAGCCGGGCAGTTTCCCTAAGCGTTCTTCAATCTCAGTCAAGAGAGGAGTGAATATGAACCTTCGTCCTTTGCACGATCGCGTGATCGTCAAGCGCCTGGATCAGGAAACCAAGACCGCCTCGGGCATCGTGATCCCCGACGCCGCTGCTGAAAAGCCGGATCAGGGCGAAGTCCTGGCCATCGGCCCGGGCAAGCGCGACGACAAGGGCGCGCCGATCGCACTCGACGTGAAGGTCGGCGATCGTGTCCTGTTCGGCAAGTACGCAGGTCAGACCGTGAAGGTCGACGGCCAGGAACTGCTGGTCATGCGCGAAGAAGACATCATGGCCGTTGTCAACGCCAAGTAAGCGTCCTCCGACGGTACATATTCCCAAGAATTCAAGGAGTTAAAGATGGCAGCTAAAGACGTCGTATTCGGCGATTCCGCCCGTTCGAAGATGGTCGAAGGCGTGAACATTCTCGCCAACGCAGTCAAGGTCACGCTGGGTCCGAAGGGCCGCAACGTCGTGCTCGAGCGCAGCTTCGGCGGCCCGACGGTCACCAAGGACGGTGTGTCGGTCGCGAAGGAAATCGAGCTGAAGGACAAGCTCCAGAACATGGGCGCGCAAATGGTCAAGGAAGTCGCTTCCAAGACCAGCGACAACGCAGGCGACGGCACGACGACGGCAACCGTCCTCGCGCAATCGATCGTTCGCGAAGGCATGAAGTACGTCGCGTCGGGCATGAACCCGATGGACCTGAAGCGCGGCATCGACAAGGCAGTCGCAGCGGCCGTCGAAGAGCTGAAGAAGATCAGCAAGCCGTGCACGACCAACAAGGAAATCGCACAGGTCGGCTCGATCTCGGCGAACAGCGATTCGTCGATCGGCGATCGCATCGCTGAAGCGATGGACAAGGTCGGCAAGGAAGGCGTCATCACCGTCGAAGACGGCAAGTCGCTGGCCGACGAACTCGACGTCGTCGAAGGCATGCAATTCGACCGCGGCTACCTGTCGCCGTACTTCATCAACAACCCGGACAAGCAAGTCGCCGTCCTCGAGAACCCGTTCGTGCTGCTGCACGACAAGAAGGTGTCGAACATCCGCGATCTGCTGCCGGTGCTCGAGCAAGTCGCGAAGGCAGGCCGTCCGCTGCTGATCATCGCCGAAGACGTCGAAGGCGAAGCGCTCGCAACGCTGGTCGTCAACAACATCCGCGGCATCCTGAAGACCGTCGCGGTCAAGGCGCCGGGCTTCGGCGACCGTCGCAAGGCGATGCTGGAAGACATCGCGATCCTGACCGGCGGTCAGGTCGTCGCGGAAGAAACCGGCCTCACGCTCGAGAAGGCAACGCTGGCAGAACTGGGCCAGGCGAAGCGCATCGAAGTGGGCAAGGAAAACACGACGATCATCGACGGCGCAGGCGAAGCCGTGAACATCGAAGCGCGCGTCAAGCAGATCCGCACGCAGATCGAAGAAGCGACGTCGGACTACGACCGTGAGAAGCTGCAAGAGCGCGTGGCGAAGCTGGCCGGCGGCGTTGCGGTGATCAAGGTCGGCGCTGCGACCGAAGTCGAAATGAAGGAAAAGAAGGCACGCGTCGAAGACGCGCTGCACGCAACCCGCGCTGCCGTTGAAGAAGGCATCGTCCCGGGCGGCGGCGTCGCGCTGATCCGTGCACGCACCGCGATCGCAGGCCTGACCGGCGTGAACGCCGACCAGAACGCCGGCATCAAGATCGTGCTGCGCGCGATGGAAGAGCCGCTGCGCCAGATCGTCACGAACGGCGGCGAAGAAGCGAGCGTCGTGGTCGCAGCGGTTGCTGCAGGCAAGGGCAACTACGGTTACAACGCAGCAACGGGCGAGTACGTCGACATGGTCGAAGCCGGCGTCGTCGACCCGACCAAGGTCACGCGCACCGCACTGCAGAACGCAGCGTCGGTTGCAGGCCTGCTGCTGACGACGGACGCAGCTGTCGCAGAACTGCCGAAGGAAGACGCACCGATGCCGGGCGGCATGCCGGGCGGCATGGGCGGCATGGGCATGGACATGTAATCGACTTCGGTCGACGGTGTCCGGAGCGCGCAGCGATGCGCGTTCCAGCCAAAGAAAAGACCCGCAGCGATGCGGGTCTTTTTTTATGTGCGCGCGGTTTTCGATGCGTGCGCGAGGCGGCCGGATACGTCACGCCTCAAAGCGGCGCGGCGTGCGGCGGGACCTGCTCGCCGCGTCGCGACTCAATGCCGGTGCGACGTCCTCGGCGCCGGGTCGGCCTTCACGGCCGGCGGCGCGTCCGAATCGTCGTTGCTGCGCGCCCAGAAGAACCGGTCGGGCAGGTATGCGCCCATACCGGGCCGGAACGCGTCGCGCACGGCCTGGTACAGGTATTCCTGCGCCTCGCGCACGGCCTCCGGCGGCTCCTGGCCGTTTGCGAGCAGCGCCGCGATGGCCGCGCCGAGCGTATCGGTGATGCCCATCAGCCGGTGCGGCGAGCGGTCCCACATGTCTTCGCGAAGCTGGCCTTCTTCGCCGTACAGCGTATTGACGAGGCGGTGCGAGCCCGTTTCCGACGACAGGATGTATTCGCAACCTTGCGACAGCAGGTGCGACACGGCCGCATCGAGATTCGGCGCTTCGGCATCGCCGTCCGGCTGCGCGAGCGCGATCAGCGTCGCGTGATCGGCGACGAGCAGGGTGGTTTGCGGCGCCAGCAGGTCGGCGATCGATTCGCGCAGGTCGTCGGCGGCGAGCACGTGTTCGTCGTCGAGCGTGAAGTCCGGCGCGAGCACGAGCGGCACGCCGTCGTAGTCGGCGACGACTTCGGCGATCGCGCTCACGACTTCCGCGCGCGTCGCCGCGCCGATCTTGAATGCCGCAACCGGCATGTCTTCGAGCAGCATGCGCGCCTGCGCGGCGACGACGTCGGGGTCGAGGCCGGTCACTTCATCGCAGGCGGCCGAGTCGCGCACGGTATAGCCGGTCAGGACGGACACGCCGTGACAGCCCATGCTCGCCAGGGTCATCAGATCGGCTTGGAGGCCGGAGCCGCCGGTGGGATCGGACAGGCCGAAGGTGAGGACGATCGGAGGGGCGTTGCTGGACATGTAAAAATGGGGCAAGAGAAAAACGGAAAAGCGACGGAGATGCGGACGGCGAGGCGAGTGGGGCTGTTTCGGCCCTGTGTTGCCCGGCAGGCCGCACTTTCAACCATTATGCGGTGGAATCCGGCCGGTACGACGGATTTTTTAGCGCAGCGCAACGTAGTCGCCGTCCTCCAGCGCGATTGCTAGGCAGTCCGGCCCCGACACGGTACCATCATGGCTCCCGAATTTACCGACTTTCCCCGACGCGGCTTAAGATGGAATACAAGAGCTGGATGTGCCTGATTTGTGGCTGGATTTACGACGAAGAAGCCGGGCTGCCGGAAGAGGGCATTGCCCCGGGCACGCGCTGGGAAGACGTCCCGATCAACTGGACGTGTCCCGAATGCGGCGCCCGCAAGGAAGACTTCGAGATGGTCCAGATCTGATCGGACCGCTGGCCCACGCACACTCCGCTCAGGCCTTGCACGGATCCGGCGCTCGCGTGCCGCGATTCGCGCGAGCGACTCGACGATGACAGGCGCGCGTGCCCATGACGTCCGATCCGGCGAACGTTCCCCACCCTGACGCATTGCCCAATCCGCGTGGCGGAGCCGTGCGCGCGGCCGAGGCATGGCTGGCAGCGGCTGCCGATGCATTCGAGCGGCGCGACGATGCCGCGGCGCCGCTTGCCGCGGCCGCGGCCGTGCTGGCGGAAGCCGGCTGGCTGCCGGCCGCGCGTTTCGCCGGGCAACTGTCGGCCGCCATGCCGCTCGTCGGCACCGAGCCGACTTCGGCCGGCTGGCGGGCCGCGCTGCACGATTTTCGTGCGGCCGTCGGGCGCCACAACCTGCGCGAGCTCGCGTGCTCGCCCGTTCTCTTCGAGCATTTCCGTGCGTTGCGCGCGCAAAGCGCCGCCGACTTGCGCGCGAGCGCGCCGCTCGACGCGCTCGCGCTGGTCGGCCGCGCGGTGCCGCCTGCCACGCTGCGCGCGCTGCCCGATGCATTTGCGGCCCGGATTCGCGCCCGCTACGAGCAGGCGCTGCTGGGCGTGCTGCGTGCCGAACACGGTGCGCCGGGGGCGGCGCTCGACGAACTCGACACGATGCTGGCCGCGCTCACCGATGACGCACCGTACGATTTCTGGCGGCTCGCGGCCGCGTGCGTGCGTGCGCTGCGCGCGAGCGGCGCGCCCGAACTGAAGCGCTTTCTCGCGCGAACCAACCTGCTGCTCGGCGAACACGCGCAGGGCCGGCGCGGCGCGCCGCCCGAACTGGTGCGCGAGACGGTGGCGCTGCTATGGCGCGATTTCGCGCTGTTCGGCGCCGCGGCCGAGGACGTCGCGCTCGTCGACGTGCTGCACGACTACGGGTTGACGGTCGACTGGCACGTCGCCGGCACGCCCGCTTCCGAAGCGTTGTGGGAGGCCGATGCCGCGCGGGCCGAGCACGAGGCGGTCGCCGTCGCACCGACCCGCGCGCTCGGCGTCGTGACCGTCAATGCGCATGCCTATGAGGATTTCCTGCAGACCGCCGATGCGTCGATGGCCGACCTGGCGGCCGACCCGGCCGCGGCCGACACCGGCGCCGCGTGGCACGCGTCCGGCGCGGCCTATCGGGTCGGCACGGCCGCCTGCGCGCTCGGGCTCGGCCACGCGGCGCTGCTGGCCGACACGCTCGGCCTGGCGTGGCGCCGTGCGGCGCACGGCGTGCCGCTCGCCGACGGCGGCCTCGATGCGCACCGCCACGCGTCCGACATGCTGCGCGCGGCGCTCCTGAAGATCGCGGCCGGCGTCGCGCCGCCGGATCTCACGGCGGCGTCCGAAGCGCTCGGTGCCGCGCTCGGCCGGACCTGACGAACAAGGGGACGGACACGCGCCGGCGGCCCTTGTCGCGCGGGCCTGCAACACGCTGCCGACAGCGCCCGCGCGCGTGTTAGAGTGCCGTGTGATCCGCGCGCGTCGTTGCCAGCGCGGCGCGGCGTTGCTTGTTGATCGCGGCCCGGTCAGGTCGCGGCGTCTTTGCTAAAATTCAAACCATGTCAAAGCCTTCCGATCGCATCAATCTCACCAACCAGTTCCTGATCGCCATGCCCAACATGGCCGATCCGACGTTCTCGGGAACGGTGATCTATCTTTGCGATCACAGCGAGCGCGGTGCGCTCGGCCTCGTCATCAATCGTCCGACCGACATCGACCTCGAATCGCTGTTCAACCGCATCGACCTGAAGCTCGACATCGAGCCGCTGCTGCACATTCCCGTGTACTTCGGCGGCCCGGTCCAGACCGAGCGCGGCTTCGTGCTGCACGAGCCGGTCGAGGGCGCGAGCTACAACTCGTCGATGTCCGTCGACGGCGGGCTCGAGATGACGACGTCGAAGGACGTGCTCGAGGCGGTCGCGACGGGCACCGGCCCGAAACGTTTCCTGCTGACGCTCGGCCATGCAGGCTGGGGCGCCGGGCAGCTCGAGGAAGAAATTTCCCGCAACGGCTGGCTGACGGTCGCCGCCGACCCGCGCATCGTGTTCGACACGCCGGCCGAAGAGCGCTTCGAAGCGGCGCTCGGCCTGCTCGGCGTCAGCTCGTCGATGCTGTCCGGCGAGGCAGGGCACGCATGAGCGGCGCGAGCGCGCGCGATGCGACGCTCCTGGCGTTCGACTACGGCGAGAAACGGATCGGCGTCGCGATCGGCAACGCGCTGACGCGCTCGGCCCGTGCGCTCGTCGTGATCCAGAACCTGAACCGCGAACACCGCTTCAAGGCGGTCGGCGACCTGCTGGCCGAATGGCGGCCGGACGCGCTCGTCGTGGGCTTGCCGATGCATCCGGACGGCACGCCGCACGACATGACGCAGCAGGCGAAGCGCTTCGGCAACCAGTTGAACGGCCGCTTCGGGCTACCCGTCACGTGGATCGACGAGCGCTATTCGTCGGTCGAGGCCGAGGCCGGGCTGCGCGAGCGCAACGTGCGCGGCCGCGCACGCACCGACATGCTCGATGCCGAAGCCGCGCGCGTCATCCTTCAACAGTATCTCGATCAATTGTCCGACCATGAGCACCATTGACGCCGAGGCGCTTTACCGCGCCCTGCTCGACCAGATTCGCGCCGCGTACGGCACGGCGTTCGCCGAACCGGGCGGCCCGCGGCTCGCCGGCATTCATAGCGGCGGCGCGTGGCTCGCCGAGCGCCTCGCGCGCGATCTCGGCGCACCGGCGTTCGGCGTCGTCAACGTCGCGCTGCACCGCGACGACTACGCGAAGAAGGGGCTGCACAGCCAGGCCAGCCCGACGTCGCTGCCGTTCGACGTCGACGGCGCGTGCATCGTGCTCGTCGACGACGTGCTGTACACCGGCCGCACCGTGCGCGCCGCGCTCAACGAGCTGTTCGACTACGGCCGTCCGGCCGCGGTCGAGCTCGCGGTGCTCGCCGATCGCGGCGGCCGCGAGCTGCCGGTCGCCGCGCGTTTCGCGGGCGGCACGCTCGACGTGCCGGCCGACGCGACGCTCGTGCTCGCGCGCGACGATACGCGGTTCACGCTGCACGCCGAGTCGCACGGCACCTGAACGACACGCGAACCGTATCCCGGGCCGCTGGTTTGCACCGCGGCCCGTTTGCATAGTTGGAATCACGCACACCATGACCACCGACACCACTGGCCGCACCGGCAATCCCGCGGCGGCCGCGAGCCCCGACCGGTTTCGCTACGGGTTCCTGAAGGGCAACCCGCAGCTCACGAAAAACGGCGAGCTGAAGCACCTGCTGTCGATCGAGGGCCTGCCGCGCTCGATCGTCAATCACATCCTCGATACGGCCGAGCAGTTCGTCAGCGTGACGGACCGCGAGGTGAAGAAGGTGCCGCTGCTGCGCGGCAAGTCCGTGTTCAACCTGTTCTTCGAGAACTCGACGCGCACGCGCACGACCTTCGAGATCGCCGCGACGCGCCTGTCGGCCGACGTGCTGAACCTGAACATCAATGCGTCGTCGACCAGCAAGGGCGAGTCGCTGCTCGACACGATCAACAACCTGTCGGCGATGCATGCCGACCTGTTCGTCGTGCGCCACGCGTCGAGCGGCGCGCCGTACCTGATCGCCGAGCATTGCGCGCCGCACGTGCACGTGATCAACGCCGGCGACGGCCGCCACGCGCACCCGACGCAGGGCCTGCTCGACATGTACACGATCCGTCACTACAAGCGCGACTTCACGAAGCTGCGCGTGGCGATCGTCGGCGACATCCTGCATTCGCGCGTCGCGCGCTCCGACATCCACGCGCTCACCACGCTCGGCGTGCCGGAAGTGCGTGCGATCGGCCCGCGCACGCTGCTGCCGGGCGGGCTCGAGCAGATGGGCGTGAAGGTGTTCCACAACCTCGACGAGGGGCTGAAGGGCGTCGACGTGATCATCATGCTGCGCCTGCAGAACGAACGGATGAGCGGCGCGCTGCTGCCGTCCGCGCAGGAGTACTTCAAGACGTGGGGCCTGACGCCCGAGCGCCTCGCGCTCGCCGCGCCCGACGCGATCGTGATGCATCCGGGCCCGATGAACCGCGGCGTCGAGATCGATTCGCAGGTCGCCGACGGTCCGCAGTCGGTGATCCTCAACCAGGTCACGTTCGGCATCGCCGTGCGGATGGCGGTGATGGGCATCGTCGCCGGCAACAGCGACTGAGCCCGCTTTCGCGCATCCCGATCCAGGCATTCAACGCAATCAACGCATTCACAGACAGCGCATGAAGATTCATATCAAAGGCGGCACGCTGATCGACCCGGTCGCCGGCACCGAAGGGCAGGCCGACGTATTCGTCGCGGACGGCAAGATCGCCGCGCTCGCCGCGGCCGGTTCGGCGCCGGCCGGTTTCAACGCGGACAGGACGATCGACGCGTCGGGCCTGATCGTCGCGCCCGGCCTCGTCGACCTGTGCGCGCGGCTGCGCGAGCCCGGCTACGAGCACAAGGCGACGCTCGCGTCCGAGATGGCCGCGGCCGTCGCGGGCGGCGTCACGACGCTCGTGTGCCCGCCGGATACCGACCCCGTGCTCGACGAGCCGGGCCTCGTCGAAATGCTCAAGTTCCGCGCGCGCAACCTGCGGCAGGCGAACGTGCATCCGCTCGGCGCGCTGACGGTCGGCCTCAAGGGCGAGGTGATCACCGAGATGGTCGCGCTGACCGAATCCGGCTGCGTCGGCTTCACGCACGCCAACGTGCCGGTGCGCGACACGCAGGTGCTGCTGCGCGCGCTGCAATACGCGAGCACCTACGGCTACACGACGTGGCTGCGTCCGCTCGACGCGTTCATCGGCCGCGGCGGTGTGGCCGCGAGCGGCGCGCTCGCGTCGCGGCTCGGGCTCTCCGGCGTGCCGGTCGCGGCCGAGACGATCGCACTGCACACCATTTTCGAACTAATGCGCGTGACGGGCGCGCGCGTGCACCTCGCGCGGCTGTCGTCGGCGGCCGGCCTCGCGCTCGTGCGTGCGGCGAAGGCGGAAGGGCTGCCCGTGACCTGCGACGTCGGCGCGAACCACGTTCACCTGATCGACGTCGACATCGGTTACTTCGATTCGCAGTTCCGGCTCGACCCGCCGCTGCGCGGCGAGCGCGACCGCGAAGCGATCCGCGTGGCGCTCGCCGACGGCACGATCGACGCGATCTGCTCGGATCACACGCCGGTCGACGACGACGAGAAGCTGCTGCCGTTCGGCGAAGCGACGCCGGGCGCGACGGGGCTCGAGCTGCTGCTGTCGCTGACGCTGAAGTGGGCGGACGAGACCCGCACGCCGCTCGCGCAGGCGCTGCGCCGCATCACCTCCGCGCCGGCCGACGTGCTGCAACTGCCGGCGGGTCGCCTCGCCGAAGGCGGCGCGGCCGACTTGTGCGTGTTCGATCCGCGCGCGCACTGGCGCGTCGAGCCGCGTGCGCTGAAGAGCCAGGGCCACAACTCGCCGTTCCTCGGCTACGAACTGCCGGCCACCGTGCGCACGACGCTCGTCGCCGGGCAGATCGCGTTCGAGCGCCACTGAACCCCGTCGGACCTTCGCCATGACCGCCATTCGCAAGCTGCGTCTCGTCTTTCACCTGTTGCGCGGCATGGCGATCGTCGCGCTGCGCTTTTCGCACGTCACGCCCGCGCACCGCGCCGAGCTGATACGCCGCTGGTCGCTCAAGATGCTGCGGATCTGCGGGATGCGCCTCGTCGTCCACAACGACGGCGCGCGGCTCGACGCGAGCGCGCTCGTCGTGGGCAATCACGTCTCGTGGCTGGACATCTATGCGGTCAACGCGTGGCGGCCGACGCCGTTCGTGTCGAAGGCCGAGGTGCGGCAGTGGCCGATCGTCGGCTGGCTCGCCGAGAAGCTCGACACCGTGTTCCTGCAGCGCGAGAAGCGTACCGAGGCGATGCGGATCATGCACGAGATGGCCGAGCGCCTGCGCAACGGCGGCGTGATGTGCGTGTTTCCGGAAGGGACGACGTCCGACGGCCAGGATCTGCTGCCGTTCCATGCGAACCTGTTCCAGGCCGCGGTATCGGCCGGCTGCGCGGTGCAGCCGATTTGCCTGATGTACGAGGACGCGCACGGGCGGCAGTCGGTCGCGCCGGCGTACACGGGCGACCTGTCGCTCGGCAAGTCGCTCGACATGGTGCTGCGCGGCGGCCCGCTCGTCGCGCATCTGTACGTGTGCGAACCGATCGCGCCGGGCGGCGACCGCCGCGCGACGTCCGCGGCGGCGCGCGACGCGATCGCCGCCGCACTGGCGACACTGCAGGAGAAGGTCGGCAAGCCGACGGCGGAGTCGCTTGCCGAGCTGCAGAAGCATGCGTATCCGGCGACCGAGCTCGGCGCCGATGCTGCGGGCGACGCGACGCCCGACGCGCCCGTGCCGGGGCGCGAGGGCTGACGCGCGACCGCGGCGCGTGAATCAGCGTGCCGTCACTCGCCGCCCGGCGAGCGGCACGCTTCGCACTGCACCTGCGTGACCGTGCGCTGCGCCGGATCGGCCGCGAGTCGCACGGCCGACAACTGGTTTCCCCATACGCAACCCGAATCGAGCGCGACGACGTTGTCGCGCAGCATCAGGCCGAGCGCGGCCCAGTGCCCGAACACGACCGTCACGTCCTCGGTGCGGCGCCCCGGCGCGTCGAACCACGGCAGGTAGCCGGGCGGCGCGCTGTCGGGGCCGCCGTTCGCCTTGAACTCCATCGCGCCGTCGGGCGTGCAGAAGCGCAGGCGCGTGAACGCATTGAATGCGACGCGCATCCGGTCGCGTTTCTTCAGGTTCGGACTCCACTGGTTCGGCTCGTTGCCGTACAGCCCTTGCAACGTGTCGCGCCAGTCGGGGGCACGCAGCGCGTGCTGCAGTTCGTCGGCGAGTTCGAGGGTAAGCGTGGTGTCCCATTGCGGCAGCACGCCGGCGTGCACGAGCAGTTTTCCGTCGTCGACATGCACGAACGGACGGTGGCGGACCCAGTCGAGCAGCGCGTCGGCGTCGGGCGCGTCGAGGATTTCGCCGATGGTGTCGCCGGGGCGCTCGGTGCGAATGCCGGCCGAGACGGCGAGCAAATGAAGGTCGTGGT
This sequence comes from Burkholderia sp. MSMB2157WGS, assembly GCF_001532755.1. Taxonomy (NCBI): domain Bacteria; kingdom Pseudomonadati; phylum Pseudomonadota; class Betaproteobacteria; order Burkholderiales; family Burkholderiaceae; genus Burkholderia; species Burkholderia sp. MSMB2157WGS. The sequence continues at coordinate 504,519 of NZ_LPJG01000011.1, read as the reverse complement.
TGCCGAGAACGACGGTCGCGCGCGGGCCGAGATCGACGATGGCGCGCAAGGCGGCGAGCGAGCCCGGGCCGCGGTTGACGACGTCGCCGGCGATCCAGAGCGGCGTGTCGGCGGGGACTGAAAGCTTGGCCAGCAGCGACTGGAAAGCGGAATGACAGCCTTGGATGTCGCCGATGGCGATGGGAGGGAGGATCATGGGGCGGCGGACTTTGCGAGTATCGAGAACGCGGGAAAAATTATCCAGTCAATGCGGTGCAGTGCAATTTCTGTTCCGCAACAGCGCGGCAATCTGGCAATAAATTTCGCGCGTGGAAAGGGTTCGAAGCGCTGTATCAAGTTGTTAGCGGCATGGCTTTTGCAGGGGGCGGCTCCCTATAATTGTCGCTTTCCCCAACAAAATTAGCATTTCATGACTTTGGAGGCCATGTCGACCGGTTAAAATTCCCGGTCTGACGTGGCAATCACAAGCTACTGGCATTTGCGAATCCGATGTGGCCGGCGCCTGACGGCGCCTGTCACACACTATTTGAGGGAGCCTCATGATCCTGGTTACGGGCGGCGCGGGTTTTATCGGTGCCAATTTTGTACTCGACTGGCTGCGCGCATCCGACGAAGCCGTGCTCAACGTTGACAAGCTGACGTACGCAGGGAACCTGCGCACGCTGCAGTCGCTTGACGGGAACCCGAAGCACGTGTTTGCCCGCGTCGACATCTGCGACCGTGCTGCACTCGACGCACTCCTGGCCGAGCACAAGCCCCGCGCGGTGCTGCACTTCGCCGCGGAAAGCCACGTCGATCGTTCGATCCACGGCCCCGCGGACTTCGTGCAGACCAACGTCGTCGGCACGTTCACGCTGCTCGAGGCGACCCGCCAGTACTGGAACGGCCTGAACGACGCCGACAAGGCCGCGTTCCGCTTCCTGCACGTGTCGACCGACGAGGTGTTCGGTTCGTTGTCGGCCACCGACCCGCAATTCTCCGAGACGACGCCGTACGCGCCGAACAGCCCGTATTCGGCGACGAAGGCGGGTTCCGACCACTTGGTGCGCGCGTACCACCATACGTACGGTCTGCCGGTACTGACGACCAACTGTTCGAACAACTACGGCCCGTACCAGTTCCCGGAAAAGCTGATCCCGTTGATGATCGCGAATGCGCTCGCGGGCAAGCCGCTGCCGGTGTATGGCGACGGCCAGAACGTGCGCGACTGGCTGTATGTCGGCGATCACTGCAGCGCGATCCGCGAAGTGCTCGCGCGCGGCGTGCCGGGCGAGACGTACAACGTCGGCGGCTGGAACGAGAAGAAGAACCTCGAAGTCGTGCATACGCTGTGCGACCTGCTCGACAAGGCGCGCCCGAAGGCAGCCGGGTCGTACCGCGACCAGATCACCTATGTGACCGACCGCCCGGGCCATGATCGCCGCTACGCGATCGATGCACGCAAGCTCGAACGCGAGCTCGGCTGGAAGCCGGCGGAAACGTTCGAGACGGGCCTGGCGAAGACGGTCGACTGGTACCTCGACAACCAGGCTTGGGCCGACGAGGTCGCATCGGGCGAGTACCGCAAGTGGGTCGAGACGAACTACGCGAAACGCACCTGAGGAGAGAAGCGATGGCACGTAAAGGCATCATTCTCGCCGGCGGTTCCGGTACCCGGCTGTATCCGATCACGCACGTCGTATCGAAGCAGCTCCTGCCGGTGTACGACAAGCCGATGATCTACTACCCGCTGTCGACGCTGATGATCGCGGGTATTCGCGATGTGCTGATCATCTCGACGCCGCAGGACACGCCGCGCTTCGAGTCGATGCTCGGCGACGGCAGCCAGTGGGGGATGAACATCCAGTACGCGGTGCAGCCGTCGCCCGACGGCCTCGCGCAGGCGTTCATCATCGGCAAGGAGTTCGTCGGCAACGATCCGTCGGCGCTGATCCTCGGCGACAACATCTTCTACGGGCACGATCTCGCGAAGCAGCTCGAGCGTGCGCATGCGCAGGAAAGCGGCGCGACCGTGTTCGCGTATCACGTGCACGACCCGGAGCGATATGGTGTCGTCGAATTCGACAAGTCGTTCCGCGCGCTGTCGATCGAGGAAAAGCCGGCCAAGCCGCGTTCGAACTACGCGGTGACGGGCCTGTATTTCTACGACAACCGCGTATGCGACATCGCGGCCGACATCAAGCCGTCGCCCCGCGGCGAGCTGGAAATCACCGACGTCAACTCGCGCTACCTCGATAGCGGCGCGCTGAATGTCGAGATCATGGGGCGCGGCTACGCGTGGCTCGATACCGGTACGCACGATTCGCTGATCGAGGCGGCCAGTTTCATCGCGACGCTGCAGAAGCGACAGGGGCTCGTGGTCGCGTGTCCGGAAGAAATCGCGTATCGCCGCAACTGGATCGACGCGGAGCAAGTGTTGAAGCTGGCCCAGCCGCTCGCGAAGAACGCATACGGTCAGTACCTGAAGAACATTCTCACGGATCAAGTCGCATGGCCATCCAAGTAACGGCAACGGCGCTGCCCGAAGTCAAGATCATCGAGCCGAAGGTGTTCGGCGACGCGCGCGGATTCTTCTACGAGAGCTTCAACGGGAAGGAATTCGCCGAGCACGTCGCGCCCGGCGTCGAATTCGTGCAGGACAACCATTCGCGCTCGTCGAAGGGCGTGCTGCGCGGGCTGCACTATCAGATCCAGCACGCGCAGGGCAAGCTCGTTCGCGTGGTCGAAGGCGAAGTGTTCGACGTGGCCGTCGACATTCGCAAGGATTCGCCGAACTTCGGCAAGTGGGTGGGCGTGGTGCTGTCGAACGACAACCACCGGCAACTGTGGGTGCCGCCCGGTTTCGCGCACGGTTTCGTCGTGCTGTCGGAGGCCGCGCAGTTCCTCTACAAGACGACCGACTACTGGTTTCCGGAACACGAGCGCAGCATCGTGTGGAACGATCCGGAGATCGGGATCGAATGGCCGATCGATTTCGAGCCGCTGCTGGCGGCGAAGGATGCGGCCGGCAAGCGGTTGAGCGAAGCCGAAGTTTATGCGTGAGGTGGGTGTGACTCCTGAACCGACGATCCTCGTGACGGGTGTGAATGGCCAGGTCGGGTTCGAACTGCTGCGTTCGCTGCAAGGCCTCGGTCGTGTGGTGGCATGCGACCGTTCGATGCTCGACTTGTCCGATCTCGATCGGGTGCGCAGCGTCGTGCGCGAGTTGAAGCCGTCGATCATCGTGAATCCTGCTGCGTACACGGCCGTCGACAAGGCGGAGACGGACGTCGACGCCGCGCGCCGGCTGAATGCCGACGTGCCGCGTGCTTTTGCGGAGGAGGCTGCGCGCCTCGGCGCAGCGCTGGTTCATTACTCGACCGACTATGTGTTCGACGGGACCAAAGAGGGCGCCTATGTCGAAACGGACGCGACCAACCCGCAGAACGTGTACGGGCTGACCAAGCTCGAGGGCGAGCAGGCCATCGCGGCGACGGGATGCGCACACCTGGTCCTGCGAACGAGCTGGGTGTACGGCCGGCGCGGCAAGAACTTCCTGCTGACGATGTTGAAGCTCGGGAGCGAGCGTCCGGAGTTGCGTGTCGTCGCGGATCAGGTCGGTGCGCCGACGTGGTCGAAGACGATCGCCACCGCGACCGCGCACATCGTCGCGCAGGCGTTGGCGGCCGACGATGCAGACTGGTGGGCGCAGCGTTCCGGCGTCTATCACTTCACGTCGGCCGGCGCGACGTCGTGGCACGGGTTTGCCGAAGCAATCTTCACCCACGCGATGGGCGAGCGTGCGCCGAAAGTGCTGCCGATTCCGGCGAGCGACTACCCGGTTCCGGCCAAGCGCCCGTCCAATTCGCGACTGTCGCACGACAAGCTGACCGAAGCATTCGGGTTGCGGTTGCCGGACTGGGCCGATGCGCTGAAGCTGTGCCTGAGTGAGTAACTTGGATCAGAATTCCGCGGTTCAGGAGCGGGTCGGTGTCGTGATCGTGTTCTACCGACCGGATAGCGGTTGCGTGACTCGTGCAAACCGGCTCGCCAAAGTATGGCCGTGCGTGGTGGTGGATAACACGGAGACCGTGTCGACGCCAGAGGCGCTTGGCCTCGACCGGCGAGTCGGCTATGTCGCCAATGGTGCGAACCTCGGCATTGCGACGGCGCTCAACCAGGGGGTCGAGCGCCTGATCGCGGCCGGCTGTACGGCAGCGTTGTTGTTCGATCAGGATAGCGAGCCGTCGGACGAATTGCTGATCGAGCTGCCTCGGACGATGGCGGCCGAACGCATGCGCAATCGTCGCGTAGCGCTCATCGGCCCCGCGTACGAGGATGCACGATTGGGCGGCGTCGCGCCGTTCGTCCGCTTCGGGTACGTGAAGCTGCGCCGGATTCGGCCGGACGGTGTGCAGCCGGTCGAGGTCGACTTTCTGATCACGTCGGGGTCGTGCGTGAATCTCGCCGTATGGCGCGACATCGGCCCGATGGACGACTCGCTGTTCATCGACTTCGTCGATCTCGAATGGTGTGTCCGCGCGCGCTCGAAGGGGTACGCGGTGCTCGGCGCGCCGGCGCTGCGGTTGAAGCACGAACTGGGCGGCGAGCCGGTGAAGGTGTTCGGGCGGAGCTACCCGGGGCATAGTGCGGTTCGGCATTACTATCTGTTCCGCAATGCGATCGCGCTGATCCGGCGCGCCTATGTGCCGTGGAGCTGGAAATCGACGGAACTCGTCAAGATGCCGGTCCGGCTTGCGATCTATGCGTTGTTCATGCAGCCGCGAATGGCGCATCTGCGGTTGTCGATGCTCGGGATCTGGCACGGACTGACCGGTCGTACCGGCGCGCTGTGACGCGCCGGCCCCCCATTTTTTCAATCTCATTCAACGAGAAAGCTCGCATGCTGACTCTTTCACTTGCTGACCTCAAACAGAGCATTGCTTCGTGGCGGTTATGGACATTGCTCGGCTGGCTCGAAATCCGGCAGCGCTACGCTCGCTCGCGGGTCGGGCCGTTCTGGCTCACGATCAGCATGGGCGTGATGATTACTTCGCTCGGTGTAGTTTATGGCACGTTGTTCGGGCAGAAGATGACCGACTATCTGCCGTTCCTTGCGTCGAGCATTGTGCTGTGGACGCTTTTCTCGCAAATGATTCTGGAGGGAAGCACCGCCTATATCAATAGCGCTCCGTACATACGGCAGGTTCCGTCGCCGAAGCTGATCTTCATTCTGCAGGTCGTATGGCGGAATCTGATCGTTCTGGCACACAACTTCGTCATCGTCATCGGCCTTTTGGTTGTCTTCGGCGTCAAGAGCTGGGAATCACTGCCGATGTTTATCCCGGGACTGCTGGTGTACGTGTTGAACGCTATGTGGATTGCAATGCTGGCAGGCTTGTTGTCCGCACGCTTTCGCGACTTGCCGCAAATCATTGCGGCGCTGATTCAGATCGCATTCTATGTCACGCCCATTATTTTCCGCCCCGAGGCACTGAACCGCTTTTCGTTCATCGTCGAATGGAATCCGCTCGCCTATCTGATCGACGTCGTACGCGGACCGTTGATCGGGCAGATGCCCAGCGCCCTGACATGGGAAGTGACTGTCGGCATGGCAGTCATCGGTTGGCCCATTGCATTGCTGATGACGGGCCGTTATCTGAAACGTCTTCCGTACTGGATTTGAAGAGAGCGACATGGCGTACATTGAACTGAAGAACGTGACGTTGGATCTTCCGATCTACGACGTGCAGGGTCGCTCACTGAAGAAGCAAGTGCTCCGAATGGGGCGACGCAACCGTATTGCGGAGGGGAACGATGGCGTCATCGTCGTCCGCGCACTTGACGACCTGACGTTCCGCTTTGAGCGTGGGGATCGCGTGGGGCTCATCGGGCACAATGGCGCGGGGAAGTCGACGTTGCTCCGCGCTATGGCCGGTATCTATCCTCCGACCGCCGGTACGTTGTCGCGAGAAGGCAAGGTCGTCCCGCTGCTGGACATCAGTCACGGTATGGACGAGAACTCGACGGGCATGCAGAACATCCGGCTGCGCGGCCTACTGCTCGGCATGACGGACGCCGAGGTTCGCGAGAAGCAGCGCGAAATCGCAGAGTTCAGCGAATTGGGTGACTATCTGGATCTTCCGCTCCGCACTTACTCCAGCGGGATGCGGGTTCGGCTTGCGTTCGCAGTGTCGACCGCTGTCGATGCAGAAATCCTGCTGCTCGACGAGGTCATGGGGGTTGGCGACGCTTCGTTCATGCACAAAGCGGAGGCGCGTCTCGAGCAACTGCATGGCCGTGCCGAGATCGTTGTGCTGGCGATGCACTCGAACAAGGAAATCCGCAAGGTATGCAACAAGGCGCTGTGGATGGAACGAGGGCGCGTGCGTGCGTTCGGCGACGTCGAAGAAGTCGTGTCGCAGTATGCGGCCGCAGTCGGGGGCTGAACACTGTGAAGGAGCAGTACGGAAAGGGCAGGGTGCCGAAACGATGAAGTTTCGCAGAACACGTGCGTTCATGAGTCGGCTGGCTGGCAGCGGTGGACTCCGGGTGGCGGCACGCAAGGCATATGGGGTTTTTCGTCGTGAAGGTCTTACGGGCGTGAGGAACCGGATTACATGGTTGCGCGCGGGAGCGCCGGGTGGTGTCGATCCGATGCTCTATGCCGAATGGATTGACCGCTACGATCGGATCGACGACGCGGCTCGGGCGGCCGTCCGCGAGCGTATTGCCGGCTTCCAGAATCGACCACTGATTTCTGTGGTGATGCCCGTCTACAATCCGAATCCCGTTTGGCTTGTGGAAGCGATCGAATCGATTCGCAATCAGCTCTATTCGCATTGGGAACTGTGCATCGCAGACGACGTGTCGACCGATCCCGCCATTCGCCCGCTGCTTGAACGTTACGCGTCTGAAGACCCCCGGATCAAGGTTGCATTCCGCGAGAAAAACGGTCATATCTCCGCTGCATCGAATACAGCGCTGGCTCTCGTGACTGGTACATGGGTTGCACTGTTCGATCACGACGATCTGCTGCCCGAGCATGCGCTTTATTGCGTTGCGGACGCAGCTGACCGCAATCCCTCTATTCGTCTGATTTATTCGGACGAGGACAAGATCGACGAATCGGGGGTACGGCGCGAACCGTACTTCAAATGTGACTGGAACCCCGACTTGTTCCTTTCGCAGAACATGTTCAGCCATCTGGGCGTATTTCAAAAGGCATTGCTGGACGAAGTGGGCGGATTCCGTGAGGGCTACGAAGGTTCGCAGGACTACGATCTTGCACTTCGCTGCATCGAGCGAACCGGCACCGCTGCGATCCATCATATTCCCCGGGTGTTGTATCACTGGAGGGTGCACGCGGAAAGCACCGCATCAGGGACCGATGCCAAGCCATACGCAGTCGTGGCAGGTGAGCGCGCCCTCGGCGATCACTTCGCCAGAATGGGAATTCGCGGGTCGATCGAGTATGCGGGAAACGGTTACCGCGCGCGCTACGCGCTACCGGACCCGGTGCCGCTTGTCAGCCTGATCATTCCGGCTCGAAACGAATGCGTGCTGATCCAGAGGTGTATCGAGAGCATTGTCGGCAAGACGAGGTACGCGAATTACGAAATTCTGATTCTCGACAACGGATCGGACGACCGTGCAACGCTGGACTATCTCGCATCTCTTCAGGCCGATGGGCGGATCCGGGTATTGCGCAACGAACGGCCGTTGAGCTTTTCCGCGTCGTGCAATGCAGGCGTCGAGGCCGCGAACGGTGAGATTGTCGGGTTGCTCGACAGTGGCGCCGAAGTGATCTCGCCTCAATGGTTGGCTGAAATGGTCGGTGTCGCGCTGCAGCCAGGTGTTGGGGCTGTCGGCGCGAAGTTGCTCTATCCGAACGGCGCCGTACAGCACGCGGGTATTGTGCTGGGCCTTGGTGGCGTGGCCGGGCATGTTCATCGCAATGTCCCTCGCACATCGTTCGGATACGGGGGGCGAGCCAGTTTGATTGGCGCGTTTTCGGCGGTGACGGCAGCGTGCATGATCGTGCGCAAGTCAGTTTATCGACACGTGGCCGGGTTCAACGAGAAGGACCTTGGCGTGGCATTTGGCGATATCGACTTTTGTCTTCGCTTGCGTGACGCTGGTTATCGCAATGTCTGGACACCTTATGCAGAGCTCTATCGCCATGAGCCGCAAACGCAAAGTGATGAGCAACAACCGGTAGAACCGGCCGTCCGGTATATGCGGAGCCGCTGGGCTGCATTATTGCACGCCGACCCTTTCTACAGCCCGAACCTGACGTTGGACGATGAGGATATCAATCTGGCGTGGCCGCCGCGAGTCAAAGTGCTCGCCTGAGGACGCATGCCGGACCGGTTAGCGGCTCGTCGCCGCAATCAATGAGTGGTACTGATCGGTGGTAGGAAGCTTGAAGGTAAATTGTAACGGAGCGTGCGTGAACATCTTCCCTGTAGTCCTGTGCGGTGGTAGCGGCACCCGTCTCTGGCCGTTGTCTCGAGGCGGTTATCCAAAGCAGTACCTGAAGCTGGCCGGAGATCACACCCTGGTTCAGCAGACCGTACTGCGTCTGCAGGGCGTGCCCGGTGTCGACGCACCGATCATGATCACGAATGCCGACCAGCGTTTCATCGTGGCCGATCAGTTGCGCAGCATCGACATCGGTGCGTCGGCTGTCGTTCTTGAGCCAGTGGGGCGCAACACTGCGCCGGCCGTCGCAGCGGCGGCACTGCTTGCAATGGAGCAAACGCCCGATGCGTTGCTGCTGGTGCTGCCGTCCGACCATGTCATCTTCGACGATGCCGTATTCGCGGAACTTGCAGAGAAAGCCCGGGATATCGCAAGTGCAGGCCATCTCGTCACGTTCGGCATCAAGCCGACGAAACCGCATACCGGTTACGGCTATATCCGCAGCGGCAGCGCGCTCACGATGCACGACGGCGCGTTCAAGGTCGACGCATTCGTGGAGAAGCCGGATGCCGATACAGCGGCGCGTTTCGTGGCGGAAGGCGGCTATTACTGGAACAGCGGCATGTTCATGCTGAAGGCATCCGTCTATCTCGACGAGCTGAAGCGATTCGAGCCCGCCGTGCTCGAGCAGGTTGCGCTGTCGGTGAAGCGAGCGAAACGCGACGAGGATTTCGTGCGGCTGGATGCCGATGCATTCGAGCAAAGCCCGAGCATTTCGATCGACTACGCCGTGATGGAGAAAACCGATCACGCGGTGATGGTCACTGCAGCCGGACTGAACTGGAGCGACATCGGGTCGTGGGCTGCGCTCGCAGAAATTTCGGATACCGACGAATCTGGCAATACGGTGTCGGGCGATGTGCTGACCGACGACGTGTTGGACAGCTATATCCGTGCCGACCATCGAATGGTCACGGCGATCGGCATCAAGGATCTGATCATCGTCGAGACGGCGGATGCGGTACTCGTCACGCATCGCGACCAGTCCGAACGCGTGAAGAAGATCGTCGAGCGTCTCAGCGCATCGGGACGCCACGAATCCGTGACGCATCGCAAGGTCATCCGGCCGTGGGGTTCGTACGAAAGCATCGACCGAGGCGAGCGCTTTCAGGTCAAGCGCATCATCGTCAATCCGGGTTCGTCGCTCAGCCTCCAGATGCACCATCATCGCGCCGAACACTGGATTGTCGTACGCGGGACGGCGCGGGTCTTCAACGGCGATCAGGTCATTCTGCTGAGTGAGAACCAGTCGACCTATATTCCGCTTGGTGCCACGCACCGCCTGCAGAATCCGGGGAAGATTCCACTGGAACTGATCGAGGTGCAGTCGGGCTCCTATCTGGGCGAGGACGACATCGTTCGTATTGACGACAACTATGGCCGGGATGTCGAGCCGGCGACCAGCAAGTAACTGAATTGCGAATCCGGCAGGGTCTCGGTTGGCGTGCGTCGCGCCGATTGCGTATCCGCGCAGCCGAACGGGGCCCGCAATTTAAATACACTGAATCAACTGGAAAGAAACATGACTGTTGCAATCATTACTGGCATTACGGGGCAGGACGGTGCGTATCTTGCGGAGCTTCTGCTCGAGAAGGGCTACACAGTCTATGGAACCTATCGGCGCACCAGCTCGGTCAACTTCTGGCGGATCGACGAACTCGGCGTCAGCAACCATCCGAATCTTCACCTCGTCGAATATGATCTGACGGACCTCGGCTCCAGCATCCGTTTGCTTCAGATGACACAGGCGACGGAGGTCTATAACCTGGCCGCACAAAGCTTCGTCGGCGTGTCGTTCGACCAGCCCGCGATGACTGCGGAGATCACCGGGATCGGCGTGCTCAATCTTCTCGAGGCGATTCGCACGGTCAATCCCGCGGTCCGTTTCTACCAGGCGAGCACGTCGGAAATGTTCGGTAAGGTACAGGCAATTCCGCAGGTCGAGAGCACGCCTTTCTATCCGCGCAGCCCGTACGGTGTCGCAAAGCTCTACGCGCACTGGATGACGATCAACTATCGTGAGAGCTACAACATCTTCGGGTGCAGTGGGATCTTGTTCAACCACGAGTCGCCGCTGCGCGGCCGCGAGTTCGTGACGCGGAAGATCACCGACAGCCTCGCGAAGATTCGTCTCGGCAAGCTGGACGTGCTGGAACTTGGCAATCTCGATGCGAAGCGCGACTGGGGTTTTGCGAAGGAATACGTCGAAGGCATGTGGCGCATGCTGCAGGCAGAGCGTCCCGATACCTACGTGCTGGCGACGAACCGTACGGAAACGGTGCGGGATTTCGTGTCGATGGCCGCGCAGGCCGCCGGCTTCGAACTCGCGTGGGAAGGTGTGGGCGAGAACGAGGCGGGTATCGATACCGGTACCGGCAAGGTGGTGGTCAAGGTGAGCCCGAAGTTCTACCGGCCAGCTGAAGTCGACCTGCTGATCGGTAATCCGGAGAAGGCAGCCAAGGAACTTGGCTGGGTGCCGAAAACCACGCTGGAGCAGCTGTGCCAGATGATGGTCGAGGCGGATATTCGCCGGAACGAGGCTGGGTTCTCGTTCTGAAGCGGCGGCACGCGCTGCTGTAATCGACCTGAATGGATCGACGTCCGCCAACTGGCGGACGCGTCGATTTGTTCAGGCCTGGACGATCGCCAACTCGACTGTCAGTCGGCAGAGCGGTATCGGTCGCATCGACCGGACGCTGATCAGCAATTGGCTACGCGTCGTTGGTTTTGGGTTGCCACGTGGCGTACCAATCGTTTCCAAAAATGGCGGCGCACATCTTCTGGTAGCAGTTGTCCCAGGTGAACTCGGACCCGGAGCGCGGACGCGGCGTAAAGCCATTGGCCGCCCAATCTCGCAGTGTGGCTGCGAGTCCGTGAGGATCGGTTCCGGAGAAGTAACGCGCTTGGTCGCCTGCAACCTCGCGGAATACCGGGATGTCGCGGGCCAGAACTGGCAAGCCGGCCTGAAATGCCTCGACGATGGGAAGGCCGAAGCCCTCATTGTGAGAGGCCATGATAAGACCCGAGCTTGCGCTATAAAGGGCACGCACCTCGGCATCACTGCAGCCGTGCAACCAGTGCAGCCGCTTGCCGAGTTCCGGAGAGCGCCGTATTTGATCGGCGAACTCATCCATCTTCCAGCCCTGCTTGCCGATGATGATCAGCTTGAGATCCACATTGGCTTTCCACAGTTCTTCGAACGCCGCGAGGACTTGCGGATAGCCCTTGCGCGGTTCGATCGTCCCCACCATGATGATGCTCGATCCCTCTCGCGCACCGTCAAGTGCGGCCTGCGTTGCCGCAGGCCCTGGGCCCGGTAGCGCTTCCTTGCGGAAATCGTTTTGGAAATCGGCACCGAGATGTGCGAAGCCGATCGGGAGCGGCCGATTTCGCAGTTTAGGCGCTTCATCGAGCCATGCGATCACATCATCGGCGACTGCCCGGGAAATACAAATGGCCGCGTCGGCGATGCCCAGCATCCTGCCGTACCAGTCGTCGGTAATCGTCGTATTGTCGGGAAACAATTCGGGGTATCGGTGGGGCAACAGGTCATACACGAGCAGCACGATGCGAAGACCGTTCAGTCTCAACCGCCGCAGTTCCTCGAGTTCTGCCGGAGTCATGATCGGATTGACGTCCGCGCACAGCAACACATCGCCAGTACGGACGTCCATCGGGGACTCCGGAAGGTTCAAGTGGCGCAGATTCAGTAGCGATAGCGGCCTGTCGTAAGTGTGGCGCAACTGCCCGTCCCGGATACGGACCGCTTCTCCTCGCCGGCCTTGCGGTGGCCGTTCCAGAACGCGGCGCGTGATCTCGCGTACAACGCGCTGGATGCCGGATCCGGAATCGATACGCGCCAATTCGGAAATGTCGATCAGGAAGCGATTGTGTCCGGCACCCCGCCATGGTGATGGGAAGCTGCGAACGATACCGCGTGATGCGGCAGGTACGCCGTCCGGGAATGCGGCGACGAACTGAATATCCTTTCGCATAGTACGTGCAACGACGGCTGCGCCGGGCGTCGAGTAGGCATGCTCGATCGCATCGACATAGTGCGCCGCAACGGTTTCGGGGCGAAGCGATCCGGACTCCATTCCTTGAGGCGGGATCACGGAGATGTCTCGCGTTGTATCGTCACCGAAATGCTCGCGCAACACGCCGGCATCGCGCTCCGAATGCAGGATGACGCCGACCGCGTTTTGCAGCACAGGCAGCGTACAAGGGTATTTCGCCAACGCAGCGTCGAGCCCGCGTTGCTCCATGAACTGCAATGCCGGATAGCCATGTGAGTTCAACAAGACTTCCTGGAACTGATCGGGACAGCCACGCTCATCGGCTGACGTACGCATCAATTCGGACAGGAACGCATCATGCAATACGACCACGCCCGGGCAGCGTGGTAGCAGGTCCTCGACCTGATAGCGGTGATCGGCAGAATTACCGATCTGATAGACGACGTGATCGAACTGTCCTGCTTGCAAGACAAAATCGGCCAAACTGATGCGTGGAAATCCCCACAGGAGGCGATCAGTGGTTTCTTCCGGGCTCACCAGCGTGACGTCGTAGTGGCGAGCGAGGTTAGGCAGCAACGCCGACGAATACTCGCTAATGCGAGTCGCTTGCGGCGGCAAGGGCGACACGAACGCAAGGCTTGGACGCTTCTGCAGCACGCCGGTCACAGAGGTCTTACCTTGCTGCTTTCTCCGGTCGTGGATTTCCTCGAGCGCGTCCCAGCTACGTGTCGCCGACGCCTGCCACGTAAAGCGGCTAGCCTGAACCGGGCCATATTCCGTCAACTCCTGGCGAAAAGCGGGGTTCTCCAGCACCTTTCGCATGCAGGCTGCGATGGAGTCGGGGTTCTTGGGATCGAAGGTTGCGTCGGTCCGCCCGATGACTTCCGGAAGACTTGTCGTATTGCTGGCGATAGCCGGGGCGCCACAAGCCATCGCTTCCCCAAGAGGCAGCCCGAAGCCTTCATGGAGGGACGGGAACACAAACAGCCCGCAAGCAGTATAGAGCGCCCGCAAATCGTTTTCTTCGACATAGTGGGCGTAAACGAGATTCTCAAGCGGCACACCGAGCTGCGCAGCGGTTTGATAGAGCTTCTCCCGATCGCGGCGTCCGGCGATAAAAAGCTGGTGACGCTCTTGCAAGGCGGACGGCAGGCGCGCATACGCTGCCAGCAATCCCGCTTCATTCTTGTTCGGGGTGTCGGCGGCAAGAAACATGATGAACGAGTCGCGCAACCCATAGCGTTGCAGCAGCGCGGCGCGCTCGTTGGCTGATAGAGGTGTGGGATGAAACTGCGGGCCAATGCCGGCGCGTATGTTGAAAATTCGCTCCGACGGAAAACCGAGATGATCGATTGCCTCGCTGCGGCTTGATTCCGATATGGCCAGCAACCCCTCGCATGCCGATATTTCCTGGACACAGCGGTAGTACCAACGCGCAAATGGCGATGGCAGTTCCGATGAGCCGAAGAATTCGGTATGACGGAGCAGGGGAATAAGGTCGTAGAAAGTCGCAACGACCGGCAAGCGGTGCAGTCGCCATGGCTGGCAGGTGACCACGTTGTCGTCTTCGACCACGCTGCAGACGTGCACGAGGTCCGGCTTGAGCGATGCGAGGAACTGCGCGCGGAGGGTTTCAGCGAAGGCAAGGCGCGGTGCATCGTGAAGCAACGGTGCGGCTCCGCGCGGCGGATTCCATACCTGGATGTTGCTGCGGGGCAAGACGGAGGAGAACGTCGCGAGGACCTCCTCGGCTGTCTCGATGTAAGCGGCACTGACGGTAACGATGATTTCGTGCTGTCGTGGGCTCCGTACCATGGCCAGCGCTAGTTCGCGCGAATACCGGCCAATGCCCCGGACGCTACTGCTCCCTTGGGCAGCCTGTAAATCGATCACAAGACGCATAGTGTCAGTCGTAAAAGGACTTTGAAAAAAATAACGAAGGTCGATCGATCAAACCGATGACTCACCGACGAACTGTGTCGTGATCAATTGTTGATACAGGAGGGCTTCTTCGGGGCTGAGATCGGCGGCGTTTAATGGAGGCGCGGGGGCGATGTCGGTCACCGGTACATGGTGTTGTGTCGCAGCGGTTTGTTCATACACACGATAACGGCGAGCCAGCCATTCGACCGGCCTTGGAGCGACGGTACGAATAAAGTGCGCGCCGCGGCGGCCTCCAGGCAATGCGAGCATGAACCGGACGCTACGATGAAATATCTGGCGAGCCAGTTGTTTGCTCGGTACCATGCGCCGCACCATACGAAGCGGCGCGGTTACACGCCACGACGTGCTGTCGAGCATCGCTGCGACCTGCTCGTTTGCTATTCGTGCGGCATGCTGGGCAGCGCACGAAGCACGCTGCGCGTCCTCGGCGCGCCGCGTCTGTTCGGCGAGAGCAGCCTGGGTTTGCCGGATCGTATCGTTCAGCGTACGCGCGACGTGCTCCATCTGCTTCATCGCTTGCGCGGAACGGCGATTCGCCGTATCAGCGATACGAGCGAACTGCTCGACAGCTTCCGTGGCCCGGCGGCTCGTGGCGTCTGCTTCGCGCAGCGCATCGGCCGCCTGCTCCTGAATATGCCGGGTCTGTTGTGCGGCCTGCTCACTGGCCTGCTGCAATTCGTGTGCGGCTTGCTCGCGCGACCGCTGCAATTCTTGTTCCGCCTGCTCAGCACGACGTAGCAAATGCACGGGCGCCTGAAATTCGTCGAAAACATTGGGCGGGGTGAGGAAATGCTTGGCCAACTCATCCCTCATTTCGTCCGCGACATAGAAACGGTTCAAGCCGTCGAACCAGACGAAGCTGTAGCCTTGTGACGTGAGTGTTGGCTCCCAGGCATGGGACTGTTCCTGCGACAAGGGCAGGGTTGCTTCGACCAGCACGATCCACGGTCGGAAGCGACGGAAATCGGCGCCGGCGAGCACATCGCCTTCTGCGCCTTCCACATCGATTTTCAGGAAATGGATGGGACCGTTTGGACGATATCGTTGGCAGATTTCGGCCAGCGGCAGTGCTTCGACGTTCTCTTCCACGACGGTCCAGCCGTTCGCGCGATGGCGGGCTGCGATCTCGGCGTCGAAAGTCGAGAGACCGGTGCCGTCGATCCGGTGAAATACGTGTGAAGCCGCTTCGCGGCCGGCGGCGAGCTGCAGATTGATGTCGTGGGGCCGAGCCTCCGTCAGCATCGTGAAATAGGCTGATTGCGGCTCGAGATTGATGCCGTGCCAGCCATGATCGTAGAAAAGCTTGGTTACCGACAGGTCGACCGGGTCTGCCGCTCCGACATCGATATAGAACCCGTTGCGAACGTGCCGGAGCGCACGCCAAAGCATGACGTCTTCCTGGTTCTGGGCGAAGGAAATCAATGCCATGAATGGTCAGACCATGATGATGGTGGTGCTGTGAAACATCTCTGATCCTCAGAGCATGCGCGTCAAGGTCGCGCGCAGCGTCGGGATGTCGAGCGTGACGCCGCTGGCGCGAAGTACGGTATTGAGCTTGTCGGGGTCGCCGCAGAGCCGATGCACCTCGTTCTTGCGAACGAAGGCCGGATTGACTTCGATGGTCATCCGGTGGCCGGTGATCGCCTCGAACGTGTCGATGATCTCGCGCAGCGTGTAGGGCTGGCCCGAACAGACGTTGTAGATTTCGCCAGGCTCGCCGTGCGACAACAGCGCCACATACGCGTTGCAAACAAGCTGGACGTCGTTGAACTCCCGCTCTACGTCCAGATTGCCGAGTGCGACGGACGCAGCGCGCTCGGCAAAATGCTTCGCGAGCTTGGGAATGACGAAATTGACGTTCTGGCCCGGCCCCGTGTAGTTGAACGGACGCGTGATCACGATGTTCAACCGGTCGGCATAGGTTCTGGACATGTACTCCATTGCCAGCTTGCTCATCGCGTAATGATTCACGGGAGCGGGCGGATACGTTTCAGCCAGAGGAGACCGGTCGCTGTTTCCGTACACGTTGGCGCTGCTGGCGATCAGCACGCGATGCGGCGCGACAGGCAATTGCGCAAGCGCATCGAGCAGGTGCGTCGTTCCGACCACGTTGACGGTATAGAACGCATCGAGGTCGGCATGTCCGACGAAGCTGATGGCCGCTAGATGGACGACTGCATCCGGCGCAACCTGCTTCACTTCATCGTGCAGCGCATCCTTGTCGGTCAGATTGGCTTGCAGCGCAACGACGTTGTGACCAGCCGCCGAAGCTCGCGCGGTGAAGTGGCGTCCGGTGAAGCCGTTGGCCCCGGTGACGAGGATCTTCAAAACGAGAACCCCTCGGCGTTGCGGCGCAGATCGGCCTCGACCATCATCTGGCACAGCTGCTCGAGCGTGGTCTGCGGAGCCCATCCAAGCTTGTTCTTTGCCTTCGCCGGATCGCCGATCAGCAGGTCGACCTCGGCCGGACGGTAAAATTTCGAGTTAATGTGCATCACCGTCTTGCCGGTGGCGGTGTCCACGGCCGATTCCTGCTCACCGACACCGTTGAACTCCACCGTGATGCCGGCACCCTTGAACGCCATACGGACGAAATCGCGCACGGTCTCGGTCCGATTGGTGGCCAGCACGAACGTGTCGGGTTCGTCGGCTTGCAGCATACGCCACATGCCTTCAACGTATTCCTTGGCGAACCCCCAGTCGCGCTTCGCATCCAGATTACCCAGCTCCAGCACATCCAGTTTGCCCAGCTTGATCTTCGCGACGGAATCCGTGATCTTGCGGGTCACGAATTCGCGTCCGCGCAGCGGGCTTTCGTGGTTGAACAGAATGCCGCTGGAGCCGAAGATGCCGTAGCTCTCGCGATAATTCACCGTCATCCAGTGTGCGTACAGCTTGGCCACACCGTACGGGCTGCGCGGATAGAACGGCGTATCTTCTACTTGCGGGATCGCCTGTACCTTGCCGAACATCTCGGAGGTGGACGCCTGGTAATAGCGAATCTTCGGATCGGTGAGTCGAATTGCTTCCAGCAGATTCAGTGCGCCGATGCCGGTGATTTGCGCAGTGGTCGTCGGCTGGTCGAAGCTGACGCCGACAAAGCTCTGCGCAGCGAGGTTGTAGACCTCGTGGGGCTGTGCCTTGTTCAGCAGCGCGATCGAGCTGCCCAGGTCAGTCAGGTCGTATTCGACGAGGTGCAGGTCCGCGTTGCGCTGGATGCCCAGTTCCTCGATACGCCAGAAATTGACCGAGCTGGTGCGGCGATAAGTGCCGTAAACGCGGTATCCCTTGCTCAGGAGCAGTTCAGCCAGATAGGCGCCGTCCTGTCCGGTGATTCCGGTGACCACTGCGCATTTCTTGGAGATCTGAGGACTATTCATGACTGTGGATTAGCCGTAATGGATTTATTGGGGGACGCTGGCGCTCAGGCGGAGGCGAGCGGGCGCAACGAAAGGGAGCGGCGATCCAGTCCGGGATGGAACATTGGATCGTTGTATAGATATTGTTCCCATCGCTTGAGAAAGCGATTCAAGTCGGTACCAGGAGGAACGGTTTCGCCGCGCGAGGCTTTTTCATGGTGAACCAGCTCGGCGTGCGGCGTATAGACGATCCTGTAACCCAACATCTTCAGTCGCAGACACATGTCCACGTCGTTGAATTCGAGCGTGAAGATCTCGTCAAAGCCGTTGATCTCCTCCAGGATCGCACGCCGGGTCGCAAAGACGGCTCCCGTGACCATCGACCACTCTCGATGGACAACGGCCCAGTCCTGGTAGGTCGGCACATCGGCAGGGCAACCGAGCCAGGTATGGGCGCACGTGCTGATCAATCCGCCCGCCATTCCCGCGTGCTGAAGCGTTCCGTTCGGATAGAGCAATCGTGCGCCGGCACCGCCAACGTCCTCCAGCATCGAGAAGGTCAGTAACGCCTGTAGCCAGTCGGTCGAATCGCTGGTGATGTCATCGTTCATCAGCACGATCTGCTCGGTCCGGCTCAAGCGCCAAAGCCGGTTCATCTTTTTTGCATAGTTGAACGGTTCGCCGGGCGCACGGGGGGTGACGACGCGTGTCAGTTCGAACGGCCAGGGTTTGTCGGCATAAGCGGAGCCATCGGTGAGGTCATCCCCCACAATTACCCGCAAACGGTCCATCGGGTAATCTAGGCGCGCGATGGTATCGAGCAATCCGGTGATGAACGGTCGGCTCTCCTTTGCCGCGTCATCGCTCGGAGCACGCCCCTGACGGGTCGGGATGCAGAGTGTGACCGGAGGCAGCTCTTCGATGCGACGCAACTGCAACGCGTATGACGGAATGCCGGGCTTGAGTTCGAAGCGGACGTGATCCTGGCCCAGCCAGTCGTTGATGACGCGCTGCCGGTTTTCCCGCGGAACTTGCGGGTAGCGCTTTTCGCGCGTTGCCAGAAGCTGAGCGATCCGGCCAATAGGGATGCCGGCCCGCACCGCCTGTAGCAATAGTGCATAACTAAAGGCCGCCCCATGGAGTCTCGCATCGGCATGTAGCTTGGCCAGAACATTAGCGTGAACGGCAATCGGCAGGCCGATATAGTCGTACGCGAGGAGCATCGTCAAATCGAATTCGGGGCGCAGATCCGGCACCTCGCCGCTGCGAAAACGATGATCCACGTAGAAAATGCCAATGTCTGGTCTGCTTGCCGCTTCCCGTTGCAGGACAGCCTCGAACTCGCCGGAAAGTTCCGTGCCGGCGTCACTGAGCACATACCAATGCGTGCCGCTCTGGATTTGCGGCGTGCGGCCTTTCAGGCCCCGCAATTCGCCGGTGGCGGTTACTGTTAGGGGAACCAGAAAAGGATGTGATATTAGGTTGTGCATGGAATCAGGCCCGTCGCCAGGGTGCGAGAAGTTGCTCGATACTGTGCTGAATCAGTGCGCCGACCCGCTCGGCCGACAAGTCCGTTGCAATGCGCGCGCGTGCGGCTTCACCGATTGCATGATCGTCCTTCTCGACGAGCGCGGCCGCTTTCTCAAGCGACTCGGCGAGGTGATCTTCGTCGACCTGTGCCCAGACGTTGCCCGTGGTGTACGCGCCATGGTCGTCCTGCAGCGCGGCCACGGTATAGCGAACGGGAAAACCGCAGCGCTCGTCGAGGAAATCGCACGTGCCGCTGTAGTCAGTGGCAACCACGATCTTGCCCATTGCCATCGCTTCGGCGACTGTCAGACCGAACCCTTCCGCGCAATGCGGCGACGCATAAATGTCAGCCATCGCCATCAGGTTGCGCATGGTGTCCAGGTCGAGCGGCCTGTTGATCAGGACCACGCCTTCCGCGGCATCGCACAGCTGTTGCAGCTGTTCGCCTTGCTGCGGCATGTCGAACAGGTGCTTGGTTTTCAGCACAAGCTTCCAGCCGGAGCGCGCGAGGCGCGTTCGCGCAAAGGCGCGTACCAGCGCGAATGGATTCTTGCGAACCAGGTAACTGGAGCCGTCGAATGCGTACAGAATCACGCGCTCATTCGCTTCGAGACCAATTTCCACCTTTGTTCTTCGGATCTTTTCTTCAGGCGGAAGGCTTGGCGGTACCGTTACCACGTATGGAATCACATGAACGGGCGCATCGGTGCTCGCGGCAAACGCCTTCTGGCAATAGCGGCTGGGTGCCCAGATCGCATCGACCGAGCCGAAAGTCGGATGCCAGTAGTTCGGAATATTTTCGGTTTCCCAGACAAAAAGCCCCAGTTTCAGCCGGGCGCGCTGGATTGCTTGCTGTTGCTCGTCGATCAACAGTGCGGGCCATGCCTCCGGATTCAAGTGGATGGCGGCCACGTCGGCCGGGCCGGAGAAGTCGTTGATATCCAGTGGCACGGCCATGCGCCGATGAATATGGAACGGGCGCTTGACCGGTGCGATGTTGAGCGCGTATGGCGTGCGTCGCAGCGCCGACAGGTAGGATCGGCTTGCGACGCCCAGGCCGTTCGCATAGTTCCATGGGCCGATGAACTGGATGGCCGGCTGAAGCGTTGTGCCGGGCAAGTGCCGCAGAAGTGTCGACTGTTTCGGCACGCGCGACTGTGCGGGATTGCTTTCGGCGCGATCCGGAATTGCCGTCGGTGCCCGTAGCACGGGCTCGGCCAAAGTTACGTCGTAACCTTGCATCTTCAGCACGTTGCGCCAGTCGCTCGTGTCCACCCCGTCGATCTTGTCGCGTAGCGCCATGACCTTGACGAACGGGAAACCGTCGTCGATCAGGTTCTTCCAATCGAACAGCGTGCGGTTGTTGCGATTCGCGGATGGGAACAACACGGCATGGGATATCCCGCCGTCACGCAGCGTCGGGGCGAGCGTGATTTCATATCGCTGGATGACGTCATCCTTCGTGGGCAGGATTACCACGTTGCTGAAGAAGCCCTGCAGGATGGGGGACGCGAGTGCGCGACGTCGAAGCGCAAGGAAAAAGCTCTGGACGTGCCATTGATGTTCCCAGCTCTCCGTCAGGCCGACCATGTCTGCCGGCTCCGAGCGCAGACGAGCCAGCATCTTCTCGAAGGACGCGTCGTTGATAGGACCGATCAAGCTGTCGTTGAGCAGGTAGAGCGCTTCGGCATCGAACAATTCCGGCTCAAGTTGCATCACATGCGCCCACGCGGCAAAGTCAAGCCCGAGGTTCTCCCGCACCACCAGCGTATCGATCTCGTCTAGTGGCAACGCGTCCGAATCGAACCATGCCGAATCGGCGGCTACGATCAGCGTGACGTCGATGCCCAGACGACGCAGCGCCGCGATGTAGGGACGCACATGCGGTTTGAGCTTGCCGTCCGGGGAGTGCGTCACGAATAAGGCGACTTCGCGGCCATGGCGCGTCGCTTTGCGATACTCGATGATCGCGTCGGTTACTGGCCGGCCCTGCGGGGCATCAAGTACTCCCGGCGCATGCACGGCCGCCGTGCTGGCTTGAACCAGCGCCTGTTGGCGTCGTGCGCGCAAAAAGGCGATGCGCGCGGGCATCCGATGGGGCGTCGCTGCCCACCACAGCGCCTTGGCCCCGCGGCGTAGCGTAGAACGAACAGAATTCGGAATACGGACCACCGCTGCGCGCAGCGGCGCCGTCATGCGCCATGACGTGCTGTTCAGCATCGCGGCCACACGCTCGTCGGACTGCTGCGCAGCGCGGCGCACTGCGTCGTTGCGCCGCGCCTGTTCGGCCAGCGCCGCATCGGACTGCCGCGTAATCTCGTCGAGGGTCTGCGTCATCTGCTGCACGGCTTCTTCCGCGCGGCGGCTTGCGGCGTCCGCGTCCCGCGCGGACTGTTCGACTGCAAGAATCGCGTTTCGGTTGAGTGCGTTGGCTTCGCGCAGTGTCTCGGCGGCCCGGTCGCGAACCTGCTGCATTTCCTGCGCGGCCTGCTCGCGAGCCTGACGAATCTCATTGGCCGCCTGATCGCGCACGCGCTGCAGCTCCTGTTCCGCATGTTCAGCGCGTTGCGCAAGTTGCGCGGAAACCATGAAGCCGTCGAAAACATTGGGCGGGGTGAGGAAATGCTTGGCCAACTCATTCCTCATTTCGTCCGCGACATAGAAACGGTTCAAGCCGTCGAACCAGACGAAGCTGTAGCCTTGTGACGTGAGTGTTGGTTCCCAGGCATGGGACTGTTCCTGCGACAAGGGCAGGGTTGCTTCGACCAGCACGATCCACGGTCGGAAGCGACGGAAATCGGCGCCGGCGAGCACATCGCCTTCTGCGCCTTCCACATCGATTTTCAGGAAATGGATGGGACCGTTGGGACGATATCGTTGGCAGATTTCGGCCAGCGGAAGTGCTTCGACGTTCTCTTCCACGACGGTCCAGCCGTTCGCGCGATGGCGGGCTGCGATCTCGGCGTCGAAAGTCGAGAGGCCGGTGCCGTCGATCCGGTGAAATACGTGTGAAGTCGCTTCGCGGCCGGCGGCGAGCTGCAGATTGATGTCGTGGGGCCGAGCCGCCGTCAGCATCGTGAAATAGGCTGATTGCGGCTCCAGATTGATGCCGTGCCAGCCATGATCGTAGAAGAGCTTGGTTACCGACAGGTCGACCGGGTCTGCCGCTCCGACATCGATATAGAACCCGTTGCGGACGTGCCCGAGCGCGCGCCAAAGCATGACGTCTTCTTGGTTCTGTGCGAAGGAAATCAATGTCATGAATGGTCAGGCCGCGATGGGGGGTGTGCAGAGCGAGCGGTACAAGCGAAGCGTGTTCACTATCAGACGCGTCCGTAGTTGTCCTGGAAGCGCACGATGTCGTCTTCACCGAGATATTCCCCGCTTTGCACTTCGATCATCACGAGATCCAGTACGCCCGGATTTTCGAGACGGTGCTTGTGACCGGCGGGAATGTACGTGGACTCGTTGGTGCTGACGAACAGCTCGTGCTCGCCGTTGACGACCTTGGCCATGCCGCTCACGACGATCCAGTGCTCGCTGCGATGGTGGTGCATTTGCAAGCTCAGGCTGCAGCCCGGCTTGACCTCGATCCGCTTGATCTTGAAGCGCGTGCCTTCCTCCAGGACGGTATAGGTGCCCCACGGGCGGCTAACCGTGCGGTGCAGCTTGTACGCGTCGTGGTCCTGCTTCTTGAGCCGGGCCACAACCTTCTTCACCTCCTGAGCCTTGTCAGGATGAGCGACCAGCAGCGCGTCCGGCGTGTCGATGATCATCAGGTTCTCAACGCCTACCGCAGCGACCATTCGATCGCGGCCATGCACGTAAGTATTGTGGCTGTCGACGAAGATCGCGTCACCCGTCGCGCGGTTGTTGTCAGCATCGGGAGCGGATAGCTCGCGGACGGCTACCCACGAACCGATGTCGCTCCAGCCGAAGTCGGCCGGTACGACTGCGACCTTGTCGGAGTGTTCCATCACGGCGTAGTCGATGGAGATGTCGGGAACCAGCGAGAAGGATTCCGAAGGGATTTCGAGCATTGCGCCGTCGTGCGACATGGATTCCCAACAGGCTTCGACGGCCTTTGCAACGTCGGGTGCATATCGCGCCATCTCGTCGAGAATTGTGCCGGCCTTGAAACAGAACATCCCCGAGTTCCAATAGAAGTTGCCTGCCTGCAGATATTCGCTGGCCGTGTTCAGGTCGGGCTTCTCGACGAAGCGTAATGCGCGTTTGCCTTGACCGAGTGTCGTGCCGGCTTCGATATAGCCGAAGCCGGTTTCCGGCGCGGTCGGCACGATGCCGAACGTGGCGAGATAACCTTGTCCGGCCAGGCTGACGGCAGCGTTGACGGCCTGCACGAAGCTATGCTGATCTTGGATAAGATGGTCGGCCGACAGCACCAGCATCAATGCGTCGCGGCCATGTTTGGCTGCAACACTGTGCGCAGCAAGCGCGACGGCGGGTGCCGTGTTGCGCCCGGCCGGCTCGAGCAGGAAACTACTGCGCCGGTCCACCTTGGCCAGCGTCAGTTCATCCTTGCTCATGAAGTAGTAGTCGCGATTGGTGACTGTCAGGATTTCTGCATTTTCGCTCGCGTTGCCGGCCGCAGCGGCGGCCCGGCGGTATGTCTTGAGCAGCAGACTCTCCCCGTCCGCCAGCTTCATGAAAGGTTTGGGGCAACCCTCGCGGGAAACCGGCCACAGTCGCGTGCCGGCACCGCCGGACAGAATGACGGGGATCAACATTGCTCTGGTCATCAACTTGCTTGAGGTAGGACACGGCATCGCGGCATTGTAACCCCGGGCAATGCAGCAAAAAAGGGTGGGGCCCGGGGCGCCTGACCTTGTTTGACGTACGAGTCCGTGGCCGCGGCGACCGGCTCGCAGGCGATGGCCCGATTTTGCGCTCTTCAGCGCATGTAAGCGCGGGGCGCGGGCAAATCGTCTGAAAGGAGTGACCGGTTAGAGCGCAATAGGGCCGGGACGCCGACCGCACATATCAGATAAATCAGGCAAATTTTTCGCCGAGGAGATAGCATTTCGGTCCGAAATGTGGGCGTTCTAGCCGCCATCGACCTATGTCGCATGTCTGGCGGATCCGCGTTCGTGGCTACCGCGAAGCGACCAACCCGTTCCCTTCGACTGGTTCCCGGAAGTTGTCTTGAGCGGCAAGCTTTATTTCAAATTGTTGCAATTTAGTGCATTGTCTGCATGTGCGACAGAATCTTCCGTCGATTTGCCGACCCTATTTGCGCGTCGCCCCAATCTGTTGCATCGCGCAGCAAGCGACGGTTGTCTGATTGAGCGGGCCTTGCTGGATCTATGTATTTCCGGTGTCAGCGCCATCGCAAAATCATCTCCCCCCCTTCATGGAATTGAACCCTTGAAAATAATCTGTCGCATGCGACCACGCTCGTCGTCGTATTGGGCATGCACGAAGCGGTACGAGCGTCATCACTCGCGCAATGGAGGTCATGGACGCCGAGTTCGGCCACAACCTTATGCCGGCGGTGTCAGGCGTCAACGACAAACGATTCTTCGAGGATCTCAACGTCTATGCAATCGATCAGGAGATCCTGGCGCTGGCAGGCGCCGATTGGCATAGTCTTGCTCTGATCGAATTCGAAGGATCGACGAAGCGAGCCTTCGGTCGATTCGCGAGCGGGCGAGCGAACTTCTCGCGACTAAGTGCGAGAACAAGATTTTCGCGATGAAGAATCCATGCATCTCGCGATTGTTGTCTTTTGGGAAACCCGTGTCCGATAGTTTCGGCGTACGCGTCGTCTATGTGCCGGCGATTCGGAATCCGATGAGTGTGGGGCGGGCGCGGCGAAGCGGAACGAATTCCCGTCGAGAAGTTGTTTCTGCTTTGGCTGCTCCATACCACTCCTCCATTCGGCACAACAAAAGGCGCGTGGTGCGTGCTCGTCAATTACGACAAGCTGATGGAGGATTCGCGTGCCGAGCTGGAACGCATGTCGACGCATCTCGGACTGCCACGCGATGAGGCGCCGGTGCTGGCATTCGAACGGGACTTTCTGGGCGGCGGTCCGCAGCACACGCGTTTCGAGTCCGGCGACCTTTCGAATGCAAATGCAATCGAGCGGCACGTAAGCGCGATGTTCGGTGTTCTGGAATCCGCAGTGCAGATAAACGACCAGGCATTCGAGCGACGCGCACAGCCGGTCATCGCGCAGGCGCAGGCAGATCTCGACGATATCGCTCTGTTTTTGCGGCTCGAGTGCCAGCTTGAACAGGGCATAGCAGTGCTGACCACCGAGGCGGCCGCGCATCCCGGCGAAATCGAGACGCGGCAACAGTGCATCGACACGCAGCAACAGCATATCGACGTGCTGGCGAGCGAAGTGCGTGATTGGCAGGCGCGTGCGGAGTTGGCCGCCGCTGCTGAAGCAGAGCTCCGTGCCGAACTCGTGATCGCGAACGACGCACAGTGCGTATCAGCAGAGTCGGTCGAATCGCGGGATCGCATCATCGCGGTCTACGAGGCGGAGTCGGCCGAGCGACGCATGGCGCTGGAGCGGGCCGAGAGTACGGTGCGCGAGATTCTTCGATCGAAGTCGTGGCGGATCACGAAACCACTGCGTTTTCTCGTCCGGCTGGCTTCGGCGCGCAAGTAACGGCGCCGGTCGTTTCGCTCGCGCGTGGGCGTGATCGCCGTGTGAGCGCGTGGTGGCGTTGATGGTGTGCGATACGGAGTTTCACGCCGCCAACCGCGCGGCCGCAAGTTCGCTCCGTTTGCGACGCATGCGCATCGATATATGCGAGTGGGGGCGTCGGGTAGCGGACGACGAGTGTGGCACACTTCGCCATGTGCATCCGTCATTGGTTTCGTTATAAATAACGTGGTCTCTCATTCTTCACCCTCCGCTGCGCGCGGAGTGCTCGAACCGATCGGCAAGCGGCGCCTGTCGATATCGATCGTGACGTTTCGTCCCGACCGCGCGCTGCTGACTCGGACCTTGTCCAGCGTCCAGACCGCCCGACGGGCACTCGGGCATTTATCTCCTCAATGCGCTGTCGACGCATTCCTTGTCGACAACGGAGGGGAGGCGACGGCGCTCGCCGAGATCCGGAGCGGCCTCGGCACGGCGGAGATCGACTACAAAACGCTCACGGGACACGGCAACGTCGGTTACGGACGAGGCCACAACCTTGCCATCGACGCGACCGACAGTACTTACCATCTGATTCTCAATCCCGATATCGACATCGAGCGAGACGCGCTGGTCCGCGCGCTCGATTTCCTCGACGCGCATCCGGAGGTCGGTTTGCTGACGCCTTGGATCGGTGACGATCGCGGTCACGCGCAGTATCTTTGCCGGCGCTTTCCGGCGTTGTTCGACCTGCTGGTCCGAGGCTTTCTCCCGGCGCGCATGCGCCGCTGGTTCGCCAACCGCCTCGCCCGCTACGAAATGCGCGACGTGATCAACGACCGCGACGTCGTGTGGGATCCCCCCATCGTCAGCGGCTGCTTCATGCTGTTCCGCACTGAAGTCCTGAAGAAACTCGGCGGTTTCGACCCGCGCTATTTCCTGTACTTCGAAGACTACGACCTCAGCCTGCGCACCCACGACGTCGCCCGCGTCGCCTACGTCCCGTCGGTGCGCGTGATCCATCACGGCGGCGGCGCATCGCGCAAGGGCTTCGCGCATATCCGCATGTTCGCGGCATCGGCCTTCAAGTTCTACAACCGCTTCGGCTGGAGGCTCTGGTGAGTCACCTCGTCGTCACCGGCGCGAACGGCTTCGTCGGCCGGGCCGTTTGCCGACTCGCGTTGCAAGCCGGGAACACCGTAACCGCGTTGATTCGACGTCCGGGCGGCTGCATCGACGGCGTGCGCGAATGGATCCACGACACCGCCGATTTCGCGGGTGTGGATGAAGCGTGGCCTGCCGACGTGGCCGCCGATTGCGTGATCCATCTCGCCGCCCGCGTGCACGTCATGCGTGACGAATCCCCCGATCCCGACGCTGCGTTCGATGCCACCAACGTCGCCGGCACGTTGCGTCTCGCCGACGCCGCGCGCCATCACGGTGTGCGTCGCATCGTGTTCGCGAGCAGCATCAAGGCAGTCGGCGAGGGCGACGGCGGAGTACCACTGTCGGAAGCGTTCGACCCCGACCCGCAGGATGCATACGGCCGTTCGAAGCTGCGTGCGGAACGGCAACTCGCGCAATTCGGCGCGTCGGTCGGGCTCGACGTCGTCGTCGTGCGTCCGCCGCTTGTCTACGGCCCAACTGTCCGGGCCAACTTCCTGCGAATGATGGATGCCGTCGCACGTGGAGTCCCGCTGCCGCTCGGCGCGGTTTCAGCGCGCCGCAGCATCGTCTACGTCGACAATCTCGCCGACGCTTTGCTGCGTTGCGCAATCGACCCGCGCGCCGCCGGCGAGTGCTTTCATGTCGCCGACGACGATGCGCCGACGGTCGCGGATCTGCTGCGTCTCGTCGGCGGCGCGCTCGGCAAGCCAGCGCGGCTGATCGCGGTGCCGCCGGCGCTGTTGCGTGCGCTCGGAAAGCTGACCGGTCGCAGTGCGGCCATCGACCGCCTGACCGGTAGCCTCCAGCTCGACACCGGCCGGATCAAGCGCGTGCTCGACTGGCATCCACCCTATACGACCCGCCAGGGCCTCGAAGCGACCGCCGCATGGTATCGTTCGCGCGATACACGAAAATAAAAGCCACATGCTTCTCGCGAATCCCACTTGGCTCACCACGGCCGCGGTGGCTCTGGCCGCCGCATTCGCCTCGACGACGATTCTCCGCGTACTGCTCGCTACCGGATTGGCCTGGCGTCTTGCCACCGACATCCCGAACGATCGTTCGCTCCATACGCTGCCGACACCGCGAGTCGGCGGATGGGGCATCGTGCCGGTTTGTGTCGTTGCGCTGCTCACGCTGGCGCCGCGACTGTGGCTGATCGCGATCGCCGCTGCCGGGCTGGCTGCGATGTCGCAGATCGACGACCGGCGCGGGCTGCCGGCCCGTGTGCGGTTCTCGGCGCACCTCGTGGCAGTCGTCGCGCTGATCGTCGTGTTCCCGGCCGATGCGCCCTGGTGGCTGCTCGCCGGCGTGGGTTTCGCAATGGTCTGGCTGACGAACCTGTACAACTTCATGGATGGCGCCGACGGCCTCGCGGGCGGCATGGCGCTGTTCGGCTTCGGCGGGTACGCGGTCGCGGCGCTTAGCGGCGCACAGGCGTCGCCCGATCTCGTTGTTTCCGGGGCGACGGTCGCCGGCGCGGCGCTGGGCTTTCTTCTGCTCAATTTCCACCCGGCGAGGCTGTTTCTCGGCGACGCCGGCTCGATTCCGCTCGGCTTCCTGGCCGGCGCGCTGGGCTACTGGGGCTGGCGTACCGATGTCTGGCCGATCTGGTTCCCCGCGATGGTATTCGCGCCCTTTATTGCTGACGCATCTGTAACACTTTTGAGACGTCTGTTACGTGGCGAAAAGTTCTGGCAAGCACACCGTGAGCACTATTATCAAAGGATGGTCCGATCGGGCATAGGTCACGGTCGGACCGCGCTTTATTGGTACCTCATCATGCTCGCGGGCATAATTCTGGCCGTATGGGCAAAGGGCCGCCCCGAACTGCAGCAATGGCTGTCGTTCCTCGCGTGGTATGGCGTCCTGGCGTGGTTCGGATGGTTGATCGACAGACGCTGGCACCGGTTTCAAGCGGCCGCCGAAAACAATTCTTGAGGTTTCCCGCCGATGTTGCGATCCAGAGCATCTTGGCTGTCCCTGAGTGCTTTCCTGTTCGACCTGACGGCCGTTGTTGCCGCCTGGTTGTTTGCTTATCTCGTGCGATTCAACGGCAGCGTTCCGCATGATTTCCTGAGCGGCGCGATGATGGCGTTGACGTGGGTGCTGCCCGTCTACGCACTGATGTTTCACGGGTTCGGCCTGTACCGCGGGCTGTGGGTGTTCGCGAGCCTGCCCGACTTGATGCGCATTGCGAAGGCCGTAGTCGGCGGCGGCGTGATCGTGATGATCGGCGCCGTGATGTTCCAGCCGCAGCCGATCATTCCGCGCTCGGTGCTGCTCGTGTCGCCGCTGATGCTGTTCCTGGCGATGGGCGGCGCACGCGCGCTGTATCGCGCGACCAAGGAGTACTACCTGTACGGCGGGCTCGTCGGCAAGGGCAAGCCGGTGCTGGTGCTCGGCGCCGGCACGGCCGGCGCGAGCCTTGCGCGCGAACTGTCGCGCTCCGGCGAATGGCGCCTCGTCGGCCTGCTCGACGACGACGTCACGAAGCAGGGCCGCGAAATCTACGGCTACAAGGTGCTCGGCTCGTTCAACGATCTCAAGCACTGGACCGATGCGATGAAGGTCGAATACGCGATCATCGCGATTCCGTCGGCGTCGGTCGAAACCCAGCGTCGCGTCGCGACGCTGTGCGTGCGCGCCGGCGTCAAGGCGATGGTGCTGCCTTCGCTGACCGCACTGATGCCGGGGCAGGGCTTCCTGTCGCAGGTGCGGAACATCGATCTCGAGGATCTGCTCGGCCGCGATGCCGTGACGATCGACACGCCGCACGTCGAGGCGCTGCTGCGCGGCCGCGTCGTGATGGTGACGGGCGCGGGCGGCTCGATCGGCTCCGAGCTGTGCCGGCAGATCCTGCGCTTCGCGCCGGCGCAGCTCGTCGCGTTCGACCTGTCCGAATACGCGATGTATCGGCTGACGGAGGAGCTGCGCGAGCGCTTCCCGGATCTTCCGGTCCTGCCGATCATCGGCGATGCGAAGGATTCGCTGCTGCTCGACCAGGTGATGTCGCGCCATGCGCCGCACATCGTGTTCCATGCGGCCGCCTACAAGCACGTGCCGCTGATGGAAGAGCACAACGCGTGGCAGGCGCTGCGCAACAACGTGCTCGGCACCTATCGCGTGGCGCGCGCGGCGATTCGCCACGACGTGCGTCATTTCGTGCTGATCTCGACCGACAAGGCCGTCAATCCGACCAACGTGATGGGCGCGAGCAAGCGCCTCGCCGAAATGGCGTGCCAGGCGTTGCAGCAGACGAGCGGGCGCACGCAGTTCGAGACGGTGCGATTCGGCAACGTGCTCGGCAGCGCGGGCAGCGTGATCCCGAAGTTCCAGCAGCAGATCGCGAAGGGTGGCCCGGTGACGGTCACGCATCCGGAAATCACGCGTTTCTTCATGACGATTCCGGAAGCGTCGCAGCTCGTGCTGCAGGCGTCGAGCATGGGGCAGGGCGGCGAGATCTTCATTCTCGACATGGGCGAGCCGGTGAAGATCGTCGATCTCGCGTGCGACCTGATCCGCCTGTACGGCTTCTCGGAAGAGCAGATCCGCATCGAGTTCACCGGGCTGCGGCCGGGCGAGAAGCTGTACGAGGAACTGCTGGCGGACGATGAGGCGACGACGCGTACGCCGCACCCGAAACTGCGGATCGCGCGCGCGCGCGAAGTACCGGACAACCTGCTCGATGAATTGCTGCCGTGGTTGATGCAGCATCGCGTGTTGTCCGACGACGAAGTGCGGCGCGATCTGCGGCGCTGGGTGCCGGAATACCAGACGGCCGTTGCCCCCGTGTTGCAGAGCGTGCCGTCGGTGCGCGTCGCATCGAACGGGTGATGCGATCAGTCTGCGAGTCGCACGTTGCGACGAATAAAAAAAGCGCCCGGCAGGGCGCTTTTTTTGTCTGGAAGCGGCGTATCGCTCACCGGCTCCGTCGGTGCTTGCGCACGACCATCCATCTGGGCGCCCTGAACCGCACGATACTGAGATAAAGCCAGACATAAGTGAGCGCGAACAGCACGACGAACACGAACAGATGCACCGTATGCCGCCAGAACAGCGTCGCCGGAATCACCGCGACGAGGCACAGCAGCCACAGATAAGGTGAAGTCAGCGAATTGCGTCGCGTCAGATCGTGCGCATGCTTCGTCCCCACGGCCCACCGCATCAGCCGCTTGTACACGAGCATATGCAGGTGCACGCCGTCCGGAATCCCCGGCGACATCCCGCGAATGAACTTCTTCCGGTAGATCGAGAAGCAGGTCTCGAAGATCGGATACATGAACAGCAGCACCGGGTACCACGCGGACACTTCGCGATTGCGCATCACGAGCATGATCGCGAGCTCCGCGAGCATGAACCCGATGAAATACGCGCCGCCGTCGCCGAGGAAGATCAGCCCGGCCGGGAAATTCCACAGGAAGAAGCCGAGCACGGCGCCCATCATGATGATCGACGCGGACATCACGACCGGGTCGTTGACGTGGAACGCGACGTACGCGAGCGACGCGAACATCATGAAGCTGACCATCGACGCGAGCCCGTTGAAGCCGTCGATGATGTTGATCGCATTCGCGAGCGCGGCGACCGCGAGCACCGTGATGAACGCCGAGATGGCGACATACCCGAGCAGGAAATCGAGCGGCGGCACGCTGATGCGCTTGACCGCGATGCCCATCAGCCAGAACGCCAGCGCGGCCGCGCCCATCGTGCAGAGCAGCCGCGCGCGCGGCGACACGCGCTTGGTCAGGTCCTCGACGAGGCCGGACAGGAACGCCGGCAACCCGCAGGCCGCGATCCCGAGAATGCTGCCGGCGATCGTCGGATAGCGCCGCGATACGAGTAGCCCGGCCACGACGACGCCGGCGAGGATCCCGATGCCCCCCACCCGCGGCACCGGCCGCACGTGGAATTTCTGCACGCCGGCCAGATCGCTGTCGATCGAGAATTTCTCGTGAAGGTGCGCGTAGCGCACGATGAACAGCGTGACGAGCAAGGAGACGATGAAGCCGGACGCGAAGCTGAGCATGGGATCGCTCGAAAAATGGACAGCGGATTATACAAAACCGCGCGGGTTCGCCTCCTGCCATCGCCAGTGGTCGGCGCACATTTCCTCGATGCCGAGCGTCGCACGCCAGCCGATGATGTCGGCCGCGGCCTGCGGGTTCGCATAGCACTCGGCGATGTCGCCCGGGCGGCGCGCGACGAGTTCGTACGGCACCGGGCGGCCCGACGCCTTCTCGAACGCACGCACGACTTCCAGCACGCTGTAGCCCTGGCCGGTGCCGAGGTTCACGACGAAGCTCGCGTCGCGCCTGGCGAGCGCGTCGAGCGCGGCGATGTGCCCCTTCGCGAGATCGACGACGTGGATGTAGTCGCGCACGCCGGTGCCGTCCGGCGTCGGGTAGTCGGAGCCGAACACGCGCAGCTTCTCCAGCTTGCCGACCGCGACCTGCGCGACGTACGGCATCAGGTTGTTCGGAATGCCGGCCGGATCCTCGCCGATCAGCCCGCTCGCATGCGCGCCGACGGGGTTGAAGTAGCGCAGCGTCGCGATGCGCCACGACGGATCGGACACCTCGAGATCGCGCAGGATCTGCTCGGCGATCAGCTTCGACTGGCCGTACGGGTTGGTCGCGGACAGCGGGAACGATTCGTCGATCGGCGAGCGCTCGGGCACGCCGTACACGGTCGCGGACGAACTGAACACGAACTGCCTGACGTTGCGCTCGCGCATGACCTTGAGCACGGCGAGCAGGCCGCCGATGTTGTTCTGGTAGTACTCGAGCGGCTTCGCGACCGATTCGCCGACGGCCTTGAGCGCCGCGAAGTGAATCGTGCCGGTGATCGGGTGCGCGTCGAACACCTTCGCGAGCGCGGCTTCGTCGCACACGTCGACCTGGTGGAACGCGGGCGTCTTGCCCGTGATCTGCTCGATCCGGCGCACGGACTCGGCCTTGCTGTTGACGAGGTTGTCGACGATCACGACGTCGTAGCCGTTGTCGAGCAGTTCGACGGCCGTGTGCGAGCCGATATAGCCGGCGCCGCCGGTGACGAGGATGGTGCCTTTAGCGGTCATTGCTGATGCGCTCCTTCAGAGTGTGAATCCTGTCAACGAATGGATGGTCTCCCGGTAACGTTCGACGACCTGCTGTTCGTCGAATTCCGCCGCGACCTTGTGCCGGCCGCGTGCGCCCATCGCCGCACGGCCTTGCGGCCCGAGCGCGATCATGCGATTCAGTTGCTCCGCGAGGCTCCCGCTGTCGCGCACGCGGCACAGGAAGCCCGTTTCGCCGTCGGCGACGACGTCGCGGCAGCCCGGCACGTCGGTCGCGACGATCGGCCGGCCCATCGCCGATGCCTCCATCAGCGTGCGCGGCACGCCTTCGCGGTACGACGGCAGCACGACGCAATCGGCCGCCGCGATGTGCGGGCGCACGTCGTGCGCTTCGCCGAGATACTCGACGACGCCTTCGGCGACCCACGCGTCGACATCCGCGCGACCGATCGCGCTCGGATTGTCGACGCCGAGCGGCCCGAGCAATTGGAAGCGCGCGTTCGGGTAGCGCTCGCGCACGCGGCGCGCGGCGTCGACGTATTCGCGCACGCCCTTGTCCCACAGCAGCCGGCCGATCAGGATGAAGACGGGCGCGTCGCCGGCGGGCAGCGGCACGGGCGCGAACTGCTCGAGATCGACGCCTTCGCCGTGCAGCAGCCGCGCGCGCTCGGGATGCGCGAGCAGCCGTTCGTCGGCGAAGGTCGCGAGATCGTCGCGGTTCAGGAACCAGACTTCGCGGGGGAAGCGGAACGCGAACCGGTAGAGGCGTTTCGCGACGCTCGCCGCGCGGCTCTTCTGGATGAATACGTAACCGAGCCCCGTCGTCACCGCGATCGACGGCACGCGCGCGAGCCACGCGGCCACCGAGCCGTAGATGTTCGGCTTGATCGTGTAATGGAACACGAGATCGGGCCGCAGCGCGCGGTAGTGGCGCACCAGCGCGGCGAGCGTGCCGAGATCCTCGCGCGGGCTCGTGCCTTTCGACGCGACCGCGAGCGCCACGTAGCGGCAGCCCATCTGCTCGAGCAGCGGCACCGTACGGTCGTGCGGCGCGATCACGACGACCTCGGCGCCGCGCGCGACGAGCGCGCGGATCAGCCCGTGGCGGTACGTATGGATCGCCCAGGCCGTGTTGCAGACGAGCGCGATGCGCAGCGGGGAGGTGGCGGACATGAAAAAAAGAAAAAATAAAGCGTCGAAATTGCCGAACGGGCCGGATACGCGTCAGGCGGATGGCCGCGCGGCGAACAGCGTCTGCTTGATCCGCTGCAGCGTACGGTACGGCGTCACGAAATGCAGCAGGTTCTTGGCGAGGCCGGCCCAGTCGTACGGGTTCAGCACGTTGAAGTGGCGCAGCAGCAGCGTGAGCGTCGACACCAGCTGGCGCCGACGTTTGGTCGCACTGATCCCGCCCTCGTTGAGCTCGTAATACAGGCCGAGTTCCGGCAGGTTCGCGCAATCGTAGCGTTGCATTAACCGTAAAAAAAGATCGAGATCCTCGGCCGCGCGGTACTTCGCGCGATAGTTGCCCACTTCGCGCACGGCGTCGATGCGCAACATGACCGACGGATGCACGAGCGGCGAGCGCAGGAAGCGGGTGCGGCGCAGCGTGCGCGGATCGGCGGGCGGTGTCAGCATGAAGCGCGGCTCGCCGGCGCGCGACACGACCTGCGTCCACATGCCGACGCAGGCCACGCGCGGGTGGGCGCCGAGATAGGCGCGTTCTTTCGCGAGGCGCTGCGGCGCGGCGAGATCGCCCGCGTCGATGCGGGCCGCGTAGCGGAAGCCGCGCGCCGCGAGCGCATCGATGCCGGCCGCCAGCGCGCGTTCGATGCCGCCGTTGCGCGGCATGCGCAGCACGTCGATCGACAGGCCCGGCAAGTCGGGCGCGGCGATCGGCGGCGTGCTGCCGTCGTCGACGATCAGCACGTGCACGGGCGCATCCTCGCGAAACGACGCGAGGGTGCGGGCGACGTCGTCGTGCCCGTTGTAGGCCGGCATCAGCACGGCCACGTCGTCGAGCGGGGGCGGGCAATCGGGGGACGTCATGTTCGCAGCTTGAAACGGATGTAATAGAAGTTGACGGCGGCGGCGGCCAGATAGCCGGCCGCCAGCCCGACGAGCGCGCCGTACAGGCCGAGCCGCGGGATCGCGAACAGGTTGACGAGCGCGGCGATCGCCAGCGCGAGCAGCCATTTCGTCAGCAACACGAATTTTGCTTGATATTTGAGAACGATAAGATTGCCTATCGCCTCGATGCCGGCCGGCACGGACAGCCAGACGGCCCAGCGGAAGATGTCGACCGACGCCTCGTAGCCGCGGCCGAACACCTTGCCGACGATCAGCGGGGCGGCCGCGTCGAGCACGAGCGCGCCGGCGGTCATCAGGCCGGCCGTCATCGCGATCAGCCGGACGATGTTGCGGCGCAGCCGGGCGACGTCCTGCACGCGGTAGACGAAGGCGGGCGCGATCGTCTGCGCGAGCATCAGCGCGAGCGTGATCCAGTTCTCGTTGAGCTGCTGCGCGGCCGAATAGCGGCCGAGGTCGGCGAACGACACGTGGCGCTCGAGCATCAGGCGGTCGAGCTTCAGGAACAGGTACATGCAGATGAGACCGAGCCAGAACACGGTGCCGGCCGTCGCAAAGTGCCGGAACAGCGGGGTATCGAACGTCCAGCCGAGCGCACCGCCGTTACGGTGACGGTAGTACAGCAGCAGCGCGAAGCCGATCGCGGCGGCTTCCAGCGCCCACAGCCACGCGAAGCGGGCGGGGCCGGCGGCCGCGCGCACCAGCAGCCAGACGAGCAGCGCCTTGGCGAGCGCGGTGACCATGCTGGTGACGAGCTGCGGCTTGCTGTAGGTCATGCTCTGCAGCCACGCGTTGATCACGCCGACGAACGGCTCGCGGAACACCATCGTGACCGCCAGGCCCGCGAGCATCGCGCCGACCAGCGGGTCGAAGGCGCCCGCGGCGATCGCGATCCAGGTCGCGACGAGCGCGGCGGCCGACACGGCGATGCGCAGCACGAACGCGCTGCCGAGCACCGCGCCGAGCTGGGCGGGCGGGCGCTGGACGATGGTCGGGACGAGGATTTCCGCGCCGCACACCCAGGTGAGCGGCGCCAGTACCAGGAGAAGCGTATTCGCATACTGCCATTTGCCGAACACATCTGGCCCGAAATAACGGGCCAGCAGGCCGCTGATCGCGATCGCGACGCCGATCTGCGTGAGCCGTTCGAGCCCCAGCCAGACGAGGTTCGCGACGGCCTTCGCGACGTCCGGGTTGCCGAAGCGCTTCAGCATGCGCGGCAGCGGCGGCGCGCGCGGCGGGCGGCCGGAAACGGCGGGTGGGCGGCGGCGGGACGGCTAGGCATTAAAATGGGCGACATGCGCGTCATCAAAACCCGCGATTATAAGTGGGATCGCGGCTGCTCCAGCCGTTGCTCGCCGTGTCGTGCCGGCAGCCACGTATCATGTGCGGCACCCGCGAGCGGCGGCCGCGCAAGCCAGACAATTTTCCATGCACGCAACCGAGAGAAGAGAATCGATGATTTCCCAATCCATCTTCAAGGCATATGACATTCGTGGCGTGGTCGGCAAGACACTCGACGTCGACACCGCGCGCGGCATCGGCCGGGCATTCGGCAGCGAAGTGCGTGCGCAGGGCGGCGATGCGGTCGTCGTCGCGCGCGACGGCCGCCTGTCCGGGCCGGAGCTGGTCGGCGCGCTGGCCGACGGCCTGCGTGCGGCCGGGGTCGACGTCGTGGACGTCGGCATGGTGCCGACGCCGGTCGGTTATTTCGCGGCGAACGTGCCGCTGGCGCTGAAGGGCGGCGAGCGCCGCGTCGATTCGTGCATCGTCGTCACGGGCAGTCACAACCCGCCCGACTACAACGGCTTCAAGATGGTGCTGCGCGGCGCCGCGATTTACGGCGAGCAGATCCAGGCGCTGTACCGTCGCATCGTCGACGAGCGGTTCGAGACGGGCAGCGGCACGTATGAAGCGATCGACGTCGCGGACCAATACATCGCACGCATCGTGGGCGACGTGAAGCTCGCCCGGCCGCTGAAGCTCGTGGTCGACGCCGGCAACGGCGTCGCGGGCCCGCTCGCGACGCGCCTGTTCAAGGCGCTCGGCTGCGAACTCGTCGAGCGCTTCACCGACATCGACGGCACGTTCCCGAACCACCACCCCGATCCCGCCCACCCGGAAAACCTGCAGGACGTGATCCAGGCGCTGAAGGACACCGATGCGGAGCTCGGCTTCGCGTTCGACGGCGACGGCGACCGCCTGGGCGTCGTCACGAAGGACGGCCAGATCATCTATCCGGACCGCCAGCTGAT
Source organism: Burkholderia sp. MSMB2157WGS (assembly GCF_001532755.1). Classification (NCBI taxonomy): domain Bacteria; kingdom Pseudomonadati; phylum Pseudomonadota; class Betaproteobacteria; order Burkholderiales; family Burkholderiaceae; genus Burkholderia; species Burkholderia sp. MSMB2157WGS. The sequence continues at coordinate 467,023 of NZ_LPJG01000011.1, read as the reverse complement.
GCTGTTCGCGGAAGAGGTGCTGTCGCGCAACCCGGGCGCCCAGATCATCTACGACGTGAAGTGCACGCGCCACCTCGCGCAGTGGGTGAAGTCGAAGGGCGGCGAGCCGCTGATGTGGAAGACGGGCCACTCGCTCGTGAAGGCGAAGCTGCGCGAGACGGGTGCGCCGCTCGCCGGCGAAATGAGCGGCCACGTGTTCTTCAAGGATCGCTGGTACGGCTTCGACGACGGGCTGTACACGGGCGCACGGCTGCTCGAGATCCTCGCGAAGACGGCCGATCCGAGCGCGCTGCTCAACGGCCTGCCGGACGCGATGAGCACGCCCGAACTGCAGCTCTGGCTCGACGAAGGCGAGAATTTCCGCCTGATCGACAAGCTGCAGAAAGAGGCGAAGTTCGACGGCGCCGAGGAAGTCGTGACGATCGACGGCCTGCGCGTCGAGTACCCGGACGGCTTCGGTCTCGCGCGTTCGTCGAACACGACGCCGGTCGTCGTGATGCGTTTCGAGGCCGAGACGCAGGAAGGGCTCAAGCGTATCCAGGAAGACTTCCGCCGCGTGCTGACGGCCGCGAAGCCGGACGTCAAGCTGCCGTTCTGAGCGCCGGCGGCCGGCGGGCCGCCCGTACGACGGCCGTTCGTCGGCCGTGCATATCCCGAAAAGCGGCGCGCGCCCCGGGCGCGCGGCCGCTTTTTGTCTATCCGGCCCTTCGGCCGGGATAAAATCCCCCCTTTATGTCCGTCGCCGGCTGCCAGCCGGCGTTTTTTCAGCGTGCAAAAGATCCTGATCGTGCGCGTGTCGTCGCTGGGCGACGTCGTGCACAACATGCCGGTGATCGCCGATATCCGGCGCCGTCACCCCGATGCGCAGATCGACTGGCTCGTCGAGGAAAGCTTCGTCGACCTCGTGCGGCTCGTCGACGGCGTGCGCAACGTGCTGCCGTTCTCGCTGCGCCGCTGGCGTAAGAAGCCGTTCTCGGGCGCGACGTGGCGCGAGATCCGCGCCTTCCGCCGGCGGCTCGCCGCCGAGCAGTACGACCTCGTGATCGACTGCCAGGGCCTCATCAAGACGGCGTGGGTCGCGAGCTGGGCGCGCGGCCCGCTCGTCGGGCTCGGCAACCGCACCGACGGCGCCGGCTACGAATGGCCGGTGCGTTTCTTCTACCGCAAGCGCGTGCCGATCGCGCCGCGCACGCACGTGGTCGAGCGCTCGCGCCAGCTCGTCGCGGCCGCGCTGAACGACCCGGCGCCGACCCCGACCGATCCGGTCGAATTCGGCCTCGACACGCGCGCGGCGGCGCTCGCGGTGGCCGCGCTCGGCCTGAACCTGCCGGTGCCGTACGTCGTGTTCGTCCATGCGACGTCGCGCGCCGACAAGCAGTGGCCGGACGCCGCATGGATCGAGCTCGGCCAGGCGCTCGTGCGGCGCGGCGCGTCGCTCGTGCTGCCGTGGGGCAACGATGCGGAGCGGGCGACCAGCGAGCGGCTCGCGAAGGAATTCGGCGCGGCGGCGATCGTGCCGCCGAAGCTGTCGCTGCCGGCCGTGGTCGGGCTGATCGACGGTGCGGCCGCGACGGTCGGGGTTGACACAGGTCTGGTTCACATCGCGGCCGCGCTGAAGCGTCCGACGATCGAACTGTACAATTTCGCGACGGCCTGGCGGACCGGCGGCTACTGGTCGCCGAACGTCGTCAATCTCGGCACGGCGGGGCAGCCCCCGTCGATCGCGCAGGTGAAGTCGGCGCTCGCGGGCTTCGGTCTCCTGTAACGCTGTCCACACGCGAACCGATCATGAGCGAATCCCAGATCATCGAAGTCCCGTCCGCCGACTGGAGCGGACACAACCTGTCGGCGCCGCGCGAGCAGTTGCTGGCCGCGGTCGAGGAAGGCAAGGTGCTGTATTTCCCGCACTTGCGCTTCGCGATCGAAGGCGGCGAGGAAGCGCTGCTCGATCCGGCGCTCGCCGATCCGAAACGCAAGAACATCAGCCTCGCGCCGAACGGCGGCGCGCTCGCCGGCGTGCTGGGCGACAGCGTCACGCAATCGGCCGTGCGCGCGCTCGTCGCGCGCTTCCAGCAGCAGGCCGGCACGCTCGTCGACGGCCTCTTTCCCGAATACCGCGGCAAGCTGCGCGTCGCGCCGACGAGCCTGCGGCTGATGCAGGTCGAGACGCGCCAGACGTCGTGGCGCAAGGACGACAGCCGGCTGCACGTCGACGCGTTCCCGTCGCGGCCGAACTACGGCGAGCGCATCCTGCGCGTGTTCACGAACGTGAATCCGGCCGGCGTGCCGCGCGTGTGGCGGGTCGGCGAGCCGTTCGAGGACGTCGCGAAGCGCTTCCTGCCGACGATCCGGCCGCAACTCCCGGGCTCGGCGTGGCTGCTGAACCTGCTGCACGTGACGAAATCGCCGCGCAGCGCGTACGACCATCTGATGCTGAACCTGCACGACGGGATGAAGGCCGATCTCGACTACCAGAAGACGTGTCCGCAGCAAACGATGCCGTTTCCGCCGGGCAGCGTGTGGATATGTTTCTCGGATCAGACTTCGCACGCTGTGATGTCCGGCCAGTTCATGCTCGAGCAGACTTTTTTCCTGCCGGTCGATGCGATGGTCCGCCGCGAGTGCGCGCCGCTCGGCATTCTCGAACGCCTGACGGGCAGGGCGCTGGTTTGAGCGCGCACCTGCTTCGGCGCCACACCCGGGCGGCCGCATGCTGAGGGCGATCTATCGCGCGCTGTGGTGGCTCGTCGCGCCGGCCGCGGTCATCCGGCTCTACGTGCGCTCGCGCAAGGAGCGCGGCTATCGCGAGCATATCGGCGAGCGCTTCGGCCACGTCGCGGGCCGCTCGCGCGACGATCGCGCGCCGCTGATCTGGGTGCATGCGGTGTCGGTCGGCGAGACGCGCGCGGCGCAGCCGTTGATCGACGCGCTGCTGCGCGCGCGCCCCGATGCACGCGTCCTGCTCACGCACATGACGCCGAGCGGCCGCGCGACCGGCGAACAGATCTTCGGCGATCGCGTGCTGCGCTGCTACCTGCCGTACGACATGCCGGGCGCGGTGCGGCGCTTCCTGCACGCATGGCGGCCGACGCTCGGCCTCGTGATGGAAACCGAGGTGTGGCCGACGCTGATCGACGAGTGCCGCCGCGCGGACGTGCCGCTCGTGCTGACCAATGCGCGGATGTCCGCGCGTTCGTTCCGGCGCGCGGCGAAGTTCGGCGCGGCGACGCGCGACGTGTTCGGCGGCTTCTCGCGCGTGCTCGCGCAGAGCCCGGCCGACGCGGAGCGGCTGACGTCGCTCGGCGCACGCAACGTGACCGTGCTCGGCAACCTGAAGTTCGACATGACGACGCCGCCGGAACTCGCGGCGCGCGGCCATGCATGGCGCGACGCGATCGGTGCGCGGCCGGTGTGGGTCGCCGCCAGCACGCGCGAGAACGAAGAAGCGCTGGTGCTGCAGGCGTTCGCGGAAATGCGCACGCCCGGCGCGCTGCTGGTGCTCGTGCCGCGTCATCCGCAGCGCTTCGCCGAAGTCGAGGCGCTCGTCGCGCGCAGCGGGCTCAAATGCGTGCGGCGCTCGGTCTGGGCCGCCGATGCGGCCGCGCTCGCGGCGGGCCGTCCGGCCGCCGAACCGCTGCCGGACGACGTGACGGTGCTGCTCGGCGATTCGATGGGCGAGCTCGGCGCGTATTACGCGGCGGCCGACATCGCGTTCATCGGCGGCAGCCTGCTGCCGCTCGGCGGGCAGAACCTGATCGAAGCGTGCGCGGTCGGCGTGCCGGTGCTGATCGGGCCACACGTGTTCAACTTCACGCAGGCGACCGCCGATGCGGTCGCGGCAGGTGCGGCGATGCAGGTCGAGGATCCGCTCGATCTCGCACACGTGCTCGACGCGCTGTTCGCCGACAAGGCGCGGCGCATCGCGATGGGCGCGGCCGGCGCGGCCTTCGCGTCGCGTCACCGCGGCGCGACCGCGCGCACGGTCGACGTGCTCGCCGCGCTGCTGCCGCCCGCCGAAGCCGGCGCGCGCGCGTTGCCGGACGCCGCCGACGACGACGCATAGACGGGACGGGCGGCACGATGCCGCCCGGACACGCGCGGCGGCGTCGCCGCGCGCCGCCACGCGGCTCACACCGTCAGCAAGCCCTTCTTCTCGATGAACGCGATCACGTCCGCGACGCCGTCGAGCGCCTTCAGGTTCGTCATCACGTACGGCCGCTCGCCGCGCATCTTCTTCGTGTCGGACGCCATCACGTCGAGGTTCGCGCCGACCAGCGGCGCGAGGTCGGTCTTGTTGATCACGAGCAGGTCGGACTTCGTGATGCCGGGGCCGCCCTTGCGCGGAATCTTCTCGCCGCCGGCGACGTCGATCACGTAGATCGTCAGGTCCGACAGCTCGGGGCTGAAGGTTGCCGCGAGATTGTCGCCGCCCGACTCGATGAACACGATGTCGGCATCGGGAAAGCGCGCGAGCATCCGGTCGACGGCTTCGAGGTTGATCGACGCATCTTCCCGGATCGCCGTGTGCGGGCAGCCGCCCGTCTCGACACCCATGATGCGTTCCTCGGGCAGCGCGCCCGCGACCGTCAGCAGCCGCTGGTCTTCCTTCGTGTAGATGTCGTTCGTGATCGCGACGAGGTCGTAGCGCTCGCGCATCGCCTTGCACAGCATTTCGAGCAGCGTGGTCTTGCCGGAGCCGACGGGGCCGCCGATGCCGACGCGCAGCGGCGGCAGTTTCTTCGTGCGGCGAGCGGAGGAGGGGGCAGGTGCGTTCATGGTCGGGCGATGAGGTTCAGGAGCGGAACAACCGCGAATACTGGGTTTCGTGCCGCGCGGACAGGATGCCGAGCTGCGGCGCGAACGTGTTGACGGCGTCGGGCGGCGTCGCGAGCGCGCGGCGCACGGCCGCGTCGATCGCGCCGCGCAGCGCGACGACGATGCGTTGCCCGGCGAGCTGGCCGAGCGGCACGGCCTTCAGCGCGGCGGACGTCTGGTTCTCGACCCAGCCGAACGCATACGCGGCGAGCGCCGCGTCGGCGCTGGCGTCGTGGGCGGCGGCCGCATACGCGAATGCGGTCGGCAGCGCGACCGGCGACAGCGATGCGAGCGTCGCGCGGCGTGCGGCGTCGCCCCATTCGAGCGACGCGCACAGCTGCGCGAGCGACCAGCCCATCTGCTCGGTTTCGCGGCGCAGTTCGGCCGATTCCCGGCTCGCGACGAACCAGGCGTTTTCGGCGGCGAGCGCGTGCGTGTCGTGCGTCTGCCAGCGCGCGAGCTGATGTGCGAGGAACGGCAATTCGCCGTGCGCGAGCACGTCGGTCAGGCCGCTGGCGATCCAGTCGCGCGCGGAATCGGCGTCGCGGATCAGGTTCGCGTCGAGCGCGGCTTCGAGGCCCTGCGAGTAGCTGTACGCGCCGATCGGCAACGCGGGCGACGCGAGGTGCAGCAGCGCGACGAGTTCAGTGGTGGTCATGACCGTGGTGGCCGTGCGTGCAGCCGGGGCCATGCTGATGATCGTGATCGTGATCGTGATCGTGATCGTGATCGTGATCGTGATCGTGCGAATGCCCGTGGTGTTCGCCGAACACCTGCTGCGCGAGCGCGTAATCCTCGGCGAACGTCGCGTCGTGTCCGTGCTTGTGGCCGCCGCCGTACGCGCCGGCTTCCGGCTGGAACGGTGCATGCGTGGATTCGACCTGCGTGCCGAGCCGGCGCAGCATGTCCGCGAGCACCGGATCGGCCTCGAGCTTCAGGTAGCCTTCGCCGATCTCGACCGGCGTATGGCGGTTACCGAGATGGTACGCGGCGCGCATCAGCGTGAGCGGGTCGGCCGCGCGCACGAGCAGCACGGTTTCGGGCGCCGCGGCGATGCACACGAGCGCGCCGTCGTCGGCGACGAGCACGTCGCCGTCGCGCAGCACGGTGCCGCGCGGCAGCAGGACCGCGACGTCCTCGCCGGTGTCGAGCGTCGCCGCGAGGCGGCTCTTGCAGCGGGCGTCATAGGCGAGCGTGAGCGTCGGCGCGCGTGCGACGAGCGACGCGGCGAGCTTCACGTTCGGGGCAATGCGTTTGTCGAGGGTGCGCATGAAACCAAGGATTCCGAATCAGAACAGGAAGTAGCGCTGCGCCATCGGCAGCACCGTTGCCGGTTCGCAGGTGAGCAACTGACCGTCGGCGATCACGTCGTAGGTTTCCGGATCGACGCTGATCGACGGGCGCCATGCGTTGTGGATCATGTCGGCCTTCGTGACGGTGCGGCAGTTGCGCACCGGCACGATCCGTTTCGCGAGGCCATAGCGCTGCGCGATGCCCGCATCGGCCGCCATCTGCGACACGAAGGTCAGCGACGTGCGCGCGAGCGCACCGCCGCGCGTCGCGAACATCTCGCGATAGTGGACCGGTTGCGGCGTCGGGATCGACGCGTTCGGGTCGCCCATCTGCGCGACGGCGATCATCCCGCCCTTCAGGATCATCGACGGCTTGATCCCGAAGAACGCCGGTTCCCACAGCACGAGGTCGGCCCACTTGCCGGGCTCGATCGAGCCGACTTCGTGCGCGATGCCGTGCGTGAGCGCCGGGTTGATCGTGTACTTCGCGACGTAGCGCTTCGCGCGGAAGTTGTCGTTGCGCGCGCCGTCTTCCGGCAGCGCGCCGCGCTGCACCTTCATCTTGTGCGCGGTCTGCCACGTGCGGATGATCACTTCGCCGACGCGGCCCATCGCCTGCGAATCGGACGACAGCATCGACAGCGCGCCGAGATCGTGCAGGATGTCCTCGGCCGCGATCGTCTCGCGGCGAATCCGCGATTCGGCGAACGCGAGATCCTCGGCGATCGACGGATCGAGGTGATGGCACACCATCAGCATGTCGAGATGCTCGTCGAGCGTGTTGATCGTGTACGGGCGCGTCGGATTGGTCGACGACGGCAGCACGTTCGCCTCGCCGCACACCTTCAGGATGTCGGGCGCATGGCCGCCGCCCGCGCCTTCGGTGTGATACGTATGGATCGTGCGGCCCTTGAACGCCGCGACCGTCGATTCGACGAAGCCGGCTTCGTTCAGCGTGTCGGTATGGATCGCGACCTGCGTGTCGGTGTCGTCGGCAACCGACAGGCAGTTGTCGATCGCGGCGGGCGTCGTGCCCCAGTCCTCGTGGAGCTTCAGGCCGATCGCACCGGCCGCGATCTGCTCGACGAGCGGCTGCGGCAGGCTTGCATTGCCCTTGCCGAGAAAGCCGAGATTGATCGGCCAGCCGTCGGCGGCCTGCAGCATCCGTTCCATGTGCCACGGGCCCGGCGTGCAGGTCGTCGCGTTGGTGCCGGTGGCCGGCCCCGTGCCGCCGCCGAGCATCGTCGTGACGCCCGATGCGAGCGCCTCGTCGATCTGTTGCGGGCTGATGAAGTGGATGTGCGTGTCGATGCCGCCCGCGGTGACGATCAGCCCTTCGCCGGCGATCACTTCGGTGGCCGCGCCGATCGCGATCGTCACGCCCGGTTGAATGTCGGGGTTGCCGGCCTTGCCGATTGCGGCGATGCGGCCGTGCTTGATCGCGATGTCGGCCTTCACGATGCCCCAGTGATCGAGGATCACCGCGTTCGTGACGACCGTGTCGGGCACGTCGGCTGCCACGCGCTGCGACTGGCCCATCCCGTCGCGAATCACTTTCCCGCCGCCGAATTTCACTTCCTCGCCGTAGGTCGTGAAATCGCGCTCGATCTCGATCAGCAGTTCGGTATCGGCGAGCCGGACGCGGTCGCCCGTCGTCGGCCCGAACATTTCCGCGTACGCGCGGCGGCTCAAGCGTAATGTCATGTGCTGTTCCTGAAGAGCGGGGCGCGGCTTACAGCGGCCCCATCACCTTGCCCTGAAAACCGTAGACGGCGCGCTCGCCCGCAAGCGCGACGAGCTCGACGGTGCGCGTCTGGCCCGGTTCGAAGCGCACGGCCGTGCCGGCCGCGATGTTGAGCCGGAAGCCGCGCGCGGCCGCGCGGTCGAACGACAAAGCGTCGTTGACTTCGAAGAAGTGGTAGTGCGAGCCGACCTGCACCGGGCGATCGCCGGTGTTCGCGACGACGAGCGTCAGCGTTTCGCGGCCCGCGTTCAGTTCGTGCTCGCCGTCGTCGGTGAGGATTTCGCCGGGGATCATGCGGTGCCTCACGGAATCGGGTGGTGGACGGTCACGAGCTTCGTGCCGTCGGGGAAGGTCGCTTCGACCTGGATGTCGGGAATCATTTCCGGCACGCCGTCCATCACGTCGTCGCGCGTGAGCAGCGTCGTGCCGTAGTGCATCACCTCGGCGACCGTCTTGCCGTCGCGCGCGGCTTCCATCAGCGCGGCGGTGATGAACGCGACCGCCTCCGGATAGTTGAGCTTCAGGCCGCGCGCGCGGCGGCGTTCGGCAAGCAGCGCCGCCGTGAAGATCAGCAGCTTGTCCTTTTCGCGGGGAGTCAGTTTCATGAAGGCAAACGTTCAGTAAAACGTAATTTTTTGTCGGTGCACCCGTCACCGGACGGATGCACGAGGCATCGTAGCACCGCGCTGTTCGGTGCGCGCCGTGTATCGGTTATGTAAGCAGCAAGGCGCGTGCCATGTGCATGGAATGCAGCGCGATGCACGTTGGCGGTGCGCGATGCATGGAGAGCGTGCAGTGCCCAATGTGGAGTGCGCCGAAACGGTGCGTGACGCGAGGCGCGCTCAGGTTTGCCAGAGACGCAGCGGTCGCGCGTCGACGCCGTGCACGATCGGCCGCAACTGCAGCCAGCAGTCGGCGAAGTGGCGCTGCAGCGCTTCCATCGACGTCGCGAGCGCACGCACCAGCACGACGCCGGGCGTCACGCAGGTGGCGCCCGCACGTAGCGTGTCGTCGAACGGCATGCGCGCGGCAAGCGATTCGGCGAGCGCGGCGTCGCACGCGGCACCCGCGGCCCACAGCGTGCCGTAGACGGGAAAGCCGGCGAGGCCCTGCGGCGCGCCGCGCAGCGGGTCGCGCGCGTCGAGCAGCGCGCGCTCGGTCCACAGCGGCCGGCCGTCGGCATCGACGAGCGCCGAGGTCGACGCGAGGCGTCCCGCCGACCAGGTTTCGCCGGCCGCCTGCCGGCCGAGCTGCGTCGCGTCCCAGCCGATCGCGCTCGCGCCGGCGCCGAGCGTTACCGTGAAGTCGAGTGACGCGTGCGCGGCGTCGAAGAACAGGTTGTTCTGCGGCAGCCAGTCGAGCTTCGCGTGCTCGCCGACGGTCACGCCGATGCGCTGCGTCGCATCGAGCCCGTTCGACTTGTACCACTTGGTCGCGCCGGGCGTCGTCAGTACCGCGTGCGTGCCGTCGCCGAGCGCGACGTCGATGTCGAGCCGGTCGCCGCCCGCGACGCCGCCCGGCGGATGGACGATCACCGCGTGGCAGATCGCGTCGCCTTCCGGGTACAGCGGCCGCTGCACGCGCAACGGGCCGTCGTGCAGCCGGTGCGCGAGCGTCGTGCGCGCGCCGTGCCGCTCGAAGCCGAGTTCGAGGCGGCCGCGCCACGACTTGGCGACGGCAGGGCGGGACAGCGAGGCATGCGAATCGGGGGCGGACATCGGCGGCGAACGGGAAACGAAGGAAACGGGCGTGAAGAACGTGGATGCTACCGGAACAATAATGCAGATGCCGCGTTCGCCGAAAGCGCCGCGTGCGGACGCTTCACGAGCCGGCCGCCCGTGTCGCCTGCGTTGTCGCGCGCGGTGCCTGCCGCCGTGCCTACCGCGGTGCCTACCGCCGTGCCGCGCGTCACACCGCGATCAGCTCGCGCACGCCGTTCGTCTCCATGTCGCGCGCATCGCCCCCCGCGACGATCTCGCCGCGGCTCATCACCCAGTAGCGATCGGCGATCGATCGCGCGAAATCGTAATACTGTTCGACGAGCAGCACGGTCATCTTCGATTCGTCGACGAGCTGGCGCAGCGTGCGACCGATGTCCTGGATGATCGACGGCTGGATGCCCTCGGTCGGCTCGTCGAGGATCAGCAACTGCGGCTCGCTCATCAGCGCGCGGCCGATCGCGAGCTGTTGCTGCTGGCCGCCCGACAGGTCGCCGCCGCGCCGTGCGCGCATGTCCTTCAGCACCGGGAACAGGTCGTAGATGCGATCGGGCACCTTCGAGGGCGCCTTGCGGCTCGCCGCGCCGACGAGCAGGTTCTCCTCGACGGTGAGCCGCGGAAAGATGTCGCGGCCCTGCGGCACGTACGCGAGCCCGGCCGCGACGCGGGCATACGGCGGCAGCGCGCCGAGCGCGGTGCCGCGCCACGACACGCTGCCGCTCTTCGCGGCGACCACGCCCATCAGGCAGCGCAGCAACGTGCTCTTGCCGACGCCGTTGCGGCCGAGCAGCACGGTGAGCTTGCCGTCGTCGGCGGCGAGGTTCACGTTGCGCAGGATATGGCTGCCGCCGTAGTACTGGTTCAGCGCTTCGATTTTCAGCATCGCATCATCGTCCGAGGTAAGACTCGATCACCGCGTCGTCGCGTTTGACCTGGTCGAGCGTGCCGTGCGCGAGCACCGCGCCTTCGGCCATCACCGTCACGCGCCCCGTGTCGCCCGCGAGCGCCGCGACGAATTCCATGTCGTGCTCGACGACCATCATCGAGCAGGTGCCGCGCAGCGTGTTCAGCAGCTCGGCGAGCTCCATCGTCTCGTGGTCGGTCATCCCCGCCGCCGGCTCGTCGAGCAGCAGCAGCGCGGGGCGCTGCATCAGCAGCATGCCGATTTCGAGCCGCTGCTTCTGCCCGTGCGACAGTTCGCCGGCCGCGCGATACGCGTGGCTTTCGAGGCCGATCAGCGCGAGCGTCTCCTCGATCTTCGCCTGCGCGGTGCGGTCGAGCCGCGCGCGCAGCGACGCGAGCCAGCCCTTGTCGGTCTGCATCGCGAGTTCGAGGTTTTCCCACACCGGATGCTGTTCGAACACGGTCGGCTTCTGAAATTTGCGGCCGATGCCCGCACGCGCGATCTCGGGCTCGTTCATCCGTGCGAGATCGATCGTCTGGCCGAGAAACACCTTGCCCGCATCGGGCCGCGTCTTGCCGGTGATCACGTCCATCATCGTCGTCTTGCCCGCGCCGTTCGGGCCGATCACGCAGCGCAGCTCGCCCGCGTCGATCGCGAGCGACAGCTTCTTCAGCGCGCGAAAGCCGTCGAAGCTCACCTCGATATCCTCGAGATACAGGATCGTGCCGTGCGACGTGTCGATGCCGGGCGGCACGACGCGCCCCATCGACGCGCTGCCGCTGACGGCGAGCAGTTCGTCTTCGGGCGGCGGCGTGAACTGGTAGAGCGCCGTTCCGTTCATGCGCGTTTCCCCTTTGCGAGCACGGTTTCGACGAGGCCCATGATGCCGCGCGGCAGCAACAGCGGCACGAGCACGAAGATCAGGCCGAGGAAGAACAGCCAGTATTCGGCGAAGTACGCGGTGAAGAAACTCTTCGCGCCGTTCACCGCGAACGCGCCGACGATCGGCCCGATCAGCGTGCCGCGCCCGCCCACCGCGACCCAGATCGCCATTTCGATCGAGTTGCCCGGCGACATCTCGCCGGGATTGATGATGCCGACCTGCGGCACGTACAGCGCGCCGGCGACGCCGCACAGCACGGCCGACACGGTCCACACGAACAGCTTGTACGCGAGCGGACTGTAGCCGAGGAACATCAGCCGCGTCTCGCCGTCGCGCACGGCCGTCACCACGCGCCCGAGCTTGCTCGTGACGATCGCGCGCGCGGCGACGAACGCGAGCACGAGCGTCGCGAACGTCAGCAGCAGCAGCACCGTGCGCGTGCCCGGCGACGTGATCGCGAAGCCGGCGATGCGCTTGAAATCGGTGAAGCCGTTGTTGCCGCCGAAGCCCGTCTCGTTGCGATAGAACAGCAGCATCGCGGCGAACGTCAGCGCCTGCGTGATGATCGACAGGTACACGCCTTTCACGCGCGAGCGGAACGTGAAGAAGCCGAACACCCACGCGAGCACGGCCGGCACGAGCACGACGAGCGCGAGCGCCCACGCGAGATGCTGTGTGCCGCTCCAGTACCACGGCAACTGGTGCCAGTCGAGAAACACCATGAAGTCGGGCAGGTCGCTGCCGTACTTGCCGTCGCGGCCGATCTCGCGCATCAGGTACATGCCGATCGCATAGCCGCCCAGCGCGAAGAACAACCCGTGGCCGAGGCTCAGGATCCCGCAGTAGCCCCACACGAGATCGAGCGCGAGCGCGGCGATCGCGTAGCACATCAGCTTGCCGGCGAGCGTCATCGTGTACGCGGACAGATGCAGCGCGCTGGTTTCCGGCACGACGAGTGCGGCGAGCGGCACGCCGATGCCGATCGCCACGCACAGCGCGACGAGCGCGAGCCACGCGCGGCGCGACAGCAGCGCCGGGCGGGGCGGCAGGCCGAGCGCGAAGCCGTCCGCCGCGCGCGCGCCGGCGGCGCGCTTCGACGTATCGGCGACCGGGTTCGGCATCGAATCGGTGAATGAAGTCACGTCAAGCCTCCGCGCTGCGGCCCTTCGGGGCGAACATGCCCTGCGGGCGTTTCTGGATGAACAGCACGATCATCGCGAGCACCGCGATCTTCGCGAGCACGGCGCCCCAGAACGGTTCGATCGCCTTGCTCGCGAGCCCGAGCCCGAAGCCGCCGAGCACGGTGCCGGCGATCTGCCCGACGCCGCCGAGCACGACGGCCATGAACGAATCGATGATGTAGTTCTGGCCGAGATCGGGGCCCACGTTGCCGATCTGCGACAGCGCGCAGCCGCCGAGGCCCGCGATGCCCGCGCCGAATGCGAACGCATACGCGTCGACGCGTGCGGTCTTCACGCCGACGCAGGCGGCCATCCGGCGGTTCTGCGTGACCGCGCGCACGAACAGCCCGAGCCGCGTCTTCGTCAGCACGGTCCACGCAACGAACACCACCGCGAGCGCGAACGCGAGGATCGCGAGCCGGTTGTACGGCAGGATCAGGTTCTGCATCACCGTCACGCCGCCGCTCATCCACGACGGGTTCACGACTTGCACGTTCTGCGCGCCGAACAGCATGCGCGTCGCCTGGATCAGGATCAGGCTCACGCCGAAGGTCGCGAGCAGCGTTTCGAGCGGGCGGCCGTACAGGTGCCGCAGCACGAGCCGCTCGAGCACGATGCCGACGAGCGCGGCCGCCGCGAACGACACGGGCACGGCGACGAGCGGATACCAGTCGAATGCGCCGGGCGCGTAGCGCTGGATCAGCGTCTGCACGACATAGGTTGCGTACGCACCGATCATCAGGAATTCGCCGTGCGCCATGTTGATCACGCCGATCAGCCCGTACGTGATCGCGAGACCGAGCGCGGCGAGCAGCAGCACGCTGCCGAGCGACAGGCCGGCGAACAGCGTGCCGGCGATTTCGCCGCGGCGCTGCAGCGCGTGGAGCGCGTCGAGTCCCTGTTGCGCCGCGGCGCGGACCTGTGCATCGGGTTCGGCGTAGCTGCCGTCGGCGTTCTTCGCGACCAGCGGGCGCAGTTGTTCGATCATGTCGAGATCGCTGCGCGCGGCCACCACCTGCACGGCTTCGAGACGCTTGGCCGGATCGGTGTCGTGCAGCGCGGCGATCGCCCACAGCGCGTCGAGACGACGTTTCAATGCCGGATCGGTTTCCTTTGCACGGGCGCGGTCGATCATCGGCTTGAGCGCCGGGTCGGGCGATTTCAGCAGCGCGTCGATCGCGTCGCGGCGCGCGGCGACGTCGGGCGACGCGAGCGCGAGGCCCGACAGCGCGCCGGCGATCTTCGTGCGCAGCAGGTTGTTCAGCATCACCGGCTGCGCGTCGCCGGCCGGCGTCGCGGCCTGCGTGAGCGCGTCGTGCGCGATGTCGCCGGCCTGGATCAGCAGGCGGCCGTCGCCGGTCGCGAGCGCATCGCCGCTCGACAGCGCGTTGAGCACCGCAACGGCGCGCGGATCGGTGTCGGCGGCGAGCCGTTCGATCGCGGCCGTTTTGGCATCGAAGTCGTCGCCGGCGAGCGCGGCGGTATCGGCGGCCGTCAGTGCGCACGCGGCGCGTGGCAGCGCGCAGAGGAGCGCTGCGCCCGCGACGATCGCAACGACGGTCCGGTGAAAGCGTATCGGCATCGGAATTCCTGTCAGGCTTGGAGAAGCGCTCTCACGCAGTGGCATGACGGCGGCGGCTTCGGCACTGGCGACGGCGCTTCATGCCGCCGCACCGGCTCGCCGGTTTCGGCGCGTTGCGGCCGCGCGAGCCGCGCGCGGCCGGGACGCTGCATGTGCACGCAGCGCCCGCGCACCGCATCAGGCCAGCGCCGCGCGTTGCCGACGCAGGAACGCCGGAATCGAGCTGACGACGTCCGGCTTGCCCTGGTTGCCCGCGATGAACGGGCTCCACGGCTGCGCGCGCACGGCCGTCTTCGTCTTCCACACGACGTTGAACTGCCCGTCGCCGCGGATCTCGCCGATCATCACCGGCTTGTGCAGGTGATGGTTGCCGTCCATCGCGAGCGTGAAGCCCGACGGCGCGGCCACCGTCTGGCCGATCATCGCGACGCGCACCTTGTCGACGTCGGTGCTCTTCGCTTTCTCGACGGCCTGCTTCCACATATGGATGCCGACGTAGGTGGCTTCCATCGGATCGTTGGTCACGCGCTTCGCGCCGCCCGGCAGGTTGTTCGCCTTCACCCACGCGGCGAACTGGTCCTTGAACTTCGTGTTGGTCGGGTTCTTCACCGACATGAAGTAGTTCCATGCGGCGAGGTGGCCGACGAGCGGTTTCGTGTCGATCCCGCGCAGCTCTTCCTCGCCGACCGAGAACGCGACGACCGGCACGTCGGTCGCCTTGATCCCCTGGTTGCCCAGCTCCTTGTAGAACGGCACGTTCGAGTCGCCGTTGATCGTCGAGACCACGGTCGTCTTGCCGCCTTGCGAGAAAGTCTTGATGTTCGCGACGATGGTCTGGTAATCGCTGTGGCCGAACGGCGTGTAGACCTCCTGAATGTCGGCGTCCTTCACACCCTTCGATTTCAGGAACGCGCGCAGGATCTTGTTGGTCGTGCGCGGATACACGTAGTCGGTGCCGAGCAGGAAGAAGCGCTTCGCGCCGCCGCCTTCCGCGCTCATCAGGTACTCGACGGCCGGAATGGCCTGCTGGTTCGGCGCGGCGCCCGTGTAGAACACGTTGCGCGACATTTCCTCGCCTTCGTACTGCACCGGGTAATAGAGCAGCCCGTTCAGTTCCTCGAACACCGGCAGCACGGACTTGCGCGATACCGACGTCCAGCAGCCGAACACGCACGCGACCTTGTCCTGCGTGAGCAGCTGGCGCGCCTTCTCGGCGAACAGCGGCCAGTTCGACGCGGGATCGACCACCACCGGTTCGAGCTTGCGGCCCATCACGCCGCCGCTCTTGTTGATGTCGGCGATCGTCATCAACGCGGTGTCCTTCAGCGACGTCTCCGAGATCGCCATCGTGCCCGACAGCGAATGCAGGATGCCGACCTTGATCGGGCCGGTGCCCGCATCGGCCGCGTGCGCGAACGGGCTCTTGCCCGCCAGCGCGAGTGCGCCGGCCATCGAACCGAACTTCAACAGACTGCGACGTTTCATCGGGATCCCCTTGTCGTGTTGGATGTGCGTGCGCCGTGGCGGCGCCGGCCATCGTGTAACGCAAGGCATGTGCCAGTCGTGCGGATGCACGCCTGGCGTGCCTGCGCGGGGTGCGGGCGAGCATCGGGACGGTGCGGATGACGCGCCGTGCAGCATGCGCGGTCCGTTGCGGTGCAGACGCACGGGCGCAAATGGTGCACGGCGGTGCTGCGGCGTCGCAACGCAGGAAACGCAGGAGCGGAAAAGAGAAACGGGCGCGCAGTGCGCGCCCGTTCGGCGATTTCGTGCGGCCGGCGGCAGGGTGCCGGGCGGCGCGGCGGCGCGTGATGCGCCGCCGGAAGGATCGATCAGTAGCGCGGCACGGACGGATCGACGTCGCGCGACCACGCGTCGATCCCGCCTTGCAGGTTGTACAGCTTCGTGAAGCCGCGCGATTCGAGGAACATCGCGACCTGTGCGCTGCGCATCCCGTGATGGCACACGCAGACGATTTCCGCTTCGTCGTCGAGCTCTTCGCTGCGCGCGGGAATCTGCTGCATCGGAATCGCCACGCTGCCGGCGATCTGCGCGGTTGCGATTTCCCACGGCTCGCGCACGTCGAGCACGACCGGCGCGGGGCGCGCCGTGTCGCCGAGCCATTCCGCGAGCATCGCGGGCGTCAGGATCTGCATGGAGGCTCCGCCGCTCAGAATTTGAAGCGCGACGGCTCGATCGCGTTGACGAGGTGGTCGATGTACGTTTCGAACACGTCGGCGACGCGGTACTGCTTGTCGTCGATACGCGTGATGATCTGCGCCTTCATCACCGGACGGCCGCCGACGAACGCCGACAGGCGGCCGCCGATCTTCAGCTGTTCGAGCATTTCCTGCGGCACGACCGGCAGGCCGCCCGCGACGCAGATCACGTCGTACGGCGCCTTCGCGGCCCAGCCGCGCGAACCGTCGCCGAGCACGACTTCGGCGTTGGTCACGCCGTCGTTGCGCAGGTTGTCTTCCGCGAACTTCGCGATCGTCGGATCGATCTCGACGGCCGTCACGTGCTGCGCGCGGTGCGCGAACAGCGCGGCCAGGTAACCCGAGCCCGCGCCGATCACGAGCACGTTCTCGTGCTTCTTGACCGCCAGTTCCTGCAGCACGCGCGCTTCGACGCGCGGGAACAGCATCTTGCTGGCGCCGCCGGGCAGCGGCAGTTCGAGATCGGCGAACGCGAGATCGCGGTATTCGGCCGGCACGTAGTTTTCACGCTTGACGATCGACAGCAGGCCCAGGACATCCAGATCCAGCACGTCCCACGGACGGATCTGCTGTTCGATCATGTTGAAACGCGCGTTTTCGATATTCATGGTGTGGTCACGCAGCCTGGTCGGCCATCAGCGGGGATAGAGAAACTTCGTGATTGTACCAAACGGCACGGCCGCGAAGCCTTCAGGCGGCCTGCAACGGACCTTTACCCTTTGCTCTTCCTGATCTGCGCCTCGAAGGCGAGGTCGAGCTTGCTCGCCTTGCGCGGTTTTTTGGGGCCGAATTCGTCGACGAACTTGACGAACTCGTCGAGCGGCAGCGGTTCGCAGCGCTTCTCGGCGGTGCCGCCCGAGCGGTCGACGAGGTAGAACAGGCCGCCCGCCATCGCGACGGCCGCGAATTGCGGGTTGCCGGAGCGGGTCTTCAGGCGTTCGACCGCGTGGGTCGCTTTGGTGGTGCGCATCTTGGGGGCTGGCGAAGCGGGTGTAAGCCTCACACTCTATCAAACCGGCCGGCCGCATGCGTTCGGCGCCCGCCCGGCGCCCGCGCGAACCGCACCCTAGACCGTGCGGGAATAGCGCTGCCGCGGCGTCTGGCCGAGGTACGCATCGAACGCCATCGCGATGTTGCGCACGACCATCCGGCCGGCCGGATGGATCGTCAGCCGGTCGCGCGCGATCGTCAGCAGCCCGTCGCGCTCGAACCGGCGCAGCGCGTCGAGCTCGCGCGCGAAATGATCGGCGAAGCGGATGCCGTGCGCGGCCTCGACATGCGAGAACGGCAGATCGAGGTTGCACATCAGTTGCGTGATCACGTCGCGGCGCAGCCGGTCGTCCGGCGTGAGCCGGACGCCGCGCGCGATCGGCAGCCGCCCCGCGTCGAGCGCGGCGCCGTAGGCGGGCAGGTCCTTCGCGTTCTGCGCGTAGACGTCGCCGACCTTGCCGATCGACGACACGCCGAAGCCGATCAGGTCGGTATCCGCGCGCGTGCTGTAGCCCTGGAAATTACGCTGCAGCGTGCCGTTGCGCTGCGCGCGCACGAGTTCGTCGGACGGCCGCGCGAAGTGATCCATCCCGATGTACACGTAGCCGGCCGACGTCAGCATGTCGATCGCGAGGCCGAGCAGCGCGATGCGCGTTTCCGGCGGCGGCAGCGCCGCATCGTCGATCTGCCGCTGCATCTTGAACAGGTGCGGCATGTGCGCGTAGCCGAACACCGACAGGCGGTCGGGCGCGAGCTCGATCATCGTCTCGAGCGTGCGCGCGAACGCGGCGACCGTCTGGTGCGGCAGCCCGTAGATCAGGTCGACGCTCACCGAATGGAAGCCCGTCGCCCGTGCGGCGGCGAGCAGGTCGGCGGTCATCGCGCGCGGCTGGATGCGGTTGATCGCCTGCTGCACGACCGGGTCGAAATCCTGCACGCCGAGGCTCAGCCGGTTGAAGCCGATCGTGCGCAGGTGGACGAGCGTTGCCGGCGTGACGGTGCGCGGATCGATCTCGATCGAGAACTCGGCGTCGGCGTCCGGCGCCAGCACGAAATGCTCGCGCGTGGCCGCCATCAGCTCGGCCGTTTCGTCGTCGGACAGGAAGGTCGGCGTGCCGCCGCCCCAGTGCAGTTGCGTGACGGGGCGGGACGGATCGAACAGCGCGGCCTGCAGCGCCATTTCGCGCTCGAGCTGGTCGAGATACGGGCGCGCGCGGCGGCGGTTGTTGGTCGCGATCTTGTTGCAGCCGCAGTAGAAGCACGCGGTGTTGCAGAACGGGATGTGGAAGTACAGCGACAGGTCGCTCGACGATGCGCCGGGGTCGCCGGCCGCGCGTACGTAGTCGGCCGGATCGAAATCGTCGCGGAATTGCAGCGCGGTCGGGTACGACGTGTAGCGCGGCCCGTTCGCGCCGTATTTCGCGAGTAAATCGGGACGGAACATCGTGTCGGCAGAACCAGAACGCATGACGGTCTCGCGTTTTTTAGATGCTTTCGAGTATATGAACGCCCGATCGGGCTGCATTGTGTAATAACGTCGCAGCCGGCGATGGCACAATGCGGGGTGGGGCTGCCGGATGCCGCGTCCGGTTGCCGCACCGTTTTTCGTTGTTCGTCGAGAGAGCCGAGTGTCCGTCGAAATGCCTGTTGTTCGCCCGGCGCCCGCCGAAGTCCCGCCGCCGCATGCGTGCCGCGAGGGCTGCGGCGCGTGCTGCATCGCGCCGTCGATTTCCAGCCCGATTCCGGGCATGCCCGGCGGCAAGCCGGCCGGCGTGCGCTGCGCGCAGCTCGGCGACGACCTCCGCTGCATGATTTTCGGGCGGCCCGAGCGCCCTGCGTGCTGTTCCGGGCTGCAGCCGTCCGCCGACATGTGCGGCGCGTCGCGCGACGACGCGCTCGCGTGGCTCACGCGCCTCGAGGTCGCGACGCGGCCGGCGCATCCAGGAGAGCGTTCAGCATGACCATCCCTCGCGCGCCCGGTCGGCGCCGTTTTCTCGCCGCCGCTGTCGGCGCCGTCGGCGTGTGCGTATCGCTTGCCGCGTGCGCGTCGACGTTCCCGTTCATCCCCGATCACTACACGTTCTCGCGCGGCGACGTGCAGAAGGCCGTCGCGCGCAAGTTTCCGTACCAGAAGACGGTCGCGCAGGTGGTCGACGTGTCGCTCGCGAACCCGGCCGTCAACCTGCTGCCCGACCAGAACCGCGTCGCCGTGCAGCTCGATGCCCATTTCGCGAGCCCGTTCCTGCGCGAGCCCGTCAGCGGCAAGTTCACCGTGTCGGGCCAGCTCGCGTACGACGCGCCGAGCCGCTCGGTCGTGCTGAAGGCGCCGGCCGTCGACAGCCTCGCGCTCGACGGCGACGCGCAGATGTACGCGCAGCAGGTCGGCGCGGCCGCCGGCCTGCTCGCGACGCAGCTGCTGACCAACTATCCGATCTACACGTTCAAGCCGGAACAACTGCAATTTGCCGGGGTGAACTACGAACCCGGTACAATTACGATCCTTACAAACGGCATACGCGTGGCGATCGTCGAAAAGTGACGACGGGGCGCGCACGGCCGGGCGGGCCGCGCGCGCAAGAGTGGCCTTTTCTTTCGACCATTTCGGAGTTGGGCCACGGATGGACTGGATCCTGATCTGCAAGGCATTGATCCTCGGCGTCGTCGAGGGGCTGACGGAATTCCTGCCGGTGTCGAGCACCGGTCACCTGATCGTCGCGGGCAGCTTCCTGAATTTCAACGATTCGCACGCGAAGACGTTCGACGTCGTGATCCAGTTCGGCGCGATCCTCGCCGTCTGCTGGGAATACCGGCAACGGATCGTGTCCGTCGTGTCCGGGCTGCCGAGCCGGCCCGACGCGCAGCGCTTCACGCTGAACGTCGTGATCGCGACGATTCCCGCGATCGCGCTCGGCCTCCTGTTCGAGAAGAAGATCAAGGCCGTGCTGTTCTCGCCGGTGCCCGTCGCGTTCGCGCTCGTCGTCGGCGGTGCGATCATCCTGTGGGCCGAGGCGCGGCAGCGCGAACGCAGCGAGCCGCCGCGCGTGATGTCGGTGGATGCGCTGACGCCGCTCGACGCGCTCAAGGTCGGTATCGCGCAGTGCTTCGCGCTCGTGCCCGGCATGTCGCGTTCGGGCTCGACGATCATCGGCGGGATGCTGTTCGGTCTCGACCGGCGCGTGGCGACCGAATTCTCGTTCTTTCTCGCGATTCCGATCATCTTCGGGGCGACGCTCTACGAAACCGTCAAGGACTGGCAGGCGTTCACCGTCGATTCGCTCGGCCTGTTTGCGCTCGGGCTCGTCGCGGCGTTCGTCAGCGCGTTCGTGTGCGTGCGCTGGCTGCTGCGCTACGTCGCGACGCACGACTTCACGGTGTTCGCGTGGTACCGGATCGCGTTCGGGCTGTTCGTGCTGCTGGTGGGGTACAGCGGGTGGTTGAATTGGGCGTGATGCCGGGCGGACACGCCGGGCGCGTCCGGCGCGCATCGCGGGCGTCATGAAAAACGGCCTGATCGGCAATTGCCGATCAGGCCGTTTTATTTGGCGGGGCCGCCGGGTAGTGCGCCGGCCGGGCGCTCAGCCTGCGCGCTTGCGGAACACCAGGTCCCACACGCCGTGGCCGAGCCGCAGCCCGCGCCGCTCGAACTTCGTCACCGGGCGGTAGTCGGGGCGCGGCGCGTAGTCGGCGGCCGTGTTTTCGAGTGTCGGTTCCGCACCGAGCACGTCGAGCATTTGTTCCGCGTAGTTCTGCCAGTCGGTCGCGCAGTGAATGTAGGCGCCGGGCTTCAGCCGCGACGCGAGATGCGCGACGAGCGGCGGCTGGATCAGCCGGCGCTTGTGGTGACGCGCCTTGTGCCACGGATCGGGGAAGAAGATGTGCACGCCGTCGAGGCTTTCCGGCGCGATCATGTGCTCGAGCACCTCGACCGCGTCGTGCTGGATGATGCGGATGTTCGTCAGATCCTGCTCGCCGATCAGCTTCAGCAGCGCGCCGACGCCCGGCTCGTGCACCTCGACGCCGAGGAAATCGTCGCCCGGGCGGTTCGCGGCGATTTCCGCGGTCGATGCGCCCATCCCGAAGCCGATCTCGAGGATGCGCGGCGCGTTGCGGCCGAAGATCGCGTCCCAGTCGGGCAGTGCCGGCGCATACGGGACGACGAAGCGCGGGCCGAATTCGTCGAGCGCACGGCGCTGGCCGGTCGACACGCGGCCGGCGCGCGTCACGAAGCTGCGGATGCGGCGGTGGTGCAGCGGGTTGACTGCGTCGGCGCCTTCGGGCGCTTCGTCGGGAATGGCGTCGTCGCGGGGCGGCAGGCCGGCTTCGTTCGGATCGTCGTGCATCATCGGTACAGAGAAAGGCTGGGTTCGGGCGAGGGCATCAGGCGCGCGGGACGCGCCGGCGCGGTACAAAAAGCCGCCTTCGACGAGGCGGCTGGCGCGCGGTTGCGGAACGTGGAGACGGACGCGGCGATGCGCCGCCAAACCGTTGATCCTTAAGGATTTCTCGTCCAGCTAACCGGAAAGAGCCGGATTATGGACTGGTTTGATCGGGCTGGCAAGGTAGCGGGGCGTTCGCGCGACGTCTCGCTGCCGCCGGGCGATTGAGTAGAATCGCGGGCGCTACAGGCGCGACCGGATGCGTCAGAGGCGTGCGTAACGCGATGAAAATGAACCGCGCGCGCTTCGTCCGGGTGCTCGCAGCCGGAACGACGAGAAACGACGGCGGTCGCCATGACGCTTCACGTTCGAGCGATGGTTGCTTTCGCAACGACAGTGCGAGATGGCGCCTCGGCCCGATTCGGGAGCATTGGCCTTTAGGGAGAAAAGCCATGAATGAAACAACTTCCGCGCGCCGCAAGGTCGGCAGTGGCCCGGCGATGCTCGCCCTCGCCGAGTGCGTGATCGCCGGCATCGCGGGCATTTCAATCGTGAGCGATCCGGGCAGTTTTGCCGGCGCGTCGGGATTCGGTGCGATCGGCGCGGCACTGGGCGTCGCGATCCTGTGCGGCATCGTATCGCTGGGCGGTCTCGTTTGGGCGATCGGCACCTTGCTCCACGCGAACGACGATGCGGGATCTGCCGGATCGGATGCAATTCCCGCGTATTGCGCGATCGTGCTTCATGGCTTGCTGTGTCTGCCCATTCTCATCGTGATTTTTGCAGGCGGTATGAGGTAGGGGCTGCGTGCGCGCGCGGCTGGGGGTGTGCTTCCAGGGGAGCGGGCGTCGGGCCTTTCGTCGCGAACGAGCTATCGGGCGACGAGGGGCCACGAAAGTGCTTCACTACGCACACTCTGGAGCAAATATCGCTGGCAAGGGGAGATTCGGCGGCTGCCGGAAGCGCTGCGCGCCAAGCGCGGAAAGGACTTGAGAGGGGAGTGGAGCGGGCGATGGGAATCGAACCCACGTCATCAGCTTGGGAAGCTGAGGTAATGGCCATTATACGACGCCCGCAGAACGCGTAATTCTACAGGGGTTCGGGCGGGGATGGCAAGCGAGGCGTTTTGGGCGGTGGCAGCGAAATTGGCATCGCTCGATGCTGGAGCGGTGGCGTCGCCTGCGGTTAGCGACATTCGACAACGAATCCTGAATGGGTGGCAGTCCGCGTATCGGGGATCGGCACTTTCAAGGGGATTCAGGACGGAGGGCGAACAGCGCTACAGCTGGCCGATGAGCCCGTTGCTCGGATCGCCGAAAGTCTCGCAACGACCGTAGCGGCATGAAAATGCCGCGATAGCGAAATCTTCTTTTGCCGACAGCTCGACCGAGCGAAGCGACCGCATGGCGTCGTGGGCAGCGCCGTCATTCAGCGGGCGTGATGGATGGCTTCGCTTCTCGAGGTGCATGGCCGAAATAGGCCTTGTAGGCACGACTGAAAGCGGCTTCCGACTCGTAACCAACCGACCTTCCAACCTCGCCCACGCGCGCGTCACCTTTCGCTAGCATGTCGCGAGCGACGCTCAAGCGCCATTCATTGCGGTAACGCAGCGGAGACTTGCCAACGAGCGCATTGAAACGTTCGCAAAAGTTGGAGCGCGACATGCCCGCGACGGCAGCGAGCCCATCGATTGTCAAACCACGTGGCGACTGCTCATGGATGGCCTTCAAAGCGCGGGCAATACGCTTATCCGCCAATCCGCCCAACCAGCTCGATGCATGACCATGATGAACCCAGGCGCGCAACGCACGCACCACCACGAGATCAATCATGCGGGAGACCATCAAGGCGGATCCCGCCTCGTCATTGTCCGCTTCATGCAGAAGAAACTGCATGATGTTCGGCAGCCAGTCGCATGTCTCCGCGTGGCGAAGGTGGATCATGACGGGTAACGTCAGAAGCAGATCCGGCTGGCTCGCCGGATCAAACCAGAAGTGGCAGACGACGACGTTCGCCGGTTGGTCCAGGGCGGAAATGCGCAGGCTGCCAGGTCCGCGCGGCAACAAGAGCAGCTCGCCGGACCGAATCTCGGAAGCCGCTACCTCATCGCCGGCAATTTTCACCACGCCTTCCATGACGGCGTACGCGTGTGCCGCCCGCGCAGGCATGTCCAACTGCGCGAATGGCGGCAGCATCGACGAAAAGACGCGGTCGCCTGTCATGCGCATACGCGCAAGAACCTGAGACAGGAGATCACCGTTAGCCAGGCCAGCAAACGCCCGATCCGGAAAAATGGTCAAGTTTTTCCCAGGTTCAGTCATGTCAATTCGGGTTTCGTGAGCCTAAAGTCAGCGTCGACCACCAACGAAATCACGCAAGGCAAGGATTGAAACCATGTTTGGAATTTCGCCTCTCGGCTGGATACATACTCTCGGCAGTCTACCCGCGATCCCCATGGCCGTGTACATGTTCGCGCGTTACGGCAGGATCGTTCCGCGGTCAGTTGCCGGGAGGGTGTATTTCGTTACCATGTTGATTGGTTCTCTGACCGTGTTCGTCATAGCGCATCAAGGTATCAGCTACGTCATCGGAGTCGGAGCCGTCGTGCTGTTACTGGCTGGATATGGCGTTGCGTATCTGCCTCTGCCCGGTCGAGCCGGCATCTATCTGGAAACCTTCTGTCTGACGTTGACGGCATTCGTGCTGATGGTTCCCACGGTTAGCGAAACGCTGAGGCGTGTGCCGGACGGACATCCGCTGGTCAACGATCCGAGGTCGCCATTGCTTCTCGGTGCCCAAGCCGCGCTCCTCGTCGCGCTCGTTCTGGGGCTGATCGCTCAAGCGCTTTATCTTCGCAGGAAACCGCAGGGTACCGTTCGATGAAAATCCAGAGAAGGGGTAAGAAGCGACGCTTCCGTTGTCGTGTGAATACAAGAATAGATATGTAATTCAAATTATATTGGCTACCGCTGTCTCGTCGGCATAACGTCAAGCGGCCGGCAAAACGAATTGTTCAGAACGACTGACTAGCGTTCAGGTACGGAGCCTGTGGGGCGGTATCGACGAAGCAGAGGACGCTTTTCGAACGGCGGCCAGAAATGCGGCGAGCACCGGCCGCATCTGCCGTCGCGATGCGTAATACACGAAGAAGCCGGGAAAAGGCGGCGTCCAGTCGGGCAAGATCCGCTTCAATCTCCCCGCTTCGACGTAGGGTGCCGCTTCGCGTTCCAGGACATAGGCGATGCCAAGGCCGTCGAGCGCGCATTCAAGCATCAGATCGGGGTCGTTGAAAGTGAGGGGGCCCGGCGCGCGCACTTCCAGTCGGCTGCCGTCGCGCTCGAATTCCCATGCATAGATGGTTCCTGCCGTGACCATGCGGTAATTGATGCAACGGTGCCGCGTGAGTTCGTGCGGATGAAGCGGGGTGCCGTGGCGCGCAAGATACGCGGGTGTGGCGACCACCGACATACGCAGATCCGGGCCGACCTTCACCGCAATCATGTCCCGCTCGATTTTCTCGCCGAGGCGAATGCCCGCGTCGAATCGATCGGCGACGATGTCGCGGAACGCATAGTCGATCAGCACTTCGACCGTCGCGTCGGGGTGCGCTTCGGTGAACGCCGGCAGTACCGGGCGAATGATCATGTCGTAGGCCTGGCGGGTGGCCGTCAGACGGAGCGTCCCCGACACGCTGTCGCTGCCTCGCTGCAGCGCGTCGAGCGCGCCGTCTATGCTCTCGAGAGCGGGGTCGAGCGTCGCGAGCAGCGCTTCGCCCGCTGCGCTGAGCGACACACTGCGGCTATTGCGCTGGAGCAGTTGCACACCGAGGCGCGTCTCCAGCCGCCTGATCGTGTGGCTGAGGTTCGACGTCGACGTGTCGAGTGCGGCCGCGGCGCGCGTGAAACTACGCAAGCGCGCCACGCACGCGAAAGCGGCAAGATCGTCGAGGCTTCCTCGCGTCATCGTTCAATCCTGTTCAACGACCCTTCCAATGTATCGGTCTTGTTGCGCGGTCGTCCCGGCGCAAGAATCGTCCCCATCGACATTCGAGATAGGTTGGGAGCGTGAACGATGATTGGAAAAAACGATGTCTGGTTCATCACGGGCTGTTCCAGAGGGCTCGGCCGCGCGCTGGCCGTGCAGGCGCTGCGCTCGGGCTATCGTGTCGTGGCGACCGCCCGGCGCAAGGACGATCTCGCCGATCTCGCCGACGGGCAAGGCAAGCTGCTTGCGGTCGAGCTCGATGTTACCAAGCCGGACGAGATAGCGGCGGCCATCGCGGCGGCCCAGGAGCGTTTCGGCAGCGTCGATGTGCTTGTCAACAATGCCGGCTATGGCTACTTCGCGTCGATCGAGGAAGGCGTGGACGCCGAGGTTCGCGATCTGATGGAAACCGACGTGTTCGGCCCGCTGAACCTCGTCAAGGCCGTATTGCCGGGCATGCGCGAGCGCGGCCACGGATACGTCATCAACATCAGCTCGATCGGCGGTTTCGTCACCTTTCCGGCGGTCGGCTACTATCACATGGCCAAGTTCGCGCTCGAGGGCATGACGGAAACGCTGGCGAAGGAAGTGAGGCCATTCGGGATCGGCGTCACCATCGTGGCGCCCGGCGCGTTCCGGACAGACTTTCGCCGACCCGAGTCGGCCAAGCAGTCGTCCGTACGGATTCCCGCCTATGCGGAAACCGCAGGCAAGGCCCGCGACGGAATTTTCGCCGCCCACGGCAAGCAGCGGGGTGATCCGATGCGCGGCGCCCGCGCGATCATCGCCGCGGTAGAAGCGGACGATCCTCCGATGCATCTCGTCATAGGAGGCGACGCGCTCGATCAGGCGCGCGAGAAAATCGCGCAATTGCAGCGCGAATTCGACGCGTGGGAAGCGCTCAGCCGCGACACCGACTTTCAGGATCGCACGCAAACGGACCATGCGGGTTGATCTGGCAACGGACGAACTCAACGCGATCGCAGCATGCCCGCACGCCAGCCGATGTCGAAAATTGACGAGTCGGTGTCGGACGCATACAAGTCGCGACAACGCTTTCGAACTAACGTGACAGGCCTCTCACACGATCGTTAGCCTGGAGCCGACATGTCCGATTTCATCACCGTTCTGCGCAAAACCTGCCCGACGCCTGTCCTTGACGCGACCAAATGGAAGCGCATCGGCGGCGATCCGCACACCGTGAACCTCAACGCGTACGTCTCGAAGGACGGCAGCAAGATCATGGGCACGTGGATCTGCACGCCGGGCAAGTTCGAGGTGAATTACGAAAAATGGGAGTACTGCCACTTCCTCGACGGTTATTGCATCATCACGCCGGAAGGCGAGGAGCCGGTGCACCTGAAAGCCGGCGACGTGTTCGTGATCGAGCCCGGCATGAAGGGGACGTGGGAAGTGGTGGAGACGGTGCGCAAGTACTTCGTGTTCGCCTGAGCGGGCCGGCCGATTCGCCCGACCCACGCATACCAGCCCCCATCCTCCCGGTTCACGAAGCCGGCCGGACAAACGCGGGATTCCGGTTCAATGCAGGTCGACCGGTTCGGAAACGGCGCGCCGAGCGTGGTGACGGGCTCGGCGCGCTCCGCTATCCGGCTGCAACCCGCGACGTAACGCGTGCGACACGCGGTTGTCCGGCGACGACACGATGACGCGCGCCGCCGGCCCTGCACGCTGCCGCACAAACCCCTAAGATGCAGCGATCCGCCCATCGTTTCCGCTGCAGCGCGACTCTTCCGCCTGCGCCGGACGCCCCTCCGGAGCCCGACCATGCGCATCACCGCGATTCACGAACGCGCGATTCCCGTGTCCCGCTATGCCGATCCGGCGATTGCGTCCGGTGGCCTGACGACGAGCGTCGTCGCGGTCGTCACCGACGTCGTGCGCGCCGGCCGCCCGGTGACGGGCTACGGCTACGCGTCGATCGGCCGCTTCGCGCAGGGCGGCCTGATCCGCGAACGGTTCGCGCCGCGTTTGCTGACCGCGGCCGACACGCTCGCCGACGAAGCCGGCACGAACCTCGACCCGTTGCGCGCATGGCGCGCGATGATGGCCGGCGAGAAGCCGGGCGGACACGGCGAACGCTGCGTCGCGGTCGGCACACTCGACATGGCGATCTGGGACGCCGCCGCGAAGGTCGCCGACCTGCCGCTGCACCGCTTTCTCGCCGACCGCCTCCAGCGCACGGCGGCACCGCGCGTGAGCGTGTACGCGGGCGGCGGCTACCGCTATCCGCACGACGATCTCGCGCGCCTGTCGGACGAGATGCGCCGGATCGTCGATCTCGGCTACACGCACGCGAAGATCAAGATCGGTGGCGCGAATCTCGATCAGGACCGGCGCCGTATCGAAGCCGCGGCCGCGCGTCTTGCCGGCTCATCGCATCTCGCGGTCGACGCGATGAACACGTACGACGCGACGACCGCCAGCCAGGCCGTGGACATGCTCGCGCCGTTCGGTCTCTGGTGGTTCGAGGACATCTGCGACCCGCTCGACCTGCCGCTCCAGGCAGACGTCGCTGCGCGGTACGCACCGCCGATCGCGGCCGGCGAAGCGTTGTTCTCGCTTGCGGAAGCGAAGCTGCTCGACCGTTACGGCGGCCTGCGCGCCGACCGCGACGTGCTGGTGTTCGATCCGGTGCACAGCTACGGGCTGCCGGGCTATTTGCAGATCGTCGATCACTTCGTGTCGCGCGGCTGGCGGCGCGACGCGTTCTGGCCGCATGGCGGCCATCTGTTCTCGCTGCACGTCGTCGCGGCGCTCGGGCTCGGCGGCGCGGAAGTCAGCCCGTTCGCCTTCCATCCGTTCAGCGGCCTCGCCGATGGCGAAATCGTCGACGCGGGATACGCGCGCGTGCCGCAGGCGCCGGGTATCGGGTTCGAACTGCATGCCCACGCGCACGACGCATTCCGCACGGTTTCGGCGTCGGGCCGCTGACGCCTAAAGCGCGTCGATCGCGAAACGCACCGCGAAGCCGAGCATCGTCACCGCGACGAAGCCATCGAGCACGCGCCATGCGAGCGTTCGAGCGAACCACGCACGGCACGCGCGTGCGCCGTACGCGAGCATCAGGAACCACGCGAGCGAAGCCGTCATCGCGCCGATCGCAAACGGCTCGCGTGCGGACGGCGCGTGGCTCGCGATCACGGTCCCGAGCAGCAGCACCGTATCGATCCATGCATACGGATTGAGCAGCGAAACCGCGGCGGCCGCGAGCACCGTGCGCGACCGGGTGGGTTCGCGGCGAGCGGACGCGCTGCCGACGTGCGCGGGCCGCCGTCCGACGATCGCCGCGCGCAGCGCGAGCAGCCCGTAACCGGCGAGATACGCGATGCCGGCCCACAGTGCGGCCGCCACCACGCCGGGATGGCGCGACAGCAACGACGACAGCCCGTGCGCGCCGAGCGCGATCAGCAGCGCGTCGCTGCCCGCGCAGACGAGGGCGATGGAGAGCAGGTGAGGGCTCGAAATCGAGCGCTTGATGACGAAGGCGTCCTTCGGGCCGACCGACGTGAACAGGCCGGCGCCAAGCAGCAGGCCTTCGAGGAAGGCGGAGGTGTCGAGCACGAGCGGGCCGACAACCTCTTAAGCTGAACCGGTGATGGTTACGATGAGGGAAACGTTAAGGGGTGGCGGGGAGCGTTGTCAATGCCCCCCGTCGGATGCGTGCGCAGGGGATCATCGTGCCGCCGCATCGCCGAGGTTGAGCGCGACGAGCGCGCAGACGGTCAGCGCGATGCCGACGAGCTTCAGCGACGACACCGATTCGTCGAAGCAGACGATGCCGATCATGGCCGTGGCCGCCGTGCTGGCAGCGGCCCAGCTCGCATACGCGAGCCCCATTTCGATTCGCTTCGTCGCGAGCGCCATCAGCCATACCGCACATGCATAGCAGACGATCGCGATCGCGGACGGCAACGGGCGGGACAAACCGGCCGAGCACTTCAGGCCAACGGAGCCGAGCACTTCGGCGAGGACACTGACGCCCAGCAGAAGCCAGGCAAACTGGAACGGGGACACGGACGGCCTCCTTCCCCCGACGCTTATACCGAGCGGCGAGGAAAAGTGGGGTGTCAGCGGTACCCAGAATGAAACGAGCTTAGTACGCGCGGCGGGGCGGCACAAGGTCCGTCACGCGCGACCGGCGTGGCCGGCCGCCCACTCCGGCCGCTGCCCGAGCGTGTCGAACAGCCGGACGATTTCGGCTTTCACCTTCTGCACCGCGTTGCTGACGAGCGCCGTGTCGTGCCAGCACAGCGACAGGTCGCGCGCGAACAGCCGGTGCGCGACCGTCGACAGCTTGAGCTTGCGCTCCTCGATCTCGACGTGCGCGGCCGTCCACGGCAGGATCGTCACGCCGAGCCGGGCCATCACGGCCGCGAACAGCAGCCCGGTCGAGCTCGCCTCGAAGCCGATCTCGTACGACAGTCCGGCCTCGCGCATCGCCCAGTCGACGCGGTTGCGGATCGTGTTCGGCGCGCTCGGCAACACGAGCGGCATCCGCGCGATCGCGTCGAGCGGCACGGGGGCGTCCGGCACCGGGAACCCGGGCCACGTGATCAGGTACAGCGTTTCCGTCAGCAGCCGATGGATCGCGATGCCGCGCGTGTCCACCGCATCGACGACGATCGCGAGATCGAGGCGTGCGCGTTCGAGCAGCGTGTCGAGATCGGCGCTCGGCGCCTCGATCAGCTCCAGCATGATGCCGGGAAAGCGGTCGCGCACCGCGCGGGCGAGCGGAATGGCCAGCACGCGCGCGGTGCTCGACGGCATGCCGACGGTCACGCGGCCTTGCGGCGTGTCGGCGTCGCGACGCAGCAGCTCGCGCGTGCCGTCGGCCTGGCGCAGCAGTTCGAGCGCGTGCCGGTACAGCGTGCGGCCGGCGGCGGTCGGCGCGACGCCGCGCACGCTTCGTTCGAGCAGTTGCATCCCGAGATCCTGCTCGAGATTGCGCATCTGCTGGCTCACGGCCGGTTGCGCGACGTGCAGCGCCTCGCTCGCATGCGTGACGTTGCCGCATTCGACGACCTTCACGAAATAGCGCAACTGTCTCAAGTCCATCGCCGCCGTCTCCCGATTCACGCTCGATTCGAGCCATAAGCCAATCCGATCGAGCAAGATGAATATCATATTTTTCGGCGATCGATCGCGTTTCTATACTCGTCTCACACAAGAGCCCGACTGCCGGCCATCCCGGACCGGACGCGGCGAAAGCGCCGGCCCCGCCGGCAAGGAGACGAAGATGTTCAAGGCGATCGACGCGCCGGCGGCCGGCGCGAAGCCGCGGCGCACGCCGCTCACGCGCGAGCAGGTCAAGGGCTTCTGGGCCGTGTACGCGGGCTGGGTGCTCGACGGCGTGGATTCGGTGATCTACGCGCTCGTGCTGATCCCCGCGCTGACCGAACTGCTGCCGGCCTCCGGCATCGCGGCGACGCCCGCGAATCTGGGGATGTACGGCTCGATCCTGTTCGCGCTGTTCCTGATCGGCTGGGGGCTGTCGTTCGTCTGGGGGCCGCTCGCCGACCGCTTCGGCCGCGTGCGCACGCTCGCGGCGAGCATCCTGATCTATTCGGTGTTCACCGGCGCGGCCGCGTTCGTGCACGACGTATGGGCGCTGGCCGCGTGCCGGCTGATCGCCGGGATCGGCGTCGGCGGCGAATGGGCGCTCGCGGGCACCTACGTCGCCGAAAGCTGGCCGGAGGACCGCCGCAAGATGGGCGCCGGCTACCTGCAGACGGGCTACTACTTCGGCTTCTTCATCGCGGCCTGCCTGAACTACACGATCGGCGCGGCCTACGGCTGGCGCGCGATGTTCCTGTGCGGGCTGGCGCCCGCGCTGCTCGCGGTGTTTACGGTCATGCGCGTGAAGGAGCCGGGGCAGTGGCGCCGGCACGACGCGCGCGACGGCGACGTGGCCGACGCGCGCCGCGCGCATCCGCTGCGCGAGATCTTCGCGCCGGCGTTCCTGCGCCGCACGCTGACGAGCGCGAGCCTCGTCGGCGTCGCGATCGTCGGGCTGTGGGCCGGCTCCGTCTACGAGGCGAGCGCGGTCACCACGCTGGCGACACGCGCGGGCATCGATCACGTCGGTGCGCTGCGACTGGCGTCGATCGGGGCGGCGATCCTGTCGTGCGCGACGATCGCCGGTTGTCTGGCGGCGCCGTGGCTGTCGGAACGGCTCGGCCGGCGCACCGCGCTCGGCGTGTATTTCGCGGGAATGGCCGGCTCGATCGTGTTCGCGTTCGGCTGGGCGTTCTACCAGCCGAACGGGCTTGCGGCGTTCATGGTGTTGCTCGCGTTCCTCGGCTTCTTCGGCGGCAACTTCGCGATCTTCTCGCTGTGGCTGCCCGAGCAATATCCGACGCGCGTGCGGGCCACCGCGTTCGCGTTCAACGCGTCGGTCGGCCGCTTCATCGGCGCGGGCGTGAACTTCCTGCTCGGCGCCGCGATTCACGGTTACGGATCGCTCGGCGTGCCGGTCGCATGGACCGCGGCCGTGTTCGGGCTCGGCATCCTGATCCTGCCGTTCGCGGTCGAAACGCGCCACCAGACACTGCCCGAATGAGCGGCATGCCGCCGTCGTTCGCCAACACGCCACACCCAGTCATCAATATCAGGAGTCCGGAATGCAGGCATTAACGGGAATCAGGGTCGTCGATCTCAGTCGCGCGCTGTCGGGGCCGTTCTGTTCGATGGTGCTCGCCGATCTCGGCGCCGACGTGATCAAGGTCGAGTCGGGTCCGCACGGCGACATGAGCCGCGCGTGGGGGCCGTTCGATCGCGGCGTGAGCACGTACTACCTGTCCTGCAACCGCAACAAGCGCGGCATCAGCGTGGACTTCCGGCAGCCGGCCGGCCTCGACGTCGTGCGGCGCCTGATCGCGCAGGCCGACGTCGTGATCGAGAATTTCAAGGCCGGCACGATGGACGCGATGGGGCTCGGCTACGCCGCACTGAGCGCGCGCGACCCGCGGCTCGTGATGGGCAGCGTCACCGCGTTCGGCCCGCGCGGCCCGCTGCGCGACTGGCCGGGCTTCGACCAGATCGCGCAGGGCTATGCGGGGCTGATGAGCCTCACCGGCTTCCCGGACGGCGAGCCGACCCGCACGGGCACCGCGATCGGCGATCTCAGCTCGGGGATGTGGGTCGCGACCGGCGTGATGGCCGCGCTGTTCGAGCGCGAGCGCACCGGGCGCGGCCAGCATGTCGGCACGTCGCTGCTCGAAAGCCTCGTTGCGCTGCTGAGCGTGCACGGGCAACGCTACCTGAGCCTCGGCGACGTGCCGCGCCGCACCGGCAATGCGCATGCGGTGATCGCGCCGTACGGCGTGTTCGACACGGCCGACGGCCCGCTGAACCTCGCACCGATCACGACCGACATGTGGGAGCGGCTGTGCCGGTTGCTGGACCTGCCCGAACTGCCGGCTGATCCGCGCTTCGCGACCAACGATGCGCGCGTGGCCCATCGCGACGAACTGAAGGCGCTGCTCGACAGCCGGCTGCGCACGTGCGGCAAGCACGAATGGACGCAGCGGTTCGTCGAGGCCGGGCTGCCGGCCGGGCCGATCCATACGCTCGACGAAGTGTTCGACGATCCGCAGCTCGCGCATTGCGGGCTGGTCGAGCCGGTCGCGCATCCGACGCTCGGTACGCTGCGTCAGGTCGTCACGCCGCTCGGCGGGATGGGCGACGACCTGCCGGCGCCGCGCACGCGCCATGCGCCGCCGCTGCTCGGCGAGCATACGGTCGACGTGCTGCGCGAAGCCGGCTACGGCGACGACGCGATCGACGCGCTGCTGGCGCAGCGCGCGATCTTCCAGGCGGATGCGGTGGCGGAGGCCGTGCAATGACCGACACGACGAAACGGGACGGGGCGTCGACCGTGACGGTCGACCTGATCGGCGAGCGGATCGCGCGCGTGCGGTTCGCGAACCCGGCGCGACGGCATGCGCTCGACGCGCCGCTGCTCGACGCCCTCGTTGCACACCTCGATGTGTTGGCCGGACATCGTCCGCCGCCGGTCGTGATTCTGTCGAACGACGGCAGCGGCGACGTGTGGAGCGCGGGGCACGACCTGCGCGAACTGGCCGACGATCGCGATCCGCTCGCATACGGCAAGCCGCTCGAACGCGCGCTGCGGCGCGTGCGGACCTATCCGGGCGCGGTGATCGCGGCGGTGGCCGGATCGGCGTGGGGCGGGGCGGTCGATCTCGCGATGAGTTGCGATCTCGTCGTGGCGGCGCGCGACGCGCGTTTCGCGATGACGCCCGCGAACATCGGCCTGCCGTATTCGACGAGCGGCTTGCTGCGCTTCTACGACAATCTGCCGATCCACGTGCTGAAGGAGCTGTTCTTCTGCGCGCAGCCGCTCGACGCGGAGCGCGCCGCGCATCACGGGCTCGTGAACCGGCTGGCCGACGTGGGCGGGGTCGACGATGCGGCGCTCGACGTCGCGCGCACGATTGCCGCGAAGGCGCCGCTCGCGGTGCACGCGGTGAAAGAGCAGTTGCGCGTGCTGCAGGACGCGCGGCCATTGCCGGCCGACGCCTTCGAACGCATCGCCGAGTTGCGTCGGCAGGCGTGCGAAGGCGCGGATTTCGACGAAGGGTTGCGCGCGTTCGCGGAACGCCGCGCGCCGGTGTTTCGCGGGATTTAGGCGGACAGACGACGGTCCGATGCGACGACGGTGGCGAGCGTCATGCGCCGCCGAGCGCATGTACGCCGACGAGCAGCAGCGCGCCGATCGCGATCAGCAGCAGCGCATGAACGCGCGTGTAGATCACGCACAGCGTCGATGCGACGGCGATCGCGCGCGCGGGCCAGCCGCCGTCGAGCGCCTGCAGCAGTACCCACACCGACGCGAGAATCATGCCGGCCGCGACCGGGCGCAGGCCGGCTTCGAGCGCGATCTGCCAGCGCGCGCCTCGGTGTCGCCGCCATAGATGCGCGACACCGTAGATCAGGAACGCGGTCGGCCCGAACAGCGCGAGCGTCGCGATCACCGCGCCCCAGAAACCGGCGACCTGCCAGCCGATCAGCGTCGCCAGCAGCGAGCCGGGGCCCGGCGCCATCCGCGCGAGCGCGAAGTCGTTCACGAATTGCGTGGCGCTCATCCAGTGATGGACGTCGACGACCTGCCGCTGGATGTCCGCGATGACCGCTTGCCCACCGCCGATCGTCGCGATCGACAGCGGTGCGAACACGCCGAACAGTGCCGCGTAACGTGCGGACGCGTTCATCGCGCGTCGCTCTCGCTCGGCGCCGCGGCCGCACGGCGGTATTCGAGCGCGACGCTCAGCGTGCCGCCGATCAGCACGGTCCACACCAGCGGCCAGTGCAGCACCGCGACCGACACGAAGGTGAGCGTCATGACCGCGAACGGCAGCACGCGGCGCGGCAGGCGGCGCACCGCGGTGATCGCCATCGAGATCGACAGCCCGATCGCCGCGGCCGCCGCGCCGGCGAGCGCGACGTGCGTGAGCGGGAAGCGCGTGAGAGTCGAGAACGCGACGCCGAACAGCACGATCAGTACGGCCGGCGGCGCGATGATGCCGGTGAAGCCCGCCACCGCGCCGCGCCATCCGGCGAGACGATAGCCGATCCAGATCGCGAGGTTCTTCACGTTGACGCCCGGCAACGCCTGCGACAGCGCGAGGCCGTTGAGGAACGCCTCTTCGTCGAGCCATCGCCGCTCGTGCACGAAGTCGCGCATCATCCGTCCGCTGAGTCCACCGCCGAAGCTGGTCAGGCCGATCTGCGCGAACGCGACGAACAGTGCGAGGACGCCTGGCGGCGCGTCGCTTGCCGGGGGAGTGGTGGAGGCGGGAGGAGGCATCGGGCGGATAGCAGATTGGGGGGCGGGCGATCGCCCATGTTAGCAAGCGGTGCCTGTCAGCATGCTGACATGGGCGCGGCGTCCGCACGACCCCGGCTCCACGACCGGTTCGACGCGGCCGGGCCGCCGCGCGTCATGCGCGCACCACCGTCACGCCGGCGGCCTCGATCGGCTTCGTCAGCGCGGTGTCGGTTTCCCTTTCGACGACTATCGCCTGCGCCAGCGCGATATCGCCGATCACGAACTGCGACGCCGCACGTAGCTTCGACTGCGACGCGAGCACGACCGTCTCGGCCGCGCGTTCGGCCAGCGCGCGCTTGATCGCCGCTTCCTCGAAATCGCCGGTGCTCAGCCCCGCGACCGGATGCACGCCCGTGACCCCCATGAAGTACAGGTCCGCATGGATGCGCGCGATGCCTTCCATCGCCGCCGCGCCGACCGCGACGATCGAGTGCTTGTAGAGCCGCCCGCCGATCAGGATCACGTCGATCGACGGATGCGCGGCCAGCGCGACCGCGACGCTCGGGCTGTGCGTGACGATCGTCGCGCGCAGGTCGGCCGGCAACTGGCCGACGAGCAGCGCGGAGGTCGTGCCGCCGTCGACGATCGCGACTTGCCCGGGCGCGATCATCTGCGCGGCGCGCCGCGCGATGCGCCGCTTCTCCGCGGTTTCGAGCGCCTCGCGCTGCGCGAACGGCACGACGGCCGGCGACGCCGGCAGTGCGCCGCCATGCACGCGCTGCAGCAGCCCTTCGGCCGCGAGTTCGCGCAGGTCGCGGCGCACCGTGTCTTCGGACACGCCGAATTGCACGCTCAGCTCGGCAGCCAGCACCTGGCCGTCGCGCGCGAGCGCATCGAGAATCGCTTTCTTGCGTTGCGTCGTCAGCATCGTCTTTGCACGAAAATTCTTGAAATTGCACGAATCTGCACGTTATCATGGGCGCCGTCCTTTGTCGAACCGGAGGCTGCAATGGCTGCAACGCGGGAGCGGGTCCGCATCGTCGATACGACGGTGCTGTCCGATGACTGGTATGTGCTGCGCAAGGTGACGTTCGATTTCCTGCGCCGCGACGGCACGTGGCAACGCCTGAGCCGCGAGACCTACGATCGCGGCAACGGCGCGACGATCCTGCTGCGTCATGCCGAAACGGGCGACGTGCTGCTGACGCGGCAGTTCCGGATGCCGGCGTTCGTGAGCGGGCACGACGGCATGCTGCTCGAGGCGGCCGCCGGCCTGCTCGACGACGAAACGCCCGAAGCGCGCATCCGCGCGGAAGCCGAGGAGGAGACCGGCTATCGCGTGCGCGGCGTGCGCAAGGTGTTCGAGGCGTTCATGAGCCCGGGTTCCGTGACGGAGAAGCTGCATTTCTTCGTCGGCGAATACGATGCGTCGCTGCGCACCGGCGCGGGCGGCGGCGTCGCGGAAGAGGGCGAGGATCTCGAGGTCGTCGAGATGCCGCTGCAGGCGGCGCTGGACGCGGTCGAGCGCGGCGAGATCGTCGATGCGAAGACGATCATGCTGCTCCAGTACGTCGCGCTGCGGGACACCGCGGGCGCGCGCGCCGCATGACGCCGCGGCTCGTGCTGGTCGCCGGCCCCTATCGCAGCGGCACGGACGGCGACCCGGCGCGCATCGCCGCGAACCTGCATCGGCTGGAAGCGGCGGCGCTCGCCGTGTATCGCCGCGGGCACGTGCCGATGATCGGCGAGTGGGTGTCGCTGCCGCTCGCGGCCGCGGCCGGGTCGACGCGGGTCGGCGACGCGATCGGCGAAACCTTCCTGTATCCGGCCGCGCACCGGCTGCTGCGGCGCTGCGACGCGGTGCTGCGGATCGACGGCGGGTCGCGCGGGGCGGATGCGGACGTGGCGCTTGCGCGGCGACTCGGCAAGCCGGTCTATTTCGCGGTCGACGAGATGCCGGTTGCGCGGGACGATTCGGCTGACTGAGCGAACATGGGCGCCGGTTGGCGGCATCGTCGGTGCGGCGCGTGCGGGGCCGGTCGGCATGTGCATCGCCCCAGGCCGGCGCGTGGCGTGCATGCCGCGTTGCGCGGCCGATGCAGCGCGGCGTCCCAACCGGCGTATGATCGCGACGCCACTCGCGCAATGCTCGACGCCACTGCTTCTCCATCATGCCTTTTTCCGATCCCGCTGATTTCGCCGATCCCTCCGGTTCCGCCGCCGCGCCGCTTCCCGCCGATCTCGTCGCGTCCGCCGTCGACGCACTCGCGCGCGCGGACGCATTGCTCGTCACGGCCGGCGCGGGCGTCGGCGTCGATTCCGGGCTGCCCGATTTTCGCGGTACGGACGGCTTCTGGCGCGCGTATCCGGCGCTGCGCCACGAGCGTTTCGAATTCCACGAGATCGCGTCGCCGCACGCGTTTCGTGCGCGTGCGCCGCTCGCGTGGGGGTTCTACGGGCACCGTCTCGCGCTCTACCGCGCGACGGTGCCGCACGCCGGCTTCGCGATCCTGCGCCGCTGGATCGACGCGATGCCGAACGGCGGCTTCGTGCTGACGAGCAACGTCGACGGCCAGTTTCAGAAAGCCGGCTTCGATCCGGCGCGCATCGTCGAGATCCACGGTTCGATTCATGCGATGCAATGCCTGCGCCCGTGCACGGACGAGACGTGGGACGCGGCGCCGTTCGTGCCGGAGGTCGACGAAACGACGTGCCGCCTGGTGGGCGACCTGCCGCGCTGCCTGCACTGCGGCGGGCTCGCGCGGCCGAACATCCTGATGTTCGGCGACACCGGCTGGCTCGGTACGCGCTACGACGTTCAGGCGCGCGCGCTCGAAGACTGGCTCGCGCGGGCCGGGCGCGTCGTCGTTGTCGAGATCGGCGCGGGCACCGCGATTCCGACCGTGCGCCTGTCGAGCGAACGGTTCGGCGCCGACGTGATCCGCATCAACGCGCGCGAAGCGCATGCGCGCCGGCCGGACGTGATCGGGCTGAAGGGCGGTGCGTTGGCGACGCTGAACGCGCTCGAGCGCGCGTGGCGCGGCGGCTGAGCCACGCGCCGACCGGCCGAGCCCGCGCCGATTACGGCCGCGCGACGAGCGCCGGCGCGATCGGCGAACCGAGGCCGCGGCGCGCGTGTGGAAATCGTGAAGGGCGTCGTGCGTCCGCGACACGATCCGCCGCCCGTCGGCATTGCCGGCGCGGCGCGATTGCGCATACAGTTCCGCGTAGGCCGCGCGCGCCGCGCGGCACCGCCAGACAGGAGTGCCCTTGTTCTATTCGATCGTCGCGATCTTCGTCGGCGCCGGGCTCGGCGCGTTGCTGCGCTGGTTCCTGAGCCTCGCGCTCAACGCGTTCTTTCCCGCGGTGCCGCTCGGCACGCTCGCGTCGAACCTGATCGGCGGCTATGTGATCGGCGTGGCCGCGGTCATGTTTACCGCGCGCGTCGGGTTGCCGCCCGAGTGGCGGCTGTTCGTGATCACGGGCTTTCTCGGCGGCCTCACGACGTTCTCGACCTTTTCGGTCGAAGTGATGACGCACGCGCTCGAGGGCGAATTCGGATGGGCATTGGCGGTGGCTGCCCTACACTTGACTGGATCGTTCGCGCTGACGGCGCTCGGCATGTGGACCGCGCGCGCGTGGCTCGCGGCGGCCTGAGCGGGCCGTCATCGGAGGGAGCGATGGACAGGGTCTTGTTGCGCTTCTACGTGCACGAGCAGCACCGGCTGCACTGGAAGCCGCTGTGGGAATGGCTGCTGGAAGAGGCGAACCGGATGGGCGTCGCGGGCGGCTCCGCGTTTCGTGCGATGGCCGGCTTCGGCCAGCATCGCGTGCTGCACGAGGATCGCTTCTTCGAACTGCAGGGCTCGGTCGCGATCGAGGTCGAATTCATCGTCACCGAGGACGAAGCGCAACGGCTGCTCGAGCGGCTGTCGCACGAGAAAGTGCGCGTGTGCTACGCGATGATGCCCGCGCGGTTCGGCGTGATCGACACGCTCGGCGCACCGCCGGCGCAGGGGCCGGCGGCGTAGGGCGCGGCGCGGATCAGATGCCGAACATCGTCAGCGACACGGCAGCGCGCGTGACGATCATCAGCAGCACCTGCACGATCACGAACAGCAGGATCGGCGACAGGTCGATGCCACCGAGGTTCGGGATCACGCGGCGCAGCGGGTTCAGGAACGGCGCGGTGAGCTGGTAGAGGATCGGCATCGCCGGCGAGTGCGGGTTGAGCCACGACAGCAGCGCCATCAGGATCGTCATCCAGATCACGAGATTGAGCGCCCACTTCACGACGGTGAGCAGCGCGACCACGACGAGCGTCGCGATCACGGCGGCCGGATCGAAGCCGGCCATCACGACCATCAGCACGACGTAGACGAGCGCGGTGAGCAGCGCGGCGACGACGCTGGCCCAATCGATGCCGCGTACGCCCGCGATCACGCGGCGTAGCGGCAGCACGAGCCAGTTGGTCGCCTGCAGCACGGCTTGCGTGACGGGGTTGTACGGCGGCACGCGGACGGCCTGCATCCAGACGCGCAGGATCAGCGCGGCACCGAATAGCGTGAAGACGGTATTGAGCAGAAAACGGGCGATCTCGCCGAACATCGTTGGCATCCTTTTTATACAGTCAGTAGCGTGCGGCCGCCAACGCCGGTTGGCGGCGCATCGGCCGACACCTTATCACGCCTCGTCTCGCGACGGGGAGGGGCGTGCGGCCGCGCGCGCGAGCGACGTTTCGACGGCTTCGGCCAGCGCCGGCAGCGAGGCCGGCGGCGTCGCGCGCTTCGCCGCGAGCGCGATCGCGCGGCGCGTCAGCAGCGCGTACAGTGCCGCATGATCGCCGCCGCGCGCCTCGAGCAGCGCGAGTTGGCGCTCGACGATGCCCGTGTCGCCGCGCGACACCGGCCCGGACAGCGCATTCGCGAGCCCCTTGTCGCGGGCAGTCTCGATCGTGCCGGCGAGCATCGGCAACAGCGCGCGCAGCGCGGCTTCCTCGTCGAAGCCGAGGCCGCGCCACAGCTCGACCGCTTCCGACAGCCCGCACAGCGCGAAGCTCGCCGCGTAGTGGGCGGCCGCGTGATACAGCATCCGGCCGCCGGCCGGAATCGACAGCGGATGGCAGCCGAGTGCGGCGGCGAGTCGCAGCAACGCCGCGTGCAGCGCACCGTCCGCTTCGATCGTGACCGAGCAGCCGTCGATGCGGGCGAGGTCGGCATCGGTGCCGCCGAACAAATAAAGAGGATGGAAGCCGCCGGTGGCCACGCCTTGCTGCTTCGCCGGGTCGAGCAGCGCGACCGGCGATGCGCCGCTGCAATGGACGACCGCCTGGCGGGCGGCGCGCGACGCGTCGAAGCGCAGCGCCGCGGCGCTCGACGCGAGATGATCGTCGGGCGTCGTCACGAAGATCAGGTCGGCGACGTCGGCCACCTGCTGCGGGGTATCGACCGCGCGGCAGCCGTCGATGCGCGCGGCGAGGCCGATGGCCGACGCCGGCGTGCGGCTCGCGATCGCGACGACGGGAAAGCCGGCCTGCGCGAAACGTTGCGCGACACAGCGCGCGAGGCGGCCGGCGCCGATGAAGCCGAGGCGGGGTGTGTCGGGAAGCGGCATGGCAGCGGATGTAAGCGAAAACGAAGCAGCCGTCAGTATCGCAGGAATGACGGCGGTGTCGCGCAAGCCCGCCTGCGAGGCGGCCGCACGTATGAATTACCGGTACGCGGTGCGATCGATGCGTGGGCAGGCGTCCGGTATCGCGGCGGAATCAGGATTACAGAATCCGACCCCGAAATTTCGTGCGCCGCCCCCGCTTGAAATGTCGGCATGTTGTCTCGAATTTGTAATCGTTCATTACGTACGCGTGCCGGCTGCGCGCGCCGGATCCGGTAAGACTGACCGGTCGTCGTGTCGCGACCCGACTTCTCGGATGGAATCGCGCGACCCGCAAGGGTCGCCGCCCACGCCGGGCCCCGCGCCGGGCGGCCGCTGCGGCCGCGCGCAATTGCAATTTGCAACAAATGCACGATACGCGCGGGGCGGGTTTTCGCTACATTGCTTGCATGCGACGTGCATGCCCGCCGTTGCCGACAGGAGCGCCTAAAATACCGCTCCAGCAGGAGAATCGAAGTGAAAAAGCTCATTCCGTTCATCGCCGCCGCCGCGCTGGGCCTGGGTGCCGCAAGCGCCGCGCAGGCTCACGTGTCGATCGGGGTCGGCATCGGCATCCCGGTCGCACCCGCGTATCCCGTCTATGCACCGCCGCCGCCCGTGTACTATGCGCCGCCGCCTCCGCCCGTGTACTACGCGCCGGCGCCGGCCTACTATGCGCCGCCGCCCGCCGTGGTCGTCGGCGGCTACTACGGCCGTCCGTACTGGCGTCATCACGGCTACTACGGGCACGGCTGGCGTCGCTGGTGATCCGACGCAAGCCGCGTCACGGCGAAACGGCGCAATGTCCGCAAGGGCATTGCGCCGTTTTCATTGGAGCCGCGCGGCTTCGCACGCGGCAGGCGTCGCCGCTACGCCGCGTGCGCGATCAGGTCGCGATAGCCGCCGACGATCACGCTGTACGAGAAATACGCAAACAGCAGCGCCGACGCGACGTGGCACGCGCGCATCAGCCCCGCGCCCGCGCGCTTGCGGCCCTGCGCCGCGAGCGTACACATGAAGAGCGTCCACGCGAGGCCGCCGAGGAAAAAGCCCGACAGGAACACCGATGCG
The DNA here is from genome assembly GCF_001532755.1 of Burkholderia sp. MSMB2157WGS. Lineage (NCBI taxonomy): Bacteria > Pseudomonadati > Pseudomonadota > Betaproteobacteria > Burkholderiales > Burkholderiaceae > Burkholderia > Burkholderia sp. MSMB2157WGS. The sequence continues at coordinate 424,804 of NZ_LPJG01000011.1, read as the reverse complement.
GTGGCCGGGGTGGTCGCGCCGGCTTTCGCGATCAGCGCGCCGCCGACCGCTGCGAACCACAGGATCGCGCTCGGCGACGACATCGCGAGCAGCATCCCGCGCACGAAACTGCGCCGCGCGCTCGCCCGCGGCGGCGGGGCATCGTCGGCGTCGTCTTCGGCTGCCTTGACGGGCGCCAGCGCTTCGCGCGCCATCTTCCACGTGAGGAACAGCAGTACGGCGCCGCCGCCGATCCATACGATCCAGCGCACGGGTTCGAACTGCAGCAGCACGGCCATCCCCGCGAGCGCGAGCGCCGCGTAGACGAGATCGCCGACGCACGAGCCGACGCCGAGCCAGAAGCCCGGCCGGAAGCCGTGCGACAGCGTCAGCGACAGCATCGCGACGTTGACGAGGCCGATGTCGAGACACAACGATAGCGACAGAAAGAATCCGTCGGACAGCATGGAGGCGGGCGGAAAGCTCATCTTCTGGTTACATGCGGCGATTGCGATGCGCGGGCCGGCGGGCGCCGGCCGCGTGGCGTCAGAGGCCGATCTCCTGCCACAGCCGGTCGACGCGCGCCTTCACGGCCGCGTCCATCTCGATCGGGCGGCCCCATTCGCGATTCGTTTCGCCCGGCCACTTGTTGGTCGCGTCGAGCCCCATCTTCGAGCCGAGTCCGGCCACCGGCGACGCGAAGTCGAGATAGTCGATCGGCGTGCTGTCGACCATCACCGTGTCGCGCACGGGGTCGACGCGCGTCGTGATCGCCCAGATCACTTCCTTCCAGTCGCGGATGTTCACGTCCTCGTCGACGACCACGATGAACTTCGTATACATGAACTGCCGCAGGAAGCTCCACACGCCGAACATCACGCGCTTTGCGTGGCCCGCGTAGCTCTTCTTCATCTGGACGATGGCCATCCGGTAACTGCAGCCTTCGGGCGGCAAGTAGAAGTCGGTGATTTCCGTGAACTGCTTCTGCAGCAGCGGCACGAACACCTCGTTGAGCGCGACGCCGAGCACCGCGGGCTCGTCGGGCGGCTTGCCCGTATAGGTCGAATGGTAGATCGCGTCGCGGCGCATCGTGATGCGCTCGACGGTGAACACCGGAAACCACTCCTGCTCGTTGTAATAGCCGGTATGGTCGCCGTACGGCCCTTCGAGCGCGTGTTCGTACGCGGCCGCCGCGTTGCCGGCGGGCCGCGGCGGCGCGCCGACCGGCGCGGGGGCAGGGGCGCCTTCCTGCGGATGAATGAAGCCTTCCAGCACGATTTCCGCGCGCGCGGGCACCTGCAGCGTGTCGACGCCGGGCGTCAGGCACTTGGCGAGTTCCGTGCGGCTGCCGCGCAGCAGGCCGGCGAACTGATACTCGGACAGCGAATCGGGCACGGGCGTCACCGCGCCGAGCGTCGTGGCCGGATCGGCGCCGAGCACGACCGCGACCGGATAGGGCTTGCCGGGGTTGCGCAGCGCGAACTCGCGGAAGTCGAGCGCGCCGCCGCGGTGCGCGAGCCAGCGCATGATCAGCTTGTTGCGGCCGATCAATTGCTGACGGTAGATGCCGAGGTTCTGGCGCGGCTTGTTCGGCCCGCGCGTGACCGTCAGGCCCCACGTGACGAGCGGCCCCGCATCGCCGGGCCAGCAGGTCTGGATCGGCAGCTTGTTCAGGTCGACGTCGGCGCCTTCCCAGACGATTTCCTGGCACGGCGGCGACGACACCGACTTCGGCGCCATGTCCCACACCGCCTTCGCGAGCGACAGCAGCTTGCCGGCGTCCTTCAGGCTCTTCGGCGGATCGGGTTCCTTCAGCGCGGACAGCAGGCGCCCGAGATCGCGCAGCGAACCGAGCGCGGCATCGTCGCCCGCATCGACGCCCATCCCGAGCGCGACGCGGCGCGGCGTGCCGAACAGGTTGCCGAGCACCGGGAACGCATGGCCGGGCGGCGCGTTGAACAGCAGCGCCGGGCCGCCGGCGCGCAACACGCGGTCGCACAGCTCGGTCATTTCGAGCACGGGCGACACGGGCTGCGTGACGCGCCGCAGTTCGCCGAGCGCCTCGAGGCGCTGAATGAAATCGCGTAAGTCTTTGTATTTCATGAAGAAGGTCCGGGCTGCCCGCAGGACGGGCAGCGGTGGGCGGGGGCAGCGGCCGGCTGCGACCCCGAATCGACCGACGATTTTACCCGGGTCGCCGCGCGGCCGCCCGGCGCAGAAAAAAGTCGATCGAGCGCAAACCCCTTACGGCACGGGGATTGCGTTCTGAAGAGCGGTTTTAAATTACTTTTTGTTATGATTTGAAGGTTTTATAGTGTTGACGATCTATAAAACCCTGCTAGAATCCGCTCACATTGGTTGCAGGGTAAAAGGCTTCGAGCCGCCAATCACCGATCTTTGACGCAGCGCGTCACCGTCCGCCGAATCCTGCACGGCGTCTTCGACGGCCTTTGTCGTAGTCCCAACCAGCGCCACCAGACGCTGGTTTTTTGCGTGGGTGCCACCGCGTATGCCCGCCTCGCCCAGTGTGCGAAGGCGCCGGCCTTCTTACACCGTGGCCTCGAACGGTACTTATACCGTTTCCCCGATGCTTGCGCGTCCCAACCAAGGCGTGCGGCGTCGTGATTCCGCGGCGCGTTTTCCGTCTCGCCATCGAGCTGAGCGAGCCGCACGAGTCATGTTCATGGGAGATGATCTGAATGAACGCTTGGTTATCGTGGCGTCCCACCGAGCAGCATGCGCAAATCGTGCGCAACTTGCTGCGTCGCGGGACGCGTGTCAGTCACCATCTATTCAGCGTTGTCGGCTGTTTCGCTGTCGCGGTCGCGCTTGCACTGTGGCTGCTGCCGACCGTGCGCGGCACGCTCGCCGCGAAGCTGATGCCGGTCGTGTCCGCGGCCGTGCAGGCCGGTCCGGCCCGTCTGCTGTCCGGCCATCCGCTGCCGAACTTCGCGCCTGCCGGCGCGCAGCCGCAGCAGGAAGAGAGTCCGGAAACGGATGCGCTTGCAGTCGGCCTCGACGTCGCACCGGAAGCCGCCGCTCAGGGCGCCCAGGGCGATGCGTCCGATCCGGCCCGTAACGGCCCGTCGCCCGTCGCGCTGGCGAAACTGATCCCGATTCAGCGCGTGGCGGCCGATGCCCGCGACGATCGCGCGCTCGCGTCGAACCGCGAACAGGCGCTCGTCGCCACCTATCTGTCGCGCCGTTACCGCGTCGCCCAGGAGCCGCTCGGCCAGCTCGTCAAGGCGGCGTTCCAGACCGGTCGCGACGTCGGCCTCGATCCGCTGCTGCTGCTGTCCGTGATGGCGATCGAATCGGGCTTCAACCCGTACGCCGAAAGCGGCGTCGGCGCGAAGGGGCTGATGCAGGTCATGTCGAAGGTGCATTCCGACAAGTTCGAGTATTTCGGCGGCACCGACACCGCGCTGCAGCCGCTCGCGAACCTGCAGGTCGGCGCGCTGGTGCTGAAGGACTGCATCGCGCGCGGCGGTTCGCTCGCGAACGGCCTGCGCCTGTACAACGGCTCGACGAATCCCGACGACAACGGCTACGGCGCGAAGGTGATGGCCGAACGCGGCCGCCTGCGCGACGTCGCGCGTGGCCGCAGCGTGCCGATCAACGCGCCGCAGGCGCCCGCGCAACCCGCGAAGCCGATCGTCACCGCCGCTGCCGTGACGGCCGCGGCAGGCGGCGCGAAGCGCGTGCATGCGACGCTCGACGGCACGACCTCGATCAAGGCGGCGCCGAAGGAAGCCGCCCCGCAGGACGACGCGAGCGTCGATACCGCGAAGCAGTCGCACGGCGATCATTCGGAGCTCGGCGCGTAACGGTTGCGTTTCGGCGGCTCCGGCCGGCACGACATGAAAAAAGCACCCGACTCGGGTGCTTTTTCTTTTTGTGATGCTTGAAGCGGCGGTACGCCCCGGCGCGGCGTCAGTGCCGGCCGAACAGCGCCGCGAGCCGGTCGACGGCCTCTTCGAGCCGCGAGTAGGCCGTCGCATAGGACAGGCGGATATAGTCGCGCGGCGCATGGACACCGAAGTCCATGCCCGGCACCAGCACCACGCCTGCGTCGTGCAGCATCGCCTGCGTGAGTGCGGCGCTGTCGCCGGCCGCCGGGTGGGCGACGCCGCCGCAATGCGCATACACGTAGAACGCGCCGTCTGGCATCACCGGCACCGTGAAGCCGAGCCGTTCGAGCGCCGGTGCGATGAAATCGCGGCGGCGCTTGAATTCGAGCCGGCGTGTTTCGTAGATGTCGAGCGTCGCGGGTTCGAAGCAGGCGAGCGCCGCGTGTTGCGCGAGCGCGGACGGGCAGATGAACAGGTTCTGCGAGAGCTTCTCGAACGAGCCGACGAGCGCGGGCGGCACGACGAGCCAGCCGAGCCGCCAGCCCGTCATGCTGAAATACTTCGAGAAGCTGTTCACGGTGATGACGTCGTCGCCGAACGACAGCGCCGATACGGGCGCGGCGTCGTAGCTGAGCCCCTGGTAGATCTCGTCGACGATCGTGAAGCCGTGGCGTGCGCGCACCGCTTCGACGATCCGCTTCAGTTCGTCCGGTTCGAGCGACGTGCCGGTCGGGTTCGACGGCGACGCGAGCAGCACGCCGCGCGTGCGCGCGTTCCAGTGCGTGCGGACGTCGTTTTCGGTGAGCTGGAAGCGTGCGTCCGGGCCGCTCGGCACGAGCACCGGGCGACCTTCGGCCGCCGCGACGAAGTGCCGGTTGCACGGATACGACGGGTCGGGCATCAGCACTTCGTCGTCGCGGCCGACCAGCGCGAGGCACGCGAGCAGCAGCGCGGCCGATGCGCCGGCCGTCACGACGATCCGCTCGGGCGCGATCGCGAGGCCGTACGCGCGCGCATAGTGCGCGGCGATCGCCTCGCGCAGCGGCGCGATGCCGAGCGCGCTCGTGTACTGCGTGACGCCGCGGCGCAGCGCGGCCGCGGCGGCCTCGACGACCGGCTCCGGCGCGGTGAAATCCGGCTCGCCGATGCCCATGTGGATAACGTCGCGTCCCAAGGACTCGAGCCGCTGTGCCTCCTTCATCAATTCCATCACGTGGAAGGGCTGGATCGCGTCGACGCGTGCGGCGAGCGTGACGAGCGAATCGGCGGTGGTATTCATCGGCGGGCGGGGCGGAGGGGAAAAGAATGAAAAACGGGCGCTTGCGCGCCCGTGGACCAACCAACGGTATCAGCCGTTGCGACGCGCCTGCGTTTCGGCGGGGCGCAGCTTCGCGGCCAGCTTGTCGAGCACGCCGTTCACGTACTTGTAACCGTCGGAGCCGCCGAACGTCTTCGCGAGTTCGACGGCTTCGTTGATGATCACGCGATACGGCGTTTCGACGTGGTGCGTGAGCTCGAACGTCGCGATCAACAGCACCGCGCGTTCGACCGGTGACAACTGATCGATCGGACGGTCCAGCGACGGCGCCAGCGCTTCGACGAGCGTCGCATGTTCGCGGATCACGCCGTGCAGGATCGCTTCGAGCAGTTCCTTGTCAGCCTTGTCGTAACCGAGCGCGCCGCGCAGTTGCGCGTCGATCTCGCCGGAGGGCGCGTTCGACAGCAGCCACTGGTACAGGCCCTGCGTCGCCAGCTCGCGCGATTGTCGGCGGGCGCTCTTCTTCATGCGCGCTCCTCTTCGTCGTCTTCGTCTTCCTCTTCGTCCTCGTCGTCGCCGAGCTGGTCGAGCGCCATCGTCAGGTTGGCCATCTCGACGGCGACGCGTGCGGCGTCACGACCCTTTTCGGTCATGCGCGCGACGGCCTGCTCGTCGGTTTCGGTCGTCAGGACCGCATTCGCGATCGGCAGGTTGAAGTCGAGGCCGATGCGGGTGATGCCCGCGCCGCTCTCGTTCGACACGAGTTCGAAATGGTAGGTCTCGCCGCGGATCACCGCGCCGAGCGCGATCAGTGCGTCGAACTGGCCGCTTTCGGCGAGCTTCTGCAGTGCGAGCGGGATTTCCAGCGCGCCGGGCACCGACACGAGCAGCACGTCTTCACCGGTGACGCCGAGGCGCTCCAGTTCTTCGACGCACGCGTCGGCGAGGCCGTTGCACACGGGTTCGTTGAAGCGCGATTGCACGATGCCGATACGCAGGCCGTCGCCTTCGAGATTCGGTTGGTATTGTCCGATTTCCATGATCTGGTCCGTGGTGTGGATGAACGGTTATAGGGCGAAAGCGCCGTGGCGGGTTACGCGTGGGACGCCGGGCAGGACTTGGCCTCGCCGCCGGGCATCGGAATGAAGCCCGTGACTTCGAGGCCGTAGCCGGACATGCTGCCCAGCTTGCGCGGATTCGACAGCACCTGCATCTTGCCGACGCCGACATCGCGCAGGATCTGCGCGCCGATGCCGAACGTCTTGAAATCGACCGGCCGGCGCTTGAGCGCAGCGGCCTTTTCTTCCTCGTCGAACGCCTTGAAGACGTCGATCAGGTGTTCCTTCGTATCGCCGCAGTTGAGCAGCACGATCACGCCGAGGTCGCGTTCCGCGATCTCGCGCATCGCGGCGTCGAGCGTCCACGAGTGCGTCGAGATGCCCGTCTCGAGCAGGTCGAGCACCGACAGCGGCTCGTGCACGCGCACCGGCGTATCGACGTCGGGCGACGGCATGCCGCGCACCAGCGCGATGTGCGGCGAGCCGCTCGGCTGGTCGCGGTACAGCACCGCGCGGAACGTGCCGTGCGCGGTCTGCATCGTGCGCTCGGCGATCCGCTCGATGATCGATTCGGTGCGGCTGCGGTACTGGATCAGGTCGGCGATCGTGCCGATCTTCAGGTCGTGTTCCTTCGCGAATTCGATCAGGTCCGGCAGGCGCGCCATCGTGCCGTCGTCCTTGATGATCTCGCAGATCACCGCGGCCGGCGTGAGGCCCGCGAGCGCGGTGAAGTCGCAGCCGGCCTCGGTGTGGCCCGCGCGCACGAGTACGCCGCCCGGTTGCGCCATGATCGGGAACACGTGGCCCGGTTGCACGATGTGCTCGGGGCGCACGTCGTGCGCGACCGCCGTGGCGATCGTGTGCGCGCGGTCGGCGGCCGAGATGCCGGTCGTCACGCCTTCGGCCGCTTCGATGCTGACCGTGAACGCGGTGCCGTACTGCGTGCCGTTGCGATAGGTCATCAGCGGCAGGTGCAGCTGCTTGCAGCGTTCCTGCGTCAACGTCAGACAAATCAGGCCGCGGCCGTACCTGGCCATGAAGTTGATCGCTTCCGGCGTGACGAATTCGGCGGCGATCACGAGGTCGCCCTCGTTTTCGCGGTCTTCTTCGTCGACCAGGATCACCATCCGGCCGGCTTTCAGCTCGGCGATGATGTCGAGCGTGGAGGCGAGCGTCATAAGGGGGCGAGAAAGAGGAAAGTGCGTATTTTACGCCAGCCGGGCGGCGTTTCGGCTGGCGCGGGCCGGGCGGGGCCGGCCTGCGCTCCGGAAAGCGCTGTGGCCGGCCTGCGCGCGGGTGCGCACGGCAGCGGGCCGGCGGTGCGCGGCCGCGCGTCACGCGTGCTCGTTGCGCCCACCGAGGTAGTCCAGCTTGCCGAGTTCGACGCCGCTATGGCGCAGGATGTCGTACGCGGTGGTCACGTGGAAGAAGAAGTTGGGGAGCACGAAATTCAGCAGATACGACTGGCCGGTGAATTCGATCGGCCCGACGCGCATCTTCAGCACGACCTGGCGCGTCTCGCTGCCGTCGATCTGCGCGGCGTCGAAGCTTTTCAGGTAGTCGATCGTCTTCTGGATGCGCGCATGCAGTTCGTCGAAGGTCTGCTCGACGTCCGGGTAGCTCGGGATGTCCACGCCGGCGAGCCGCGCGGCGCAGCCCTTGGCCGTGTCGGTCGCGATGTAGACCTGGCGGACGAGCGGCAGCATGTCCGGATAGAGGCGTGCGCCGACGAATACCGACGGGTCGATCTGCTTTTCGGCCGCATGGGCCTGCGCCTTGCCGAGGATGTGTTGCAGGTTGGTGAGGCCGCGGATCAGGACGGGCAGCGAAGCCTGGTACATGGAGATGGACATGGGAACGACTCCTGTTGGAAGAGAGGCGGCGCGGTACGCGGCACGTCGTGCGTTGCGGCGTTGAAACCGCTGTCGACGCATCTTAGCGCGACGGCATGACCCGTGCGCGTCGTTGGCCGTTTGGCCAGGTGTCGGCTGGCCAAACGGTCAACGACCGAACGCGATCCCGATGGCGGCGTGTCGGTGTCCGGCGACGGAGCGGCCCGGCACGAAGTAGGGTGGGAGCAAAGCGCGGCGCGGCCCGTTCGGCCCATGCACGCTATCGGGCCGGTGGCCGGCGAGTGGTCAAGCGACGGGGCGGCGGCGACGCCCGAACCATGCCGGGCGAACCGCCAGCCGTCATTCCCCCCACCGGACGGGGCCGGCCGATCAGTCCTGATGCACGCCCTGCGACGACGACAGCATCCGCTCCACGTACCGCGCGATCATGTCGACTTCGAGATTGACCTTGTCGCCGGCCTTCACATGACGCAGCGTCGTGACTTCGACCGTATGCGGAATCAGGTTGATCGAGAATTCGCAGCCGTCCGCGCGATCGTCGATCGTATTGACGGTCAGGCTCACGCCGTTCACCGTGATCGAGCCCTTGTACGCGAGATAGCGGCCGAGTTCGCGCGGCGCGACGATCCGCAGTTCGTGCGACTCGCCGACCGGCGCGAAGCGCGACACGGTACCGAGGCCGTCCACATGGCCCGACACGATATGCCCGCCGAGGCGATCGTGCGCGCGCAGCGCCTTCTCGAGATTCACTTCGCCGGGCTGCGCGAGGCCGACCGTCCGGTTCAGGCTTTCGCGCGACACGTCGACGTCGAACGCGGTGTCGGTCTTTGCGATCACCGTCATGCACGCGCCCTGGATCGCGATGCTGTCGCCGAGCGCGACATCGGCCAGGTCGAGCCCGCCGGCCTGCACGGTCAGGCGTACGCCGGCGTCGGCCGACGTGCCGAGCGGGGCGATCGATTCGATGCGGCCGACGGCCGCGACAATTCCGGTAAACATCGTGACGATTCCGTTCAGTGAGAGGCGTCGGGCGACGCGAGCCGCGCGAGGATCCGCAAGTCGTCGCCGATCCGCTCGATACCGTGGAACGACAGCCGGGTGCGCGCATCGAGGCTCGCCGGCGCGGCGAGATCGAACATGCCGGCCGCGTCGGCGCCCAGCAGGCTCGGCGCCAGATACACCAGCAATTCGTCGACGCACCGTTCGCGCAGCAGCGAACCGTTGAGCTTGTGGCCGGCCTCGACGTGCAGCTCGTTGACGCCGCGCGCGCCGAGCGCCGCCAGCATCGCGGGCAGGTCGACCTTGCCGTGCGCGTTCGCGAGCGGCACGATTTCCGCGCCGCGCGACTTCAGTACGTTCGCGCGGACCTCGCCGGCGGCGTCGAGCCGGCCGCAGAAGATCAGCAGCGGCGCGCCTTCGAGCAGCCGCGCGTCGAGCGGCAGGTCGAGGCGGCTGTCCACGAGGATGCGTTGCGGCTGACGCGGCGTGTCGATGCCGCGCACGGTCAGCAGCGGATTGTCCTCGCGCACGGTGCCGATGCCGGTGAGGATAGCGCACGCGCGGGCGCGCCACGCGTGCCCGTCGAGGCGCGCGGCCTCGCCGGTGATCCACTGGCTTTCGCCGGACGGCAGGGCGGTGCGGCCGTCGAGCGATGCGGCGGTCTTCATCCGTACCCACGGGCGGCCGCGCGTCATCCGCGACACGAAGCCGATGTTCAGCTCGCCGGCCTCGTGCGCGAGCAGCCCGCAGCGCACGTCGATGCCCGCATCGCGCAGCATCCCGAGGCCGCGGCCCGACACCTGCGGATTCGGGTCTTCCATCGCCGCGACGACCTTCGCGACGCGCGCGTCGATCAGCGCGTTCGCACACGGCGGCGTGCGGCCGAAATGACTGCACGGTTCGAGCGTCACGTACACGGTCGAGCCCGCGACGTCGTGGCCGCGCGCACGCGCGTCCTTCAGCGCCTGCACTTCCGCGTGATCCTGGCCGGCCGGCTGCGTGAAGCCTTCGCCGATCACCTCGCCGTGCTTGACGATCACGCAGCCGACGCGCGGATTCGGCGCGGTCGTGTACATGCCGCGCGCGGCGAGCGCGAGCGCGCGCTGCATGTGGGCGAAATCGGTATCCGAGAACATGCGCGCGGCCCCGGGTCAGGCGGCGAGTGCCGCGAACGCGCGGCGCGCGGCCGCGAGCGTCGCGTCGATCACCGTGTCGTCGTGGGTGCTCGACACGAAACCCGCCTCGTAGGCCGACGGCGCGAAGTACACGCCCTCGTCGAGCATCAGGTGGAAGAAGCGGTTGAAGCGCTCGGTGTCGCTCTTCGTGACTTCCGCGAAGCTGCCCGGCACGCGCTCGGCGAAGTACAGGCCGAACATCGCGCCGATCGAGTCGGCCGCGAACGGCACGCCGGCCGCGCGCGCTTCGGCCGCGAGGCCGTCGGCGAGCCGCTTCGTCTGCGCGGTGAGCGCGTCGTAGAAGCCCGGCGCCTGGATCAGCTGCAGCGTCTTCAGGCCCGCGGCGACCGCGATCGGGTTGCCCGACAGCGTGCCGGCCTGGTAGACGCCGCCGAGCGGCGCGAGGTGGGCCATGATGTCGCGGCGGCCGCCGAACGCGGCGGCCGGCATCCCGCCGCCGATCACCTTGCCGAGGCAGGTGAGGTCGGCCGCGATCCCGTAGTGCGCCTGCGCGCCGCCGAGCGCGACGCGGAACCCGCACATCACCTCGTCGAAGATCAGCACGGCGCCGTGCTTCGTGCACAGCGCGCGCAGCGCGTTCAGGAATTCGGGCGTGCCGCGCACCAGGTTCATGTTGCCGGCCACCGGCTCGACGATCACCGCGGCGATTTCGTCGCCGAACGCGCCGAAGGCTTCCTCGAGCGCGGCGACGTTGTTGTATTCGAGGACGGACGTGTGCTTCGCGATGTCGGCGGGCACGCCAGCCGACGTCGGATTGCCGAACGTCAGCAGGCCCGAGCCGGCCTTGACCAGCAGGCTGTCCGCGTGGCCGTGGTAGCAGCCCTCGAACTTCACGATGCGGCTGCGGCCCGTGAAACCGCGCGCGAGACGCAGCGCGCTCATCGTGGCCTCGGTGCCGCTCGACACCATCCGCACCTGCTCGATCGACGGCACGAGCTTGCAGATTTCCTCGGCGATCTCGATCTCGGCTTCGGTCGGCGCGCCGAACGAGAAGCCGTCGGCGAGCACGTTCTGCACGGCCGACAGCACTTCCGGATGGACGTGGCCGACGATCATCGGGCCCCACGAACCGATGTAGTCGATGTACTGCTTGCCGTCGGCATCCCAGAAATACGGGCCTTGCGCGCGCGCGACGAAGCGCGGCGTGCCACCGACCGAACGGAACGCGCGTACCGGCGAGTTGACGCCGCCCGGAATGGTCTTCTGGGCGCGTTCGAAGAGGATCTGATTGTGTGACATGAAATAAGGAGCGGATAAGAAGAGAGGGTCGGGCGTCGAGTACGGTCGACGTTCGAACGAGAGGTCTGTCCGGAATTGTACTGGATGCCAATCAAGGGGGCATTTTGAGTCGAAATGCCCCCTTCTCCCGGCTTACTTACGTTTCTTCAGTCTGATCTTGTTCAGCTAAAGCATCCGCCCCCGATTTCCCTTCCGAACCTTGTAGAATCCGACGAAGCTCTTCTCCTTCAAAAATAGGGGTCGACCGCATTTTTTCTTTCGCTGTACTTTCACTAAGGTCGATTTCGGAGAGTCGATTTTGGAGGTTCCGCATGTACGCATAGCAACCAATATCGATTGAGAATGCTTGGTAGTTAGATCCGGTTTTAGATTTGTGGGTGAGAGAGTTGGCGACTCGATGAATAATTCTATAATCCATGAGTCGATAAAGAAGTAATTTCAAATCGTCATCGATTTGTATTTCATTTTCTGCCACAAGAAACACATTGCTTTTCTTTTCTAGGCAAAAGCTACGTATCGCGTATATTCCTTTGAGGAGGGTGTCTTGGTCTTGGCCTTCGGAATCTTGTTTGAGTTCCTCGATTCTTCGTTCGAAAGTTTCTTTGCTGAGGAAGCGCACATCGTCCTTCCCAATTTTTCCGTTGGGATCGCTTGTTTTAACTCGATCGAGAACTTCGAGGAAAAAGGACATGCAATCTCGAGGCACGCCGCCACCCGCCAGTACTAGTCGATCGAATCCCTTTCCTTTGAAGAGTGCATCGAATTCGGCGGCACTCATTCCGGCGAGCTTGGAGTATTCTAAGAAAATCCCCCTGTTTTGAGAAAGAGTGCGATCAAAATGTTCAAAGGTAAAGTCGATGTTTATGGGTTGATAGTCGTGACGCTCTTGGATTCCAATTGGTTGTCCTGCGCGCTCAATATACATTACTGAGTTATGCTTCAATGTCGCGATTTTAAACTTAAGGGGCGTGTCTTTGCAAAGGCGGTGAATATAATCGGCGACGAATGGCTGGTCGGCTCGGTTTAGGTGATAAAAGTCGTCGATCTGTATAAATACGGATTTCAGCTTCTTTGAAATGGAAAAGAAATCTCTAACGTTATTTTTATAGGTTGGAAGATTGTGATTGAGTTGTTGTAATTTATTTTCGTTCTGAACGTATTTTTTCTCAATGTCGCTCAGGCTCTTGAACAGACGGCTGGTAGTGGCCGTGGTCGATGCGTCGGCCGCTGATGCTTTTACTCCCACCTTAAGGTCGATGCCATCCTTGCTCTCGTTATGATTTGCCTCAGTGGTTTTGATTTCAATGGATTGTTGATCGGGGGTTTGCCTCAAGGTAGAGAGGCTGGAATTAATTTCGGAGAGAATGTTTTTTAGTTTTTTGCTTCGCCCAAACCAGCCAAGCAGATTTTTGTCAAGCTCCTTGAATGTGGCCTCAAGGAGTTCGATCAACACGTTTGGAAACGAGTGGTGCTTGAAATCTTCGCAGTTGATGTAGATGGCTTTTGTGTCCGCGGCAAGTTTGCGGCGGGAGTGATGCAAGAGAAGCGTCTTCCCGCAGCCGCGGCGAGCGAAGATACAGTGGCTTTGCTTCGCAGCAGCATCATTGAGAGTGTGACCGGTGCTGATGTAGTTTACTCGGTCGTTGGCTAGCTGCGTTCTGAGGTTTTCATTAATAATGTTTCTAAGCTTTTCGAGTTTTTCTTCTTGAGTAGTCATTTGGTCTCTCGTGGTCATTTGGTTTGTTGCGTTGACGGCGTTCTTATTGTAGCGGCTGGTGGTGTTTTTGAGTAGTGATTGTTGCTTGATGTGGGGCGGGGTGCTTGGTGAAAAATCAACTGCGCAAATGGTAATTTCTACGGCGTATTTTTCAGAATCTTTAGAACTGTTCTATTCTTTTTTTCAGCTCGGCCCAGCGCTTTTCGAGTGGGCCTTCGACCATCGGCTTGATCGACGTGCCGGAGCTCTGCGCATCCCAGGTTTGCACCGAATACGGATGGACGCGCAGCGCGTCGCGCGCAATCACGACGTCCTGATGCGCGTCGACCAGCCAGTCGTACACGAAGTCGATGCAGAGCCGGTAGCCGCGCTTCGTCGCCGGATCGGGCACCTCGTAAGGTGCGCGTGTCACGTAGCCGGAGCCGAACACGCCCTTGGGCGCCTGCGCGACGCGGTGCAGGAATACGCGGTCGCCCGGCAGGATGCCGCGCGCGAAGCCGCAGCCCCATACGTCATGCACGGCCTCGCCGGCCTTCACGCGCGCGGCGACGTCGGGCAGTTCGGGCCATGGCCATTTCTTGGGGCTCCAGATCAGCAGGAAAGCGGTCATCGGTTCGGTCGTACGTCGAATGGATCGGACAAGCGCGGCGGGCAGCCGCAAGCTTAATCGAATCCGCCGCCGTGCTCGTGGGTGCGCGCGACGCGCGTGGGCGGCTCCCCGGCCGCCGCCGCGCGCGGTCCGAGGCACGCAAAAAAGTTGCGCGTACAATCATGGGCCTGAACGCGCCGCTTGCGGTGCGGCTTCCCGTCTTCACCGTCACGCGCGCCCCGATGCGCGCGGACTCCCATTCCGGATACCCATGTCCCACGTCGTCCGGCGCCGGCCCGATGCCCGGCTGATCCTGTTGCTCGGCGCGCTCGCGGCCTGCGGGCCGATCGCCACCGACATGTACCTGCCGAGCCTGCCGTCGATCGCCGCCGGCTTTTCGGTCAGCCCCGGCGCCGCGCAGCGCACGCTGACCAGCTTCATGGCCGGCTTCTCGATCGGCATGCTGCTGTACGGCCCGCTGTCCGACACGTGGGGCCGCCGGCCCGTGCTGCTCGGCGGGATCGCGCTGTTCACGCTCGCGAGCGTCGGCTGCTTCGTGTCGGGCTCGATCGACATGCTGATCGTCGTGCGCTTCCTGCAGGCGCTCGGCGCCGGCGCCGCGTCGGTGCTCGCACGTGCGATCGCACGCGACGCGCACGAGCCGAGCGACGCGGCGAAGGTGCTGTCGATGGTCGCGATCGTCACCGCGGTCGGGCCGCTGCTCGCGCCGCTGATCGGCGGCCAGATCCTGCGCTTCGCCGGTTGGCGTGGCGTGTTCGTCGTGCTGGCCGTGTTCGGCGCGATCTGCGCGACGACCGCGTATCTGCGGGTGCCCGAAACCTGGCCGAAGGAGCGGCGCAAGAGCGCGGCCGTGCTCGCGTCGTTCGCATCGTACGGGCGCATCCTGTCCGACCCGGTCGCATGGGGGCACATGCTGTGCGGCGGGATGGCGTTCGCGTCGATGTTTTCGTACATCACCGCGACGCCGTTCGTGTACATCGAGTATTTCCACGTGTCGCCGCAGCACTACGGGCTGCTGTTCGGCCTGAACGTCGTCGGGATCATGATCGGCAACTTCGCGAACACGCGCCTCGTCGGCCGCATCGGTTCGCTGCGCATCATCGCGGCCGCATCGCTCGTGAGCTGCGTCGCGTCGCTCGCGGTCGCGCTCGTCGCGCTGACGGGGTGGGGCGGGCTGTGGTCGATCGTCGTGTGTCTGTTCTTCGTCGTCGGCGTGGTCGGGATCCTGTCCGCGAACTGCACGACCGACCTCATGCACCGCTATCCGCATAACGCGGGCGCGTCGGCGGCCGTGTTCGGCGCGATGCAGCTCGCGCTCGGCGCGCTGGCGAGCGTGGCGATCGGCGTACTCGCGGACGGCACGCCGTTCGCGATGGGCGTGACGATCGGCGTGTCGGGCCTGCTGTGTTTCGCCGGGCGCTACCTCGTGCTGCGCTGGCACGGCCGGCCGGTGAAAGCGGGCGCCTGAGCCGCCCCGCCAGCCGGGCCGCGCAATGAAGAACGCCACCGCGCGCGATGCGCCGGTGGCGTTTTTCATCGGGACGCGAGCAGCGGCGCTCGCCGCGCCGCGCGTCAGTCCCGCGCGACGTCCTTCGCCGCCGGCGACGCGCCGTGGCTCAGCCAGTCGAGCACGTCGGCCGTTTCGTCGTCGGCGGCGCGCGCCTTCGCCTGCGCGACGGCCTCGGGCAGCTCGCCGTTGGTCGACGCGCGACGGATCGCGACGCCGACCGCGAGGATGTCGATCATCAGCAGATGCAGGATCCGCGAGATCATCGACAACTGCGATTCGCGCATCTCGATGTGGTCGGTCTCGAGCGCGACGGTCGCGCGCTTCGCGAGCGGCGTGTTGCTCGACGTGATCGCGATCACCTTCGCGCCGGCCTGCATCGCGACGTCGAGCACGCGCAGCAGCTCGGGCGCGCGCCCCGACTTCGACACCGCGACGATCACGTCGCCCTTGCCGAGCAGCGCGGCCGACGCGGCCTGCATGTACAAATCGCCGTACGCGATCGTCGGAATCCCGAAGCGGAAGAACTTGTAGTGCGCGTCCTGCGCGACGATGTTCGAATTGCCGAGCCCGTAGAACTCGATGCGCCGCGCGCCGTTCAGGATCTCGATCGCGTTTTCGACGTGCTCGAAATTCAGGTGCTCGCGCAGTTGCAGGATCGCGGACACCGTGTTGTCGAGCACCTTCGCGCCGAAATCGGTGGCCGTGTCGCCGAGATGCACCTGGCTGTGGCTCATCGGAATCGTGCCGGTGAGACCGGTCGCGAGCTTCAGCTTGAAGTCCGACAGGCCCTGGCAGCCGAGCGAGCGGCAGAAGCGGATCACCGTCGGCTGGCTCACGTCGGCCTTGCGCGCGATGTCGACGATCGGATCGTTGATGATCGAGCGCGGATGGTTCAGCGCGAGATCGGCGACGCGGCGTTCGGCCGGCGTCAGCGCGTCGCGCATCTGGCGGATCCGCTCGAACACGGCCGACGACGCGCCGCCGGAACGATTCGACAACTGCTCCGCGAGAATCGCCGACACGCCGAGGAACGCCGGGTATTCGGCGGTGATCAGGTAGGTCGGGATGTTCTCGAGATAGTGCGCGAAGCGGCCCTTCGCCTCGAAGCGCGCACGGAACGACGAGCGCGTGAACAACTCGCCGAGCTTCAGCGCGACACCGCCGCCGATATAGACGCCGCCGAGCGCGCCGAGCGTCAGCGCGACGCTGCCGGCGAACGAGCCGAGAATCCCGCAAAAGCATTCGACGGTTTCGAGCGCGAGCGCGTCGCCCGCATGCGCGCGCTCGACGATCTCCACCGTATCGACGGACGCGGCGACGCGCTTCTTGTCGCGCGCAGCGAGCGCCCGATAGATGATCTCCATGCCGGGGCCCGCGCACACGCGTTCGAACGATACGTGCGGAAATTTCTTGCGCGCGTATTGCAGCACCAGATCCTCGCGCTCGTCCTGCGGCGCGAACGACGCATGACCGCCTTCGCTGCCGAGCGCAATCCAGCGGTCGTCCGCCGGAATCAGGCCCGACACGCCGAGTCCGGTGCCGGGCCCGAGCAGCCCGATCACGCTGTTCTGGCGGCGCGTGCCGCCGCCGATCTGTACGCGCTGCGCATCGGTCAGGCCGGGCAGCGCCATCGCGAGCGCGGTGAAGTCGTTGACGACCAGCAGCGTGTCGAAGCCGAGCGCGCGGCGCGTCGCCTCGATCGAGAAGCGCCAGTCGTGATTGGTCATCGTGACCTGATCGCCGTCGACCGGGTTCGCGATCGCGATCGCCGCGTGGTTCACGCGGCTGATCTTCACGTCCTTCAGATACTTGCGGATCGCGTCGGTGATCGTCGGATAGTCGGCGCCGGGATACACGCGGATCTGCGTGATCTCGCCCGGGCCGGTTTCCAGCGCGAAGCGCGCGTTGGTGCCGCCGACGTCCGCGAGCAGGCGCGGGCCGTCGGCATGCTGACCCGCGACGACCGCCTTACTTTGCGCACCAGTAGACATCGAGCTGGGTCCCCTTGTCGTTGGCCAGTTGGGAAATCGCGTTCTTCTGCAGCGACGCGGCCGCGGCGTCGAGCACGTCGCGCTTGCGGGCACCCGCGATCAGCAGGAACAGCCGCTCGACGCGCTTGAGCGCATCGAGCGAATAGCTCACGCGTGCATGGGGCGCCGCGCCCGGATGCACGGCGACGAAACGCTCGGGCGTCGTGATCGCGTGGTCCCATTCGGGCGCGTCGGCGAAGATCGACGCGGTGTGGCCGTCCTCGCCCATGCCGAGCACCGCGACGCTCGGCACGCGGTAATCGGCGTTCGCGTTGAGCGCGGCGACCCGCGCGTCGAGCGTGGTGCGCGTGTCGACGAGCGGCAGAAAGCGGGCAGGGGCCGCCGCGTGCTGCAGCAGCGTGTCGCGCACGAGTTGCGCATTGCTCGCCGCGTCGTCGTCCGGCACCCAGCGGTCGTCGACCAGCGTGACGTCGACGCCGGCCCAGTCGAGCGCCGCATGCGACAGCGTGTGCAGGAACGGGCGCGGGCTGGTGCCGCCGGACACCGCGAGCGTCGGGCGCGCGGGGCCGGCGAGCGCCGCGCGCAGCGCGTCGCCGACGGCGCGCGCGAGCGCTTCGCTTTGCGCTTCCTGGGTGTCGAAAGCGTGGATCTCGATCACATCTCCTCCGGACTGCTTTGTCTGTTCAAATCGTACGAATCGTGAAGCGTGTTGCCGCGTACGGTGGCGTACGCGGCAACGGGTTGCATCAGTTTTCTTCTTCGAGCCAGCAGGTGTCGTGCTGCGCGAGCATCGCGCTCGACGCGGCCGGCCCCCATGTGCCCGCCGCGTACGGCTTCGGCGGTTTCAGCGTGCGCGCCCATTCGTTCAGGATCGGCTCGACCCACTGCCATGCGGCTTCCTGTTCGTCGCGACGCACGAACAGGGCGAGCCGGCCGTTGATCACGTCGAGCAGCAGGCGCTGGTACGCCTCCATCTGCCCTTCCTTGAAGAACTGGTCGAACGCGAGGTCGAGATGCACGCTCGCGAGATTCATCCCTTCGCCCGGCTGCTTCGCGAGGCAGTACAGGCGGATCGTCTCGTTCGGCTGCAGCCGGATCACGAGACGGTTCGCGCCGGGGCGCAGCGCGGAGGCCCCGAGCGCCGAGTGCGGCACCGGGCGGAAGTTGACGACGATCTCCGCGACGCGGTCGGCCAGACGCTTGCCGGTGCGCAGGAAGAACGGCACGCCGGCCCAGCGCCAGTTCTCGATCTCGACCTTCAGCGCGACGAAGGTTTCGGTCTGGCTGTCGGGCTTCACGCCCGGCTCGGTCGCGTAGGCCGGCACCTGCACGCCCTTGATCACGCCCGCATGATACTGGCCGCGCACCGCGACCTTGCCGATGTCGCGCGGATCGACCGGCTTCAGCGCACGCAGCACGCGCAGCTTCTCGTCGCGCACCGAGTCGGAATCCATCGAGTGCGGCGGCTCCATCGCGACGATCGACAGCAACTGCAGCAGGTGGTTCTGCACCATGTCGCGCAGCGCGCCCGTATTGTCGTAGAAATCGCCGCGCGCCTCGACGCCGAGCTCCTCGGCGATCGTGATCTGGATGCTCTCGACCCATTCGCGGCGCCACAGCGGCTCGAACAGCGCATTGCCGAAGCGCAGCGCGAGCAGGTTCTGTACCGGCTCCTTGCCGAGATAGTGGTCGATCCGGTAGATCTGGCCTTCCGCGAAGATCTCGCCGACCGCGTCGTTGATCGCGTTCGACGACTTCAGGTCGTAGCCGAGCGGCTTCTCGAGCACGATGCGCGAACCTTCGTTCAGGCCGACCGACGCGAGCGCCTTGCAGATCGGCACGAACAGCGACGGGCCCGTCGCGAGGTAGAACACGCGAATGCCGGGCAGATGCGCGATCGCGTCGCGCAGCACGCCGTAGTCCTCCGCGCGGCCGAGGTCAAGGTTCACGTATTCGATGCGCTCGAGGAAGGACTTCCACGCGCTTTCGTCGAATGCGCCGCCGGCTGCCTTCGCCGCATGCGGTTTCACGTGCGTGTCGACCCACTCGAGATAGTGGGCCCGGTCCGATTCGTGTCGCGCGACGGCGATGATCCGGCCGCCTTCCGCGAGCATGTTGCCGCGGTGCGCTTCGAACAGCGCGGGCAGGATCTTGCGCATCGACAGGTCGCCGGTGCCGCCGAAAAGTACGAAGGTAAAGCTGGAATCGGTATGCATGTGTCTCCGCCGTGTTGGGGTGCTCGGAAGCGATCCGTAGTGCGATAAAAATATTTTTGACACTGAATTGTAGTTTAACTACAATCCGCCGCAAGGGGTAGCACCTGGGTGAAGAAAAAAAGAAGTGCGGTCGATGAGCTGCGCGAGCTTCGCTTCCGGGAACGCCTTGTGCCGAATGTTATCGGACATTGACGGAGCGCATCGTCCGCGCGCCGTCGAGCCCCGGGCTCGTGCCGCATCGCGGCGGGCCAGAAACACAAAGAGGAGACACGCCGTTGAATCTCGATTCACGCTTTCTGTAAGAGCCCGGCCGGTCATCGGCCCGTACGCTGCAGGCGTCCCGCGGCTCGATTTCCCCGTCGTTATCAAGAAGCCGGTTCCCGGTCAGGGAACTTCACGAGTTGATTCAGTCTGGAGGAGATAAGTAATGAAAGTTCGCTCGATCATGGGCGCGCTCTGCGCCGCAGGCCTGATGGCTGGCGCCGTGGCGGCGCAGGCAGCCGAAAACGTAACCGTGCTGCACTGGTGGACCTCGGGCGGCGAGTCGAAGGCCGTCGGCGTGCTGAAGGACGACCTGCAGAAGCAGGGCTACGTGTGGAAGGACTTCGCGGTCGCGGGCGGCGCCGGCGCCGCGGCGATGACCGCGCTGAAGACCAAGGTGATCAGCGGCGACTCCCCGTCGGCCGCGCAGATCAAGGGCCCGCTGATCCAGGACTGGGCCGACCAGGGCGTGCTCGTCAACATCGATTCGGCCGCCGGCGACTGGAAGCAGAACCTGCCGCCGGAAATCGACAAGATCATCAAGTACAAGGGTCACACCGTCGCCGCGCCGTTCTCGGTGCACCGCGTCAACTGGCTCTACATCAACAAGGCCGCGCTCGACAAGGTCGGCGCGAAGGTGCCGACCACCTGGCCCGAATTCTTCGCGGTGGCCGACAAGCTGAAGGCCGCGGGCATCCAGCCGATCGCGATGGGCGGCCAGCCGTGGCAGGACCTGACGCTGTGGGAAGACGTCGTGCTGTCGCAGGGCCCGGCGTTCTACAAGAAGGCGCTGGTCGATCTCGACCAGGCCACGCTGACGTCGCCGCAGATGCTGTCGGTATTCGACACGGTGCGCAAGATCCAGGGCTACTTCGATACCGGCCGTAACGGCCGCGACTGGAACCTCGCGACCGCGATGGTCATCAACGGCAAGGCCGGCATGCAGTTCATGGGCGACTGGGCGAAGGGCGAGTTCGAGAACGCCGGCAAGAAGGCGGGCAAGGACTATATCTGCGCGCCGGTGCCGGGCACCGCGAATTCGTACACGTTCAACGTCGATTCGTTCGTGTTCTTCCAGCAGAAGGGCGAGAAGAACGCGACGCCGGGCCAGCTCGCGCTCGCGAAGACGATCATGACGCCGGACTTCCAGGAGCAGTTCAGCCTGCTGAAGGGCTCGGTGCCGGTGCGTCTCGGCGTGAAGATGGACAAGTTCGACGACTGCGCGAAGAAGTCGTATGCCGACGAGCAGACCGCGATCAAGTCGGGCGGCTTCGTGCCGTCGCTCGCGCACGGCATGGCGCAAGGCGACGCGACCGCCGGCGCGATCACCGACGTCGTGACGAAGTTCATGAACTCGCAGCAGGATTCGAAGAGCGCGGTCGCCGCGCTCGCGAAGGCCGCGAAGGTCAAGTAACGCGCGCCAGGCGCCCGGCCGGAAACGCTTCATCGGCCGGGCGTTTTTGCATGTGCAGCAAACGGGCTCGCCCGCGGGCTCGTGCCGTACCCGGCGCCGGCCCGGCCTGCGCCGCCCTCGTTCCAGGAGTCGAATCAAGTGGCTGCCCCTCTTAGCGGAAACGGATCCGGCGCTGCCGCCGCACGGCGTACGTCGCCGATGTCGGCCTTCGCCGATCGCTGGATCCCGAAGCTCGTGCTCGCGCCGAGCGTCGCGATCGCCGTGGTGTTCATCTACGGCTTCATCCTGATTACCGGCTATCTGTCGCTGACCAACTCGCGGCTGTTGCCCAACTACGAATTCGACGGCTTCGACCGTTACACGGACCTGTTCCAGAACGACGTGTGGTGGACTTCCGCCGCGAACCTCGGCTGGTTCGGGATTCCGTTCATCGCGATCTGCGTCGGGCTCGGGCTGTTCCTCGCGATCCTGCTCGATCAGCGGATCCGCAACGAAGGCGCGCTGCGCGCGATCTTCCTGTACCCGATGGCGCTGTCGTTCATCGTCACCGGCACCGCGTGGCAGTGGATCCTGAACCCGGGCCTCGGCCTCGAGAAGGTGATGCACGACTGGGGCTGGACGAGCTTTTCGTTCGGCTGGCTCGACGATCCGGACAAGGCGATCTTCTGCGTGGTGATCGCGGCCGTGTGGCAGTCGACCGGCTTCGTGATGGCGCTGTTCCTCGCGGGGCTGCGCGGCGTCGACGGCGAGATCTTCAAGGCCGCGCAGGTCGACGGCGCGACGCTGCCGACCATCTACCGCAAGATCGTGATCCCGAGCATGCGCCCGGTGTTCTTCTCGGTGCTGCTGATCCTCTGCCACATCACGATCAAGACCTTCGACCTCGTCGTCGCGCTGACGGCAGGCGGCCCGGGCACGTCGTCGTCGCTGCCGGCGATGTTCATGTACACGTTTTCGTTCAACCGCGGCCAGCTGGGCCTGGGCGCGGCGTCCTCGGTGATGATGCTCGCGACCGTGGTCGCGGTGCTGGTGCCGCTGATGTATATGGAATCGAGGAGCACCCGCAATGCAGCCTAAGATGACGATCAGCCGGGCGGTGATCTATGCGGCGCTGATCCTGTTCGCGCTGTATTTCCTGTTCCCGATCTACGTGATGCTGTCGACGTCGTTCAAGGACCTCGACCAGCTGCGCACCGGCAACCTGCTGACGCCGCCGTCGCACTGGACCGTCGATCCGTGGGTGAAGGCGTGGAGCGGCGCGTGTACCGGCGTGCGCTGCGACGGGATGAAGCCGTTCTTCCTGAACTCGCTGCAGATGGTGATTCCGGCCGTGCTGATCTCGTCGCTGATCGGCGCGTTCAACGGCTACGTGCTCACCCACTGGCGCTTTCGCGGCGCGGATGCGCTGTTCACGATGATGCTGGTCGGCTGCTTCATCCCGTTTCAGGTGATCCTGCTGCCGATGGCGCGCCTGCAGGGGATGCTCGGTCTCGCCAATACGATTCCGGGCCTCGTGTTCGTGCACGTCGTGTACGGGATCGCGTTCACGACGATGTTCTTCCGCAACTTCTACGTGAGCGTGCCGGCCGAACTCGTGAAGGCCGCGCGCATCGACGGCGCGGGTTTCTTCACGATCTTCACGAAGATCCTGCTGCCGGTGTCGCTGCCGATCTTCATGGTGTGCCTGATCTGGCAATTCACGCAGATCTGGAACGACTTCCTGTTCGGGATCGTGTTCTCCGGCGTCGACTCGATGCCGATCACGGTGGCGCTGAACAACCTCGTCAACACGTCGACGGGCGTGAAGGAATACAACGTCGACATGGCCGGCGCGATCATCGCCGCGCTGCCGACGCTGCTCGTCTACATCGTCGCCGGCCGCTACTTCGTGCGCGGGCTGACGGCGGGCGCGGTGAAGGGGTAAGCGCGGCTTTATCCGATACGACGAACCGGCCGCGCAGGACGCGCGGCGCATCGAAACGAACCCGACGCGGCGCCGGAGCGCGCCGCGCGAGACGAGACAGAGGATTCACAGCATGGCAAGCCTTTCCATCCGTGACGTGTACAAGACCTACCCGAACGGGGTGCCGGTCCTGAAGGGTGTCGACATCGAGATCGAGGACGGACAATTCCTGATCCTGGTCGGCGGGTCGGGCTGCGGGAAGTCGACGCTGCTCAACATGATCGCCGGCCTCGAGACCGTGACGAGCGGCGAGATCTGCATCGACGGCAAGGTCGTCAACGACCTGTCGCCGAAGGATCGCGACATCGCGATGGTGTTCCAGTCGTACGCGCTGTATCCGTCGATGACGGTGCGCGAGAACATCTCGTTCGGGCTGAACATCCGCAAGGTGCCGAAGAGCGAGCAGCAGCAGATCGTCGAGCGCGTGTCCGCGATGCTGCAGATCCAGCATCTGCTCGATCGCAAGCCGGGCCAGTTGTCGGGCGGCCAGCGCCAGCGCGTCGCGATGGGCCGCGCGCTCGCGCGCGATCCGTCGCTGTTCCTGTTCGACGAACCGCTGTCGAACCTCGACGCGAAGCTGCGCATCGAGATGCGCGCGGAAATCAAGCTGCTGCACCAGCGCCTCGGCACGACGATCGTCTACGTGACGCACGACCAGATCGAGGCGATGACGCTCGGCGATCGCATCGCGGTGATGAAGGACGGCGTGGTCCAGCAGTTCGGCGCGCCGCAGGAGATCTACGATTCGCCGTCGAACCTGTTCGTCGCGGGCTTCATCGGCGCGCCGCCGATGAACTTCATCAACGGCAAGCTGGTCGAGCAGGGCAGCGGGATCGCGCTCGAGATCGACACGGGCCTCGCGCGCAGCGCGCTGATCCTGCCGTTCGACGCGGCGAAGCTGAAGTCGCACGTCGGCCGCGAGGTGATCCTCGGCCTGCGTCCGGAGCGCATCACCGACGCGCGTAACGCGCACAACGGCGAGGCGTCGAACCTGCAGCCGATCGACGTGCGCGTCGACGTGACCGAGCCGACCGGGCCGGACACGCACGTGTTCGCGCAGGTGAACGGCAAGCGGATCGTGAGCCGCGTGCATCCGGCCGCGAACCCGCAGCCGGGGCAGACGCAGTCGCTGCTGTTCGACGTGTCGAAGGCGGTGCTGTTCGATCCGGCGTCGGAAGAGCGGATCGCGTGACGCAGGCACGTCCCGCCGAAAATGCAAAGGGCCGTCCCATGTGACGGCCCTTTGCGTATTTTGCGGAATACACGGCCGCTTACTGCTGCGGCGCGCAATGTTCCGTACGTTGGCAAATGCGCTCCGTGTCTCAAAAAAGCGCGAGAAAACATCTGGTTCCAGCCTGTATTTCTGAAGGGCGTGATGAGAGGGCTTCAAGAGTCCTCGATCACTGAAAAATACCATCTGAAACGATATCAATCGAATTGGCGAAGGTTGCGCCTCGATTTGAGTTCCTCGCGAACCGCGGGGGCAAATATAACTGAACCGAGAATGGAGAGCATGAGCAGGCTCAAGTAGACCGAGGCCGCACTTAGAACCGGTACGGTTAGCATCCTAGATTCTATTGAGAATAGGCCGAACGAAAAGAAGATGGAGAGCAATGCGATGAATGGAACAAATATGGACGCGACGAAGCATTGCCGGTAGCATTTTTTTGTGCGGTCCTCCGAGGTAAGTTCGGCGCTTTCGAGAACGAGGTGAATTTCGTTTTTCGGGATGGATTTGAGTTCTGGAACTATTAGTCGAAGGACGAATAGGAATGGGATCGTCTTCATGGGCGTCTTTTTGGCGTAATCGATGTTTGACCGGGAAGTTTGGTCGAAGCTGGATAGGATAGAGCTGGTCGTGCGAAATGGTTGGAATGATCTCCGATGATAAATCGGCGCGACATATCATTCGGGCATTATTTCAATAATGTCATGATGGCAGAGATCGGTTATTAGTTTTGTGACTTTGTTTCCATCGAAGTCAGGGTAGTGATATTTCAAATTCCCAACTGTGATCCCCGGTTTTTCGATGATTGTTGTAATCAACATCATACTCTGTTCGCTGAGATTGATCTTGGTTCCATTTGCTATGATGTAGCGATTGGCAAGGCCGTGATGTGGTGTCTGCGTTGCAATTCGCAATGAAGTGCTGTCGCTTATTGCATCAATTTGCGTGTTGCCAAAAATGTCGATTGCAAGAGGCGTGTCGATTCGGGTTGCTCCAATGTATTCATCGATGAATTTGGCGTATGATTTTGGGTCCATTATCAAGGAGCTCAAGTCCTTGGTAAGTTCGTCCATTAATTCACTGTCCGGCCTCGGATCGACAAGTGCCTTTCTTGCAGATAAAAAATTTTGCATTTGAGCTACGATCCAGCTCAGATAATCGATCGCATACGCTGGAAAAGTCCCGAGAGCTAGATGAAACGTTCCACCGCCTAGCGGTAGCGGGTTGTGCCACCATCCGCGTGGAATGTACAAAACGTCGCCGGGCTCCAGGACGGTGTCCATATACACCGCCGAGGGGCAAGGATGTAGATGTTCATAGTCTCTGCTTTGTTGGGTGTAGAGAGGTAAGTCTAAAGACGGTTCATACAGAATCCAGCGCTTCCGTCCGATGATCTGTATGGCAAAGACATCGCGGGTATCCCAATGACAACGATATGAGTCCTTCGTCCCGAACGCCGCATATGCGCTACTTACAATCCGCCGTCCGGTGTACTGCGCGATGGCGCGTGAAAATTCATATATTCGCGGCTCATTGGTAATTTTATTCGCGATCAATGTCGCGCCTTTGCGCAGAAGGTCGTATACAACAGGCTTGACCAGCCGGTGTCGCAGCGTTCCGATATCCAGATAGCTCTCGACGTACTCGTGCTTTGGACGAATGCCGTTATATGAAATCTTGAAATCTTTCGAGTCGACATCGCATCTTGAAAAAATTTCGTTTACATCTCTCCAAGAAAAATTCTCGATCGAAGCTGCGCTCCTCATGAGGAGCGGCTGCTTTTCTTGATATTGATTTTTGAATAGGGAAGGTTCGATGCTGAATTGAATGCTCACGAAGTCTCCTTTCGGAAATTTTTATGTCGTGAAGCGTCATTAGTGTTAATGGTAGCTGCAGCCGGAATAATCCGTGCCCGCTGGTTCACGCCCGAATGTACCGCCACTCGCAGAGAACCCTGCACTCGCGGCCACTCCCATTCCAAAACCGACCGCGCCGCCGATCATACCGCCGACGGGGCCCCCGATCACGCCGCCGATGCCGAATCCCGCGACAGCGCCGGCCCAGCCAGTCGCCGCACTCATGGCGATATCACCTGCCCACGTGGCGCCGGAAACGAGATCCAATTCGTTGATGGTCAATTCTCTCATTTGATATTTACCCTCTAAATTATTTAGTTAAATTATTACGAATTGCTTTCTTAGTGTTGCGTAATTGATGATCATTTGCAAGCGGTTTATTTTGAGATATTCGCCTGGGGGGCGTCGGGTTGCATTGATCTTGAGAAGCAACACTGCAAAGGCAACCGATACATTCGAAGGAGCGAAGCGGCATACTGCTCTCGATGCCGCATTCAAGATTCGTATCGAGCGGCGTTCAGCGGTGAATTGTCGAGGTGAGGCACGGCGGCGGGTCGAGCCGCTCAGTGCGGCAACCGCACGTCGAACTTGAACGTCGCGAGCCGGGCGACGAGGATGAAGCCGGTCGCGAACAGCACGCTGTACACCGAGTCGAACTGCAGCCACACGAGCAGCAGGTAGAACCAGCAGCCGACGAACGCGCAGGTCGCGTAGGGCCGTGAATCGCGCAGGATCAGCGGGATGTCGTTGCACAGCACGTCGCGGACGATCCCGCCGACCACGCCGGTAATCACGCCCATCATCACCGCGATGAAGCGCGGCATCTCGGCGTCGAGCGCGATCGCCGTGCCCGAGATGCTGAAGATGCCGAGCCCGATCGCATCGGCGATCAGCAGCAGCCGTTCGGCCGACAGCCGCGACAGCATCCGCAGCACGAACGGCGCGAACAGCGCGAGCACGAAGATCGCGATCACGTAATCGTCGTGCACGACCCAGTAGAACGGCCGGCGCTCGAGCAGGATGTCGCGCAGCGTGCCGCCGCCGAATGCGGTCGCGAGCGCGACGACGAACGTGCCGACCGAGTCGAGGCGGTTCTTGCGCGCCTCGATGAACCCCGAAATCGCGAAGGCCAGCGTGGCGATCGCCTCCAGTACCGCGATCGCGAGCGTCAGCCTAGGATGCGGCACGCGGCCCCCGGTCGGTCGGCGCCGCGTGCGGCTGCAGCAGCACCAGCACCGCGCCCGCGCCGCCGTCGTGGCCGCGGGCCTCGCAGAATGCGATCACTTCTTCCTTCTGCACGAGCCATGCGCGCACCTTGCCCTTCAGCACGGGTTCCTTGCCGATCGAGCCGAGCCCCTTGCCGTGGATCACGCGCAGGCAGCGCAGCCCCTTCTTGCCGGCTTCGCGGATGAATTCGGCGAGCGCATCGCGCGCTTCGTCGCGCCGCATGCCGTGCAGATCGATCTGCGCCTGCACGATCCATGCGCCGCTCCTCAGCTTGCGCACCACCTCGCGGCTGATGCCGGGGCGGTGGTAGTACAGCGATTCGTCGCTGTCGAGCAGCGTCTCCGGATCGAATTCGTCGGACAGCGTCGCGTTCAGCACGGCTTCCTCGTCGCGCTGCGTCTGTTTCGGCACCGGGTCGGGCGGCATGCGGCCGGACGACGCGCGCGGCGGCGCGTTCAGCGGCCGGATCGCGCCGATTTCGTTGCGGAACAGGTTCGCGTCGGCTTCCGCCTTGCGCTCGGCCTTCGCGGCTTCGATGCGCGCGCGTTCGCGACGATCGGCTTCGCCTTGCAGCGACTTGCGCAATGCGCCGAGGCCCGCGAGACCCTGGCCCCGCAACGCGGCCGCATCGGGCGCGGGCGGCGGCGCCTCGGGCGCCGGGGTCACGGGACGGGCAGCGATCTTCCGCTTCGCGGGATCGCTCGGATGGGGCTGGTTCTTCGCCATGATTCGGTAACGGGGCAGGCGCGTTCGGGCGCGCGGGCACAAAAAAAGCCGCTGCGCGGCGGCAGCGGCTTTCCGGTCGAGCCCGCTTCGCGGCAGCGGACGCCATTGTAGCGTCCGGCGCGGCAGCGCTCCCGCCTTACTTCTTGTCGTGCAGGCTTTCGAGGTAGCGCTGCGCGTCGAGCGCGGCCATGCAGCCCGTGCCCGCGCTGGTGATCGCCTGGCGGTACACGTTGTCCTGCACGTCGCCCGCGGCGAACACGCCCGGCACGCTCGTCGACGTCGCGTTGCCTTGCAGGCCGCTCTTCGTCAGGATGTAGCCGTCCTTCATCTCCAGCTGGCCCTGGAACAGGTCGGTGTTCGGCTTGTGGCCGATCGCGACGAACACGCCCTGCACGTGCAGGTCTTCCGTCGCGCCGGTCTTCACGTTCTTGATGCGCAGGCCCGTGACGCCCGACTCCTCGCCCGTCACTTCGTCGAGCACGTGATCCCATTTGATGTCGACGACACCTTCCTTTTGCTTCTCCAGCAGGCGGTCGATCAGGATCGGCTCCGCGCGGAACTTGTCGCGGCGATGGATCACCGTGACCTTCTTCGCGATGCCGGTCAGGTAGAGCGCTTCCTCGACGGCCGTGTTGCCGCCGCCGATCACCGCGACTTCCTGGCCGCGATAGAAGAAGCCGTCGCAGGTCGCGCAGGCCGACACGCCCTTGCCCATGAACGCTTCCTCGGACGGCAGGCCGAGATACTGCGCCGACGCGCCGGTCGCGATGATCAGCGAGTCGCACGTGTATTCGCCCGAGTCGCCGATCAGGCGGATCGGCTGCTCGTGCAGCTTCGCGGTGTGGATGTGGTCGAAGACGATTTCGGTGTTGAAACGCTCGGCATGCTCCTGGAAGCGCGCCATCAGTTCCGGGCCTTGCACGCCCTTCGCGTCCGCCGGCCAGTTTTCGACGTCGGTCGTGGTCATCAGCTGACCGCCCTGCGCGATGCCGGTGATCAGCACCGGCGACAGGTTGGCGCGTGCCGCGTAGACGGCGGCCGTGTAGCCGGCGGGGCCGGAACCGAGAATCAGGACTTTGGCGTGTTTGGGCGTGGACATGTGCGAATCCGTAAAAGGCGGCCGCGGCGGGCGGGGTAGGGCTCGCCGGACGGTCTGGGTTGACCGGGATGCCGTCATAGATGGGTATCAGACGCGCATTATAAAGGCCCCGTTGCTGCGCTGCCGAACGAGAGTTTCAATCGCGACGATAGTGTCTCGCGGGCGGCCGGCGGCGCGGCAAGCAGGTGGGGCGTCAGCGACGACCGGCACCGCCGCATCGGGCGGTGCATTGTCGCAGTCGAGCGCGAGTGACTGGGCGGCTCATGTCGCGCTCGCCCGCGCGGTGTCCCGGTATCCGCTCGATGCGTGATCCCGGCCCTCTTATGTAACCGTCATTTACACTTGGCGGCGCGGTGCAGCGTTTACAATAAGCGCGATCGAACGACAGGCGGGCGCACGGCCCGTCCTCTTTATACGGATTCATGGCAAAAGCTCCTTATTCCGCCCAGGCACAGGCGTTGCCGCACCGGATGTCGAAGCTCCTCACGGAGATCCGCTGGATTCTCCAGGTCGCGCTCTGCGCCTTTCTGGTGATGGCCCTGCTGAGCTACAGCCGGCGCGATCCAAGCTGGACGCACGCCGCCCAGGTCGATCACATCTCGAACTGGGCCGGCCGCGTCGGCGCGTGGACGGCCGACATCATCCTGCTGCTGTTCGGCCTGTCGGCCTACTGGCTGATCGTGCCGCTCGGGCGGCGCATCGCCGTCAACTACCGCCGCATCACGCGCCACGACGCGATTCCCGACGAACCGGAGCGGCCGATCGGCTGGCTGACCGAAATCTTTGCGTTCGTGCTGGTCGTGCTCGCCTGCGACGGCATCGAGGCGCTGCGCATGTGGTCGCTGAAGGTGCAGTTGCCGCGTGCGCCGGGCGGCGTCGTCGGCGAGGCCGTCGCGGGTGCGATGTCGCATGCGTTCGGCTTCACGGGCGGCACGCTGTTGCTGCTGATCGCGCTCGCGATCGGCCTGTCGCTGTATTTCCGCTTCTCGTGGCTGTCGGTCGCCGAGCGGGTCGGCGGCGCGATCCTGTCCGCGGTCAACGTCGCGAAGCTGCGCCGCGAGGCCGAGCGCGACCGCAAGCTCGGCGAGGCCGCGGCGGTGCGGCGCGAAGGCAAGGTCGAGGAGGAGCGCGTGCGCATCGAGGATCACGAGCCCGTGACGATCGTGCCGCCGGTCGTCACGCCCGCGAAGTCCGAGCGCGTCGAGCGCGAGCGCCAGGTGCCGCTGTTCACCGACCTGCCGGGCGATTCGACGCTGCCGCCGGTGTCGCTGCTCGATCCCGCGCCGAAGACGCAGGAAGCGATTTCCGCCGATACGCTCGAGTTCACGTCGCGCCTGATCGAGAAGAAGCTGAAGGACTTCGGCGTCGAGGCGAGCGTCGTCGCCGCGTATCCGGGCCCGGTCGTCACGCGCTACGAGATCGAACCGGCCACCGGCGTGAAGGGCAGCCAGATCGTCAACCTCGCGAAGGATCTCGCGCGTTCGCTGTCGCTCGTGTCGATCCGCGTGGTCGAGACGATCCCCGGCAAGAACTACATGGCGCTCGAGCTGCCGAATCAGCGCCGCCAGACGGTGCACCTGTCCGAGATCATCGGCTCCGAGGTGTATGCGGCCGCGGCGTCGGCGCTGACGCTGAGCCTCGGCAAGGACATCGGCGGCAAGCCGGTGTGCGCGGATCTCGCGAAGATGCCGCATCTGCTGGTGGCCGGTACGACCGGTTCGGGCAAGTCGGTCGGGATCAACGCGATGATCCTGTCGCTGCTGTACAAGGCCACCGCCGAGCAGGTGCGCCTGATCCTGATCGATCCGAAGATGCTCGAAATGAGCGTCTACGAAGGCATTCCGCACCTGCTGTGTCCGGTCGTCACCGACATGCGCCAGGCCGGCCATGCGCTGAACTGGACGGTCGCGGAGATGGAGCGCCGCTACAAGCTGATGAGCAAGCTCGGCGTGCGCAACCTCGCCGGCTACAACAACAAGATCGACGACGCGGCGAAGCGCGAGGAGAAGATCCCGAACCCGTTCAGCCTGACGCCGGACGATCCCGAGCCGCTCGGCCGGCTGCCGAACATCGTCGTCGTGATCGACGAGCTGGCCGACCTGATGATGGTCGTCGGAAAGAAGGTCGAGGAGCTGATCGCGCGGATCGCGCAGAAGGCGCGTGCGGCCGGCATCCACCTGATCCTCGCGACGCAGCGGCCGTCGGTCGACGTGATCACCGGCCTGATCAAGGCGAACGTGCCGACGCGGATCGCGTTCCAGGTGTCGTCGAAGATCGACTCGCGCACGATTCTCGACCAGATGGGCGCCGAATCGCTGCTCGGGATGGGCGACATGCTGTACCTGCCGCCCGGTACCGGGCTGCCCGTGCGCGTGCACGGCGCGTTCGTCGCCGACGACGAAGTGCACCGCGTCGTCGAGAAGCTCAAGGAGCAGGGCGAGCCGAACTACGTCGAGGGTCTGCTCGAAGGCGGCACCGCCGACGGCGACGAGGGCTCGGCCGGCGCGGGAACCGGCGAAGGCGGCGGCGAGTCTGATCCGCTGTACGACCAGGCGGTCGAGATCGTCATCAAGAACCGCCGCGCGTCGATCTCGCTCGTGCAGCGTCATCTGCGGATCGGCTACAACCGCGCGGCGCGGTTGCTCGAGCAGATGGAACAGTCGGGGCTCGTGTCGGCGATGTCGTCGAGCGGCAACCGCGAAATTCTTGTGCCGGCGCGCGATGCGGAATGAGTCCGCGGCGCCGGCCACCCAGGGAGAAAACCGCAATATGCAGCAACATTCGTTCGCCATGTCTCTTCGTTCGACGCGGCGCTGGCTCGGTGCGGCGCTCGCCGGCGCCTCGCTGATGCTCGCGGCGACGCACGCGTTCGCGGGCGGCACCGAGCAACTGAAGGCCTTCGTGTCGCAGGTGCGTTCGGCCAAGGGCGATTTCACGCAGCAGATCGTCAAGGCGCCGGCCAAGGGCGCGAGCGCCGCGCAGGCCGCGCCGAAGCCCACCGACAATTCGAGCGGCACGTTCGTGTTCTCGCGTCCGGGCAAATTCATCTGGACGTATCAGAAGCCGTACCAGCAGGTGCTGCAGGCCGACGGCGACAAGCTGTACGTGTACGACCGCGACCTGAACCAGGTCACCGAGCGCAAGCTGAACGGCGCGCTGGGCGCGAGCCCGGCCGCGATCCTGTTCGGCAGCAACGATCTCGACAAGAACTACACGCTGCGCGACGCCGGCGAGAAGGGCGGCATCGAGTGGCTCGAGATGCTGCCGAAGGCGCAGGACACGCAGTTCCAGCGGATCGGCATCGGCTTCCGCAACGGCACGCTCGCCGCGATGGAGTTGCACGACGTGTTCGGCAACGTGACGCTGCTGACCTTCACGAACATCCAGACGAACCCGCCGCTGAAGGGCGATACATTCAAGTTCGTCGTGCCGAAGGGCGCGGACGTGATCAACGGCTGACGTTCGTTGCGTCGTTTTCCCGACACGGGCCTGCCGGCGACGGCAGGCCCGTGTTGTTTTCAGGCGCGGTTACCGGGCGCGGCGCATGGCGTCCGTACTCTGTGCGGGTACGGAGTACCGGCGCCAGGCGCCATCACTGCCCACCACGCGCGGCGGCATGGTCGCGCGGCTGTCATAATGTCAGGTCCGGCGGCCGGTTCGGCCGCCATCGTTTGATCTGGAGCGAGGGTTCATGTCCGACCTGTTTCAAGTCGAGCCGCGCCGGCCGCTCGCCGAGGCGCTGCGGCCGAAAACGCTCGCCGAGGTGATCGGCCAGACGCATTTGCTGGGCGAAGGCAAGCCGCTGCGGCTCGCGTTCGAATCGGGCAAGCCGCATTCGATGATCCTGTGGGGGCCGCCCGGCGTCGGCAAGACGACGCTCGCGCGGCTCACCGCGCTCGCGTTCGACTGCGAGTTCATCGCGCTGTCCGCGGTGCTCGGCGGCGTGAAGGACATCCGCGAGTCGATGGAGCAGGCGAAGGACACGCTGAACCGCACCGGGCGCCACACGATCCTGTTCGTCGACGAGATCCACCGTTTCAACAAGGGGCAGCAGGATGCGCTGCTGCCGTTCGTCGAGTCGGGCCTCGTGACCTTCATCGGCGCGACGACCGAAAACCCGAGTTTCGAGGTCAATTCGGCGTTGCTGTCGCGTGCGCAGGTGTACGTGCTGAAGTCGCTGAACGACGACGAGATGCGCCAGTTGCTGAAGCGGGCGCAGGACATCGCGCTCGACGGCCTCGCGTTCGACGACAAGGCGATCGATACGCTGGTCGGCTACGCGGACGGCGACGCGCGCCGCTTCCTGAACCTGCTCGAACAGGCGCAGACGGCGGCGGCGTCGGCCGGGGTGGCGACGATCGATGCGGATTTCGTCGGCAGCGCGATGACGCTGAACGCACGGCGCTTCGACAAGGGCGGCGACAACTTCTACGACCAGATTTCGGCGCTGCACAAGTCGGTGCGCGGCTCGAGCCCGGACGGCGCGCTGTACTGGTTCTGCCGGATGCTCGACGGCGGCGCGGATCCGAAGTATCTCGCGCGGCGCATCGTGCGGATGGCATGGGAAGACATCGGCCTGGCCGATCCGCGTGCGTTGCAGGTGGCGAACGACGCCGCCGAAACCTACGAGCGGCTCGGCTCGCCGGAAGGCGAGCTCGCGCTCGGGCAGGCCGTGATCTATCTCGCGTGCGCGGCGAAGAGCAACGCCGGCTACAACGCGTTCAACCAGGCGATGGCGTTCGTGAAGCAGGACAAGTCGCGCGAGGTGCCCGTGCACCTGCGCAACGCGCCGACCAAGCTGATGAAGGAGCTCGGCTACGGTCACGCGTATCGTTACGCGCACGATGAGCCGAACGCGTATGCGGCCGGCGAAAGCTATCTGCCGGAAGGGATGCGCGAGCCGCGCTGGTATCAACCGGTGCCGCGCGGGCTCGAATCGAAGATCGCCGACAAGCTTGCATGGCTGCGCGAGCTCGATCGCGAGGCCGGCAAGAAGGACTGACGGCGCCGCGCGGGCCGCTCCGGCCTGCGCCGCCGCGGAGGCGTCAGCGCTTGTTGCGGCCCGGCGGCTGTTTCTTCCAGTATTCGAACGGCTCTTCGTGGCATTCGATGTCGAGTTCGGCGACCCGCGCATGCAGGCGTTCCTGCGCGTCGGCGATCGCGAGGTTGTAGATCGCCGGCGCGATTTCCTGGACGAAGAAATGCAGCAGCGCGCCGGCCTGGATGTTGCCGATCGGCTCGTCCATGTTTTCTGTGAAATAACGTTGCAGCGACGCGATCGCGCGGTCGCGTAAATCCTTGTCGAGTTCGATGGTCATCGGATTCCTTGGGGCTGTGACGCGGAGCCGGTGCTTCGCCTGATTCGGTTGCCATGCGCCGGCGCGGGCGTGTCGCGATCCGTCATCGCGAGGCGCGCGGCCATTCGCCGGCCGCCGGTGCGGCGGACCGCCAATGCGATACTGCCATGGCCGTCCATTTTGCGGCATCGTCCGTCCGGCCAATGCCGTGGCGGCCGCGGGGTGCGTTAGAATTCCCGTCTTACACAACGATTTTTCCAAGTCCTCCCATGCTCGACATCCAGTTGCTGCGCAAAGACCTCGACGGCGTCGCCAAGCGCCTCGCCGATCGCGGCTACACCCTCGACGTCGCCGCGTTCTCTGCCCTCGAGGCGGAACGCCGCGCGATCCAGACCCACACCGAAGAGCTTCAGGCGCGCCGCAACAGCCTGTCGAAGCAGATCGGCGCGATGAAGGGGAAGGGCGAGGACACGTCGGCCGTGATGGCCGAGGTCGGCGGGATCGGCGACGACATGAAGGCGTCGGAAGCCAAGCTCGGCGAGATCCAGGCGCGCCTGTCCGACCTGATGCTCGGCATGCCGAACGTCGCGCACGAAAGCGTGCCGGTCGGCAAGGACGAAGCCGACAACGTCGAGGTGCGCCGCTGGGGTACGCCGCGCCAGTTCGACTTCGAGGTGAAGGATCACGTCGACGTCGGCACGCCGCTCGGTCTCGATTTCGAGACCGGCGCGAAGCTCGCCGGCGCGCGCTTCACGATGCTGCGCGGCCCGATCGCGCGCCTGCACCGCGCGCTCGCGCAGTTCATGATCGACACGCACACGCAGCAGCACGGCTATACCGAAACGTATACGCCGTACATCGTGAATCCCGAGATCCTGTACGGCACGGGCCAGTTGCCGAAGTTCGCGGACGACATGTTCCGCGTCGAGAAGGGCGGCGCGGAAAACACGGTCACGCAATACCTGATCTCCACGTCCGAGATTTCGCTGACGAACACCGTGCGCGAGTCGATCGTCGACGCATCCGCGCTGCCGATCAAGCTCACCGCGCATTCCCCGTGCTTCCGCTCGGAAGCCGGTTCGTACGGCCGCGACACGCGCGGGATGATCCGTCAGCACCAGTTCGACAAGGTCGAGATGGTGCAGGTCGTCGCGCCGGAAACGTCGTACGCGGCGCTCGACGAGATGGTCGGCCACGCGGAAGCGATCCTGCAGAAGCTCGGCCTGCCGTACCGCGTGATCACGCTGTGCACGGGCGACATGGGCTTTTCGGCCGCGAAGACGTTCGACCTCGAGGTGTGGCTGCCCGCGCAGAACACCTATCGCGAGATCTCGAGCTGCT
Organism: Burkholderia sp. MSMB2157WGS; assembly: GCF_001532755.1. Taxonomy (NCBI): domain Bacteria; kingdom Pseudomonadati; phylum Pseudomonadota; class Betaproteobacteria; order Burkholderiales; family Burkholderiaceae; genus Burkholderia; species Burkholderia sp. MSMB2157WGS. Next base: position 388,915 of record NZ_LPJG01000011.1, on the reverse strand, counting down.
CGAATACCGAGGCGTTCCAGGCGCGCCGGATGCAGGCGCGGTTCCGCAACGCGCAAGGCAAGCCGGAGCTCGTGCACACGCTGAACGGTTCGGGCCTGGCGGTCGGCCGCACGCTCGTCGCGGTGCTGGAGAACTACCAGAACGCGGACGGCTCGGTCACGGTGCCGGAAGTGCTGCGTCCGTACATGGGCGGTATGGAGCGCATCGACGCGCCGGCACAGGCGTCGTAACGCGGGCCTTCCGAAGCCCCGCAAAAAAATTTGCAGAAGGGGCTTGTCAGCCAAGAAAAGATCGTTTTATAATCTTTTCTTTCGCGGAAACGACCAACCGCGAAATGCAGTAAGGAAGGAGAGGTGGCAGAGTGGTCGAATGTACCTGACTCGAAATCAGGCGTACGGTTTCCCCGTACCGTGGGTTCGAATCCCACCCTCTCCGCCAAAATACGAAGCCCCTTGATCCGGAAGGATCAAGGGGTTTTTCGTTTTTGGTCTCCGGTGCAATGTGTAGCTCGTCATCGTGCGCCGCTGGATGACGCCGCGGGACAGTCGCGCCACGGCATCGTACGCGCCACGGCATCGTACGCGCCGTTCGAGCTGACCGGCCCGCGCGGTACCCGACCTTCACCGCTTTCCTCAGCTTTAAACCTTCGATGTCCGCGCCGTTAACACGGTACCGCGGCCGGCACCCATGCCGCCCGCCATCGTTCCACGTCGACTCAAGGTTCCATGAAGCTGAGCTACAAGATTCCTCTCGCATTTGCGGTCGCGCTGTCACTGATGTTCTGTGGCGCGCTATATGGCATCCACATCCTCAACCGGTCGATCGATACGTTTGCCGAAGACGTGCAGACGAACGTCGGCAACGAACGGCTCGTGTCGGCCTCGCTCGTGCAGTTCAAGCTGCAGGTGCAGGAATGGAAGGACACGCTGTTGCGCGGCAAGCAGCCCGAGAAGCTCGATCGCTACTGGCAGGCATTCCAGACGCGCGAACGCGCGGTCGATTCGCTCGCCGCACAGCTCGTCCGGCGGTTGCCGGCCGGCGAGAGCCGCTCGCTCGTCGAGCAGTTCATGCGCGAGCACGCGACGATGGGTGACGGCTACCGGCGTGGCTTCGACGCGTTCAAGGCTGCCGGTTTCGAGCCGTCGGCCGGTGATGCCGCCGTCGCGGGCGTCGACCGTGAGCCCGCTGCGCTGCTGGAGCGGGCGGCACAGACGATCGCCGCGGAGAGTGCCGCCGTGTCGGCGAAGGCGAGCCGCGACGCGCAGCGGGCGACCGCCGTGAGCCTCGTGCTGATGCTGATTGTGCTCGGCGTCGCGATGGTCGGGGCGTTCCTGTTCAGTCGCGCGATCCTGCGCCCGCTCGATCGCGCAGTGGCGTGTGCCCAGGCCGTCGCCGGCGGCGACCTGACCCGCGACGTCGACGCGAGCGGCCGAGACGAGATCGCCCATCTGCTGCGGGCATTGCAGACGATGCAGACCAGCCTGTCTCGCGTCGTGCTCGAAGTGCGCACGCATGCCGAGGCCGTCGCAACCGCGAGCGCGCAGATCGCCTCCGGCAATCACGACCTGTCGTCGCGGACCGAATCGCAGGCCGCGTCGCTCGAGGAGACAGCCGCGAGCATGGCGCAGTTGACCGGCATCGTGCGTCAGTCGGCCGAGCACGCGCAACATGCGGCGCAACTGGCGCACGATGCATCGAACATCGCGTCGACCGGCGGCGGCGTGATGACGGACGCCGTCCACACGATGAACGGCATTGCCGATAGCGCGACGAAAGTCGGTGAAATCATCGCGGTGATCGACGGCATCGCCTTCCAGACCAACATCCTTGCGCTGAACGCCGCGGTCGAAGCCGCGCGCGCCGGCGAGCAGGGGCGCGGCTTCGCCGTCGTCGCGGCGGAGGTGCGCACGCTCGCGCAGCGTAGCGCGTCGGCCGCGAAGGAGATCAAGGGGCTCATCGAACAATCGACTCGGCGGGTCGACGAGGGTGCCGTGCTGATCGGCCGTGCGGGAGAATCGATTCACGAGATCGTGGACGCAGTGCAGCGCGTCACGACGATCGTCGGAGAAATCTCGTCCGCGTCGCAAGAGCAGAGCGGCGGCATCGATCAGGTGAACGTCGCGGTCACGCAGATGGACGAGGCGACCCAGCGCAACGCGGCGCTCGTCGAGCAGGCCGCGGCCGCGACTCACGCACTGGCCGAGCAGGCGAGCGCACTGCGGCACGCGGTGGCCGTGTTCAGGCTGCCGGAGATGGCGTGACGGCAGGGCGCTCGCGCCGGCCGCGGCGCGCCATGCGCGCCGCCTTTCGCCGGCCCTCGCCGAGCATCACGCCGCCGCCGGATACTGCGCCAGCACCCTGTCGCGGATCGACGGCTTGATGTTCGAGTGCGCCATGTCGCCGCGATAGTGCGCGACCACGCGCGGGTTCATCACGCGATACCAGAGCGGCGGTACGTACGCGAGCAGGATCATCGTCGCGTAGCCGGCCGGCAACTGCGGCGCATCGTCGAAGTGGCGCAGCGCCTGGTACGAGCGCGTCGGATTCGCGTGATGGTCGGCGTGTCGCTGCAACTGGTACAGGAACAGGTTCGTGACGACGTGATTGCTGTTCCACGAATGCTGCGGCGTGCAGCGTTCGTAGCGGCCGCTCGGCAGTTTGCGACGACCGAGCCCGTAGTGTTCGACGTAGTTCACGACTTCGAGCAGCGACGCGCCGTAGACGGCCTGGATCACGAGGAACGGGATCGCGATCTTGCCGGCCATCGCGATCGCGATGCCCCACACGACCGCGGTCATCGCCCACGCGTGCAGCACTTCGTTGCGCCAGGTCCACGGCGAATGCCCGAGCCGTTCGAGGCGGGCCTTTTCGAGCCGCCACGCGGAGCGGATGCTGCCGGTCACCGTGCGCGGCAGGAATGCCCAGAACGACTCGCCGTAGCGCGCGCTCGCCGGATCCTCGGCCGTCGCGACGCGCACGTGATGGCCGCGATTGTGCTCGACGTAGAAGTGGCCGTAAGCAACCGGCGCGAGCGTGATCTTCGCGAGCCAGCGTTCGAAGCGGTCGGTCTTGTGTCCGAGCTCGTGCGCGGTATTGATCGAGATGCCCGTCGCGGCGCCGAGCGACAGCGCGAAGCCGACGTAGTCGTACCACGCGAGCGCATGCGTGCCGACGATCCGCACGCACATGAAGAACGCGACGTATTCGACGAAAGTCGCGAGATAGACGATGTACCGGTAATAGCGCTCGCGTTCGAGATGGGGCACGACGACTTCGGGCGGATTGTCGCGATCGTCGCCGATCAGCGTGTCGAGGATCGGGATCACGCCGAACGCGAACAGCGGGCCGAACCACCAGAACACATGAAGGCCCGTCGACAGCGCGAGCTGCGCGGCGAGGATCGGCAGCGTGATCGTCAACGCGCCGAGCAGCCACAGGTAACGCTTGCCATCCGACCAGCCCGAAGCCGGTCCGTCGGTCATTGCCATTGTCTCCCTCCAGTCGGCCGGCCCGCGGGCGGCCGCAACATCGTTCGAATCCTCGTGGGCCGCGACGCGCGCGGCAGCCGCCGGATCGCCGTCCGGTTCTGCCTGTTATACGACCGGTGCGCGCGCTTGCCAAACTCCGACGCTAGGCGTGTCGCTCCAAACGACGGGGTGCGTGCGACGTGCGCCGGGGAGGGCCCGACGCGCGCTGATTGAAACATGCCGACGACGGCGGATCGGCCCGCGGCGGCGATGTGTTCGTCGGATGAATGACTCCGCGGGCGGCACGCACCGGCCGGTACGACGCGGTTACAACAAATGTTGCGTTGCAATACGGAAGTCGGCGAAGGAGGGGCGCAGCGGGCTTTTCGTTCGCTTATATTACGTAGCATTACGGTCGCGGCAATGCGACCCAACGCGGCTCGCAACCGGACGACCGCGCGTCGCAAGGAGAACGACGCGAAGCGTCGGATCGCGAGATCGCACGCGCCATCGGCCGGCTTGCGCCGATGCTGCACCTGCACACCGAGCGGCGCATATTGCCGCGGATGACGTCTGCCGCCTTTCGATCCGCGCCGCCATTTGAAAATTACGATTTGACTCATGCCCCGCTTTCGGTTGAAGCTACTAGCTTGCTGTCCGAAGGGGGCTGTGCCTGCATGAGTTCGACCTTGACCGTTCGTCGTATCGCTGCCGATCAGGGCGGTGTGTATCGCGAACTCCGCGCCGCGTCGCTGCGTGAGCCCTACGCACCCGGCGAAGCGCCGGAGGCCGAATTGCTGACCGTCGAAACGGACGAGGCGTCGGCGATTGCCGCGCAGCGCGCCGTGTCCGACGAGTCGACGACTTTCCTGCTGTACACCGAAGGCCATCCGGCCGGCATGATCGGCGCGTATTTCGACAACACCCCCGAGCGGCGCGCGTTCGTCAGCGAATTGTGGGTCGCGCATGCGGTGCGTCACCTGCGCGGCGGCGTGCTGCTGCTGGAGACGGCCACCGCATGGCTCGCCGAGCGCGGCGCCACCGACGTCTACGCGTGGATCGCCGATGCGAACCGCAACGCGATCCGCTTCTACGAGCGTGCCGGCTTCGGCAACACCGGCGAACACGCGCCGATCGCACGGATGCCCGGCGCGATGAAATCGCTGTTCGTGTCGCAGGTGAAGCACTGACGCGACCTCAAAAAGGCCACCGCGTGGCGCGATGACAGCCCGGTCGCCCACCGGCCCGCCCGCTGGCCGGTGGCGCGTCCGCCCGGCTCGCCGCCACGCCTCGTCCCAAAAATAATGGCCGCACGCGTGGACGCCTGTAAAATACGCAAAAAATTTTTGCAGAGTGTCCATGTCGCTTAAAAAATCGCCATTCTTCGAGCTGCGCAGCGGATCGGTCGATACGTTGCTGTTCACCGTGAAGACGACCGATCTCGATGCGTTGCGTACCGAACTGGTCAAGCGCTTCGAAGCGACTCCCGAGTTTTTCGCCGACGATGTCGTCGCGATCGACGTCCGCCGCCTGGCTGACGGCGAACGCGTCGCGCTCGCGGACATCCGGCAGATGCTGAACGACGTGCGGATGCGTCCGGTGGGCGTCGTCGCACTGGCAACGCAGGGCTGGGCGGGGGAAGCCGGCCTGCCGTTGCTGGAGGCGCGCGATCGCCGCGCGCCGGCCGCGAAACCTGCCGACGAAGCGGAACCGGCGGCCGTGCCAGCCGCCGAGACCGCCGCCGCTGCGGCAACCGCAGCGGCGCCCGAACAGTCGTCGGAGCCCGCGCCGACGCTCTCGCAGGCCGGCGGCCAGACGCTGGTGATCGACCGGCCGCTGCGTTCGGGGCAGCAGATTTACGCGAAAGGAGACCTCGTGGTGCTCGCGCCGGTCAGTCACGGCGCGGAAATCATCGCGGAAGGCAATATCCACATCTACGCGCCGTTGCGCGGCCGCGCGCTCGCGGGCGTGCACGGCAATCACGACGCGCGCATTTTCTGCACGTGTCTCGAACCGGAACTGATTTCGATCGCGGGTATCTATCGAACGACCGAGAACCCGCTGCCCGCCGACGTACTGGGCAAATCGGTGCAGATCCGGCTCGAAGAGGAAAAATTGATGATCGAACCGCTGCGCCTGACGTGATTCACGCGGTGCGCTCCGGATCGATCGGCTCTCATTGACGAACACAGGGTATTGGGTAAATGGCAAAAATCATCGTGGTGACCTCGGGCAAGGGCGGCGTGGGCAAGACGACGACGAGCGCGAGCTTCGCGTCGGGCCTCGCGCTGCGCGGCCACAAGACGGCCGTGATCGACTTCGACGTCGGCCTGCGCAACCTCGATCTCATCATGGGCTGCGAGCGTCGCGTCGTGTACGACCTCGTGAACGTGATCCAGGGCGAAGCGAACCTGAACCAGGCGCTGATCAAGGACAAGAAGTGCGAGAACCTGTTCATCCTGCCGGCGTCGCAGACGCGCGACAAGGATGCGCTGACGCGCGACGGCGTCGAGAAGGTGCTGAACGACCTCGTCGCGATGGACTTCGAATACATCGTCTGCGATTCGCCGGCCGGTATCGAGGCGGGCGCGCTGCACGCGATGTACTTCGCGGACGAAGCGCTGATCGTCACGAACCCGGAAGTGTCGTCGGTACGCGACTCGGATCGCATTCTCGGCATCCTGTCGTCGAAGACGAAGCGCGCGACCGAAGGCAAGGAGCCGATCAAGGAGCACCTGCTGATCACGCGTTACAGCCCGAAGCGCGTGAGCGAGGGCGAGATGCTGTCGCTCGAGGACATCAGCGAGATCCTGCGCATCAAGCTGATCGGCGTGGTGCCCGAGTCGGAGGCCGTGCTGCACGCATCGAACCAGGGTCTGCCGGCCGTGCACATCGACGGCACCGACGTCGCGGAAGCGTACAAGGACGTCGTCGCGCGCTTTCTCGGCGAGGACAAGCCGCTGCGCTTCACCGATTACCAGAAGCCGGGCCTGCTGCAGCGCCTCTTCGGCAGCAAGTAACGGAGGCCGCCCATGTCCATCCTTTCGTTTCTCCTCGGCGAGAAGAAGAAGTCCGCATCGGTCGCGAAGGAGCGCCTGCAGCTCATCATCGCGCACGAGCGGGTCGGCGGCCGGCCGCCGGCCGATTACCTGCCGGCGCTGCAGAAAGAGCTCGTCGCGGTCATCTCGAAGTACGTTCATATTTCCGACGATGACATTCGCGTGAGCCTCGAGCGCCAGGACGATCTCGAAGTCCTCGAAGTGAAGATCGAGATCCCGCAAGCCTGACGCTTGCGCGTGTCCTTCCGCACGGCGGCGCCCGCCGCCGTGCGCGTCTTACGCCCTGTTGCACTTTCGGGCACGCCGTAACACGGCGCCTGTCGGCCGCAATCGACCCTCCCGCATTGAACGAATACGCTCGCGTCACTTGTTCAACCCGGAGGTTGTGATGGCCGTTTCTACCGTTTCACGTCGTATCGTTTCGCTCGCGCTGTTCGCCGCGGGCCTGTCAGCCGTCGTCGCACCGCTTGCCGCGCATGCGGACGAGATTCTCGTCGGTGCGCCCGTGCTCGCGCCGCAGGGGCGCATGGTCATCGCGGAGCCGGTCGCCGTGCGCACCGAGGAAGTCGTCGTCGTCGCGCCGAATGCGCCGCCGCCCGTGCGCTACGAGGTCGTACCGGCCACGCGCGTGGGCTACGTGTGGGAGCGCGGGCACTGGCACTGGGATCATGGCCGCTACGTATGGATCGGCGGCCACTGGGAAGCCGAGCGCGTGGGCATGCAATGGGTGCCGGGGCATTGGGACCAGCGCGGCCCGAACTGGTTCTGGACGCGCGGCCACTGGGCTTGACGGAGGCGCTCGATGAAAAGAACCGCAATCGCCATCGTGCTCGTCGCGATCACGCTGGCCGGATGCATCGTCGTGCCGGCGCGGCCGGTCTACTACCGGCCGGCGCCCGTCGTGATCTACTGAGCGTCGCGCGGGCCGTGCCGCTGCGCCGAACCGTTTGCGTCGGTCGCAGCCGGCCCGTCATCGTGCGGCGCCGGTGCATGCGCAGCCCTGTCGGCTGCTGCTGCGGTGGCCGGCTCGTTGCCGCCTTCGTCGCGCAGCGTGTCGAGCGGATCGGCGGGGGCGGCGTTTGCGTCCTGGGGTTCGGTCACGTCGGTCACGTTGCTCGCAGCGGCCGCTGCAGTTGCCGCAGCCGGCGCGGCTGCCGCGACCGGCGGCGCGAGATAGCGCTGCGCGAGCGTTTCGTAGAGCGGCGGCGCGAAAAAGCGCGAGACCCGGCTCGATACCAGTGCGGTCGCCATCAGCGAAATCACCAGCGCATGACCGTTGATCATTTCCATCACGATCACGAACGACGTGATCGGCGACTGCGTGACGGCGGCCAGATAGCCGACCATCGCGAGCGCGATCAGCATCGGCAGGCTCATGTGGGTGAACACGGCATGCAGCAGATTGCCGAAGCCGGCGCCGATCGACAGCGACGGCGCGAAGATCCCGCCCGGAATGCCCGGCAGGTACGACGCGACCATCGACACCATCTTCAGGAACGGATAGAACACCGACAGCTGCTGGCTGCCGTCGAGCAGGCCGCGCGCCTCGGCGTAGCCGCTGCCGAACGTCGTGCCGCCCGATACGAGGCCCACGACGGCGATCGCGAAGCCGCACAGTGCGGCGAACGCGACCGGCCGCTCGCGATACAGGCTCAGCAGTTGCGCGGGCAGCCAGCGCCCCGTATTGAGCAGCAGCCAGCAGAACAGCCCGCCCGCGATGCCCGTCACGATCGCGGTGACCAGCACCGCGACCGCCAGCAGCTTCGGGAAATGGAGACCGGTGTCGATCGTGCCGAAATACGTGTAGTTGCCGTTCAGGCCGAGCGCGACGACGCCGGCGAGGATGATCGCGGTGATCAGTACGCCGCTGGCGCGCGCGGAGAAGCTGCGGGTCAGCTCCTCGATCGCGAACACGATCCCGGCGAGCGGCGTATTGAACGCGGCCGACAGCCCGGCCGCCGCGCCGGCCAGCACCAGCTGGCGTTCGATCTGCGCGTTCGAGCGCGGGTAGAAGCGCCGCAGGTTGAACATCAGCGCCGCGCCGACCTGCACCGTCGGCCCTTCGCGGCCGATCGTGAAGCCGCCGAGGATGCCGAGGAGCGAGATCAGCACCTTGCCGAACAGGATGCGCAGCGTCAGCAGCCGGGCGCCGAATGCGCTCGGGCGCGCATGCAGCGTCGCGATCACCTGCGGGATGCCGCTGCCCTCGGCGCCGCGGAAGAAACGGCGCGTGATCCATACCGACATCGCGGCGATCGCCGGCGTCAGCAGCAGCGGCAGCCAGACGGCGTGATCGCGCATCGTGCGGAAAGTCTCGTAGCCCCAGTCGATCAACCGGGCGTACAGTACGGCGGCGAGGCCGACGACGATCGCGCCGAGCCAGAAAACACCGTATTGACGCCAGATTCGCAGCGAGCGGCGGGTGAGGGCGGGGAACAGCGAGGGAAGGGCGGGGCGCGGCATTGGCTCGGGCCGGGGGCAAAGAGTGAATTATAAAAAGAACCCGATGCCAGCGGGGGCGACAAACGCCTGCGAGGCGCGACAAAAATTCACAAAGGAGATGCAATTTGTTGCAAATGTAATGCGGGCGTAATGTTTGCGCACAGAAACCGTCGTTAGCATGCCGAATGGCCAGTCAGGAATTCCCGTACATCGTGAAACGCATCCTCATCGTGAAAGTGACGTCGCTCGGTGACGTCGTCCAGACGCTGCCCGTCGTCGCCGACCTGCATCGCGCCTTCCCCGGCGTGACGGTCGACTGGGCCGTGGACGAATCGTGCGCGGAGGTCGTGCGTTGGCATCCGGGCGTGAGCGCCGTGCTGTGCGCGCCGCTGCGCCGCTTCAAGAAAATGCGCAACGTCGCCGACCTGAAGGCGATCTCCGCTTCGATCGGTGCGTTGCGTGCGCATCGGTACGACGCCGCCATCGATCTGCACGGCGTCTACAAGAGCGCGATCATTTCGTCGCTGGCGCGTGCCGCGCGCCGCGTCGGCTACCAGACGCAGGATCTCGGCGAAACGGGCGCGCGCTTCGCGTATTCGCACCGTTTCGGTCCGCGGCCGGACTGCGATGCATGGCACGGGATGCGCGTGAGTGCCGGCGAAGCGCTCGGCTATGTGCCCGAAGGGCCTGCCACGTACGGCATCGTCGCACCGCAGGATGCGAGCCTGCCGGCCGCCGTGACCGACGGCGGGCCGTTCATGTTGCTGTTCCATGCAACGTCCAATCCCGACAAGAAATGGCCGGCCGAGCATTGGGCCGCCCTTGCCGCGCAGATGATGGCGCGCGGCGTGCGCGTGCTGTTGCCGTGGGGATCGGCGGCCGAGCACGACGATGCGCGGGATATCGCCGCCCGTGCGCCGGGTGCGATCGTGTTACCGGCGATGACGGTGCGCGAGCTCGGCGCGGCGCTTGGCCGGGCTGCGCTCGTGGTGGGGGTCGATACGGGGTTCGTGCACATGGCGCATGCCCTGCAGCGGCCGACCGTGATGATTTTCGTCGCGACGTCGCGTCACCATTGCGGCATCGGCGGCGCGCCGAATGCGCTGTCGATCGGCGAGCCGGGCGCGATGCCGACCGTCGGCGAGGCGCTGGACGCGATCGATACGGTGTGCCCGGCCTACGGCGCGTTGCGCGCGCGGCTGTCCGCCTGACGCGGCGCGGCGGCCGCGATCAGGCCAGCAACATCTCGACCGTGACGACGGCGGCAATGGCTGCCAGATTCGCCAGCAGCGCCTCGAACACGAGGCCGCGCCAGGTCTTCGGCCGGAACCTCAGCGCGAGCAGCAGCGCGCCACCCAGCGCGAGTGCGAGGATCAGGATCAGATCGGCATTGGCGAGGCGGATGTTCATGGCGGCGGCTCCTGTCGGGGCGGGATCACCGGGCGCGTAACGCCGCGCCCAGGATCGAGTATAGAGCGCGCTCGCCGCCTACAACCCGGGTCGCCCCGGAGGGTCAGACGAGCGACGCGTCTCGCGTTTCGCGCATCAGCAGTACGCCGATCAGGCTGATCGCCGCCGCCACCGACACGTAACCGCCGACCCACGACAGCCCGCCATGCGCAGCCAGCAGTTGCGCGATATACGGTGCGATCGACGCACCGAGAATCCCGCCGAGGTTGTACGCGACGCCCGCGCCCGTATAGCGGACGTTGGTCGGGAACAATTCCGGCAGCAGCGCGCCCATCGGGGCGAACGTCACGCCCATCAGGAACAGCTCGATCGTCAGGAACAGCGCGACGAGCGGCATCGAGCCGCTGCCGAGCAGCGGCGCCATCGCGAATCCCGACAGCAGCGCCGCGATCGCGCCGACGACCAGCACCGGCTTGCGCCCGAACCGGTCCGACGCCCATGCGGACAGCGGCGTCGCGAGGCCCATGAAGACGACCGCGAAGCAGAGCAGGCCGAGGAAGCTCTGGCGCGGAATGTGCAGCGTCGACACGCCGTACGACAGCGAGAACACCGTCGAGATGTAGAACAGCGTGTAGCAGACGACCATCGCGAGCGCGCCGAGCAGCGTCGGCTGCCAGTGCTGCGTGACGAGCGTCGCGACCGGCACGCGCACCCGCTCGTTGCGGTCGAGTGCGGCCTGGAACGCGGGCGTTTCGGCGATCTTGAGTCGCACGTACAGGCCGAGCGCGACGAGCACCGCGCTGACGAGGAACGGGATGCGCCAGCCCCAACTGCGGAACTGCGCGTCGGACAACGACAGCGCGAGCGCGAAGAACAGCCCGTTCGACATCAGGAAGCCGACCGACGGCCCCAGTTGCGGGAACATCCCGAACCAGCCGCGCTTGCCCTGCGGCGCGTGCTCGGTCGCGAGCAGCGCCGCGCCGCCCCATTCGCCGCCGAGGCCGATCCCCTGGCCGAAGCGCAGTACGCACAGCAGTATCGGCGCGAGCGCGCCGATCGCGTCGTAGCCGGGCACGAAGCCGATCGCGGTGGTGGACACGCCCATCACGAGCAGCGATGCGACGAGCGTCGACTTGCGGCCGATGCGGTCGCCGAAGTGCCCGAACAGGAACGAGCCGATCGGGCGCGCGATGAACGCGATGCCGAACGTGACGAACGCGGACAGCGCCTGGGCGGTCGCCGAACCGTGCGGGAAGAAGACGGGGCCGATGACGAGCGCGGCGGCCGTCGCGTACACGTAGAAATCGTAGAACTCGATCGCGGTGCCGATGAAGCTCGCGAACACGATACGCCGGTGGCTGACGGCGCCGGCCGAACCGGTTGCGTGTGCAACGGCCGGGGGGGATGCGGACATGGATGTCTCCGTTTTGTCGTTGGGGCGGTCGGCCGGGCATGCACTCGGGCAGGCGACTGCCTGCCGGGAGCAGCCGGGCAGAGGATGATGCGGATGACGCGGTGGCGGCGTGGACGCGCGCCGTGGCGCGGACGTCACCCGCCGGTCGACGATGGAGACGGGTACGTCGCCGCCCGGTGCCGGCGTGGTCGGCTCGCTTGCCGGGTGGGGCGCGCGAACGCACGCGCGGCGTGATGGCCGCGCGAGTGCGGAAAATTATAGCCAGCGCCGCCGCTCACCCGCAATCGGGTCGCGGCGGCGCGTCAATCGATCGATTGCGCCTGCGCGGACGCGGTGCTTTGCAGCTGGAAGTGACCGTCGTCGTTGAAGAGCCAGCCTTCCATCAGTTCGAGCCGGCCGTTGCCGTCGAGCAGCCGCGACGGCGGCGCCGGCAGCGGCGCCGCGCGGCGCAGCGACGCGAGCGCGAGCGCTTCCGCTTCGCTGTCGCCGTTGCTGCGATAGACGGATGCATTGACGACGCGGCCGCTGCCGTCGACGGTGAAGGCCACGACGACGAGCGAACGCAGCATGGCTTGCGGTGTGCCGTGCAGCATCCCGGACGGATTGCGTTCGGCGACACGATGGGCGACTTCGACGCGATACTGGTCGAGGCTGCCGCTGCGTGTGACCGACGGAATCGTCAGGACCGAGCGTAGCGACGAAGGCGGCGTGATCGTGCACGCGGCAAGCAGGGCGACGGCGGCCAGCGCGGCAACACGCAGCCGGGCGACGCGCGGACGGAGAAGGGGGCGCATGAGGTGATGGCCAGGAGGGACGATAAAAAAATGATAGGCGCACCGACGCGAGGCGATATGGGGAGAAACGCATAGCGCGCGGGAGCGGGCGCGGCGATCGCTGATGATGGCGGCCGGGCGCCGCGTCGTGCAGCGTGTGTCCCGATGTGACGCGACATGTGACAGCGTCCGTGGGGGGCGCACGTTGCGAGGTCGCAAGCCGCGGCATGCCGCGATCGTCCGGCCGGGCGGCGCGATTGACCTATGCGGCAACCTCGGCCGTCCGTCCGCGCGATCGCAGGCGATGCGGGCCGGCCGCGTCAGAAGCCGTGCGTCACGAGCGACAGTACCGACAGGTCGGGGTGCGTGCCGTCGATGATGCTCTTGCCGACGTGCACGGCTTCGTGGGCGGCCTCGTCGAGGCTCGCGAAGCTTTCCTCGCCGTCCGCGTGGAACGGCACCGCATGGCCGGGCAGCGCGGGATTCGCGCCCGGATGACACACGTAGCCGGTGTAGGTATAGCGCGTGTCGCTACCGGGCATCGCGGCCGGCACGACATGGATCTCGAAGCCTTCGTAATCGACGTGGTCCGTCGCGGTCGACAGGTCGGTCATGGCGATCTCCGTGTGCCGCACGCAAGGGTGGCGCGTGCGGCATCGAATACGCGGCGGCGTTCGTGTCGCCGTGTTGAACGAATTCTAGGCGATGGCGGGGCGGGTCGGGAGGCGTGCGGCGGTGTGCGGCGCGCTCCGGCCGGGCACACATACCACGCCGATTCGGCGCCGACGATCGGGCGCCGATTCCATTGGCGAGCGACGGAAACGGGGATTGTCGTATTGATCGCGTGCGGCGCGTTCGTGTCCGGCGCCGCCGCCCCGGCTTGCCAGCCAGGTGCCGCGCAGGGCGCGGCACAAACGCGCGTTCCGACTCGATCGACAGGCGTGTCGCACCGCGACATCGCTACTTGCAGCGCGCGTCCTTGCGTTGCACGACGACGATCACCGGATACTTCTGGCCGTGATCGAGCTCCACGCGCGCGACGACGGTCAGCGTCGCGGGATCGGAATCGTCGTACACGCTGACCTGTTCGTTGCGGAGGTAGGTCACGCCGGTGCAGTTCGACGTGCGTCCGTCGTCGCCCACCTTGCACTGAAGCTCGTTGTCTTTCAGGTAGTTGTACGGCGACGGGCTGGCGAGATATTCGCTCAGGCCGCGCGGCGAACCGCCGACGCCGGTTACGTACGCCATCGCGCACGACGCCTGCGCGTCGCTGCCGGCGGCGGTGTCGGCCGCCGCATGCGTGCTGACGGTGGCCAGCACCGCGACGAGCGACGAGACGAGGAAGGGCTTCATGACGTGGATTTCCCGTTTCGCGAATCGGAGCGCGGGATTGTAACGGCATCCGGCGGGACGCGTCGAAACGTGCGGCGCGCACGTGTGCGGCCAAACAAAAACCCCGTCATTCCGGGAATGGACGGGGTTGGGCGAACTTCCTGGCGGAAGCGGTGAGATTCGAACTCACGGACAGTTTCCCGTCGCTGGTTTTCAAGACCAGTGCCTTAAACCGCTCGGCCACGCTTCCACACGAGGCGGCATTGTAACCGAAATGCCGCCGCGTTCATTCGATCAGTCGTCGCGCAGGAACAATTCCTGCAGGTCGTTGAGGAAACGCTGGCCGAGCGGCGTCGGCGCGATCCGGGTGAAATCGCGCGTGATCAGTCCGCGCCGCTCCGCTTCCTTCAGCGCCGGCTCGATCGTGCTCATCGGTAGGCCCGTGCGTTCCGCGAAGCTGTGCACGGGGAAGCCCTCGACGAGCCGCAACGTGTTCAGCATGAATTCGAACGGTAGATCGCGCGCGCCGACTTCACGCTCTTCCTGCACGGCCGTGCCGGCCTTCGCCTGCTCGATGAAGGTCGCCGGATGCTTGTAGCGCGCCTGCCGCAGGATCCGGTTCGGGAACGACAGCTTCGTATGGGCGCCCGCACCGATCCCGAGATAGTCGCCGAAGCGCCAGTAATTCAGGTTGTGCTTGCACTGATGATTCGGCTTCGCGTACGCGGACACTTCGTAGCGTCCGTAGCCGGCTTCGGCCGTGCGCGCATGAATCCATTCCTGCATGTCGGCCGACGCGTCGTCGTCGGGGACGACCGGCGGGAACTTCGCGAACAGCGTATTCGGCTCGAGCGTCAGGTGATACAGCGACAGGTGCGGCGGCGCGAACGACAGCGCGGTCTCGATGTCGGTGCGGCATTCGTCGAGCGTCTGGTTCGGCAGCGCGAACATCAGGTCGAGGTTGAAGTTGTCGAAGTTCTGCGCGGCGATCTCGACGGCCGCGCGTGCCTGCGCGGTGTCGTGAATCCGGCCGAGCGCCTTCAGGTGTGCCTCGTTGAAGCTCTGGATGCCGACTGACAGGCGGTTCACGCCGCTTGCGCGGAACTGCGCGAACTTCGCGGCTTCGAACGTGCCCGGATTCGCCTCGAGCGTGATCTCGGCATCGGCGTCGAGCGGCAGCAGCGCACGCACGTCGGACAGCATCCGGTCGAGGCCGGCCGCCGACAGCAGGCTCGGCGTGCCGCCGCCGATGAACACGGTATGCACCTGCCGCCCCCACACGAGCGGCAGCGCCTGCTCGAGGTCGGCACGCAGTGCGTCGAGATAGTCGGCTTCCGGAAACCGCTCGCCTTTCCATTCGTGCGAGTTGAAATCGCAGTACGGGCACTTGCGCACGCACCACGGGAAATGCACGTACAGCGCGAGCGGCGGCAGCGACGTGAGGCGCACCTGGCCGGGCGACGTGAAGGTCGCGACGACGCGTGCGCCGGTTTGCGCGGCCTGGCTCATGCCACCTCCCGCGGCGAAGCGATATCGGGTACGGTCATGCTTCCTCCGCGAGCCGCGCGAGCAGTGCCTTCAGCGCCAGCGCGCGATGGCTGTGCGTGTTCTTCACGGCCGGCTCGAGTTCGGCGGCCGTCGCGCCGAGCGACGGCAGGTAGAAATACGGGTCGTAGCCGAATCCGTGTTCGCCGCGCGGCGTATCGACGATCTCGCCGGCCCAGCGCCCTTCGGCGAACAGCGGTTCCGGATCGTCCGCATGGCGCACGAGCGCGAGCACGCAGCAGTAGTAGGCGCGCCGGTCGTCGACGCCGCGCAACTGCTCGACGAGATACGCATTGTTCGCCGCGTCGCCCTTGGCGCGGCCCGCGCGCTGCGCGTAGCGCGCCGAATAGACGCCCGGCGCGCCGCGCAGCACGCGCACGCACAGGCCGGAATCGTCGGCTATCGCCGGCAGCCCGGTGAGCCGCGATGCGTGGCGCGCCTTGGTCAGCGCGTTCTCGATGAACGTGCCGAACGGCTCTTCCGCCTCCGGCACCGCGAGGTCGCCCTGCGGGACGATCTCGATGCCGACCGTCGCGAACAGCGCGGTGAATTCGCGCAGCTTGCCCGGGTTGTTCGATGCGAGCACGATGCGCGACAGCGGCGCGAGGGTGAGGTCGTCAGGCATGGCTCACGCCCAGGACATCTTTCTGCAGCCGTACGAGCTCGGCGATCCCGCCCTGAGCGAGGTCCAGCAGCGCGTTCATCTCGGCGCGCGAGAACGGCACGCCTTCGGCCGTGCCCTGCACTTCGACGAAGCCGCCCGCGCCCGTCATCACGACGTTCATGTCGGTGTCGCAGCGCGAATCCTCTGCGTAGTCGAGATCGAGCACGGGCGCACCTTCGTACACGCCGACCGAGATCGCGGCGACATGGTCGGTGAGCGGTGAGCGCGCGAGCTTGCCGGCCGCGATCAGCGTCGACACGGCGTCGTGCGCGGCGACGAACGCGCCGGTGATGCTGGCCGTGCGCGTGCCGCCGTCGGCCTGGATCACGTCGCAGTCGATGTGGATCGTGCGCGGGCCGAGCGCCTCGAGATCGAACACCGCGCGCAGCGCGCGGCCGATCAGGCGCTGAATTTCCTGCGTCCGGCCCGTCTGCTTGCCGCGGGCGGCTTCGCGGTCGCTGCGCGTGTGGGTCGCGCGCGGCAGCATCCCGTATTCGGCGGTCAGCCAGCCTTGCCCGCGCTCGCGCAGGAACTCGGGCACGCGCTCGGCGACGCTTGCGGTGCAGAGCACCTTGGTGTCGCCGAATTCGACCAGCACGGAGCCTTCGGCGTGTTTCGTGTAGTGGCGCGTGAGGGCGACCTTGCGCAGTTCGTCGGCGCGGCGGCCGCTCGGGCGGGAAACGGAAGACGTCATGGGAAATCGCGGAAGGGGAGGAAACCCCGATTTTAGCGCCGAACGGCGGGCGTGCCCGGCGGGATGGTCCGCAAAAATGGGATAATGCGCGCTTCCCGCCCCGCGCCTTGCGATGCGCCGGGCGCCTCGATGTATCCCCGCCCGCGAGGGCATCAGACGGCGAGACGAACCATGATCTACAGCATGACGGGCTACGCGAGCGCGACGCGCGAACTCGCGACGGCCACCGGCAACGGCGGCACCAGCGTGTCGGTCGAACTGCGCACCGTGAACTCGCGCTTCCTCGATCTCAATTTCCGGATGCCGGACGACGTGCGCGCGTGCGAACCCGCGCTGCGCGAAATGCTGATGAACAAGCTGTCGCGCGGCAAGGTCGACGTGCGCATCAACCTGCAGCGCGGCGAGCAGGGCATTGGCGCGGGCGCGCTGAATCAGTCGGCGCTCGGCCAGCTTGCCGAGCTCGAGCGCGCGGTGCTCGATTCGTTCCCGGGCGTCGGCCGCCTGCGCGCGGGCGAAATCCTGCGCTGGCCCGGCGTGCTCGCCGAGAGCGGGGTGTCGGCCGACGCGATCCGCGACGCGGTGCTCGCATGCGGCAAGGAGGCGATCGGCGAGCTCGTCGTCGTGCGTTCGCGCGAAGGCGCGCAACTGGCGACGATGCTGCTGTCGAACGTTACCGAGATGGAGGCGATCGTCGCGCGCATCACGCCGCTCGTGCCGGAGCTGATCGCGAAGCACCAGCAGAAGATCGTCGAGCGGCTGCAGGAAGCGCTTGGCCTCGCGGCGCCCGAAGGCGGCTCGACGGTCGTCACGCGCGAGGAAGCCGCGGAGCGCATCCGTCAGGAAGTGACGATGTACGGGATCCGGATCGACATCGCGGAAGAGCTGTCGCGGCTCACCGCGCACCTGAACGAAACGCGTCACGTGATCGAGAAGGGCGGCCGGGTCGGCAAGCGTCTCGACTTCATGATGCAGGAACTGAATCGTGAAGCGAACACGCTCGGCTCGAAGGCGGCGGCGAAGGAACTCGCCGACGCGTCGATGGCGCTGAAGCTGCTGATCGAGCAGATGCGCGAGCAAGTGCAAAACCTGGAGTAAAAGCAACATGACCGAATCCCATCGCGACGGCCACGCGTCGCATTCGCTGCACGGCGGCGTCTATCCCGGTAACCTGTTCATGGTGGTCGCACCGTCGGGCGCCGGCAAGTCGACGCTCGTGAATGCGCTGCTGTCGAAGGACAGCGAAATCTGCCTGTCGATCTCGTACACCACGCGCAAGCCGCGCCCGGGCGAGCAGGACGGCCAGCACTACCACTTCACGACCGTCGAGGACTTCCGCGCGCGTCACGCGGCGCACGAATTCCTCGAGAGCGCGGAAGTGCACGGCAACTACTACGGCACGTCGCGCGTCTGGATCGAAGAGCAGATGAGGAACGGCCACGACGTGCTGCTCGAAATCGACTGGCAGGGTGCGTTGCAGGTGAAGAAGCAGTTCCGCAACGCGGTCGGCATCTTCATCCTGCCGCCGTCGCTCGATGCCCTCGAGGAGCGCCTGAAGAAGCGCGGCCAGGACGAACCGAACGTGATCACGCGACGGCTGCTGGCCGCCGGCAGCGAGATCGCGCACGCGTCGGAAGCGGAATACGTGGTGATCAACGAGAATTTCGAGCGTGCGCTTGCGGAACTCGAATGCATCGTCGCGGCGACGCGCCTGCGTTTTGCTTCGCAGTACGCGCGACACGCGGAGCTGTTCATCGAGCTCGGCATCCATCTGCCCCACGCGGAATGACGCGGGGCACGAGGGACATAAGGTAGAATAAGGACTATATTCAGAAGGAATTACCAACATGGCTCGCATTACCGTCGAAGACTGCCTGAAGCAAATCCCGAATCGCTTCGAACTGGCGCTCGCCGCCACCTATCGCGCGCGGCAGCTCGCGCAAGGCCATACGCCGAAAATCGAAAGCCGCGACAAGCCGACCGTCGTCGCGCTGCGCGAAATCGCCGCCGGCCAGGTCGGCGTCGAGATGCTGAAGAAGGTGCCGGTGTAACGCGCATCCGGCCCGTTCCAGCCATGTAGTCCCCGCGCGCAACGACTCGACCTGGAGGCGAATATGAGCACCACCCCATCGTCCGCCTCCGCGGATCCGACCACCGAAGCCCCGGCCCAGTCGCCTGCGCGCCAGTACATCGACGCGGTCCTCGAACAGTCCTTCCGGCATCTGTTCGGGCCGACCGCCACACCGGAGCAGCCGCGCAAGCACGGCGTCGTTTCGATCGCGAAACTGACGGCCATGCTTGCCGAATATCTCGCTCCGGACGAAATCAAAGAGGTCAAGGCGGCGTTCCACTTCAGCGACGAAGCCCACCTCGGTCAATATCGCCAGAGCGGCGAGCCCTATATCACCCATCCCGTCGCCGTCGCGGAAATCTGCGCCGGCTGGAAGCTCGACGCGCAGGCCGTGATGGCCGCGTTGCTGCACGACGTGATGGAAGACCAGGGCGTGACCAAGAACGAGCTGGCCGAGCGGTTCGGCCCGAAGGTCGCCGAACTGGTCGACGGCCTGTCGAAGCTCGACAAGATGGAATTCCGCAGCCGCGAGGAAGCGCAGGCGGAAAACTTCCGCAAGATGCTGCTCGCGATGGCGCGCGACGTGCGCGTCATTCTCGTCAAGCTCGCCGATCGCCTGCACAACATGCGCACGCTCGGCGCGGTGCCGATGGAAAAGCGCCGTCGCGTTGCGCGCGAAACGCTCGATATCTACGCGCCGATCGCGCACCGGCTCGGGTTGAACAACACGTATCGCGAGCTGCAGGACATGAGCTTCGCGAACTTCAACCCGCATCGCTACGCGACGCTCGAGAAGGCCGTGAAGGCCGCGCGCGGCAACCGCCGCGAAGTGATCAGCAAGATCC
The DNA here is from genome assembly GCF_001532755.1 of Burkholderia sp. MSMB2157WGS. Lineage (NCBI taxonomy): Bacteria > Pseudomonadati > Pseudomonadota > Betaproteobacteria > Burkholderiales > Burkholderiaceae > Burkholderia > Burkholderia sp. MSMB2157WGS. The sequence continues at coordinate 369,202 of NZ_LPJG01000011.1, read as the reverse complement.
TCGAGGCCGCGCAGCGCGCGATGGCCGACGCGAAGATCGACGCCGAGATCACCGGCCGCGAGAAGACCATCTACAGCGTCTACCGCAAGATGCGCGACAAGCAGCTGTCGTTCTCGCAGGTGCTCGACGTGTACGGCTTCCGGGTCGTCGTCGACAGCCCGCTCGACTGCTACACGTGTATCGGCGCGCTGCACGCGCTGTACAAGCCCGTGCCCGGCAAGTTCAAGGATTACATCGCGATCCCGAAGATCAACGGCTATCAGTCGCTGCACACGACGCTCGTCGGCCCGTTCGGCGCGCCGATCGAGTTCCAGGTGCGCACGCGCAAGATGCACGAGATCGCCGAGGCGGGGGTCGCTGCGCACTGGCTGTACAAGAACGGCAGCGCGGATCTCAGTGATGTCCAGAAGCGCGCGCATCAGTGGCTGAAGTCGCTGCTCGACATCCAGAGCGAAGCCGGCGATTCGAGCGAATTCCTCGAGCACGTGAAGATCGACCTGTTCCCCGACGCGGTCTACGTGTTCACGCCGAAGTCGAAGATCATGGCGCTGCCGCGCGGCGCGACGGCGCTCGATTTCGCGTATTCGATCCACAGCGATCTCGGCAACCAGTGCGTGGCCGTGAAGATCAACAATGAACTGCTGCCGCTGCGCACCGAATTGAAGAGCGGCGACATCGTCGAGGTGATCACCGCGCCGTATTCGAAGCCGAACCCCGCGTGGCTCGGCTTCGTGCGTACCGGCAAGGCGCGCTCGGCGATTCGCCACTACCTGAAGACGATGCGCCTGAACGAGTCCGTGCAACTGGGCGAGCGGCTCGTCGACCAGAGCCTGAAGGTCTATGGTCTCGCGCTGGCCGACGTCGAGCCGGAAGTGTGGGAGAAGCTCGTGCAGTGGACGGGCAACAAGAGTCGCCAGGAAATCTTCGCGGACATCGGCCTCGGCCGTCGCGTCGCCGCGGTGATGGCCAAGCGCATCGAGGTGCTGATGAGCGGCCGCGACGCGGACGACGATCTCCCGAAGTCCGAGCGGCATCCCGCGCATCACGCGCCGCCGGTCGTGATCACCGGCACCGAAGGGATGTCCGTGCAGTTGTCCGCCTGCTGCCGGCCGATCCCCGGCGACGCGATCATGGGTTACATCGGCATCGGTCTGGGCATGGCGATTCATACGACGGATTGCCGTGTCGCGCAGCGCATCCATCGCCGCGATCCGGGGCGCTGGATCGACGTCGAATGGGCGCCGCAGCCGGGCCGCCTGTTCGATGTCGCGGTGAAGGCGCTCGTGAAGAACACGAAGGGCATCTTCGCGCGCGTCGCGGCGGATATCACGTCGGCCGACGCGAACATCGTCCATATCGCGATGGACGAGGATCTGACGCACGAATCGACGGTGCTGCGCTTCGTGATCCAGGTCAGCGACCGCGTGCATCTCGCGAACGTGATGCGGCGCGTGAGAACCAATCCGGACGTGATGCGGATCATGCGCGAGCGTTCGACCGACGACGGCGCGCACGCGCGCCATGACGGCGGCATGCGCATCGAGCGCGAGCGGCAGGATTACTGACGCAGGCGCCCCCTGGTGGCGGGCGAATTCGACGATCGACGGACGGCGGCCTATGGCCGCCGTTTTCATTGGAGCTTGCTGAAACGCGGCCGACGTTGCCGGTGGCGTCCGGACTGATGGCGCGAGCGAGGGGGAGGTGGGCGCAAAAAGAAAAAGGGCTTTCCCGGAGGAAAGCCCTTTTAAGGTGGCGCGGCTGGCAGGATTCGAACCCACGACCCCTTGGTTCGTAGCCAAGTACTCTATCCAACTGAGCTACAGCCGCACGCAAAACGGTACTGCTTCAACTGTCGGAGCCTTCTGCGATGGGAAGGCCCCCAAAAAAGTGGCGCGGCTGGCAGGATTCGAACCCACGACCCCTTGGTTCGTAGCCAAGTACTCTATCCAACTGAGCTACAGCCGCACGCAAAAACAAACTTCTACTGCTTCGAACTGAAAGGGCCTTCGGTTCGGAAGGCCCTCGAAAAAGTGGCGCGGCTGGCAGGATTCGAACCCACGACCCCTTGGTTCGTAGCCAAGTACTCTATCCAACTGAGCTACAGCCGCACGCAGAAGCGGAAGTATAGCAGAGTCATATAAAAAGGGAAGCCTTATTCGCGAATAAGGTGGCATGGCCTTGGTCGACCGCCCTTCGTGTACCCTTGGGGGATCAGTCATCCACGTTGAATCTGCATCATGAACAAGGCGTTTGTCAAAGAATCGGACGGTGACGACGACGATCTCGACCAGGCTCAACCCGCGATTCCGGCGGGCGCGAAGAACTACATCACGCCGGCCGGCCACAAGCGGCTGCGCGACGAGCTGCTGAACCTGATCGACGTCGAGCGTCCCGAGGTCGTGCGGCTCGTATCGTGGGCCGCGTCGAACGGCGACCGGTCGGAAAACGGCGACTACATCTACGGCAAGCGGCGGCTTCGCGAGATCGACCGCCGGATCCGCTTCCTGACGAAGCGGCTCGATCTCGCCGAAGTCGTCGACGCGAGCCGGCAGGAGAACGTCGATCAGGTGTTCTTCGGCGCGACGGTCGATTACGAGACGCCGGACGGCGAGGATCACACGGTGACGATCGTCGGGATCGACGAGGTCGATCTCGATCGCGGCTGCGTCAGCTGGATTTCGCCGGTCGCACGCGCGCTGATCAAGGCGAGGATCGGCGATACCGTCACGCTGATGACGCCGGCCGGCCCGCAGCCGATCGATATCCTCGATGTGCGTTACCCGGCCGCGGACAGCGGGACGTGAACCCCGTGGCCGGCCCTTCGCCGGGCAGTCCGGCCATCGGCGAGACCTCTTCGCGAAAAAAAAGCGCCTCGCGAGGCGCTTTTTTGTGCCGAAGCCGCTCCGGTCAGAAACGGTGACGCAGGCCGGCAGTCACCGCGATCTGCTTGTTGGTCGACGAAGCGCCGCCGAGACCATTGACATAGGCGCCGAGGCCCAGGCCGTCCGTGCTGACTCGCTGATACACGCCTTGCACATACACGTCGGTTCGCTTGGACAGCGCATAGTCGGTCTGCAGGTTGAATTGATTCCAGCCCGGATGGCGGCCGTCCAGGAAGCCGGCGGTGTACGTGTACGACCCGGCCAGCGACAAGGCCGGCGTGAGCGCGTAGCGGGCGTTGACTTCGTAGTTGTTGAAGCGGGCGAACGTGCCGTCGAGGGCCAGACCGTTCGACACGCCCGACGCACCCGCCGAGATGCCGAGCGCCCGGTTCACGCGCGATTGCGTGAATACGAAGCCGGCCGTGGCCGGGCCGAACGTGTAGTTCAGGCCGCCGCCGAACACGCGCTGACGCTTGCCGACGAACGTGTTGTCGCCTGCCACCGCGCCGGCGCTGTTGGTGACCGCAGCCGACGTGAGGCCCGAGATGTCGTTGTTCAGCTGCAGGTAGCCGGCGCCGATATTGAAGCCGGCGTAGGAATACGACACGCCCGCGCTGTATGCGCGATTGTTCGAGAACTGGCTGCTGTTCGAGAAGCCGTACAACGCGCCGAACTTCAAGCCGCCGAAATTGACGCTCGTATATTTGACCGAGTTATTGATCCGGAACGAATTGTTCAGGTTGTCGTTATCGAACGGGTGGGCAAACTGGGTGCCGCCGAATTGCGTGCCGGTCAGCGACAGCGGCCCGATGTAGTCGACGACGCTATCGTACTGGCGACCGAGGGTGACGGAGCCGAACTGGTCTTGCGACAGGCCGACGAACGCCTGGCGGCCGAATTCGCGGCCATTCTGGCCGAGCGTGCCGTTGGCGATGTTGAAGCCGTTTTCCAGCACGAAGATCGCTTTCAGGCCTCCGCCGAGATCTTCCGTGCCGCGCAGGCCCCAGCGGCTGCCGTTGATCTGGCCGCTGCGTTCCGACCATGAGCTGTGCCCGCCCTGATTGTTCGTGTAGGTGATGCCAGCATCGATCAGGCCGTACAGCGTCACGCTGCTTTGAGCATGGGCTGCGGTAACGAACACGCCCGACAACGCGGTGACGATCAGGGTTTTTTTCATGGATATGTCTCCAAACACGATGATGTCGATCGAACCTGCGGTGGACTGGCGGTGGTTTGCTTGACGCTGTAGCCGGTCCGGCAGAACGGCGGTGCGCTTATCAGAAAGCCGTCTGCAGTGTACGGAGTGTGCGGAGCAGGGGTGTCTTACGCTTTAAGAAATAATATATTTTGGAATACGCAAAAATCGGAAAAACCGCGCAAACGGTTGCCCAGCAAGGGTTTGTGGCGGTGCAGCGAAGAGAAATAACGATCAGGACTGCCGAGGGGGCGTTGCGTGATTGCGACAGATGGGCAGTGGAGGGCGGGGGCCGCTATAGCGCGATTATTGACACATCGGCAATAGAGGTTTGTGTGGAGCATGGATAATGAAAGGTAGTTCTCTCGCTATACTGCGATCTCTGCTTTCCGAAGCAGACTTTTTCGTTGACGGAAAAGATCTCCAAACCTTTGTCGGCGCGACTTCCCAGTCGCGCTTTTTTTTGCCCGCTGCCCGGCGCGCTACGGCGTGTACGAGCGGCGCTTGCGCTTGCCCGCAGGCGCGGCGTCTTCTGCCTCGATCGGCGGCGGCGTGTAGGTCCAGTCTTCCATCACGTAGTGACGGGCATCCAGAGGCGATGCGAGCAGGTTCTGCCAGTGATCGCCGTGCCACGTCGTATCGAATTCGGTATCGCACGGCGCTTCGCGCGCGGACTCGGCCAGGGCGCGGGACTTGCGACGTACGCGCCCGAGCCGGCTCGCGAAGCGCATGATTCCGTCCAACCACATGACCCTCTCCTTCCTTTCGGCGTTGATTCAGGATCGCAACGTCACCGGATTTCCGCAACCCGGAAAAAACCCGAGGATTTTACCGAATCGATTTGTCCCCGGTAGGAATTTCACGCTCCGGATTAATGACGATCCGGTCCCGGTAATATTGACAGGTTCTTGATGCGCATCAATTAATTAAAGGCGATGGTGTACCGATTCCAGTGGTATTAGCGTCTTTTGGAGAAAGCGTTCGCTAAAAATTTTCTTGACGCGCCCGGATCGTCCAATTTATAAAGTCAGCACTCCGTCCTCGGGCGGAGCGCTGGTACGGGTGCTGGCGCGATGTTTCGGGATTTCGGGAAACGGCTATAAAAATAGCTTTTTTGATCTTATCGAGTGGGGAACGAAGACATGGATACCGGTATCGTGAAATGGTTTAACGATGCTAAAGGTTTTGGCTTTATTACGTCGGACAATGGCGGTGAAGATTTGTTTGCGCACTTTTCCGAAATCCGGATGGACGGCTTCAAGACGCTGAAGGAAAACCAGCGTGTTTCGTTCGAGGTCAAAGTCGGGCCGAAAGGCAAGCAGGCGGCGAATATCCAGGCGGTCTGACGCGCCTCGCATTGCCGATCACGTCCGGCCCCCGCATCGCGGGGGCTTTTTGTTTTCCGGGGACGGAACGAGCCGTCCGGGCTGGCCGCGAGTACGCATGCCGGTGCATACTCATGGAAGCATCGTTTCCCTGCCTTTTCATGTCCGATTCCCGTCCGTCCGATCCCGCCAGCGAGCAGCCGCTCGTCTTCGTCGACCTTGAAACCACCGGCGGTTCGCCCGCCGACCACCGGATCACCGAAGTCGGCGTGGTCGAAATCGGACCGCTCGGCGTGTCGACGTGGACGAGCCTCGTCAATCCGGGGCAGGCGATTCCGCCCTTCATCCAGCAACTGACGGGCATCTCGGACGCGATGGTGCGCGATGCGCCGACGTTCGCGTCGCTCGCGCCGGCGCTGTTCGAGCGGCTCGACGGCAAGCTGTTCGTCGCGCACAACGCGAGCTTCGACCGCGGTTTCCTGCGCGCCGAGTTCGAGCGTGCCGGCCTGGCGTTCAATCCCGATGTGCTGTGCACGGTTCGGCTGTCGCGCGCGCTGTTTCCGCGCGAATCGCGGCACGGGCTCGATGCGTTGATCGAGCGGCATGGGCTCGTTCCGGCCGCGCGCCACCGGGCGCTGGCCGATGCCGACCTGCTCTGGCAGTTCTGGCGCCAACTGCACGACATCGTGCCGCTCGAGCGGCTGCGCGACCAGATCGCGCGGACGACACGCCACTTCCGTCTGGGCGGCGACCTGACCGAGGCCTGGCTGGATACCGCGCCGGCAGGGTGCGGCGCGTATGCGCTCTTCGGCGAGCGTGACGAAGCGCTGTATGTCGGCCGCAGTGTGCGCGTACGGCAGCGGCTGCGCGCGCTGTTGACCGGCGAGCGCCGCTCGTCGAAGGAAATGCGGCTGGCGCAGCAGGTGCGCCGCGTCGAATGGCGCGAGACCGGCAACGAGCTGGGGGCGATGCTTGCCGAAGCGCAATGGATCGCCCGCTTGCGTCCGTCGTACAACCGGCGCCCGGCGGCCGACGGCGCTCGCGGGGGCGGTGCGCCCTGGCCGTTCGAAGGCGCGGTCGCGTTCGAGGCGAGCGGCGAGCGCCGCCTGTTTCATGTGATCGACGGCTGGTGCTATCTCGGTTCGGCGGAATCGCTCGATGCAGCCGCACGGCTTGTGGCCGACGCGGCGGGCGGCGCGTTCGAACCCTTCACCCATCGCCTGCTGCAGACGCATCTCGCGCGCGGCCTGCAAATGATTCCGCTCATGGCGCTGACGCCGGCGGACTGAGTGCCCGACAGCTGCACGGTCTAGTCTGGCTACGTTCAGACTTTACCGCGCTGGTCGGGCTTGAACATACAAGCGCCACGGCGCGATCCGCGCCCGCCGCGTCAGCCGATCGCGCTGGCTCCGCCGGCAGCGCAGACATGCGACAGCGCGGTATCGAGTGCCTGCGTCTGCGTGGAATCGTAGCGCGTGAGCGTCTTCCAGTTTGCGATGCTGCGCGCGAGCCGCGCCTGGCAGTCGGGCGCATCGCGCAGCGGGGCGACCTGCGCGAGACCGGCGAGCATTTTCTGCGTCAGCCGATCGAGTGCCGGGCGCGTGCTGGTCGCGAGATCGGGCGGCGTGCCTTCCGGCGGCCGCGTCGTGCGCCAGGTCGCGAACAGTGCGTTCTGCACGTCCTTGCTTGCGGCGATCTGATCCTCGAAGAACGTGCGGGCGAATGCGGGATCGACGCCGGCCTGTACGGCGCGTTTTTCGACTGCGGTGAGCAATGCCGCTTCGCGCGGCCCGTCCTCGATGGCCTTGTGATTCGCCCATTTCCATCGCGCGACCGGTTCGGCGAGCGCGAGGCGCTGCGACGCGAGCGCCACGACGTTGGTGAGGGCGGTGTCGTCGCCGTCGGCGTGAGCGATGTGAGGAGACGAAAAGAGGGCGACGCCGAGCACGGCGACAGCGAGGCTGGCACGAATGGCTTGCTTCATCGGAGCGATCGGGAGGGCCGGGCGGGCCGGACGTGGAAAACCAGAAGGATAGACGAAGACAGTCGCGCGGCGCAGCGTCGCGACAGCAGAATCAGCGGGCGAGCCGATCCGGCACCGTCAGGCTGTTGCGGCCCGGGTGCGAGGCGAATTGCGCGCGAAGCGCACGAATGAACCGCACGATAGCGATGATCGACACGTGGCGGTTACAGAACCGAACTGACGTTCACTTCGGCGCGTACAGCTTGTGCTGCTCGTCGAAGAACGCCCGAACGTGCTCGGGCAATTCGGCGAGAAATTCCACGCCGACGGGTTCCGGATCCGGGCTCATCACTTGCTCGGGCGGTGGCATGCGAGTTGGTCTTTCGTCCATGATCGTTTCTCCAGCAGGTGCAATGATTATCAACCTCGCGCTCGGATTTATGCCAGCGGCGAATCGTTAGATTTTGTCTCTGTTGTATTAACGGCACATGCGTTCCGGCGCGCGCTGCGATCCCCGGTATTGCACGCTGCACGATCGGCAACAATCGGGCTGCTTGTTATACTTGCGCGCACTTTTTCCTGGACCGCGATGAGACGAACGACGCGATGGATCGGCCTCGTATGGCTGGCGCTGGTACTGAACGTACTGTCGCCCGTCGTCGGCTACGCGCGTCTCGCGTCGAGCGGCTCCGGCGCGCTCACGCTCGAGTTGTGCAGTGCAGCGGGCGCGCGTCAGGTCGTGCTCGCGCAAGCGGGCGACGACCGCGACACGGCGTCGTTCGACCATGCCGGCGTCCCGCATTGCGTGTACTGCCCCGGCTTCGCGGCGAACGTCGCGCTGGGTACGAGCCTGCCCGCGATGCCGGGCTTCGTGCGCACGTTCGCGTATCGGGTAGCCGCGCCGATCGTTCCCGATGTGCCCCGCAAGGGCATCCGTCTCGCGCAGCCGCGCGCCCCGCCTGAAAACGTTCCGGTCTGATTGATGTCGTCCGCGCGCCCCGGTGGCGCGCGAGCCGCCCGCGACCCTGGTCCGCGTGTCGCGCCGTTCGTGCGCGGCTCGCGCGCTCGTATCCGGCGGCGTCCGATCACGTTTTCAGGAACTCACTCATGTCGTCTACTCTTGCCGCGCGGCCGTCGCGCGGCCGGCTCGCGCTTGCATGCGCGGCCGCTTTCGCATGGCCGGCCGCTCACGCGGCTTCGATGGATGATGGACGCGCCGAGGCCGCCCGCAGCGGTGGCGTCGGTCGCCCCGCCGCCGCCGCACCGGTTGCCTCGGGCGTCGCTGCGTCGGCTGCACCGGCCGGCGATACGCTGACCGCCGTCAGCGTGACCGCGCAACGCCAACCGGTCGACCCGGATACGCCGGCCGTCGTCACGTCGATCACGCGCGAGCAGGTCGATGCGCACACCAACGTCACCACCGAGGACGCGCTGAAGTACGCACCGAACCTGATGGTCCGCAAGCGCTACATCGGCGACCGCAACAGCGTATTCGCAGGCCGGGACTTCAACGAATTGCAGAGCGCGCGCGGGCTCGTCTATGCCGACGGCGTGCTGCTGTCGAACCTGCTCGGGTCGAGCTATGCGTACCCGCCGCGCTGGTCGCTGATTCCGCCCGACGACATCGCGCGCGTCGACGTGCTCTATGGCCCTTTTTCCGCGCTGTATCCGGGCAATGCGATCGGCTCGACCGTGCTGCTCACCACGCGCCGCCCGGAACGGCTCGAGGCGTCGCTGTCGACGCAGTTCTTTACGCAGCGCTACCACGACGGCTACGGGTTCGCGGACAGCTTCGGCGGCAATCACCAGACCGCGCGAATCGCGAACCGCGTCGGCCGGTTCTGGTTCGCGCTGTCGCTCGACCGGCTGGAGAACGACGGCCAGCCGATGCAGTATGCGAGCCCCAATTCGGCCTACAACCCGAAACTCGGCGCCGCCGTGCCCGTGACGGGCGCCGTGACCGACATCGGACCCAACGGCAAGCCGCGGGCGATCGTCGGCGCACAGACGATCGAGCGGACCGAGCAGCTCAACGAGACGGTCCGGATGGGCTATGCGTTCACCGATCATGTCGATGCGACGCTGACGCTCGGGCATTGGGAGAACCATTACCGGCAGCACGGCGAGACCTTCCTGCGCGATGCGGCCGGCAATCCGGTCTACGGCGGCAACGTGTCGATCGGCGGCCGGAACATGACCGTCGCGCCGAACGCTTTCGCGCCGCAGCGCGGCGACCAGGAGAACTGGCTGTATGCGCTCGGGCTGAACGGCCGGCTCGATTCCGGCTGGCGGCTGTCGGGCGTCGTGTCCGCGTACGACGTCTCGCGCGACGTACTGCGCGCGGCGTCGACCGTGCAGGGCGGCGCGGGTACGCTATTCCAGGGCGACGGCACCGGCTGGCGCACGCTCGACCTGAAGGCGGAGGCGCCCGAAGTGAAGGGGCATGCGTTCACGTTCGGCTATCACTACGACAACTACTTCCTGCGCAACGTCACGTACAACACGGCCGACTGGCTGGCCGGACCGACCACGTCGCTCGCGAGCGTCTATCGCGGCGACACGCGCGCGCAGGCGCTGTTCGGGCAGGACGCGTGGCGCTTCGCGCCGGGCTGGCTGGCGACGCTCGGGCTGCGCTACGAGCGCTGGGATGCATACGGCGGCGCGCTCGGCAATGCGAGCGGCACGCTCGGCTATGCGGACCGCAGCGCGAATGCGCTGTCGCCGAAAGTCGCGCTGCAGTGGGACGCGACCGAGGCCTGGCGCTTCCGGCTGTCGTTCGCGACGGGCACGCGATTCCCGACGGTCGGCGAACTGTTCCAGGGCACGATTTCGAACAACGCGATCGTCAACAACAACCCGAACCTGCGGCCGGAAAAGGCGATCGACTGGGATTTCACCGCCGAGCGCGACGTGGGCGTCGGCGTCGTGCGCGCCAGCGTGTTCCAGAGCGACCTGCGCGATTCGATCTACAGCCAGACGACGGTGTCGGGCGCCACGACCGTCACGAACATCTCCAACGTCGACCGCGTACGCGTACGCGGTGTCGAACTCGCGTTCAGCGGCGAGAACGTCGGGCTGCGCGGATTCAACGTCGATGCGAACGTGTCGGCGAGCAACGCGCAAATTCTCGCCGATGCCGCGAACCCGGCCTACGTCGGTTCGCGTTTCCCGCGCATTCCGCGCATGCGCGCGAATCTGCTCGCGTCGTATCGCTTCGACGAGCACTGGCTCGCGAGCGTCGGCGTGCGCTATTCGGGCCGCCAGTTCAACACGCTCGACAACAGCGACGTGAATCCGGACGTCTACGGCGGTACGAGTTCGTTCACCGTCGTCGATCTGAAGGCGCGCTACCGCTTGGATCGTCACTGGAGCGCGTCGGCCGGCATCGACAACCTGACGGACCGCCGCTACTACACGTTCCACCCGTATCCGGGCCGCACTTTCTATGGAGAACTGAAATGGTCGCTGTGAAATCGTTCGCGGCAGACCGTGCGCCGCGGTTCGCGGACCTGTCGTCGCCCGCCGGCGCGCACGATGCGCGCGGTGGGCCGAGGCCGCCGAGACGCTCGTCGCGCATATGAGCATCGGGCTGCGTCCGCGCCGGAAGCAGTCGCTCGCGACCGGCGCCGCGTTCGACGCGCGGCGCCCGCTGTGGGTTGCTTGGGTCGGCGGCGCGCATGTCGTCGACCCTGGCGACGATGCGGGCCGCACGCTGTCCGTGCCCGTCACCGTCTACGCGGTGCCGGAGCGGATCTGCACGCGCGTCGACAATCGCCCGAGGCTCGCGACGAGCCCGGCCGGGCGCGCGGTATGCGTGTCGTGGTCGATGCCGTTCGATGCGGGATGGAGAGGGGAGATGTCACGCACCGTATGGATCGGGCGCGAAGGCGTACGCGCGAAGCGCGCAGCGGATGGCTGATGGCTGACGTGCTCGACGGCTGGTTGCCGTACGCGAAGCGCCGACCAAGCCGGCGGCGCGCGGCGAACCGGCCGCGCGCCGGCCCGATGCGAAAACGCGCCCGAAGGCGCGTGGAGAGAAACGTCAGGCCGCTCGCCTGAATAGCCGGATCACGAACAGCAGGATCACCGCGCCGATGACCGCGACGATCACCGAGCCGATGAAGCCGCTGCCGATGCTGATGCCGAGCAGTCCGGCAAGCCAGCCGCCGATCACCGCGCCGACGATGCCGACGATGATGTCGACGATCAGCCCGAAGCCGCCGCCCTTCACGAGCAAACCGGCAAGCCAGCCGGCGATCGCGCCGATGATGAGCCACATAATCAAGCCATGAGTCATGGTGGTCCTCTCCTTGGAGTTGAGTCGAAATGACCGCGCGTCGGCTGCCGCACGCCGAAAAGCCGATTGAAAGCGACTGCGACCGCCGCGCCGCCCACGCAATGTAACGCGATAGACGGGTCAGGATCGTTAAGTAATGTTATGCACCCTTAAGCAGATTTGCCAGGGGATTTGTCTGCGTACGGCACGATCCGTGCGCGCCCCAGGTTTGACGAAATGAATTTGTAAGAATTGGCCACCGCTGGTGTCTATCGGCTGCGTCGGCGATCAGTGCGTGACGGTCGCGCGTCGTCGATCGCCTCGATCGAAAGCAGTGCAAAACGGGTGAGGCAGCACGGTGCGTCGCATCGCCGATCCAGGGCGTCGTGTGGCGCGGATCGGTGTAGGGCGGCCGTATCCGATGTCCGTCATCGTTCGGTATCCTGAAGGACAGGCTTCGGTCACGGTATGCGATGGAGCGGGAGATCGACCGTGGCGACCATGTCGTCGGTGCGTGCGTCGTGCCAGCGGCCGAGCCCGGGATGGACGGCGCCGGCGCGTGCGCCGTGGAGGTCGTCGATCTGGCCATCGTCGCCATGCAGGCCGTGCGCTGCGCACCGCGTGCGATGCGATCGCGGGTAGCCGTCGCGTGCGTGGAAACGTCGTGCCGATGTGTCGGCGAGGTTGCGCGGAGAACGGCTGGTGCGACGATCGGCGACGAGTGAAGCAACGTGCGCGGCGGTTGCCGAACGCGCATGCGATCGCGTGCGGCGCGATCGGCGATCGGGCGGTGCGTCGTCGAACGGCTTCGGGATTTCGGCGCCGGAAAAGAGAAAAGGCCTGACAAGCGATGCTTGTCAGGCCTTTATGTCTTGGTGCCGGAGATAGGAGTCGAACCTACGACCTTCGCATTACGAATGCGCTGCTCTACCAACTGAGCTACACCGGCAGCAGAGAAATGAAATTATATGGTGAAATCCGCGATCTTGGCAATAGGTTTTGCGAAATTTTTTCAGCTTGCTGCGGCTGCTTCGCGAAACCCTCGATCCGGCGGACTTTCCGCTTTCACTTCACTGCGACGCGACCCGTTAGGGCCACATCGCGAAGGCGCGATTGTACTGATGTCTCGCGCCTCCGTCCAGTGCTGCAGTGCAATTATTTTGCTTCGTCGTGATAGCCGGTCACGCGCTCGACTTCGTTCTTCGAGCCCAGGAACACGGGCACGCGCTGGTGCAGGCCGGTCGGTTGCACTTCCATGATGCGCTGCGTGCCGGTCGTCGCGGCGCCGCCCGCCTGTTCGACGATGAACGACATCGGGTTCGCTTCGTACATCAGGCGCAGCTTGCCCGGACGATCGGGCGTGCGCTTGTCGGCCGGATACATGAAGATGCCGCCGCGATTCAGGATCCGGTGCACGTCGGCCACCATCGACGCGATCCAGCGCATGTTGAAGTTGTCGCCGCGCGGGCCGTCCTTGCCGGCGTTCAGTTCGTCGACGTAGCGCTTGACCGGGTCGTACCAGTGGCGGGCGTTCGATGCGTTGATCGCGTATTCGCGCGTGTCGGCCGGGATCTGCATGTTGCTCTGCGTGAGCACCCACGAGCCGACTTCGCGATCGAGCGTGAAGCAGTTCACGCCGTTGCCGGTCGTCAGCACGAACACCGTCTGCGGGCCGTAGACGGCGTAGCCGGCCGCGACCTGCTGCGTGCCGGGCTGCAGGAACGATTCTTCGGTCGCCTGCTTGCCGTCCGGGCAGCGCAGCACCGAGAAGATCGTGCCGATCGACACGTTCACGTCGATGTTCGACGAGCCGTCGAGCGGATCGAACACGAGCAGGTATTCGCCGCGCGGGTAGTTCGCCGGGATCGGGAAGAACGTTTCCATTTCTTCCGACGCCATCGCGGCGAGGTTGCCGCCCCATTCGTTCGCGTCGAGCAGGATTTCGTTCGACAGGATGTCGAGCTTCTTCTGCACTTCGCCCTGGACGTTCTCGCTGCCGGCGGTGCCGAGCGCCTCGCCGAGCGCGCCCTTCGACACGTTGTAGCTGATCGCCTTGCACGCGCGGGCGACGACTTCGATCAGCAGGCGCAGGTCGGCGGGGAGGTTGTTGGTCTCACGTTGCTGTTCGATCAGGAACTTCGACAGCGTGGTGCGGCGGGCAATGGACATGACAGACTCCGAAAGGCCAAAGAATCCTTGAATGGCCGCAATTTTACCCGTCGCGCCTCCGGTGCCGCCGGCTTTTTTCGTCCGGTTACATGGCCGGCCGCCGGGTCGGGGCGGAGTCGGGCGGCGGTGACGGGCGGGGCGCGCATCGCGACGCAGGTGCGCCGCGCGGTCCGACCCCGCGCGTGCGGGTGATTTCAGGACGGGTCACGCGCAATAAAAAAGCCGGCGCCGCGTCAGCGGGCGCCGGCTCGATCGCTCGGACGCGACAGGGCGATCGCGCGACTTATGCGAGCGCTTTCTCGACGATCTCGCGCACGTCACGCGATTTCGCGCCGGCGGCGACCTGTTCGAGCGCTTCGCGCATCCGGTCGCGCAGCGTCGGCGTGAAGCGGCGCCACAGTTCGAGCGAGCGCGCGAGGCGCGCCGCGACCTGCGGGTTGATCGCATCGAGCGCGAGCACCTGTTCGGCCCAGAACGCGTAGCCCGAACCGTCCGCCGCATGGAATTGCGCGGGGTTGGCCGCGCAGAAGCTGAAGATCAGCGAACGCGCGCGGTTCGGATTCTTCAGGTTGAACGCGGGGTGCGCGAGCAGCTTGCGCACCTTCGCGAGCGTCGGCTGCGCGGGCGTGCCGCGTTGCGCCGCCTGCATCGCGAACCACTTGTCGATCACGAGCGCTTCCTTCTCGAAGCGACGGTAAAAGTCGTCGAGCGCGTGCTCGGCCGGCTCGTTCGCGCCCGCGGCGGCCGCGGACAGCAACGCGCCGAGCGCAGCCGCGCGATCGGTCATGTTGTTCGCCGCGTCGTACTGGGCCGTGGCGAGGCGCACGGCATCGGCCGGATCGTCGAGTTCGGCGAGATACGCGAGCGCGAGGTTCTTCAGTGCGCGGCGGCCCGAGGCTTCCGGCGTCGGCTCGTAGGCGCCAGGCGTCTGGTGCCGTTCGTACGCGGCGAGCCAGTCGGCGCGCAGCGCGCTCGCGAGCTGGCGGCGCACGAACTGGCGCGCGCGATGCACGGCGGCCGGGTCGGCCTCGGCCATCTGGTCCGCGAGATAGGTTTCCGACGGCAGCGTCAGCGCGAGTTCGCGGAACGCCGGCGACAGGCTTTCATCGGTCAGCACGCGGCGGAACGCGGCGACGAAGTTCTCGCTGAGCGCGAGCGGCGCATCGGCGGCGGCACGCGCGGCGAGCGTCAGCAGCGCGCGCGTCGCGAGGCGCTGGCCGGCCTCCCAGCGGTTGAACGGATCGCTGTCGTGCGCGAGCAGGAACGCGAGATCGTCGTCGCTGTAGTCGTACTCGACGATCACCGGCGACGAGAAGTTGCGCAGCAGCGACGGCAGCGGCGCTTCCGGCACGTCGATGAACGTGAAGGTCTGCTCGGTATCTGTGAATTCGAGCACGCGCGTCGTGCCCGACGCGGCGGCTTCACCGTCCAGACGCAGCGGCAGGTCGCGGCCGTCGCGGCCGATCAGCCCGACGGCGAACGGGATCAGCAGCGGCCCCTGCTGCGTTTCGCGCGCGGCCGGCGACGCGTCGCCGTAGCCTTGCGCGAGGGTGATCGTATAGCGGCGCGCGGCCGCGTCGTACGCGGTGCGCACCGACACGCGCGGCGTGCCGGCCTGGCTGTACCAGCGCTCGAATTGCGCGAGGTCGCGCCCGTTCGCGTCGGCCATCGCGAGGCGGAAGTCGTCGCAGGTCACCGCGTGGCCGTCGTGGCGCTTGAAGTAGAGATCCATCCCCTTGCGGAAGCCGTCGCGGCCGAACAGCGTCTGGTACATCCGCACGACTTCCGAGCCTTTCTCGTAGACCGTCATCGTGTAGAAGTTGTTGATCTCGACGTAGCTTTCCGGGCGCACCGGGTGCGCCATCGGGCCGGCATCCTCGGCGAACTGGAGTTGACGCAGCACGCGTACGTCCTCGATGCGCTTCACCGCGCGGGCCGCCGATTCGACGTCGTCGCCCGCGGCCATGTCGGCCGAGAACTCCTGGTCGCGGAACACCGTCAGGCCTTCCTTCAGGCTCAACTGGAACCAGTCGCGGCAGGTCACGCGGTTGCCGGTCCAGTTGTGGAAATACTCGTGGCCGACCACCGACTCGATGTTCGCGAAATCGGTGTCGGTCGCGGTCTCGGGGTTCGCCAGTACGTACTTCGTGTTGAAGATGTTGAGCCCCTTGTTTTCCATCGCGCCCATGTTGAAATCGCCGACCGCGACGATCATGAAGCGGTCGAGATCGAGCTCGAGGCCGAAGCGCTTTTCGTCCCAGCGGATCGAGTGGATCAGCGAGTCCATCGCGTGACGCGTCTTGTCGAGATCGGCCGGTTCGACCCATACCTGCAGCAGCTTTTCCTTGCCGGAGCCGGTCGTGATCGTTTCCTCGATCGCGACGAGCTTGCCCGCGACCAGCGCGAACAGGTAGCTCGGCTTGCGGAACGGGTCTTCCCATTTCGCGAAGTGGCGGCCGTCGGGCAGGTCGCCCGAATCGACGAGGTTGCCGTTCGACAGCAGCACCGGGTACGCGGCCTTGTCGGCACGCAGCGTGACGGTGTACGACGCCATCACGTCGGGGCGGTCGAGGAAGTAGGTGATGCGGCGAAAGCCTTCGGCTTCGCACTGCGTGAAGAAGTTGCCGCTCGACACGTAAAGGCCCGACAGCGTCGTATTCTGATCGGGGGCGCACGCGCTTTCGAGCGTCAGCTCGAACGCGTCGGGCACGTTCTCGACGGTCAGGCCGTGTTCGTGCGCGCGCACCGCGCCGTGCGGTGCGCCATCCAGCCGCGCGCCGAGGAATTCGAGCGCCTCGCCCATCAGTTCCAGGTGGGGCGCGGGCGCGGCGTCCGGATTGCGGCGCACGCGCATCGTGTTCCTGACGATCGTGCGGGCCGGCGCGAGATCGAACTCGAGTGCAACGGAATCGATGAGGAAGGCCGGCGGCGTGTAGTCGGCGCGGCGGATCACGGTGGAGGAGGCGTTGTCGGACATGGTCGTCGAGATCGGTGGAGTGGGGGGCGGCCCGTCGCGCGGGCCAGGCGAACCGGGCCATTGTACAAAGGCTGGCGGCTGCGTGTCGGGCGAACTTTTTACCGATCCCGGGAGTCCGCGTATTATCGGCATCCCGTACGCTTCGCGCGGTGCGACGAACGGGTGACGGATCGACGAGGATCATCATGAAACGCGAATGGATTTTCCGCAGTGCGGGCTGGGCGGCGGCGCTGTGCGTCGCACTGCTGACCGGCTGCACCAGCTACGTGACCACCCAGGTCACGGCCTTCTCCGATTGGAGCGGCAGCGACGCGACGCGCACCTATGCGTTCACGCGCACGGACGCGCAGAAGAACAGCATCGAGCAGTCGACCTACGAGCCGATCGTCGCGAACGAGCTGTCCGCGTATGCGTTCCGGCAGGTGCCGCAGTCGCAGGCGCGCTATCTCGTCGGGCTGACCTATGCGGTCGGCAGCGATCTCGTGACGGTGCCGCAGCCGGTCTACTACGACCCGTGGTTCGCGCCCGGGCCGTACTGGCGGCGCGGGCCGTGGAATCCTTGGGGCCCGTGGGGTCCCTGGGGGCCAATGCCGGCCGGTTACGTCGCGCAGACGTACCAGGTGTTCGACTACGTGCTCGGCATCCGCATCACCGAGCGCGCGACGGGCAAGGAGGTCTACAACGTGTCCGCACGCACGACCGGCGACAACGGCACGCTGCTGTACGCGATGCCGTTCCTTGCGCGCAGTGCGCTCGCCGATTTCCCGTTGTCGAACGGGGCGGTACGCTCGGTCCGGCTGCCGGTCGACAAGCGCGGCGGGCCGGCGGCACCGGCTGCCAACGAGCGCGCGGTGCCGGCCGCGCCGCCGGCGGGCGCGACCGTCGCGAAGTAACCCCGCATCCATCGTGGCGCGGCCGGCCGGCCGCGCCGGCTACCTGCCTTTCCGTCAGATCCCGATACCCAGCAGCGCCAGCGCGCCGAGCACGACGAACAGCACGGCCGCGATGCCGTGCACGAGCTTCGTCGGCAGACGGTGCGCGAAGCGGTCGCCGAGCAGGATCGCCGGCACGTTCGCGAGCATCATCCCGAACGTCGTGCCGGCCACGACGCCGATGTAATCCTGGAAGCGCGCGGCCAGCGCAACGGTCGCGATCTGCGTCTTGTCGCCCATTTCCGCGAGGAAGAACGCGACGAGCGTCGCGCCGAACACGCCGAGCCGCGAGCGGGTCGCATTGGCTTCGTTCTCGTCGAGCTTGTCCGGCACGAGAATCCACAGCCCCATCGCGATGAACGAGAACGCGAGCGCCCAACGCATGATCGACGGCGTGACGAGTACGCCCAGCCATTCGCCGAGCGCGCCGGCGAACCCGTGATTCACGAGCGTCGCGACGAGCACGCCGAGAATGATCGGTATCGGCTTGCGATAGCGCGCGGCCAGAACGAGGGAAAGTAGTTGGGTCTTGTCGCCGATTTCAGCGAGGGCGACGGCGCCGGTGGAGATCAGGAAGGCTTGAGACACGAATGGGGTTCCACGGGCCGTTGTTGTGCGTGCGAGCGACGATCCACCGCGCGCCGGGCCCTGATGCGGCGCACTGTGAACCATCGGTCTCGCCAGGCCAACGTGGCTGCGCCCGCCATGGCCGAACGGCCAAGTCTGTTGACGGACGCCTCCGTCACGATGCGCGCCGGTGGCGCGGGACATCGAGCGGAGCGGCTACTCCCCAATGAGCGGCGAATTCTAGCACGGCGCATTGCACGCGGGAAAGCGGGCCGGCCGCCGTGCATTCGATTGCCGGCATGCACGGCGGCGAAGCGGCCGCGCTGCCGGCACGGCGTGCCCGCCGGGCGTTACGCGGCGGCGGGGCGACGAGCGGCACCGCGCTCGTGCACGAGTTCGCCGGCCGCATAAGTGCGGTATACCGCGCGGTCGTCGCCGAGCAGCGCGAACGCGAACAGCAGTTCCTCGAGCGACTCCGCGCGCTTCGTGCGGCGCGCGAGCAGCGGCGTCGCCTGCGGGTCGAGCACGACGAAGTCGGCTTCGGTGCGCGGTGCGAGCGTGCCGACCGTGTCCGCGAGGTCGAGCGCCTGTGCGGCGCCGGCCGTCGCGAGCCAGAACATCCGCGTGGCGGTCAGGTGATGGCCCGACAACCGCGCGACCTTGTGCGCCTCGTTCATCGTCTGCAGCATCGAGAACGACGTGCCGCCGCCGACGTCGGTCGCGAGCGTGACGGGCACGTCGTATTCGCCGGCCTTGTCGAAATCGAACAGCCCGCTGCCGAGGAAGAAGTTCGACGTCGGACAGTGCGCGACGACGGTGCGCGTCTCGGCCATCCGGCGGCGATCCTCGTCGTCGAGGTGGATGCAATGGCCGTACACCGCGCGCGGACGCAGCAGCCCGTAGCGGTCGTAGATGTCGAGATAGCTGCGGTGGCCGGGGAACAGCTCGGCCGCCCATTTCACCTCGTCGACGTTTTCCGCGACGTGGCTTTGCACGAACACGTCCGGATGGCGGCGCGCGAGTTCGCCGCACGCCTCGAGCTGCGCCTCGGTCGACGTCGGCGCGAAGCGCGGCGTGAGCGCGTACATCTGGCGGCCCTTGCCGTGCCAGCGGCCGATCAGCTCGGCGCTGTCGTCATAGCCGGATTGCGCGGTGTCGCGCAGGAATTCGGGGCAGTTGCGGTCCATCAGCACCTTGCCCGCGATCATCCGCAGGTCGCGTGCGTCGCTCGCCGCGAACAGCGCATCGGCCGACTGCTTGTGCACCGTGCAGTAGACGAGCGCGCTCGTCGTGCCGCACGCGAGCAGTTCGTCGACGAAGAAGTCGGCGACTTCGCGTGCATGCTCGGGGTCGCCGAACTGGCGCTCGGTCGGGAACGTGTACTGGTCGAGCCACGGCAACAGGCCCGGGGCCGGCGACGCGATCATGTCCGTCTGCGGATAGTGGATGTGCGTGTCGATGAAGCCGGGCACGATCAGCTTGTCGCGCAGGTCGTGGACCACCGCGTCGCGCGCGAGCGTCGCGGCGAGCCGTGCATACGGGCCGGCCGCGACGACCTTGCCGGCGTCGACGATCAGGAGCCCGTCGGTCTCGTAATTCGCGGCCTGGCTCGATTGCGCCGGGTCGCCGTTGAAGGTCAGCAGTTGAGAACGGAAAGCGGTTTGCGTCATGACGAAGGGTCCTGCATCAAGGTAAGGCGAACAGAAGAAAGCGATCGACGCCACATGGCGGCGGGACGGTGCTTCGCGAGCGGCGGCGGCGCGCGACGTGCGGCACGGCCGGCGGCGACGGCGTGGGCGGACGTGGCGGCCGAAGCCGCCAGCGAGTGGTTGCCCGCACACCTCGCGGCCGTTGCGTCCGCAACCGGTGCGCCCGCAACCGGTACGACGGCGAACGGCACGGCAAGCCGCGACGGCCGGTGCGTGCGGGCGACGACGCGCCGCGCGGTCGCTCCGCATGCACGCAGCCAGTCGGCGCGGCGCCAGGCCGAACCGGTGATCGCGAAGCCGATGCCGTTGTCGTGTTTCATCCGTCAGCGTTCCTCGATGCGGGTCGTCACGCGGCGTTCCAGTAAGCGTCGAGGCGCGCGTACAGTGCGTCGCGCTGCGCCGGCTCGATGAACGACGCCTCGAAGCCGTTGCGGATCACCGCATGGACTTCGGCATCCGTGAGTTGCAGCCCTTCGGCCGTCGCGAAGTAGTTTTCATTGACGTAGCCGCCGAAATAGGCCGGATCGTCGGAATTGATCGTCACCGCCACGCCACGGTCGAGCAAGGCCTTCAGCGTGTGCTTCGCCATGTCGTCGAACACGCACAGCTTCAGGTTCGACAGCGGGCAGACGGTGAGCGCCGTGCGCGTCTTCGCGAGCCGTTCGACGAGCGCCGCATCCTCGATGCTGCGCACGCCGTGGTCGATCCGGTCGACCTTCAGCACGTCGAGCGCTTCGTAGATATACGCGGGCGGACCTTCCTCGCCGGCGTGCGCGACCAGCTTCAGCCCGAGCGCACGCGCCTTCTCGAACACGCGTGCGAACTTCGTCGGCGGATGGCCGAGCTCCGACGAATCGAGGCCCACGCCGATCAGGCGATGACGATAGCGTTCGAACAGCGGCAATGCGGATTCGAACGTCGCGAGCGCATCTTCTTCGGACAGGTGGCGCAGGAAGCACAGGATCAGTTTGCTCGACAGCCCGCGTCGTTCGGCATCGGCGAGTGCGCGCTCGATGCCCGCGACGACCGTCTCGATCGGCACGCCACGCTCGGTGTGCGTCTGCGGGTCGAAGAACAGTTCGGTGTGGACGACGTTGTCGGCGAGCGCGCGTTCGCAGTACGCGGCCGTCATGTCGTAGAAATCCTGCTCGGTGAGCAGCACGCTCGCGCCGGCGTAGTAGATGTCGAGGAACGATTGCAGGTCGGTGAACGCGTACGCGGCGCGCAGCGCATCGATCGAATCGTAGGCGAGCTTCACGCCGTTGCGCTGCGCGAGCGCGAAGATCAGCTCGGGCTCGAGCGAGCCTTCGATATGGATGTGCAGCTCCGCTTTCGGTGCGCGGGCAATCTTGTCCTTGAATGTCGGGGTCATGGCGTCGTTCTTGGTCGGTCAGTAGGATGGGGAAGCCTGCGCGGACGCATTCGCCTCGACGGCCTGCAGCAATTGCGCGGCCACCGAGATCGCGATCACTTCGGGCGCCTTGTCGACGATGCCTTCGACGCCGATCGGGCAGTGCATCCGCGCGAGCTGGGCGGGGTCGATGCCGATCGCGGCGAGGCGATGATCGAACTGCACGCGTTTCGTGTGCGAGCCGGTCATCCCGAAGTATGCATAGTCGCCGCGTCGCAGGATGCGCTCGGCCAGCGCGAAATCGAGTGCGTGGTCGTGCGTCATCACGACGAAGTAGGACTGCGGCGGCGCTGCGTCGACCGCGTCCGCCGGGGAAGCGGCCGCATCGATCGCGAGGTTGCCGATGCCGGCGAGCGCGTCGGCCGGCGGGAATGCCGCATCGGGCCGGTCGATCCAGCGCACGTGGCACGGCAGCGTCGCCAGCACCTTCACGAGCGCGCTGCCGATGTGCCCCGCGCCGAACAGCATGACGGGGAACGCGTACGGGGCGATCGTTTCGGTCATCAGCGATACGCCGCCGGTTTCCCACAGCAGGCAGTCGGCGCGCGCGGCTTCCGATTCGGGCTCGCTCAACAGCGGCGCGCCCGGCGAGGGGCCGAATGATACGCTACGGACGGTCGCGGCGCCGGCCGCGACACGCTTCGCGAGCGACATGATCCAGCCGAGATCGCCGACGTCGAGCCGCTCGAACGCGAGCACCACGGCGCCGCCGCAGCACTGGCCGAGGCTCGGGCCGAGCGCGAGCCGCTCGAGCCGGCGGGCGTGCGGCACGTGCGCGCCGTCCTTCAGCAGGTGCCGCGCGATCTCGATCGCCTTCCATTCCAGATGACCGCCGCCGATCGTATGGCGTGCCGTGTCGCGCGTGACGAGCATCTTGGTGCCGGCCTCGCGCGGCGCGGAGCCGTCGGTGTGCGCGACCGTCACGAGCACGGCCGCTTCGCCGTGCGCGAGCAGTTGCTGCAGATCGCCGAGCCAGGCTTCCATCAGCACGCTCCGTTCGGGACGACGCGGCACGACACGCGGCGCCGGCTGGCGGGCGCGGCGGCAACGAGGACGGACGGGAGCGGGGCGGGCCGGCTGCACGGCCGATGCGGCGCGGCGGCCGGGGACCGACGGCGTGCGCGAACGGCGCCGCCGGACGCGCGGACGCCATGAGGGTGACGGATGCGGATGGTTTGCGTTGTCATGATGAATCCAGTCGACATTGCGGATCGGGCGCGCGTTACGCAGGCAGCGGTGAGACCGCCTGGCCTCGCGCACGTAGATCGCCATCCAGTCCCGAAGATAGCACCGCCACGCGCCGGGAACATGGGCGGGCGGTGATCCGGGCTATCAGGCGGCGATCATGTCGATCATAGGCGCGCTGCGCGGGATCGGGGCGCCGACGCATGCGCATCGGGCGGAAACGCCCGCGCGGCGGGCGGGAGCGCGGCGATCGCGCGACGCACGCCGGCCCGGCGATCCGGGCGGCGGCGGGGTAGGTGTTTACACGCGCCGACCGGGCAGGGCCGGCGCAGGCGCTCGCCGCGACCGGGTGGCGGCTCGTCGGCGCCGCGCGGCCCATTCGGCCGGGCCGCGCCGGCCATGGGCCGGCAAAACGGCCGGCCGGTCAGCTCGCGAGCTTGCGGCGATGGCGCCAGAGGCTCGCGACGACCGCGATCAGGATCGCGGCGAAGCCGATCAGCGCCCAGCCGGGCAGCAGGATGCCGAAGATCGGCGGGTAGACGGTCTCGCACAGCCCGGCGACCTTGAACATGCCGGGGAACCACTGCGCGGGCGGCAGGCTGTCGACGATCGGCTGCAGCGTGTCGAAGCCGCAGCTGAAGCCCGGATTCATCTGGATCGACAGGTGCCGCGCGGCCGTGGCGACGCCGCCGGCCGCGGCGATCGCGATCAGCAGTTCGAGCACCCAGACGCCGCGCCAGTTGCGGATTCCCGCAGCCAGGAACGCGAAGATCCCGATTGCGCAGAAGAAGTAGCGCTGGATGATGCACAGCGGGCACGGGTCTTCGTTCTTCACGTACTGCAGGTACAGCGCGCCGGCCAACAGGGCGATGCACACCCATCCGAGCAGCATCAGCAGGCGGCGTTCGCGGCGTAGTGCAAGCGTGTAGTCGTTCATGTCGGCGGGGTTCCTCGTCGGTCGGTCCGGAAAACAATCGCGCGATTTTAGCGCGAACGGTCTGGCACGAAACTGACGGCGCGCGTGCGGCACCCTGCCGCACTGCGCGCGGGCCGCCGGCGATCGGCTCGCCATCGGCTGGCCACCGGCCGGCGCGGTCAGCGGATCGTGTTCAGCACGGCCTCGACCGACTGGCCGATCGCGAGCAGCGCGTCGTCGCGATGCGGCGCCGCCGCGAGCATCAGGCCGACCGGCGCGGCGTCGCGCGGATGGCACGGCAGCGACAGCCCGCACGCATCGAGGAAGTTGAATGCGCTGGGGTTGCGCAGGATCAGCGCGTTGGTGCGGGTGAACGCGTCGTCGTCCGTTTCGAGTTCGGCGATGCGCGGCGGCACGACCGGCACCGTCGGCGCGACGAGCGCATCGAAGCGCGACCAGACCGTGTGCGCGGCTTCGTCGAGCATCGCGGCGCGCGCGGCGAGCAGGTCCAGATAGTCGGCGGCCGTCGCGGGCTCGCCCTTCAGGATTCGCGTCAGCACGCGCGGGTCGTACCGGTCGCGATGGGTGGCGAGCAGCGGGCGATGCCATGCGTACGCTTCGATCGGCGAGAAGCCGAAACGGTTGATCTCCGGCAACCGGTCGAGCGCGGGGAAGCGCACTTCGGCGACGATCGCGCCGGCGGCTTCGAGATGCTTGAGCGCGGTGTCGAGCGCGGCCGCGACATCGGCATCGACGCCGTCCGTCACGTAGTTCGTCAGCACGCCGAGCCGCACGCCCTCGAGCGGCCGGGCCGCCGGCACGTGCGGCTCGAGCCCCGCGAGCATCCGGTCGACGAGTGCGCAGCACGCGACCGTCAGGCCGATCGGGCCGAACGAGTCGAGCGTCGTCGACAGCGGCACGCCGCCTTGCGTCGGGATCCGGCTCGCGGTCGGCTTGAAGCCCGTCAGCCCGCACAGCGCGGCCGGAATGCGGATCGAGCCGCCGGTGTCGGTGCCGAGCGCGACCGCAGCCATCCCGTCGGCGACCGATGCGGCCGCACCGGACGACGAGCCGCCCGAAATCCGTGCATCGCCCGGCACGTCGCGGCGGTACGGCGAGCGCGGGGTGCCGAAGTGCGGATTCAGCCCGAGCCCCGAGAACGCGAACTCGCTCATGTTGGTGCGGCCGACCAGCACCGCGCCCGCACGCTTGAGCCGCGCGACGGCGACCGCGTCGGTGCGCGCGGCCGGCGCGCCGTCGAGTACGCGCGAACCCGCGCGCGTGACCTGGCCCGCGACGTCGAACAGATCCTTGACCGACACGGGAATGCCCGCGAGCGGCGACAGCACGGTACCCGCGGCGCGCAGCCGGTCGTGTGCGTCGGCGGCCGCGCGGGCGTTGTCCGCGTCGACTTCGGTGAAGACGACGGCGCCCTGGCCCGACGGATCGGCGATCCGGTCGAGCGCGGTGTCGACGAGCGCGCGGCTCGTGGTCCGGCCGGCGGCGAGGT
This sequence comes from Burkholderia sp. MSMB2157WGS, assembly GCF_001532755.1. Classification (NCBI taxonomy): domain Bacteria; kingdom Pseudomonadati; phylum Pseudomonadota; class Betaproteobacteria; order Burkholderiales; family Burkholderiaceae; genus Burkholderia; species Burkholderia sp. MSMB2157WGS. Next base: position 344,185 of record NZ_LPJG01000011.1, on the reverse strand, counting down.
CGGCGGCGAGCTGGGCGAGCGGGGGGAAGGGCGTGAAAGTGGTCATGGCGGCTCAGGGGCGAAGATGTTGAAGAAGCGTGGAGCGAAACGAATCGATATGGCTTTCGACGGCCGCGCGTGCGCCGGCGGCGTCGCGCGCGGACAGCCGATCGAACAGCGCGCGGTGCTCGTGCTGGACGTCGGCGAGATGGTGCGGTTCGGACAGCGTGACGAACCAGAAGCGCAGCGAACGATCGTGCAGCGCGCGCAGGATTTCGGCGAGCACCGCGTTGCGCGCGGCCGTGGCGATCGTCTGATGAAACGCGCGGTCGAGCGCCATCATGCCCTCGACGTCGTGGGTGTCGACGCAGGCCTGCCCGTCGTCGAGCAACGCGGCCAGGCGCGCGAGATCGTCGGGCGTCGCATGGCGCGCGGCGAGTTCGGCGCAGTGCGCTTCGTTGATGCGCCGCACGTCGATCACCGCGACGATGTCGTCGAGCGACAGCGGCTGCACCATCAAGCCCTTGCGCGGCATCACGGACAGCAACCCTTCGAGCACGAGCCGATGCACGGCCTGGTGCACCGGTGTGCGGCCGATCCCCGTGCGGGCGACGAGGTCGGCTTCGTTGAGCGCGGCGCCCGGCTTCAGGCGCATCGTGATGATGTCCCGCTGAATCAGCGCGTACGCGCGCTCGGCGAGGCTGGCCGGCGACGCGGCGGCGCGGTCGCGGGCGACGTCGGTGAGGGTGCTCATACGGGGTGCGGCGCCAGGGCCGGAAGGGGCGCGATCATGGCGCGGATGGCTCGGGAAGCATGGACGATCTCTGGATATTATTGTGATATATCAGTGATGTCCAGCATGGTCGATACGAGGCGGGCGCGTGACCGAGCCGTTCTGCCGCGCGACTTGCCGACGACTTGCAACAATATCGACAGGATGTTGCAGGTTTGCCGCGCGATCGTGCACTGAAGCATAATGAATCCTCGTCTATCCCTACGCGCGAGCGACGCATCAGACCATCGTCATGAGCGAAAACACGCCTTCTCCGGCCGGTCTGCCCGGCACCTCTTCCGCTTCTTCCGATTCCCCCCGTCCCGATCCGGCGAAAACGCCCGCTGCGCCGGCCACGCAGGCCGCCGCGGAGAACGTCGCCGACGACGGCGCGTCGCCCGTCACGGCCGCCTCCGAGCCGGGTGCGCCCGGCGCGGCGGGCGCACCCGGTGATGGCGCCGCCACGGCCGCGCCGCCGAGGCCCGGCTCGCCGCCGCCCGGATTCGGCGCCCCGCCCGATTTCGACACGCCTCGGCCGCCGCCCGCGAACGCGCAGAATGCGCCGCCGGCCTACCTGAAGCAGAGCGACACGCCGTGGTCGGTGTTCGGCCGGATCGTCGCGGCCCGCGCGCGACGGCTGTTCGACCGCGCCGGTCAGCGCATCACGCAGCGCACGCTGCGCATCGGCGTGTCGGCGCGGATCTTCCATCCGGAGCCCGGCGCGAAGGGGTTGCGCGGCAAGACGCTGCAGTATCTCGAGGAATCGATCGCCCACTGGGTGATGTCGCGCGACGTGCTCGTGTTCATGATTCCGACCGTCGGCCATCAAGGCATGATCCATCCGAGCAACATCCGCCTGCGCGATTACGCGAAGCATCTCGACGGCCTGCTGCTGCAAGGCGGCGCCGACGTGTCGCCGCAGACCTACGCGGCGTCGGATGCGCGCCCCGAATGGCCGGGCGATCGCGTGCGCGACATGTACGAGCTCGAACTGCTGCACGAATTCGTCGAATCCGGCAAACCCGTGCTCGGCGTGTGTCGCGGCTGCCAGCTCATCAACGTCGCGTTCGGCGGCTCGCTGTACCAGGACATCGCCACCGACGTGCCGACCGCGAACGCGCACGTGAGCGAGCATTACGACCAGCATCGTCACGCGATCCGCTTCCCCGACTCGTCGACGCTCGCGAGCATGTTCCCGGGGCGCAGCGAAGCGATCGTCAACTCGATACACCACCAGGCGATCCGCGATCTCGGCCGCGACCTGAACATCGAGGCCGTGTCGGCCGGCGACGGGATCATCGAAGGCATTCGCCATCGGCGTTCGCCGTTCGTCGTCGGCGTGCAGTGGCATCCGGAGTTCCATCGCGCGGGCGGCTCGGAACTGCTCGACTGCACGCCGCTGCTCGATGCGTTCCTGCGCGCGGCGCGCGAAACGCGTCTGTAGTACGCGGTATTTTTCGTGTCGCACGACGGCCGGCCGCATTCCGATAAATTCGAGATGCGGCCGTTTGGTTTTGAACGATAATCGCGAGTTCCGATTCGTTCGCCGGAGTCCGACGTTGGCTTTCCGAAACTTCTCCCCAGCACGATGCGCGACGTGGATCGTTGCGCTGATTGCCTGCGCACAAGCGGGCACGGCCTGGTCCGCCGATGCGACCGCACCCGTCGCCGGTACGCGTCCGGCGGTCACGAGCCTGAGCGGCGGCGCGCAGCCGTCGGCATCGGCCGCGGCCGCGACGGACGCCGCTGCGCAAGGCAACGTCGCCGAACTGACGCAGATGCTGCACGACGGCCGGATCGTCGAGATGCGCACGACGTACAACGGCAGCTACGGCGCGAGCCTGATGTTCGATCCGCGCGAGATGACGTACTACGTCGCGCTGTTCCAGGACAAGAACCTGTGGCGCGTGATCCGTTCGCAGGAAAAGAATCGCGCGGAGATGGTGTACGCGAACTTCGTCCAGCAGACGGTGCAGCTCGCCGATATCGAGATCCGCCGGACCGAGCTGCAGGCGCAGAAGGCCTTTCTCGAACGCGTGATCGCGCTGCAGGCGAATCGTGCGCAACAGTTGCAGGCCGACTTGAGCGTCGCACGCAGCCAGCAGGCCGAAGTCGCGCAGCGGCAGAAGTCGGCGCAGGAGCAGGCACAAGCGCTGCAGGTCGAGAAGCGGGCTGCGCAACTGCAGTTGCGCGATCTGCAGGAGCAGGTGCGGCAACTCGAGAAGCAGACCGAGACGGGGCTGCCCGCGCACAAGTAACGATTCGTCGAACGGACGGAGCGAGACGAGCAAAAACCCGGCGAAGCGATCTTCGCCGGGTTTTTTATTGCGCGGGCGTCAGTGCGCGAACACGTCCGGCGCGTCGGTCACGCGACGGTGCGACCGTTGCGCCGTCCAGTCGAAACCGGCCGCGGGCGGCGGCGCCGGGCGCGCCGGCTGCGTGGCGCGCAGCGCGTTCGTCATGGCGATCAACGTGACCGGATCGTCGAGCGAGTCGCGGGTATCGGGTGTGCCTGCCAGGTGCGGCGGCGGAGCGAGCCGATCGCGTGTGCCGGTGTGGGTCGCGCTGCGCTGGATCGACGGATGTGCGGCGAGCCGCGGCACGACCGGTGTGCGGGGCGGGGCTTCCGTTGCGTGTTGGCGGGTTGCCCGACGTGGTGAGGCGGGGCGGACGTGCCGCGCGTCGGCCGTCGCTTGCGGATGAAGCGGCGCCGGGCGAAGTGCGATGCGATGCGTGGCTGGCGGCGATCCGATCATGTTCGCGACAGGCGTTGCCACGTTGCGCTGCGGCAGCACATGCGTCGACGTACCCGGTTGCGCCGCAGCGGCGTGAATCGTGCCGGCCGATGTCGCGACGAGATCGGCCGGACTGCCGGCTGCTTGCGTCGCGTACGCAGGACCGACCCTCGCAGGTGCGTCGTACGCACCGATCAGCCAAGCGATGATGCCGAGTGCGCCGATGCTCCAGCAGACGGCGTACATCGCGCGCCGGTCGTGAGGGGGGCGCATGCGGCGAGCGGTTGCCGCGGCCGGCGTGACGTTCTCCCCGACCGGAGCCGGCAGCGACACCACCGCGGGCAGCGGTTGCCATTGGCACGCGCGGTGTGGCCGGTCGACATCGATGCAGGACGTCGTCAGTGTCGCGAGGCAGGTGCTGCCGGGCCGTGTGCCGGGCGCGCCGGAGAATCGCCATTCGCGGCCGAACGGCGGGGCGTGATCGAGCGGGGTGGCGCGCGGGCGGGCGAGCGCGCCTTCGACCGGGACGAGAGGCGATGGGGTCATGACGGGAGCACGCCGTGCGACACGGGCGAGCGTGCCGGCGCGGCGCGGAAATGTCGTCGCAAATCCTGACATTGTGGTCGGCAGGCGAATGCAGATCGATCGGATCGATCTGATTCTCGTGCCCGTTTGGGGGCGACGTGTACGAGATGGATACCGCGACGGTCATGACAGGGCGCCACAAGGCAAATGTCGGCTTGGCGTGGCATGATTCACGAATCATGCCGGCGGCGCGCCGTTACGCGCCGCGCCGCCGGCGGGCAGCGATGCCCGTGCGCGCCGGCCCGGCCCGGCGCGTCGTGCATCGTCGGATTCATGCGGTGCGGTATGCGCCGTCCGAGCTGAGCGAGAAAACATGTCCACTGCATCCCCTGCCATCGCGCAGGAATCCAAAGTCCGCACCGTCTTCCGGGTCGTCAGCGGCAACTTCCTGGAAATGTACGACTTCATGGTCTACGGGTATTACGCGTCGGCCATCGCGAAAACGTACTTTCCGAGCGGCAACGCCTTCGCGTCGCTGATGCTGTCGCTGTCGGTATTCGGCGCGGGCTTCCTGATGCGGCCGGTCGGTGCGATCGTGCTCGGCGCGTATATCGACCATCACGGCCGCCGCAAGGGGCTGATCCTGACGCTCGGGCTGATGGCGATCGGCACGCTCACGGTGGCCGCGATACCGGGATACGCGACGATCGGCGTGCTGGCGCCGGTGCTCGTGCTGTTCGGCCGGTTGTTGCAAGGTTTCTCGGCGGGCGTCGAACTCGGCGGCGTGTCGGTCTACCTGTCGGAGATCGCGACGAAGGGCCACAAAGGGTTCTACACGTCGTGGCAGTCGGGTAGCCAGCAGGTGGCCGTGGTGTTCGCCGCGTTCGTCGGCGTCGTGCTGAACCGCGCGCTGCCGGTCGAGGAAATGACCGCGTGGGGCTGGCGCATTCCGTTCCTCATCGGCTGCCTGATCGTGCCGTTCCTGTTCCTGATCCGCCGTTCGCTGAAGGAGACCGACGAATTTCTTGCAAAGCGTCACCGCCCGACGATGGGCGAGATCATGCGCTCGATGCTCGACAACTGGGGTGTCGTGGTGGCCGGCATGGGGATGGTGATCATGACGACGGTGTCGTTCTACATGATTACCGCCTACACGCCGACCTTCGGCAAGGAAGTGCTGCACCTGTCGTCGCTCGACGCGCTCGTCGTGACCGTCTGCGTCGGGATCTCGAACCTCGTGTGGCTGCCGCTGTCCGGGGCGCTGTCCGACCGCATCGGCCGCCGCCCCGTGCTGATCGCGTTCACCGTGCTGACGCTGCTGTCGGCTTACCCGGCCGTGCTGTGGCTCGTCGGCGATCCGTCGTTCCTGCGGCTGCTCGCGGTCGAGCTGTGGCTGTCGTTCCTGTACGCGTCGTACAACGGGGCGATGGTCGTCGCGCTGACCGAAGTAATGCCGGCCGACGTGCGTACGGCCGGCTTCTCGCTCGCGTACAGCCTGGCAACGACGATCGGCGGCTTCACGCCGGCGATCTCGACGCTGCTGATCCACCAGACGGGCAACAAAGCGGCGCCGGGGCTGTGGTTGAGCGTGGCCGCGATCTGCGGCTTGATCGCGACGCTCGTGCTCTATCGCACCGCCGATGCGCGCAACCAGTACAAGTCGGCCTGACGGCGGCCGGTCCATCGCGTGGCGTCGGCCGCGCATCGCATCGCATCGCATCGCATCGAAAAAAGGGAGCGCCATGCGCTCCCTTTCTCGTTGGCGGTCATGCCTCGCGCAGCATGTCGGCCACCGTGGCCGCCACGTCGAGCCATGCGCCCGGCGCAGGCTGGCGGGCGATCCTGGCCTGCGGATACCACGGGCAGTCGTTTCCGGTGAACCAGCGCCAGTCGGGCGCGAACGGCAGCATGACCCACAGCGGCTTGCCGAGCGCGCCCGCGAGGTGCGCAACGGCCGTGTCGATCGTGACGACGCCGTCGAGCCGCTCGATCAGCGCGGCCGTATCGGCAAAGTCGTTCAGCCGGCCGTCGAGGCGATGCACGCGCGGATGCGCGTCGACGCGCACCCGTTCGTCGTCGTCCAGCGCGGGCTGCAGCACGATCCAGTCGATGTCCGGCAGCGCGAGCAACGGCGCGAGTGCGTCGAACGGCATCGAGCGGTTTTCCTGCGCCTGCCGGCGCCCCGACCATGCCAGGCCGAACTTGCGCTTCGACTGCCCGCCGAGCGACCCGCGAAAGCGCCGCCGGGCACCGTCGGGCGCATCGAGATAGCGCGAGCCGACGATGTCTTCCGGCTGAAGCCCGAGCAGGAACGGCAGGCTCATCAGCGTGCAGCCGACGTCCGCGGCAGGCGGCTTCGCGGCGCCTTGCGCGACGAGCGTCACGCGCCAGCGCGACGCGGCCGGCGTCAGTAGCGCGACGAGTTCCGGCTGGACTTCGAGCACGACGCGCGCGCAGCGTGCGCGGGCCAGCGGCACGAAGCGGACGAACTGCAGCGTGTCGCCGAACCCCTGTTCCGCGCGGATCAGCAACGTGCGCGACGCAATCGGCTCGCCCTGCCAGCGCGGCAGCGCGCCGAGCGACGTCGCGCCGGGCGTCTCGTGGCGCGCTTCGTAGGCGGGCAGGCCGCGCGTGAAGTCGCGAAGCGTCAGCAGCGTGACCGCGCGATGCAGCCGCGCGAGCGTGAGATCGGGCGCGACGCGCAGCGCCTGGTCGAACGCGCGCAGCGCCATCTCGTGCGCGCCGAGCGCGTGATGCGCGTTGCCGAGATTCAGCCATGCGAGCCCGAACGACGGATCGAGCCCGACGGCGCGTTCGTAGTAGGGCAGCGCGTCGCGGTGGCGCGCCTGCGCGCAGAGTGCGTTCGCGAGCCCGAACAGCGCGAGCGGAAACGGCGGGTGCAGCGCGAGCGCGGCTTCGAAGGCCGCCGCCGCCTCGGCATGCCGGCCCACCGCGTCGAGTGTGTTGCCGAGATTGAAATGCGCGGCGACGAACCGCGGCTGCGCGGCGATCGCGGCCTGGAAGTGCGCGATCGCCTCGTCGGCGCGCCCCATCGCGCTCAGTGCCATCCCGAGGTTGTTGTGCGCGCCTGCATGCCCGGGCCGGAGCTCGAGCGCGCGACCGAACGCGGCGAGCGCGTCGTCGTGGCGGCCGAGCGCGTTCAGCGCGTTGCCGAGATTGTTGTGGATCGATGCGTCGTCGGGCGTGAGCTGCAGCGCGCGGCCGAAGGCGTCGATCGCATCGTCGTGACGCTGCACCGCCGCATAGGCGTTGCCGAGGTTGTAGTGCGCGAGCGGAAACTCGGGCGCGAGCGTCAGCGCGTTGCGAAAGCGGTCGATCGCTTCGTCGAGCCGGCCGAGCGCTTTCAGCGCGTTGCCGAGATTGAGCTGCAGCGCGGCATCGTCCGGACGCAGCGCGACGGCGCGGCCGACGAGATCGGCGGCCTCGGCGTGCTGGCCCTGCTGGTGCCGCAGCACGCCGAACAGGTGCAGCGCGTCGGCGTCGGCGGGGTTGGAGGCGAGCGCGTTGCGATAGCCGTGCTCGGCCTCGGCGAGGCGACCCGCGCGGTGCGCGGCGTACGCCCGGTCGAATGCGGAATCCATGACGCGAAAACTGGCGGAAAGCGCGTATTTTCCCACACCGCGCGGCGGGGGCGCGTATCGGCCGGTCGGCATATGGCCCCGTGACGCGGAGCGGCGTAGACTTGCAGAGTCGCGTGTCATCGAGGGTCTCATGGCTGACACACTGTCCGATATCCCGCCCGTGCTGATCGTCGGCGCGGGGCCGACCGGCCTTGCCGCGGCGATGAGCCTCGCGCGGGCCCGCGTGCCGGTGCGCATCATCGATCGTCTCGTCGCGCCGGCGCCGTTTTCGCGTGCGATCGGCATCCAGGCGCGCACGCTCGAGCTGCTGGAGCAGCATCGTGCGGTCGAACCGTTTCTCGCGCTCGGCCATCGCGCGCATGCGGCCGAGCTGCATGCCGACGGCCGCGTGATCGCACGGCTCGATTTCGATCCGCTGCAAACGCGCTATCCGTATCTGATGTTTCTCGACCAGAGCATCACCGAGCGGCTGCTCGCCGAACACCTGGCCACGATGGGCGTGACCGTCGAACGCGGGACGACGCTGACCGCATGCGACGCGGGCGGCACGTCGCTCGACGTGACGCTGCGCCGCGCCGACGGCCGCGACGAGTCGTTCACCCCGTCATACCTGATTGCCGCCGACGGCGCGCACAGCACGGTCAGGCATCTCCTCGGCCTCGGCTTTGCCGGGCATGCGTTCGAGCAGACTTTCCTGCTTGCCGATTTCGCGGCGATACCCGACTGGCCGGACGAGGAGATCCATCTGTTCACGACGCCCGCAGGCATCGCGGGCCTGTTTCCGATGGGAGGCGGCCGTTACCGGCTCGTGGCGGACCGACCGCCCGGCGGCGGTGCGTCGCCCGACGCACCGGCTCCGTCGCTCGCGGAATGCGACGCGATCATCCGCGCGCGCGTCGGCGCGTCGATCTCGCCAAGCGATCTCGCGTGGTCGTCCTATTTCCACCTGCACAGCCGGATGGTCGACCGGCTGCGTCATGGCCGCGTGTTCTTCGCGGGCGACGCCGCGCACGTCCACAGCCCGGCCGGCGCGCAGGGCATGAACACCGGCATCCAGGAGGCGTTCAACCTCGGCTGGAAGCTCGCGCGCGTCCTCGGCGCAGGCGCGCCCGAGCGGTTGCTCGACACGTATCACGCGGAGCGCCATCCGATCGAGCGCGACGTGTTGCGGCAGACCGGTTTCGTCACCCAGGTGGTCGAAGCCGAGCGCGGGGCGATGAAGCTGCTGCGCGATCATGTCGTGCCGCTGCTGGCGTCGTTCGGGCCGATGCGCGACGCGCTCAGGCGCACGGTGAGCGAGCTCGGCGTGCAGTACCGGAAGAGTCCGCTCACGCTCGAGCGGGTGCTCGACGGCGGTCCGCGCGCGGGCGAGCGCGCGCCCGATGCGCTCGTGCACGTGCTGGACGGGCCGCTCGGTCGGGCGCCCGGCACGGCGCGGCTATACGATCTTCACGATCCGGCGAGTTTCACGCTGTTGCTGCTCGAAGAGCCGGTGAATACCGACGCTGGCGAAGTGCCGCCGATCCCGGCCGATGCGCAGGTGCTCGTGCAGGGGCTCGCGCGGATCATGCCGGAAGCGGTGCGTGTGTGGCGCGTCGCCGATGCCGAAGGCGACGGCACGGCGGGGCTCGCGCAGGAATACGGCCGCTCGCGGCCGTCGTTCTATCTGCTGCGGCCCGACGGCTATGTCGCCGCGCGGGGGCGCACGGCGACCGACGCCAACGCGTTGCTGCGCCACTGCGAGAGCTGGTTCGCGGGCCTGTCGGTGTCCGCGTAGCCGGGCGGTCAGGCGGGTGCCGCGGCAGGGACGAGCGACGCGCGATGCGCGGCGACCGCATCGCGCACGATCGGCATCGCGCGTTGCCCGGCTTCGTTCGACGGATCGTCCAGCGCGGCGAGCAACGCGCGTCGCATCCGCGGCTCCCAGAAGCGCCGGATATGCTCGGCGATCCCGGTCAGCGCTTCGTCGCGATCGGGCATCGATTCGAAGAACGCGCCGATCTGGTTGGCCATGTCGATCAGGTGGTCGTTGTCCATTGCGGCCTCACTTGCCCGTCGTCACGGCGGCTGGTGCGGCGGCGCGGCGCTCGAGCAGGTCGAGCTGCTCCGAGTTGAAGCGCGCATACGCGCGCTGCCAGTCGGACGGCTGCGCCACCGGCATCACCTGCACGGCAGTCACCTTGTATTCGGGGCAGTTCGTCGCCCAGTCGGAGCTGTCCGTCGTGATCACGTTCGCGCCCGATTCGGGGAAGTGGAACGTGGTGTACACGACGCCCGGCTGCATGCGCTCCGTCACGAGCGCGCGCAGCACCGTCTGCCCCGCGCGCGATTCGATGCCGACCCAGTCGCCGGTGCGGATCCCGCGATCCTCCGCGTCGTGCGGATGGATCTCGAGGCGATCCTCTTCGTGCCACCGCACGTTTTCGGTCCGGCGCGTCTGCGCGCCGACGTTGTATTGCGACAGGATGCGGCCCGTCGTCAGGATCAGCGGATAGCGCTGCGTGACCTTCTCCGGCGTCGGAATGAACTTGGTGATCACGAACCGGCCCTTGCCGCGCACGAACGTGTCGATGTGCATGGTCGGCGTGCCTTCCGGCGCGTGTTCGTTGCACGGCCACTGGATGCTGCCGAGCGCGTCGAGCTTGTCGTACGACACGCCCGAGAAGGTCGGCGTGAGCCGTGCGATCTCGTCCATGATTTCCGACGGATGCGTGTAGTGCATGTCGTAGCCGAGCGCCTGCGACAGCAGCAGCGTGACTTCCCAGTCCGCGTAGCCCGCGAGCGGCGGCATCACCTTGCGCACGCGCGAGATCCGGCGTTCCGCGTTCGTGAACGTGCCGTCCTTCTCGAGGAACGTCGAGCCCGGCAGCAGCACGTGCGCGTATTTCGCGGTTTCGTTCAGGAAGATGTCCTGCACGACGATGCATTCCATCGCCGACAGCGCGGCCGCGACATGCTGCGTGTTCGGGTCCGACTGGACGATGTCCTCGCCCTGGCAGTAAAGCCCCTTGAAGCTGCCGTCGAGTGCCGCATCGAACATGTTCGGGATGCGCAATCCGGGCTCCGGCTGCAGCGTGGCTGCCCACGCCTGCTCGAACTGCGTGCGCACGACTGCGTCGCCGATGTGGCGGTAGCCGGGCAGTTCGTGCGGGAACGAGCCCATGTCGCACGAACCCTGCACGTTGTTCTGGCCGCGAAGCGGATTGACGCCGACGCCTTCGCGGCCGACGTTGCCGGTCGCCATCGCGAGGTTCGCGATGCCCATCACCGTCGTCGAGCCCTGCGCGTGTTCGGTCACGCCCAGCCCGTAATAGATCGCGGCGTTGCCGCCCGTTGCGTACAGGCGCGCGGCCGCGCGTACCAGCTCGGCCGGCACGCCCGTCACGTCCGCTGTCGCCTCGGGCGAATTGTCGGCCTGCGCGACGAAGTCGCGCCATTGCTCGAACGCGCGCGTCTCGCAGCGCTCGGCGACGAACGCGTCGGCCACCAGCCCTTCGGTGACGATCACGTGCGCCAGTGCATTGACGATCGCGACGTTGGTGCCCGGACGCAACTGCAGGTGATGCGTGGCCTTCACGTGCGGGCCGTCGACCACGTCGATGCGGCGCGGGTCGATCACGATCAGCTTCGCGCCTTCGCGCACGCGCCGCTTCAGCCGCGAGCCGAACACCGGGTGGCCGTCGGTCGGGTTCGCGCCCATCACGACGATCACATCGGCCTGGCCGACCGATGCGAACGTCTGCGTGCCGGCCGATTCGCCGAGCGTCGCCTTGAGGCCATAGCCGGTCGGCGAGTGGCACACGCGTGCGCAGGTATCGACGTTGTTGTTGCCGAATGCGGCGCGCACGAGCTTCTGCACGAGATAGGTTTCCTCGTTCGTGCAGCGCGACGACGTGATGCCGCCGATCGAATCGCGGCCGTACTTCTGCTGCAGCTTGCGGAATTGCGTCGCCGCGTAGGTGAGGGCTTCGTCCCAGCTCACTTCGCGCCACGGGTCGGTGATCTTCTCGCGGATCATCGGCTTCGTGATGCGGTCCTTGTGCGTCGCATAGCCCCACGCGAAGCGTCCCTTCACGCATGCGTGGCCTTCGTTCGCGAGACCGTTCTTGTGCGGCGTCATGCGCACGACCTGCGTGCCTTTCATCTCGGCCTTGAACGAGCAGCCGACGCCGCAGTACGCGCAGGTCGTGATCACCGAGTGCTCGGCCTGCCCGAGCAGCACGACGGATTTTTCCTGCAGCGTGGCCGTCGGGCAGGCGGCCACGCACGCGCCGCACGACACGCATTCCGACGCCATGAACGATTCGCTTTCGCCCGCGGCGACGCGCGATTCGAAGCCGCGCGCGGCGATCGTCAGCGCGAACGTGCCCTGCGTTTCCTCGCACGCGCGCACGCAGCGATTGCAGACGATGCATTTCGACGGATCGTACGTGAAGTACGGGTTCGATTCGTCCTTCGCGTCCTTCAGGTGATTCGCGCCGTCGAAGCCGTAGCGCACTTCGCGCAGGCCGACCACGCCCGCCATGTCCTGCAGCTCGCAGTCGCCGTTGGCCGGGCAGGTGAGGCAGTCGAGCGGGTGGTCGGAAATGTACAGCTCCATCACGTTGCGGCGCAGCGACTGCAGCCGGTCCGACTGCGTGCGCACCTTCATGCCGGCTTCGGCGGGCGTCGTGCACGACGCCGGATAGCCGCGCCGGCCCTCGATCTCGACGAGGCACAGCCGGCACGAGCCGAACGGCTCGAGCGAATCGGTCGCGCAGAGCTTCGGGACGTTGATGCCGGCTTCGATCGCCGCGCGCATCACCGACGTGCCGGCCGGCACCGTGACCGGCTGGCCATCGATTTCGAGCGTGACGTCGGTGTCGGCATGCCGTTGCGGCGTGCCGTAGTCGGTATCGTCCAACGGATCGCGGGCGCGCGCCTGTGCGGCGCTCTTGCACGCGCATTGGCCCGAGCCGCAGCCGCCTTGGCGGACGTTGTTCGTGTCGAGGGACATGCAGGGCTCCTTCTGGGTCAGGCCGCAGCCTTGACCGGGCCCGACGCGGCATCCTTGCCGGCAGCGAGCCCGAAATCTTCGGGGAAATGGTCGAGCGCGGACAGCACCGGGTACGGCGTCATGCCGCCCATCGCGCACAGCGAGCCGGCGAGCATCGTGTCGCACAGGTCGCGCAACAGCGTGACCTGCCGCTCCGACGTATCGCCGTCGCGAATCCGCGCGATCGTCTCGACGCCGCGCGTCGAGCCGATCCGGCACGGCGTGCACTTGCCGCATGATTCGATCGCGCAGAATTTCATCGCGTATTCGGCCAGCTCGGCGAGATTCGACGTGTCGTCGTGCAGCACGATGCCGCCGTGGCCGACCACCGCGCCGATCGCCGTGTACGCCTCGTAGTCGAGCGGCACGTCCCACTGGTGGTCGGGCAGGTAGGTGCCGAGCGGGCCGCCGACCTGTGCGGCGCGTGCCGGCCGGCCGCTGGCCGTGCCGCCGCCGAAGTCGAACAGCAGTTCGCGCAGCGTGACGCCGAAGGCGAGCTCGACGAGGCCGCCGTGACGGATGTTGCCTGCCAGCTGGAACGGCAGCGTGCCGCGCGAGCGGCCCATCCCGTAGTCGCGATAGAACGCGGCGCCGCGCGCGAAGATCACCGGCGCCGACGCGAGCGTGATCACGTTGTTGATCACGGTCGGCTGGCCGAACAGGCCCGCGAGCGCGGGCAGCGGCGGCTTCGCGCGCACGACGCCGCGCTTGCCCTCGAGCGATTCGAGCAGTGCCGTTTCCTCGCCGCATACGTACGAGCCCGCGCCTTTCGCGACGTGCAGCTCGAACGCGTGCGCGGAGCCGAGCACGTGCTCGCCGAGCCAGCCGGCTTCGCGCGCGCGGACGATCGCGGCTTCGAGCGTGGCGATCGCGTGCGGGTATTCGCTGCGCACGTAGATGTAGCCGACCGTCGCGCCGGTGGCGACGCCCGCGATGATCATCCCTTCGATCAGGCAGTACGGATCGCATTCCATCAGCAGGCGGTCGGAGAACGTGCCCGAATCGCCTTCGTCCGCGTTGCAGACGATGTATTTCTGCGTGGCGCGTGCTTGCCGCACGGTACGCCACTTGATGCCGGCCGGGAACGCCGCGCCGCCGCGGCCGCGCAGCCCCGACTCGATCAGCGTGTCGCATGCGGCGTCGCCGTCGAGCGCCAGTGCGTTCTTCAGGCCGGCGAGGCCGTCGTGTTGCAGGTAGTCGTCGATCGACAGCGGATCGGTCAGACCGATGCGCGCGAACGTGAGCCGCTGCTGGCGCGCCAGATAGGGCAGCGCGTCGACGAGGCCGACGCCGCTCGGATGCGTGCCGCCGTCGAGCCAGTCGGCGTCGAACAGGGCCGGCACGTCGGCGGCCGACAGGTTCGCATAGCCGACGCGGCCCGCGGCCGTCCCGACTTCGACGAGCGGTTCGAGCCACAGCAGCCCGCGCGAACCGTTGCGGATCACCTCGATCGCGACGCCGCGCCGTTCGGCTTCGGCCACGATCGCGGCGGCGAGCGCGTCGGCGCCGAGTGCCAGCGCGGACGAATCGCGCGGAACGTAGATGCGGGTCGTCATGCGGCCTCCGGCGTGCGGGCGACCGCGTCGGCCAGCAGCGCGTCGAACTTCTCCGGCGTGACCTTGGCGTGGAGCACCCCGTTGATCGTCATCGATGGCGATTGCGCGCACAGCCCGAGGCAGTAGACCGATTCGAGCGCGACGTCGTCACGCGTGTGCGCTGCGGCGGCATCGCCGTGCGCGGCATCGAACCGGCAGCCGGTGCGGGCTTCCGCATGGGCGGCGAGCGTTTCGCAGCCCATGCTGCGGCACGCTTCGGCGCGGCACATCTGGATCGTCACGCGGGCGGGCGGCGTGGTGCGGAAGTGGTGGTAGTAGGTCAGGACGCCGTGTACTTCCGCGCGCGACAGGTTCAGCGCCTTGGCGAGCGGCGCGACGCAGCCCGGCGGCACGTAGCCCGCGTCGTCCTGGATCGCGTGCAGGATCGCGACGAGCGAACGGCCGGCGCGCGCATGGCGCTCGACGAGCGCGTCGGGCGCAGGGGAATTCGGGGACATCGTTATGCTCCTCCAAAGTCTCATATGCGCTCGCAATTCATATATGGCGCAGCGGGACTTCGTTCTGATTGATTTTGACCAACGATAAGCGGAAGATTTCGCGGTCGCAATAGGAAATCGGAGTGCATAATTGATTCGGATCGAATGCGACGCGTATCTGACCGTACGCGACACGGAAGGCCGTTCGGCCAGTCTGTCCGACGTCGCTCCGTTGCTGGAACTCGTGGCCGAGACGGGCAGCATCGCGCAGGCCGCGCAAGCCAAGGGGCTGTCGTACCGGCACGCGTGGGGCATGCTGCGCGCGCTGGAATCGTGCATCGGCGGGGAATTGATCGAAACCGCGCGCGGCAAGGGTTCGACGTTGTCGGCGCTCGGGCAGGCGGTCGTCGATGCGCAGCGTCTGGCGCGCAGCCGCCTCGACGGGAACCTGCGCACGCTGGCGGCCGAGGTGGCCAGCGACCTGAACCGGCGGCTCGCGCAGCGTGACGGCGCCGTGCGCATTCATGCGTCGCACGGTTACGCGGTCGCGACGCTCGTTTCCGCGCTCGTCGAGGCGCAGGCGGCCGTCGACATCAAATATCGCGAAAGCGTCGAGGCCGTGCAGGCGCTCGCGCGCGGCGAATGCGACCTCGCGGGCTTCCATTTGCCGCGCGGCGCGTTTCGCGCGCAGTGCGCGCAAATCTACCGGCCCTGGCTCGACGACACGCGCCACGTGCTGATCCATCTGACGCGCCGACAGCAAGGGCTGTTCGTCCCGCGCGGCAACCCGAAGCAGGTGCGCGGGCTCGCGGATCTGGCACGCGACGACATCCGCTTCGTCAACCGCCAGCCGGGATCGGGCACGCGCATGTTGCTGGATCTCGCGTTGCGCGCGATCGGCATCGATCCGGAGCGCATCGACGGCTATGCGTCGGCCGAACTCACGCATTCTGCGATCGCGGCGTTCGTCGCGAGCGGAATGGCCGATCTCGGGTTCGGCGTCGAGCCGGCCGCCCGTCATTTCGGGCTCGACTTCATCCCGGTCGTCGACGAGGACTATTACTTCGCATGCGAACGCGCACGGCTCGATGGGCGGCCGCTCGCCGATGTGCTGGCACTGCTGCGTGACGCACGCTTCGTCGAGCGCGTCGCGCATCTGGACGGCTACGATCCGGCCGCGTGCGGCGCGCTGGAGCGCATCGCGACCGGGTTGGCCGGCCGCGACGACGCGAGCGGCCCGGACGGCAATGCCCGGTAACGAAGACGCGATCGAGCCGCGCTGCAGCAGTGGGGGAATTGCGCTACGCTTGCCGCTTGATCAACGTTCCAACAAGCACGCCGTTCAGGCGTCATCCCGCCATGAAATTTTCCGTTCCCCTTGCCGCGGCAGCGTTGACCGCGGGGCTGCTGGTCGTCGCTTCGCCGTTTGCGTTCGCGCAGAATTCCCCGGGGGTGCCCGGCGGCATCCTGAGCGATCAGTTCCGCCTGAACGAGCATCCGCAGATGCCGTTCGCCGCGTCGGCGCCGTCGCAGAAATACCAGACCGGCAAGAAGTCGGCATTGCGCCGCAAGGGTGACCTGGGCGACCCGAACGGCTGCAACCTGAAGTGCCCGATGGATACCCGGTAACGAGCAGCCGGCGTGTCTGCGCCCGAGCGGGCGCGCCTGTCTTCTGTGCAGCAGTTCGCTCGCTCGACCGACAGACGGCGGCAGAGGTTCCGCCCGATTCCGCTCTTCCATTCGAGCCCCGCGAAGCCTGCCGCTTCGCGGGGCTCGCGCTTTTGCGGTCCTTCATGCAATGCGGGGCGGACGAAATGGCCGTTCGCCCGCATTGCGGTTCCGACAGGAATCTAGGGTTAACCCGTAAATCAGGAAGGGTGTCTTCCTGAAACCTGCCTTATTCTTAAGCATCCACCTACATAAACTTCGGTTTGTCGGCGCTGATCAAGGTGTTCACCGCCGAATCAGACAAATCTGGAGGTAGGTCATCATGAAGTCGCTCGTTCAAGCCGTTGTCGTTGCTGCTGCTCTCGTTGCTCCGGTCGCTTCGTTCGCCCAGTCGGGTTCGACGATCACCCGGGCGCAGGTGCGCGCCGAACTGGTTCAACTCCAGCAGGCCGGTTACAACTCAGCCCGCGGCGAAGATCCGCACTATCCGGAAGCGATCCAGGCCGCCACGGCCCGTATCGCGGAGCAGCAGCGCAGCGCGCTCGCACAAGCTCGAGGTGCCGACGCCAGCGGCTACGGTGCGCAGGCACAGGGCGCATCGGCGTCGGGTTCGCGCGCAATGGGCGTGCGCCCGGCCAGCGCGGAAGAAATGAAGTCGCTGTATCGCGGCAGTTAAGCCGTGTATCGCCCGGTAGGGGTGGTTACGGGCGGGTACCGGCGCGGCGTCGCGCCCGACGCCGATCATCGGGCCGGTCATCGCCCGGCGCAGCCGATGATGGGGCACGCGCGGCAGAACATCCGTCACCTCCTGCCGCCGGACATCGGCGGCATTCCGCCCGGCCCATCGGGGGCTGGGCGCTTTTTCGGAAGGCGTCGGACGTGCGTTTCGCCGGCAACAAAAAACCCCGCAGACTTGCGTCATGCGGGGTCGTGCGACGAGCGCGGAATTTGGTGGAGGCGGCGGGAATCGAACCCGCGTCCAGAAGCGCTCCACGACTAGTTCTACATGTTTAGTCCAGTCTTTTGATTTAACCGTAGCGACGCGGACGAACACGCTGCACTACGGCGATTCGCTAGGTTTTCGACCCTGGCGTCGCGACGCCGACAGGGCTTAACTGACGTAAATGACCTCTGGCGGTATTGCTACCGGTCTTGCGACACTAGCCCGTCAGTGAACTAGGCAGAGGACGGCGGCCCTTAGGCTGCCAGTGCGAACGTATCGTCGTTTGCAGTTACGATTTTCCCATTGATTAACGAGGTGACGGGTCCTCGACATGCCCTAGCCGCTTCACAACCCCTGTCGAAACCAGGTCGCCCCCGCGGATAAGATCGAACATTATAGCCCAACATCGCGCAGCAGGTCCCGCAGTTCCTGCGTCGTGTCGACGAGGTGCCGGGCCTGCCAGTCGACCGGTGCGACGCCGTCGCCGCAATAGCCGTACGCGGCTGCCACGGTGGCCATGCCGGCGGCGCTGCCGGCCTGAATGTCGCGCAGGTCGTCGCCGACGTAGACGATGCGCGCAGGCGCGAGCGCCAACTGGTCGGCCGCATGCAGCAACGGGGCCGGATGCGGCTTCGAGTGCGGCGTTGTGTCGCCCCCGACGACGCACGCGGCGCGCGGCGCGAGACCGAGCAGCTCGACGAGCGGTGCCGTAAGCCGCATCGCCTTGTTCGTGACGATGCCCCAGCGCACGCCGCGCGCATCGAGTTCGTCGAGCACGTCGCCGATGCCGGGGAACAGCGTCGTATGCACGCAGAGATCGGCCGCGTAGTTGGCCAGGAACTCGTCGCGCATCGCTTCGTAGCCGGGCGTGTGCGGATCGATGCCGAACGCGCCGCCGAGCAGGCCGCGCGCGCCGGCCGAGGCCAGCGGCCGCAGCACGTCGAGCGACGTTTCGGGCAGGCCGCGCTCGCGTTGCATCTTGTTGACGGCTGCCGCGAGATCGGGCGCCGTGTCGGCGAGCGTGCCGTCCAGATCGAACAGGACTGCATCGCAGTGCAGCAGGCGCGGTTCGTCTGCGATCCGCGCGGTCGAAAGGGGAGTCGTCATGCCGGTCAAAAGATCATGCGCCGCGTCGGCATGCGACGAGGTAGTTGATGTCGGTGTCGTTCGACAGCGCGAAGCGCTTGCCGATCGGGTGATACGTGATGCCCTTGATCTCGACGATGTGCAGATCCGTCGCGCGCACGAAGCCGGCCAGTTCCGACGGGCGGATGAAGCGCGCGTAATCGTGCGTGCCCTTCGGCAGCATTTGTGCGATGTATTCCGCGCCGATCACCGCGAACAGGTAAGACTTCAGATTGCGGTTCAGCGTCGAGAAGAACACCCAGCCGCCCGGTTTCACGAGCGTCGCGCACGCGGCCACGATATCGCCGGGTGACGGCACGTGCTCGAGCATCTCCATGCACGTGACGACGTCGTAGGTGCCCGGTTCGCGCGCGGCGATCGCTTCGGCTGCGATCGCCTCGTAATCGA
Source organism: Burkholderia sp. MSMB2157WGS (assembly GCF_001532755.1). Lineage (NCBI taxonomy): Bacteria > Pseudomonadati > Pseudomonadota > Betaproteobacteria > Burkholderiales > Burkholderiaceae > Burkholderia > Burkholderia sp. MSMB2157WGS. The sequence goes on along the minus strand of NZ_LPJG01000011.1, from coordinate 325,361 downwards.
CCGAAATGCCGCTTTCGAGGCTGTGCAGGTCGGCAACGCCGAGCGCTTCGGTCGACAGGTCGATGCCTTTCACCTGGGCGCCGAGCCCGGCCATCGATTCGGACAGGATGCCGCCGCCGCAGCCAATGTCGAGCGCGCGCTTGCCGGCCAGATGCGCATGCGCGTCGATCCAGCCGAGCCGCACCGGGTTCAGGTCGTGCAACGGCTTGAATTCGGCATTCGGATCCCACCATCGGTGAGCGAGGTCGCTGAATTTCTGGAGTTCGTGCGGATCGGCGTTGGTCATGTCGGCAAACGGGCTACGAGAGGAGGGCGATGCTTCGGTGCGTCAGCCCCGAGTATATAAGCGGGCGGACGACGAGGCCAGCGAGCGTCTGGACGGGCGTCAATGAAAAAGCCCCGCCGGAGCGGGGCTTTGAAGCAGTCGAAAACCGCGGCTTACTGCGCCGGAACGGTCGTCTTCTGCACTTCTTGCGTACCGACCACTTCGACTTCCACGCGGCGGTCCGGTGCAAGGCAGGCGATGAGTTGCTTGCGGTTCTTCTGGTTGCAGCCGGTCGTGACCGGGTTGCGCTTGCCCTTGCCTTCCGTGTAGATCTTGTTGGCCGGCACACCCTTGCTGACCAGGTACGACTTCACGGCTTGCGCACGGCGCAGCGACAGACGGTCGTTGTACTTGTCCGAACCGATGCGGTCCGTGTAGCCCGTTGCGACGACCACTTCCGTGTTCATGCCCTGGATCTTCGATGCCAGTTCGTCCAGCTTCTGCTTGCCCAGCGGCTTGAGCGTTGCCTTGTCGAAGTCGAACAGTGCGTCAGCTTGATACGTGATCTTCTGGCTCGTGATGGCCGGAGCGACCGGAGCGACCGGCGGCTGCGGTGCCTGGGCGACCAGTGCGCCGTCGCACTTCGCGTTGGCGGTGGCCGGCGTCCAGAACGCATCGCGCCAGCAGAGCTCGTTCGTGCCGTTCATCCACACCCATTCGCCCGTGCCGTTCACCCAGTTGTCATTGACGGCTTGACGCGACGCCGGCACCGACTGTGCCGAAGCGGATGCAGCCATAACTGCGGTAGCTGCAATGAACGCGAGCTTTGAAAGTTTATTCATATTTCTCCTCTCGAAATTGAGATTACCGCAGGTTTACTGCGAGCCTGTTGACGGTGACAAGTCATACATTGCTCGAAGTATAACATTGGTGCGGCACAAAAAACGCGGCACCGCTCTGTGTAGACTTCGAGCAGCGTCTAACTTTCAGTGCGTTGGCATTTTGCCATATCGTTCCCTTCCTACGAAAAAAAATCCTCCCCACCCCAAGATCGCTTCAACTTTGTGGTGCATGCGCAACACCGGCCTGCCGTAACTTTTAGAGATTGTCAAGAGCGTGGCCGGGAAATCGCACGAATGCATGCCGTCGTTTACTCGCGCGCGTGAAACACGGCGGATGCGATCGCGTGCGGCGTCTCGAGCGTCGCGCGCGATGTCGGCCGATCGATTTCGGCCGATTCGCCGTCGCCGCGATTTTTGCTGTTTACATATAGAGGGGAAGCGGATTGGCGGCTGATGGGCGCATGTTAGAATCTCGCGTTGCGTTGCGCATGCAGCGCCCACGCGAAAGGCGTTCGCCGTCTTCGCTCCGAAACGATACGGATACATGGATCAATTCGCCAAAGAGACCCTGCCCACCTCCCTCGAGGAGGAAATGCGCCGTTCGTATCTCGATTACGCGATGAGCGTGATCGTCGGACGTGCCCTTCCGGATGTCCGCGATGGCCTGAAGCCCGTGCACCGGCGCGTATTGTTCGCGATGCACGAACTGAACAACGACTGGAACCGCGCGTACAAGAAATCGGCGCGTATCGTCGGTGACGTGATCGGTAAATATCACCCTCACGGCGATACCGCGGTCTACGACACGATCGTGCGGATGGCGCAGGACTTCTCGCTGCGCTACATGCTGATCGACGGGCAGGGCAACTTCGGCTCGATCGACGGCGACAATGCCGCGGCGATGCGTTACACCGAAATTCGCATGGCGAAGATCGGTCACGAGCTGCTCGCCGACATCGACAAGGAAACGGTCGATTTCGAGCCGAACTACGACGGCAACGAAACGCAGCCGTCGGTCCTGCCGTCGCGCATCCCGAACCTGCTGATCAACGGCTCGTCGGGCATCGCGGTCGGCATGGCGACCAACATTCCGCCGCACAACCTGAACGAAGTCGTCGACGCGTGCCAGCATCTGCTCGGCAACCCGGAGGCGACGATCGACGAGCTGATCGAGATCATCCCGGCGCCGGATTTCCCGACGGCCGGCATCATCTACGGCGTCGCCGGCGTGCGCGACGGCTACCGCACCGGGCGCGGCCGCGTCGTGATGCGCGCGGCCACGCACTTCGAGGAGATCGACCGCGGCCAGCGGATGGCGATCATCGTCGACGAGCTGCCGTACCAGGTGAACAAGCGCTCGCTGCTCGAGCGGATCGCCGAGCTCGTCAATGAGAAGAAGCTCGAGGGCATTTCCGACATCCGCGACGAGTCCGACAAGAGCGGCATGCGCGTCGTGATCGAGCTCAAGCGCGGCGAAGTGCCGGAAGTGGTGCTGAACAACCTGTACAAGGCGACGCAGCTTCAGGACACGTTCGGCATGAACATGGTCGCGCTCGTCGACGGCCAGCCGAAGCTGCTGAACCTGAAGGAAATCCTGCAGTGCTTCCTGTCGCATCGACGCGAAGTGCTGACGCGCCGCACGATCTACGAACTGCGCAAGGCCCGCGAGCGCGGCCACGTGCTCGAAGGTCTCGCGGTCGCGCTCGCGAACATCGACGAGTTCATCGCGATCATCAAGGCCGCGCCGACGCCGCCGATCGCGAAGCAGGAACTGATGGCGAAACCGTGGGATTCGTCGCTCGTGCGCGAGATGCTGACGCGCGCCGAGAGAGAGAACGCGGCGGCCGGCGGCCGTTCCGCGTATCGTCCGGAAGGCCTGAACCCGGCGTTCGGGATGCAGGCCGACGGGCTGTACCGTCTGTCCGACACGCAGGCGCAGGAAATCCTGCAGATGCGTCTGCAGCGCCTGACCGGCCTCGAGCAGGACAAGATCATCGGCGAGTACCGCGAAGTGATGGCGCAGATCGCCGACCTGCTGGACATCCTCGCGCGCCCCGAGCGGATCACGACGATGATCGGCGAGGAGCTGACCTCGGTGAAGGCCGAATTCGGCGACGCGCGCCGCTCGAAGATCGAGCTGAACGCGACCGAGCTGAACACCGAGGATCTGATCACGCCGCAGGACATGGTCGTCACGATGTCGCATGCGGGCTACGTGAAGTCGCAGCCGCTGTCCGAGTACCGCGCGCAGAAGCGCGGCGGTCGCGGCAAGCAGGCGACGCAGATGAAGGAAGACGACTGGATCGAGACGCTTTTCATCGCGAACACGCACGACTACATCCTGTGCTTCTCGAACCGCGGCCGCGTGTACTGGGTCAAGGTCTATGAAGTGCCGCAGGGCTCGCGCAACTCGCGCGGCCGCCCGATCGTCAACATGTTCCCGCTGCAGGAAGGCGAGAAGATCAACGTCGTGCTGCCGGTCAAGGAATTCTCGGCCGACAAGTTCATCTTCATGGCGACGTCGCTCGGCACCGTGAAGAAGACGCCGCTCGAAGCATTCAGCCGCCCGATGAAGAAGGGCATCATCGCGGTCGGCCTCGACGATGGCGACTACCTGATCGGTGCGTCGATCACCGACGGCGCGCACGACGTGATGCTGTTCTCGGATTCCGGCAAGGCAGTGCGTTTCGACGAGAACGACGTGCGTCCGATGGGGCGCGAGGCGCGCGGCGTGCGCGGCATGCAGCTCGAGGACGGGCAGCAGGTCATCGCGATGCTGGTCGCGGGCAGCGAGGAGCAGACGGTGCTCACCGCAACCGAAAACGGCTACGGCAAGCGCACGCCGATCACCGAGTACACGCGTCACGGTCGCGGCACGAAGGGCATGATCGCGATCCAGACGTCCGAGCGCAACGGCAAGGTCGTGGCCGCCACGCTCGTCGACGCCGAGGATCAGATCATGCTGATCACGACGGCCGGCGTGTTGATTCGCACCCGTGTTTCCGAGATACGCGAGATGGGACGCGCCACGCAAGGTGTTACACTCATCAGTCTCGATGAGGGTACCAAGCTCTCTGGCCTGCAGCAGATCGCGGAGGCCGAAGAGGGAGAGGGCGAGGCCGACGAGGCGTCGGACGGCGAAGCCTGAAGAACGGATGAGACTCTGGCCGCCGCGGGCGAAATGCGCCGCGGCCGGCGAGCAACCATTCATATTTCCAAAAGGGAGTGATGATGCAAAAGCAATTCAAGCAACTGGTTCTGCTGGCTGCACTGGTGCCGACGTTCGCGATGGCGCAGGCGCTGTCGAATTCCGCACCGGCTGCTCCGGCGGCAGCTGCGCCGATCGACGCCGACAAGAAGGCAGCGATCAAGGATCTGCTCGACGCGATCGACGCGCCGAAGCTCGTGTCGGCAATCGGCAACAGCGCCGAAATGCAGGCCAAGCAACTCGTGCCGGCGATCCTGTCGGACGCGCTGTCGGAAAACAAGACGCTGAACGACAAGCAGAAGCAGGCTGCCGTTCCGACGCTGCAGAAGAACGCGGTGCCGAAGCTGGTCGACGGCGCAGGCAAGGTGTTCGGCACGCAACAGTTCCAGAGCGACGCGATGTCGGCTCAGTACGACGCGTACGCGAAGTACTACAGCACGTCGGAGATCAAGGATCTGACGACGTTCTACAAGAGCCCGACGGGCCGCAAGTTCATCCAGGTTCAGGATCAGGTCGGTCGCGACGTGGTCAACGGCCTGATGCAGAAGTACATGCCGCAAGCGATCCAGGCAACGCGTACGCAGGCTGACAAGGAAGTCGCAGCAGTCAAGCCGGGCAAGTAAGCTGTCCGGGCACGCCCCCGGCCGTTCGGCCGGGTTTGGCGGGAGCCTGACGACAGTGCGATAATGGCCGTTTGCGCGCGAGCGCAAGCGGCCATTTCTTTTCTGGCGCGTTCTGCCGGCGGCAAGCCGGTCGCGTCCCTCCCGAGGTTTTCACGATGCGCGTCTTTAATTTCTCCGCCGGCCCCGCAGCGATGCCCGAGGAAGTACTGCGGCAGGCCGCCGACGAAATGCTCGACTGGCACGGCAGCGGCATGAGCGTGATGGAGATGAGCCATCGCGGCAAGGAGTTCATGTCGATCCACGAGGCCGCGCTGCGCGACCTGCGCGACCTGCTCGGCGTGCCGGCGAGCCACCGGATCCTGTTCCTGCAGGGCGGCGGCATCGCGGAAAACGCGATCGTGCCGATGAACCTGCTCGGCTCGCGCAAGACGGCCGACTTCGTCGTGACGGGTTCGTGGTCGCAGAAATCGTTCGGCGAGGCGAAGAAGTTCTGCACGCCGCATCTGGCTGCGACCGGCAAGACGGAGGGCGGTTTCACGCGTGCGCCCGCGCGCGCCGAATGGCAGCTGTCGGACGATCCCGCCTACGTGCATCTGTGCACCAACGAGACGATCGACGGCGTCGAGACGTTCGAGATCCCCGATCTCGGCGACGTGCCGCTGGTCGCGGATGTCTCGTCGCACATCCTGTCTCGCCCGATGGACGTCGCGAAGTACGGCGTGCTGTTCGGCGGGGCGCAGAAGAACATCGGGATGGCCGGCGTGACGGTCGTGATCGTGCGCGAGGATCTGCTCGATCGCGCGCTGTCTATCTGCCCGTCCGCATTCGAATGGAAGACCATCGCCGCGAACAACTCGCTGTACAACACGCCGCCCACCTACGCGATCTACATCGCGGGCCTCGTGTTCCAGTGGCTGAAGCGGCAGGGCGGGCTCGAAGCGATCGAGGCCCGCAATATCGAAAAATCGAAGCTGCTCTACGACACGATCGACGCGAGCAGTTTCTATCTGAACAAGGTCGAGCCGGCAGCACGTTCGCGGATGAACGTGCCATTTTTCCTGGCCGACGAAACGCGCAACGAAGACTTCCTCGCCGGCGCAAAGGCGCGCGGGCTGCTGCAGCTGAAGGGCCACAAGTCCGTCGGCGGCATGCGGGCGTCGATCTACAACGCGGTGCCGCTCGAGGGCGTGAAGGCGCTCGTCGAGTACATGAAGGACTTCGAGCAGCGCGGCGCCTGACGGCGGCGCTGTTCAAACAGCACGGCAAAACGCATGGACGACGAACTGAATTCCCGCCTGAAACCGCTGCGCGACCGCATCGACGCGATCGACGCGCAGCTGATCGCGCTCCTGAACCAGCGCGCCGCGGTGGCGCTGGAGGTGGGCGAGGTCAAGAAGCATTTCAACGCGCCGGTGTTCCGGCCGGAGCGCGAGCTGCAGGTGATCGCGCGGCTGCAGGACATGAGTGCCGGGCCGCTCGCGAGCGAGCACATCAGCGCCATCTGGCGCGAGATCATGGCGGCGAGCCGCGCGCTCGAGCAGACGATCCACGTCGCGTTCCTCGGGCCGGTCGGCACGTACAGCGAGCAGGCGATGCTCGAGTATTTCGGCCAGTCGATCGAAGGGCTGCCGTGCCCGTCGATCGACGAGGTGTTCCGCTCGGTCGAGGCCGGGGCGTCCGCGTTCGGCATCGCACCGGTCGAGAATTCGACCGAAGGCGCGGTATCGCGCACGCTCGACCTGCTGTTGCAGACCCAACTGGTGATCAGCGGCGAGCTCGCGCTGCCGATCCATCACAACCTGCTCACGCAGAGCGGCACGCTCGACGGCGTGAAGCGTGTCTGCGCGCATGCGCAGGCGCTCGCGCAATGCCAGCAGTGGCTCGCGGCGAATGCGCCGCAGCTCGAGCGGCAGGCCGTGGCGAGCAACGCGGAGGCCGCGCGTCTCGCCGCGGCCGATCCGACCGTCGCCGCGATCGCGGGCGATCGTGCGGCCGCGCATTACGGCCTGCAGATCGCGTTCTCGCTGATCCAGGACGATCCGCACAACCGCACGCGTTTTGTGATCGTCGGCAAGCAGCCGGCCGGCCAGAGCGGTCACGACCAGACGTCGCTGATCGTGTCGGTGAAGAACGAGCCGGGCGCCGTGTTCAAGCTGCTCGAGCCGCTCGCGCGGCACGGCGTGTCGATGACGCGCTTCGAGTCGCGTCCGGCGCGCGTGGGCACGTGGGAGTACTACTTCTACATCGACATCGAAGGGCATCGCGACGATGCGGCGGTGGCGGCCGCGCTGGCGGAACTCGGCCAAAAGGCCGCGTTCCTGAAGATACTCGGTTCGTATCCGCGCGCACGCTGACGCGGCGGCGCGTCGCCTGCGGTGCGCGAAGAAGCGGGCAGGGCAGGCCGATCGGCGCTGCCGAAGGCGGGAGCGGGCGGTATCCGGCGCAGGTTGCGCCGGGTGCGGGCCCGTTGCCCGGAATCTGGAATTCCGCGTGCGGGGCGTCGTCCCGCATGCGTAACTTGGCTCTTGTCGTGTCAGGCTTTGCATTCAACAAACTGGTCATCTTCGGCGTCGGCCTGATCGGCGGATCGCTGGCTCGCGCGCTGCGCGAGCGCGCGCCGGGCGGTGCGGGCGAGATCGTCGGCGTGGGCCGTTCGCGTGCGTCGGTCGAGCGCGCGCTGTCGCTCGGCGTGATCGACCGCGCGGCGGCGCTCGACGACGACGCGCAGGTGCGCGACGCCCTTGCCGGCGCCGATCTCGTCCTGCTGGCCGCGCCCGTCGCACAGACGGGCCCGTTGCTCGCGCGCATTGCGCCGTGGCTCGACGGCGCGACGATCGTCACCGATGCGGGCAGCACCAAGTCCGATGTCGTTGCGGCTGCGCGCGACGCGCTCGGCGTGCGGATCGTGCAGTTCGTGCCGGGGCATCCGATCGCCGGGCGCGAGTCGAGCGGCGTCGAGGCTGCGTTGCCGGACCTCTACGTCGGCCGCAACGTCGTACTGTGCCCGCTGCCGGAGAACGCGCCCGAAGCGGTGGCCCGGATCGACGCGATGTGGCGCGCGACCGGCGCCGACGTGCGCACGATGACCACCGAACAGCACGATCGCGTATTCGCGTCGATCAGCCATCTGCCGCACGTGCTGTCGTTCGCGCTCGTCGAGCAGATTCTCGGCGAGGCCGACGCGGAACTGAAATTCTCGTACGCGGCCGGCGGTTTTCGAGATTTCACGCGCATCGCGGCGTCGAACCCGGAAATGTGGCGCGACGTGTGCGTCGCGAACCGCGCGGCGCTGCTCGACGAACTCGACGGCTACACGCGCGTGCTCACGCGGTTGCGCGCGGCGATCGACGCCGGCGACGGCGCGGCGCTCGAAGCCGTATTCACGCGCTCGCGCGCCGCGCGCAAGGCATGGCAGGAACGCGGCGGCGCGCCCGCTGCCGAACCGGTCAAGAAATAACAGGACGATTCCCATGGACTACCTCGATCTCGGCCCGTACTCCAGTGCATCGGGCACCGTGCGCCTGCCCGGCTCGAAGAGCATTTCGAACCGCGTGTTGCTGCTCGCGGCGCTCGCCGAAGGCGAAACGACGATCACCAACCTGCTCGACTCCGACGACACGCGCGTGATGCTCGACGCACTCGGCAAGCTCGGCGTGAAGCTCGCGCGCGACGGCGACACCTGTGTCGTCGCCGGCACGCGCGGCGCGTTTACCGCGAAGACGGCCGACCTGTTCCTCGGCAACGCGGGCACGGCCGTGCGGCCGCTGACCGCCGCGCTCGCGGTGAACGGCGGCGACTACCGGGTGCACGGCGTGCCCCGCATGCACGAGCGGCCGATCGGCGATCTCGTCGACGGCTTGCGCCAGATCGGCGCGCAGATCGACTACGAGCTGAACGAAGGCTACCCGCCGCTGCGGATCAAGCCCGCGACGATCTCGGTCGATGCGCCGATCCGCGTGCGCGGCGACGTGTCGAGCCAGTTCCTCACCGCGCTCCTGATGACGCTGCCGCTCGTGAAGGCGAAGGACGGCCGGACCGTCGTCGAAGTCGACGGCGAGCTGATCTCGAAGCCGTACATCGACATCACGATCCGGCTGATGGCGCGCTTCGGCGTGAGCGTCGAGCGCGACGGCTGGCAGCGCTTCGTCGTGCCGGCCGGCGTGCGCTACCGCTCGCCGGGGCGGATCATGGTCGAGGGCGACGCGTCGTCCGCGTCGTACTTCCTCGCGGCCGGCGCGCTGGGCGGTGGCCCGCTGCGGGTCGAGGGCGTGGGGCGGGCAAGCATCCAGGGCGACGTCGGCTTCGCGAATGCGCTGATGCAGATGGGCGCGAACGTGACGATGGGCGACGACTGGATCGACGTGCGCGGCATCGGCCACGATCACGGCAAGCTCGAGCCGATCGACATGGACTTCAACCTGATTCCCGACGCGGCGATGACCATCGCGATCGCGGCGCTGTTCGCGAACGGCACGAGCACGCTGCGCAACATCGCGAGCTGGCGCGTGAAGGAGACCGACCGCATCGCCGCGATGGCGACCGAGCTGCGCAAGGTCGGCGCGATCGTCGAGGAAGGCCTCGACTATCTCGTCGTCACGCCGCCGGAAAAGCTCACGCCGAACGCGGCGATCGATACGTACGACGATCACCGGATGGCGATGTGCTTCTCGCTCGTCAGCCTGGGCGGCGTGCCCGTGCGGATCAACGATCCGAAGTGCGTCGGCAAGACGTTCCCCGACTATTTCGACCGCTTCGCCGCGCTCGCCAAAGCCTGATCCGACTGTTCCGATGAAATCGACCCGACCCTTTCACCCGACTCCCGTCATCACGATCGACGGCCCGACCGCCTCCGGCAAGGGCACCGTCGCGGCGCTCGTCGCCGCGCACCTCGGCTTCCACCTGCTCGACAGCGGCGCGCTGTACCGGCTGGCGGCGCTCGCGAGCGTGCGCTACGGAATCGCAGCGGAAGACATCGACGCGCTGGTGAAGCTGATCGACGATCTGCACATCACGTTCCGTGAAGGTTGCGCGCAGCTCGACGGCGTCGACGTGTCGAACGACATCCGTGCCGAAGCGGTCGGCAACCGCGCGTCGGCCATTGCCGTGCACGGCCCCGTGCGCACCGCGCTCGTCGCGCGCCAGCGGGCGTTTCGCAAGACGCCGGGCCTCGTGGCGGACGGGCGCGACATGGGCACGGTGATCTTCCCCGACGCCGTGCTGAAGGTGTTCCTGACGGCCAGCGCCGAGGCGCGCGCGACCAGACGGCATAAGCAATTGATGCAAAAAGGTTTTTCTGCTAACATAGATGACTTGCTCCGGGATCTTCGTGAACGTGACGCGCGCGACAGCAATCGCGCGGCCGCGCCGCTGAAGCCTGCGGCAGATGCCAAGTTGCTCGATACGTCGGCACTTTCGGTCGATGAAGCCGTCGATCAGGTGCTGCAGTGGTACCGGGCGCTCGGCCAGCCAGCCTGAGAAGGCTGGGCGGCAGTAGGTGCTCCGCGCGTGAGTGCGGAGCGTGTTTCGAACCCTTAACCCCGTGTGGTCTTCGATCTGGCCCTTTCAGCCTGCCATTCCGGCCGGCGTGGCACAGCGAGCCATGCACAATCAGATTTTTATGTCCGACCTGCAAACCTCCACCCCGAATACCGAATCCTTTGCGGCTCTGTTCGAAGAGTCGCTGACCCGCCAAGACATGCGCGCCGGCGAAGTGATTTCCGCCGAAGTCGTGCGCGTCGACCACAACTTCGTGGTCGTCAATGCAGGCCTGAAGTCCGAGGCTTACATTCCGATCGAGGAATTCCTGAACGATCAGGGCGAGGTTGAGGTGCAGTCGGGCGATTTCGTGTCCGTCGCGATCGACGCACTCGAAAACGGCTACGGCGACACGATCCTGTCGCGCGACAAGGCGAAGCGCCTCGCATCGTGGCTGTCGCTGGAAAAGGCCCTCGACAACAACGAACTCGTCACCGGCACGATCACCGGCAAGGTGAAGGGCGGCATGACCGTGATGGTCAACGGCATCCGCGCGTTCCTGCCGGGTTCGCTGGTCGACACGCGTCCGGTCAAGGACACGACCCCGTACGAAGGCAAGACGCTCGAGTTCCGCGTGATCAAGCTCGATCGCAAGCGCAACAACGTCGTGCTGTCGCGTCGTGCAGTGATCGAAGCAACGCAAGGCGAAGAGCGCGCGAAGCTGCTCGAGACGCTGAAGGAAGGCGCGATCGTCAACGGCGTGGTCAAGAACATCACCGATTACGGCGCGTTCGTCGACCTCGGCGGCATCGACGGCCTGCTGCACATCACCGACATCGCATGGCGTCGTGTGCGTCACCCGAGCGAAGTCCTGTCGGTTGGCCAGGAAGTCACCGCGAAGATCCTCAAGTTCGACCAAGAGAAGAACCGCGTCTCGCTGGGCATCAAGCAACTGGGCGACGATCCGTGGGAAGGCATCTCGCGCCGTTACCCGTCGGGCACGCGTCTGTTCGGCAAGGTCACGAACATCACCGACTACGGCGCATTCGTCGAAGTGGAATCGGGCATCGAAGGCCTCGTCCACGTGTCGGAAATGGACTGGACCAACAAGAACGTTGCGCCGTCGAAGGTTGTCCAGCTGGGCGACGAAGTCGAAGTCATGGTCCTCGAGATCGACGAAGACCGTCGTCGTATCAGCCTCGGCATGAAGCAGTGCAAGCCGAATCCGTGGGACGACTTCAGCCGCAACTTCAAGAAGGGCGACAAGATCACGGGCGCAATCAAGTCGATCACCGACTTCGGCGTGTTCATCGGTCTGCCGGGCGGCATCGACGGCCTGGTCCACCTGTCGGACCTGTCGTGGAGCGAAGCCGGCGAAGAAGCCGTTCGCAAGTACAAGAAGGGCGACGAAGTCGAAGCGATCGTGCTCGGCATCGACGTCGAGAAGGAGCGCATTTCGCTCGGCATCAAGCAGCTCGAAGGCGATCCGTTCAGCAACTACGTTGCAATGAACGACAAGGGCTCGATCGTCGACGGCGTCGTGAAGACGGTCGATGCGAAGGGTGCGGTCGTCACGCTGACGGGCGACATCGAAGGCTACCTGCGTGCGTCGGAAATCTCGCAGGATCGCGTCGAAGACGCACGCAACGTGCTGAAGGAAGGCGACAAGGTCAACGCGATGGTGATCAACATCGATCGCAAGTCGCGCGGCATCAACCTGTCGATCAAGGCGAAGGATTCGGCCGAACAACAGGAAGCGATCCGCGGCCTGCAGTCGGACTCCAGCGCTGCTGCGACCGGTACGACCAACCTCGGCGCGCTGCTGAAGGCGAAGCTCGACGGCCAAAACCAGTAAGCCTTACGAGGTCTGCTGAAGTATGACCAAATCCGAGTTGGTCGCGCAGCTGGCATCGCGATTTCCGCAACTTGTCCTCAAGGATGCGGATTTCGCGGTGAAAACGATGCTCGATGCGATGTCCGACGCCCTGGCGAAAGGGCATCGCATTGAAATTCGGGGTTTCGGCAGCTTTGGCCTCAATCGTCGCCCGGCGCGCGTCGGACGCAACCCGAAGTCGGGGGAGAAAGTGCAGGTGCCCGAGAAGTTCGTGCCGCACTTCAAGCCTGGCAAGGAATTGCGTGAACGCGTCGACGGCCGCGCCGGTGAACCGCTGAAGGCTGACGATCCGGACGACGAGCGTTGAACGTCGTTCGGTGTGCCCGGAACCTGTCCGGCGAAGGCTGAAAAGAAAGCGCCCCTTGGGGGCGCTTTTTTCATTTCCGGCCCCGCGCGCAACGCCGCGCACAGGATGTGCGCAGCCGCGGAAACGCTTCCTTTACAATACGGGTCGATTCGGTGCGACGAAGGGGAGTCGCGCGCCGCGGCAAACCTCAACAAAGAGAGGGCTTCATGAAGTTTATCGTCTGGCTGATCCGGGTATTGGTGTTCGTCCTGCTGCTGGTGCTTGCGCTGGCCAATACGCAAACCGCGACGCTGAATTTCGTTGCCGGCTACGCATGGCAAGCGCCGCTGATCCTGATCGGCCTGGCATTCTTCGCCGTGGGGCTGCTGGCCGGCCTGCTGTCCGCGCTGCCTTCGATCTTCCGCCTGCGTCTCGAGAACGGGCGTTTGAAGCGCGATCTGCGTGCGGCGCGCGAAACGCCTGCCGTCATCGACCAGCCGCCGATGCCGCCCGTCATTTAACACGGACGCCGCGCGATCATCGCGCGGTTTTCGTCTCTGCTTCGATATTTCGCATGGATCTGGATTTCTGGTGGTTGCTCGCGATTCCGGTCGCGTTCGCGCTCGGTTGGGCGGCGTCACGCTATGACCTGAAGAATCTCCTGTCGGAGAGCGCCAACCTGCCGCGTTCGTATTTTCGCGGCCTGAATTTTCTGTTGAACGAACAACCCGACAAGGCGATCGATGCGTTCATCGAGGTTGCCAAGCTCGATCCCGAAACGGTCGAGCTGCACTTCGCGCTCGGCAACCTGTTTCGCCGTCGCGGCGAGACCGACCGCGCGATCCGCGTGCACCAGAACCTGCTGAGCCGCACCGACCTGCCGGTCAACGAACGTGACCACGCGCTGTACGAACTGGGCCAGGATTTCCTGAAGGCCGGCCTGCTGGATCGCGCGGAAGAGGCGTTCCACAAGCTCGCCGACGGCGACTACGCGCTCGGCGCGCAGCGGGCGCTGCTGACGATCTACGAGATCGAGAAGGACTGGAACAAGTCGATCGATACGGCGAAACGCATCGAGTCGATGAGCGACAAGCCGCTCGGCGTCGAAATCGCGCAGTTTCACTGCGAACTCGCGCAGGACGCGCTGCAGCGCAAGAATGCCGCCGCGGCGGCCGAACAGTTGCGCCTTGCGCTGAGCGTGAATCCGCAGAACGTGCGTGCGACGGTCCTGTCCGGCGACGCGGCGGAAGCGGCGGGCGATCACGCGGGCGCGATCGAGCACTGGAAGCGCGTCGAAGCGCAGAACCCTGCGTATCTGCCGCTCGTGGCCGACAAGCTGATGAAGGCATACGTCGCGCTCGGCAAGAACGCCGAAGGCGCCGAGTTGCTGATGGGGTACGTCGATCGTTATCCGTCGAACGACCTGCTCGACATCGCCTATCAGCATATCGCCGGGCTGCGCGGCCAGGATGCGGCACACACGCTTGCGCGGACGCAGATGGAAAAGTCGCCGAACCTGTCGGGGATGCTGCACCTGCTCGATGCGCAGATCGCGGCGGCCGAGGAGCCGCGTCGTAAGGAACTTGAAATGATGCGTGCGCTGATCAAGCAGCGCACGAAAAATCTGCCACGGTATACGTGCCAGAATTGCGGTTTCCGGGCGCGGCTCTTCTATTGGCAGTGCCCCGGATGCAGCGGCTGGGAAACCTATGCGCCGCGCCGCGTCGAACCTGCGATGCCGGGCTGATCCCGGCACGCGGAGCCAACGCGCTGCGGTTGCCGCCGGGCTCGCCCCGGCGGCCAAGTTAGTCAATTACCGGGAAGTACCGGAACATCTATGAAAATCACCATCATCGGCACCGGCTATGTCGGCCTCGTCACGGGCGCCTGCCTCGCGGAGATCGGTCACGACGTTTTCTGTCTCGACGTCGATCCGCGCAAGATCGATATCCTGAACAACGGCGGGATGCCGATTCACGAACCGGGGCTGCTGGACATCATCGCGCGCAACCGCACGGCGGGGCGTTTGCGCTTCTCGACCGACATCGAGGCGAGCGTCGCGCATGGCGAGATCCAGTTCATCGCGGTCGGCACGCCGCCCGACGAGGACGGCTCGGCCGACCTGCAATACGTGCTCGAGGCCGCGCGCAACATCGGCCGCCACATGACGGGCTTCAAGGTGATCGTCGACAAGTCGACGGTGCCGGTCGGCACCGCGCGGCGCGTGCGCGGGGTGGTCGACGAGGCGTTGGCCGCACGCGGGCTCGCGGGCAGCGTCGCGCATCGCTTCTCGGTCGTGTCGAACCCGGAATTCCTGAAGGAAGGCGCCGCGGTCGAAGACTTCATGCGCCCGGACCGGATCATCATCGGCGTCGACGACGACGACACCGGCACGATCGCGCGCGAGAAGATGAAGAAGCTCTACGCGCCGTTCAACCGCAATCACGAGCGCACGATCTACATGGACGTGCGTTCGGCCGAATTCGCGAAGTATGCGGCGAACGCGATGCTTGCGACGCGCATCTCGTTCATGAACGAGATGTCGAATCTCGCCGACAAGGTCGGCGCCGACATCGAGGCCGTGCGCCGCGGGATCGGCTCCGATCCGCGCATCGGCTATCACTTCCTGTACGCGGGCGTCGGCTACGGCGGCTCGTGCTTTCCGAAGGACGTGCAGGCGCTGATCCGCACCGCCGGCGAGAACGGCCAGCCGCTGCGCATCCTGGAGGCCGTCGAGGCCGCCAACCATGCACAGAAGGACGTGCTGATCGGCAAGATCGAGCAGCGCTTCGGCGCCGACCTGGCGGGGCGCGAATTCGCGGTCTGGGGTCTGGCGTTCAAACCGAACACCGACGACATGCGCGAGGCGCCGAGCCGCCGCCTGATCGCCGCGCTGCTCGAACGCGGTGCGACCGTGCGCGCCTACGATCCGGTCGCCGTCGACGAAGCGCGGCGCGTGTTCGCGCTGGATTTCGGCGACGATGCGCACATGCTGGCGCGACTGCATCTCGTCGACACGCAGGATGCCGCGGTCACGGGCGCGGACGCACTCGTGATCGTGACCGAATGGAAGGAATTCCGCAGCCCCGATTTCACGCGCCTGAAGGCCGAACTGAAGGCGCCGGTGATCTTCGACGGGCGCAACCTGTACGAGCCGGACGCGATGGCCGAACTGGGCATCGATTACTACGCGATCGGCCGGCCGTATGTCGATCCCCAGTCGTTCCCCCGTGGCTGAACGTACGATGAATACTCTTCGCGAAGTCGTTCCGGTGCCGCGCGAGCAACTCGCGCGCTCGCGTGTGCTCGTCGTCGGCGACGTGATGCTCGACCGTTACTGGTTCGGCAACGTCGATCGCATTTCGCCCGAAGCGCCGGTGCCGGTGGTGCACGTGCAGCGTCAGGAGGAGCGGCTCGGCGGTGCGGCCAACGTTGCGCGCAATGCCGTGACGCTCGGCGGCCAGGCCGGGCTGTTGTGCGTCGTCGGTTGCGACGAGCCCGGCGAGCGGATCGTCGAGCTGCTCGGCAGCAGCGGCGTGACGCCGCATCTCGAGCGCGATCCGGCCTTGCCGACCACGATCAAGCTGCGCGTGCTCGCGCGTCAGCAGCAGTTGCTGCGCGTCGACTTCGAGGCGATGCCGACGCACGAGGTGCTGCTCGCGGGGCTCGCGCGCTTCGATGCGCTGTTGCCGCAGCACGACGTCGTGCTGATGTCGGATTACGCGAAAGGCGGCCTGACGCACGTCACGACGATGATCGAGAAGGCGCGTGCGGCCGGCAAGGCGGTTCTGGTCGACCCGAAGGGCGACGACTGGGAACGCTATCGCGGCGCATCGCTGATCACGCCGAATCGCGCGGAACTGCGCGAGGTGGTCGGGCAGTGGAAATCGGAAGACGACCTGCGCGCGCGCGTCGCGAATCTGCGTGCGGCGCTCGGCATCGACGCGTTGTTGCTCACGCGCTCGGAAGAGGGCATGACGCTCTTTTCCGCGGGCGGCGAACTGCATGCGCCGGCGCTCGCGCGTGAAGTGTTCGACGTGTCGGGCGCGGGCGACACCGTGATCGCGACGGTCGCGACGATGCTCGGCGCCGGTGTGCCGCTCGTCGACGCCGTGGTGCTCGCGAATCGCGCGGCCGGCATCGTGGTCGGCAAGCTCGGCACGGCCACGGTGGACTACGACGAACTGTTTCACTGAGTGCATTCGGCGGCGCGACGAGCGCGCCGCACGAGTGGCTCGCACTTTTCAGGCAGGACGATCATGACCCTCATCGTTACCGGCGCAGCCGGTTTCATCGGCGCGAACATCGTCAAGGCGCTCAACGAGCGCGGCGAGACGCGCATCATCGCGGTCGACAACCTGACGCGCGCGGACAAGTTCCGCAATCTCGTCGACTGCGAGATCGACGACTATCTCGACAAGACCGAATTCGTCGAACGCTTCGCGCGCGGCGATTTCGGCAAGGTGCGCGCGGTATTTCATGAAGGTGCCTGTTCGGACACGATGGAAACCGACGGCCGCTACATGATGGACAACAACTTCCGCTACAGCCGCGCGGTGCTCGATACCTGCCTCGCGCAGGGCACGCAGTTCCTGTATGCATCGTCGGCCGCGATTTACGGCGGCTCGACGCGTTTCGTCGAGGAACGCGACGTCGAGGCGCCGTTGAACGTATACGGCTATTCGAAGTTCCTGTTCGACCAGGTGATCCGTCGCGTGCTGCCGAGCGCGAAGAGCCAGATCGCGGGCTTCCGCTATTTCAACGTGTACGGCCCGCGCGAGACGCACAAGGGGCGCATGGCGTCGGTCGCGTTCCACAACTTCAACCAGTTCCGCGCGGAAGGCAAGGTGAAGTTGTTCGGCGAGTACAACGGTTATGCGCCGGGCGAGCAGACGCGCGATTTCGTGTCCGTCGAGGACGTAACCAAGGTGAACCTGTTCTTCTTCGATCATCCGGAGAAGTCGGGCATCTTCAATCTCGGCACCGGCCGCGCGCAACCGTTCAACGATATCGCGTCGACGGTCGTGAACACGCTGCGCGCACTCGACAACCAGCCGCCGCTCACGCTCGCGCAGCAGGTCGAGCAGGGCTTGATCGAATACGTGCCGTTCCCCGATGCGCTGCGCGGCAAGTACCAGTGCTTCACGCAGGCCGACCAGACGAAGCTGCGCGCGGCCGGCTACGACGCACCGTTCCTGACCGTGCAGGAAGGCGTCGACCGCTACGTCCGTTGGCTATCCGGCCAGGTTTAAACCGACGCGTTGCGTCGATAGACTGGGTCTCACGGTCGGCAGCCGCCGGCCGTTTTTCTTCGGAGATCCAGCACATGATCAGGAAATGGTTTGCCGCGGCGGTCATGCTCGGCGCAGTGGCGTCGGCCTGGGCGGCCGTCGACGTCAACACCGCGAACGAGGATGCGCTCGTCGGTATCAAGGGCATCGGTCCGGCGCGGGCGAAGGCGATTCTCGACGAGCGCGGCGCACGCGGCCCGTTCAGGAATGCAGACGATCTCGCCGCGCGCGTGAAGGGCATGGGCGGGCATACCGTCGAGCGGCTTCAGCAGGAAGGGTTGACGATCGGTGCGGCGGCGGGCGCGGCGCCGTCAGCCGCAGGCAAGCCGGCGGCGGCGAAACCTGCCGCTGCACCGGCTCGCACCGCGCAGAAATAACGGGTCGCACCTACCCGACCAAGGGCTCCTTCAGTCGCCGTCGTTGCGACGGCTTCCCGCGGCATGCCGCGGGTTTTTTTGCATGGAGCGGCATGCGCGGCGATCGCGACCGCGCGGCGTGCGTATTCCATCGTCGCAATGGGGTTGCCGACGCGCGTGCCGGCGCTGGTTTACAATCGATCGGTTGATCGGCCTCGCACTCACGGTATATCCATGGCTTACAAAACTATCGAAGACACGATCGGCAATACGCCGCTCGTGCAACTGGTCCGCCTGCCGGACGACGAGATTCGCGCCCGCAACAACGTGGTGCTCGCGAAGCTCGAGGGCAACAATCCGGCCGGTTCCGTGAAGGATCGTCCGGCGCTGTCGATGATCGGCAAGGCCGAGGCGCGCGGGCGCATCAAGCCGGGCGATACGCTGATCGAGGCGACGAGCGGCAACACGGGCATCGCGCTCGCGATGGCCGCGGCGATCCGCGGCTACAAGATGGTGCTGATCATGCCGGAGGATCTGTCGGTCGAGCGCCGCCAGAGCATGGCGGCTTATGGCGCCGAAATCATCCTGACGCCGGTGAAGGGCGGGATGGAACTGGCGCGCGACCTCGCGGAGCAGATGCAGCGCGAAGGCAAGGGCGTGATCCTCGACCAGTTCGGCAACCCCGACAATCCCGTCGCGCACTACGAAGGCACGGGGCCGGAGATCTGGCGCGATACCGAGGGGCGCATCACGCACTTCGTGTCCGCCATGGGCACGACGGGCACGATCATGGGCACGTCGCGCTACCTGAAGGAACAGAATCCGGCGATCGAGATCATCGGTGCGCAGCCGGAAGACGGCTCGCGTATTCCGGGTATTCGCAAGTGGCCGGAAGCGTACATGCCGACCATTTTCGATCGCAGCCGCGTCGACCGCGTCGAGAGCGTGAGTCAGGCTGCGTCGGAAACGATGACGCGCCGGCTCGCGGCGGTCGAAGGTATCTTCGCGGGCATTTCGTCGGGCGGCGCATGCGAAGTCGCGTTGCGCATCGCGCGCCAGGTCGAGAACGCGACGATCGTGTTCATCGTCTGCGATCGTGGCGACCGCTACCTGTCCACGGGCGTGTTTCCCGCCTGAGCGAGAGGGGGCGCGGCCCGCGCATCGATAAAAAACGCCGCTTCTGCGGCGTTTTTTCTTTGGGCGACCGGTGCTTACTGCGACTGCGTCGCGGCAGCGGCGGGTTGCAGCGCGCCGCTCGCTTCCATCTGCGCTTTCACGGCCTCGCCGAGCTGGTACACGGTGAGCGCGTAGAAGAAACTCCGGTTGTAGCGCGTCAGCACATAGAAGTTCTTCAGGCCGAGCATGTATTCGGTCGCGCGACCCGGCGTCGGCAAGTCGACCACGGTGACCGGCGTGCCGGCTTCGGTCGTGATGTTGACCGTCGGCTCGTTCAACGTCATGCCCGCGCGCAGCAGTTGCGACAGCGCCCAGTGCGGTTCGGGCTGGCCGTCGGCGGCGGCCTGGGCGATGCCCAGGCTGCCTGTATCGGGCGTGATCTGCCAGACCACCGGACGGTCCGTTTCCCAGCCGTGCTGCTTCAGGTAGTTCGCGACGCTGCCGATCGCATCGACAGGACTGCTGCGCAGATCGACGTGACCCGTGCCGTCGAAGTCGACCGCATATTCGCGGATGCTGCTCGGCAGGAACTGCGGAATCCCGATCGCGCCGGTGTACGAGCCGAGCACGGTGGTGGGGTCGAGCTGGTTGTCGCGGGTCCAGACCAGGAAGTCTTCGAGGTTCTTGCGGAACGTGGCCTGGCGGCTGTCGCGGTTCGGCGTGTCCGGGTAGTCGAACGTGAGCGTCGTCAGCGCGTCGAGCACGCGGAAATTGCCCATGTAGCGGCCATAGATGGTCTCGACGCCGATGATGCCGACGATCACCTCGGGCGGCACGCCGAACTGCTCGGACGCGCGCTGAAGCGTGGCCTGGTTCGCTTTCCAGAACTTCACGCCCGCGTTGATGCGGATCGGCTCGATGAAGCGCGAGCGATAGACGCGCCAGTTCTTGACCGTCGGCGACGGGGCCGGCTTCACGAGCTTGACGGCCGTCGCCGAGTAGCTGATGCGCGAAAACAGCGCATGCAGGCTTGCCGAATCGAAACCGTTGCGGCTCACCATCTCGTCGATGAACGCGTCGACCTTCGCATTGTTCGCGTAACGCTGTGGAACGATTTCCTCTTCGAAGGTCTGGCCTTGCGGCGTCTCCTGCTGCGGCTGGGCTTGGGCGACGAGCGTGCCGGCGGGCTTCGCCGGCTGCGTCTGCGCGACGGCAGACGCGGTGCCGAGGGCCGCGGCGAGGGCAGCGGCGACGAGCGGAACGCGAACCCGGAACAGCGCGGAAAGAAGGGCGGCAGGCTTGCTGGAATTCATGTCGAAGCGGGCGGACAGGGCGATTGTGTTCGGCGCAGTATACCCGACGCATCCGGCGCACCGGGCCGAAGCTGGCCCCCGTTGTGGTAAGTTAGCGGCGAATTCGCGGCAGACGATGGACATCATTGATGGAGACCTGCGACGCACCGTGCGCCGCGGATGACAGCTTATGGCAACCGCTTTCTATACGCACCCCGACTGCATGCTGCACGAGATGGGGGAATGGCATCCGGAATGTCCGGCCCGCCTGTCGGCGATCCAGGATCAACTGATTGCGAGCCGCATCGACGACCTGATCGTGCACGAAACCGCGCCGTTCGCGAGCGAGGTCGCGCTGGGCCGGGTGCATACGCAGGCGCACATCGACTACATCCGGAGCATGACGCCGGTCGACGGTTACGTCGAGATCGATCCCGACACGCTGATGAATCGCGACACGTGGCGCGCGGCACTGCGCGCGGCCGGCGCCGCGATCGCGGCGACCGACGCGGTGATCGAAGGCCGCTATGCGAATGCGTTCTGCGGCGTCCGCCCGCCCGGCCACCATGCGGAGCCCGCGCGCGCGATGGGCTTCTGCTTCTTCAACAACGTCGCGATCGCCGCACGGCACGCACTCGACGTACACGGCATCGAGCGCGTCGCGATCGTCGATTTCGACGTGCATCACGGCAACGGAACCGAGGCGGCGTTCGCGAACGACGAGCGCGTGCTGATGTGCAGTTTCTTCCAGCATCCGCTGTATCCGTTCTCGGGCGTCGATCATCAGGCGCCGAACATGGTCAACCTGCCGATGCCCGCACGCAGCAACGGGATGGCGATCCGCGAAGCCGTCGACATGTTCTGGCTGCCGCGCCTCGACGCGTTCAAGCCGCAGATGCTGTTCGTGTCGGCCGGCTTCGATGCGCATCGCGAGGACGATATCGGCAATCTCGGCCTCGTCGAAGCCGACTTCGAATGGCTGACCGCGCGGATCGTCGACGTGGCGCGCCGGCATGCGCAGGGCCGTATCGTCAGTTGCCTCGAGGGCGGCTACAACCTGTCCGCGCTCGGGCGCAGTGTCGTCGCGCACCTGCGCGTGCTGGCCGGGATCTGATTCGCGATTGACTGGCCGGGCCGGGCGCGTTCAGCGCGCCGGCACGCGCGCATGAATCCACGCGATCAGCGCGTCGATCACGCGGTCGCGTTCGAGATCGTTCATCGTTTCGTGGAAGCCGCCTTCGTACAGCGTCAGCGTACGATCGGGCGAACCGACGTGCGCGCCGAACGCCCGGCTGCCGTCGGGCTCGGTCAGCTTGTCCTCCGTGCCGTGATAGACGAGCACCGGCACGCGCAGCGCGCCGCGGCCGCGCTCGATGCGCGCCATCGCATCGAGGATCTCCGCGCCGGTGCGGGCGGGCACGGCGCCGTGATGCACGAGCGGGTCGGCGCGATTGGCGGCGACGACGGCCGGATCGCGCGACAGCAGGGCCGCATCGATCCTGATCGCGGGGAAAGTAGGCCATGCACGGCTGATGAGGCGGCTGAGCGCAAGCATCCAGCGCGGCACGTCGCGCCCCGGCGCAAGCGCCGGACTCGACAGCACGAGGCCGGCCACCGCGTGGCCGCGAGCCGGTGCACGTTCGATCGCGTAGAGCGCCGCGATCGCGCCGCCCATGCTGTGCCCCATCAGGAACAGCGGCGCATCGCCGCGCGCGGCTTCGGCGACCAGCGCATCCGCGTCGTTCAGGTAGCCGTCGAAACGCTCGACCCACACGCGTTTGCCGGGCGACTGGCCATGCCCGCGCAGATCGATCGCAAGCACGTCGATGCCGGCTGCGTTCAGCCGGCCGGCGAGCGCGGCATAGCGGCCCGCGTGTTCGGCGAGGCCGTGCACGAGCGCGATCGTCGCGCGCGGCGGCCCGCTGCCGTCGCCGGCCGGCCAGCGGTACGACGCCAGTTCGAACCCGTCCGCGGTACGCAGCCGGCCCATGTGCGGCGCGGGCGCCGAAGGCGCCGATCCGGCAATGGCGGCGGGTGCGGCGGCCGGCGTGGTGGTGGCGCTCATCTGGCGTGTCTCCGGTTCGTTGGCGAGTGAGTTCCCGATCATAGTCGCGGCCTCCCGGCGTGGGCGAAGCAGCGCTCCTCTAATTTCGTCTGGTTATGAAAAGATCGAAATCGATTATTAAGGGGAATGAGGGGTTTGCGGTAAAATCGCCGGCTATTCCCGATGCATCGGCGGCCGACTGGCGGGCCAACTCGCCGGCCGGCCGCCGTTTTGTTTACATGATCGAATTACGCAATCTTTCGCAGCGTTTCCCCGGCCCGGGCGGCTGGGTCGAAGCGTTGCGCAACGTCAACCTGACGATCCCGCAAGGCGAGGTGTTCGGCATCATCGGCCGAAGCGGCGCCGGCAAGAGCACGCTCGTGCGCACCATCAACCTGCTCACGCGGCCGACCGAAGGCAATGTCGTCGTCGGCGGGCGCGACCTGATGCTGCTGTCGGCCAGCGCGCTGCGCGAGGCGCGCCGCGAGATCGGCATGATCTTCCAGCACTTCAACCTGCTGTCGTCGCGCACGGTGTTCGACAACGTTGCGCTGCCGCTCGAACTGGCCGGCGCGAGCCGTGCCGACATCGAGGCCGCCGTATTGCCGCTGCTCGACCTGGTCGGGCTGTCCGCGCAGAAGGATCGCTATCCGGCGCAGATCAGCGGCGGCCAGAAGCAGCGCGTCGGCATCGCCCGCGCGCTGGCGAGCCAGCCGAAGGTGCTGCTGTCGGACGAGGCGACGTCCGCGCTCGATCCCGAAACCACGCGTTCGATCCTCGATCTGCTGAAGCGCATCAACCGCGAACTCGGGCTGACGATCGTGCTGATCACGCACCAGATGGAAGTGATCAAGCAGGTCTGCGATCGCGTCGCGGTGCTCGACGCGGGGCGCGTGGTCGAAGAGGGCCGCGTGATCGACGTGTTCCTGCAGCCGCATCACGAAGTCACGCGCGCGCTGATCGGCGACGTGATCGCGCAGGAACTGCCGCCCGCGCTGAAGGCGCGCGTGGCCGAGCGGCTGAAGACGGGCAGCGGCCATCTGCTGCGGCTCGCGTTCACGGGCTCGGGTGTCGACCAGCCGATCCTGTCGGAGACGATCCGCCGGTACGAACTCGATTTCAACATCCTGCACGGCCAGATCGACGAGATCCAGGGGCAGGCATTCGGTTCGCTCGCGGTGCTCGCCGGCGGCGAGCCGGGCAAGGTCGGGCAGGCGCTCGCGTTCCTGCGCGAACAAGGTGTGGTGGTAGAGGAGCTTTCGTATGTTGAGTGAGATGTTCGATATGTTCGTGCAGTCGTTCTGGGAGACGCTGATCATGGTCGGCATCTCCGGGGCGGTTGGCGCGCTCGTCGGCCTGCCGCTCGGCGTGCTGCTCTACCTGACCGATCGCCAGGGCGTGTTGCAGAACCTCGCGGTGAATCGCGTGCTCGGCGGCATCGTGAACGCGGTCCGCTCGACGCCGTTCATCATTCTGCTGGTCGCGGTGATTCCGTTCACGCGGCTCGTCACCGGTTCGTCGATCGGCACGGCCGCGGCGGTCGTGCCGCTGACGCTCGCGGCCGCGCCGTTCATCGCGCGTCTCGTCGAAACGGCGCTGCGCGAGGTCGATCGCGGGTTGATCGAGGCCGCGCAGTCGATGGGCGCGACCACGTCGCAGATCGTATTCAAGGTGCTGTTGCCCGAATCGCTGCCGGGCGTCGTCGCGGGCCTGACGATCACGTTCGTGTCGCTCGTCGGCTATTCGGCGATGGCGGGTGCGATCGGCGGCGGCGGGCTCGGCGATCTCGGGATCCGCTACGGGTACCAGCGCTATCTGCCGGAAGTGATGTGGACGGTCGTCGCGATCCTGATCGTGTTCGTGCAGATCGTGCAATCGTTCGGCGACTGGCTGGTGCGCCGGCTGAGCCACAAATAAGACCAAACCGATCCGACAGGAAAGACACGATGCAACGACGCTTCATGCTGAAATTCGCGGCGGCGCTGGGCGCGGCCGCGCTGTTCGCGGGCGCGCATGCGCAGGCCGAAACCATCAAGGTGGGGGTGACGGGCGGTCCGCACGCGCAGATCATGGAAGTGGTGAAGAAGGTCGCGGCGAAGGACGGCCTGGAGATCCGCATCGTCGAGTTCTCCGATTACGTGCAGCCGAACGCGGCGCTCGCGTCGGGCGACCTCGACGCGAACAGCTACCAGCACGATCCGTATCTGCAGGCGCAGGTGAAGGATCGCGGCTACAAGCTGCTCAAGGTCGCGGACACCGTCACGTTCCCGATGGGCATCTATTCGAAGCGCGTGAAGTCGCTGGCCGAACTGAAGCCGGGCGCGCGCGTCGCGGTTCCGAACGATCCGACCAACGGCGGCCGCGCGCTGCTGTTGCTGCAGAAGCAGGGGCTGTTGAAGCTGCGCGCGGATGCAGGGCTGAAGGCGACGCCGCTCGATATCGTCGACAATCCGCGCAAGCTGAAGATCGTCGAGCTCGACGCGGCGCAGATTCCGCGCTCGCTCGGCGACGTCGACGCGGCCGCGATCAATACCAACTACGCGATGGAAGCGGGGTTGAAACCGAAGCAGGACGCGATCGCGATCGAGGGCCCGAACGGCCCGTACGCGAACATTCTCGCGATCCGCGAGGCGGACCGGAACAAGCCGTGGGTCGCCAAGCTGATTGCGGCGTACCACTCGGCCGACGTGAAGCAGTTCATCGAAGGCAAGTTCGGCGGCGCGGTCGTTGCCGCCTGGTAACCGATGGAGCGCGGACGCCCGGCGGGATTAGAGTCGATGATCGAAAACCCGGGCTTTGCGTCCGGGTTTTTTCTCTTTTAAAATAGAACGACCGTTCGCTATCATTGGCGCGTCGCCAAGAAGCGGTATCCTCGACAACCATGATGGTTGGGTCCGCCTGGCCGCGCAGTCATGAGGTCGCGCTATAAAATGGCCTCTGGTCGTATTCGTAACTTTGGAGCGTGTGCATGAAAATCCTGGTGCCAGTGAAAAGAGTGGTCGACTACAACGTGAAGGTCCGCGTGAAGTCGGACAACACGGGTGTCGACATCGCGAACGTGAAGATGTCGATGAACCCGTTCGACGAAATCGCCGTTGAAGAAGCCGTGCGCCTGAAGGAAGCGGGCGTCGCGACCGAAGTGATCGCGGTGTCGGTGGGCGTCGCGCAAGCGCAGGAAACGCTGCGCACGGCGCTGGCGATCGGCGCGGATCGCGCGATCCTCGTCGAGTCGAACGACAGCGTCGAGCCGTTGGCCGTTGCGAAGATCCTCAAGGCGCTGGTCGACAAGGAACAGCCGCAACTGGTGATCCTCGGCAAGCAGGCGATCGACGACGATTCGAACCAGACCGGCCAGATGCTGGCCGCGCTGGCAGGTCTGCCGCAAGCGACGTTCGCATCGAAGGTGACGATCGCCGACGGCAAGGCAACCGTTGCGCGTGAAGTCGACGGCGGCGCGGAAACGCTGTCGCTGACGCTGCCGGCGGTCGTGACGACCGACCTGCGCCTGAACGAGCCGCGCTACGTGACGCTGCCGAACATCATGAAGGCGAAGAAGAAGCCGCTCGAAACGGTGAAACCGGAAGACCTCGGCGTGGACGTCGCGCCGCGTCTGAAGACGCTGAAGGTGGTCGAGCCGCCGAAGCGCGCGGCCGGCGTGAAGGTGCCGGACGTGAAGACGCTGGTCGAGAAGCTGAAGACCGAAGCCAAGGTGCTGTAAAGGGAGCGGAAAGAAATGACGATTCTGGTAATTGCAGAACACGACAACGCGTCGATCAAGGCCGCGACGCTGAACACGGTGGCGGCGGCGGCAAAGATCGGCGGCGACATTCACGTGCTGGTCGCGGGTCACAACGCGCAAGCGGCTGCCGACGCGGCCGCGAAGATCGCGGGTGTGTCGAAGGTGCTGCTGGCCGACGCGCCGCAACTGGCCGAAGGCCTGGCGGAAAACGTCGAGACGACCGCGCTGAACATCGCGAAGGACTACTCGCACATCCTCGCGCCGGCGACGGCCTACGGCAAGAACGTCGCGCCGCGTATCGCCGCGAAGCTCGACGTCGCGCAGATCTCGGACATCACGGCAGTCGATTCGGCCGACACGTTCGAGCGCCCGATCTACGCCGGTAACGCGATCGCGACGGTGCAATCGAGCGACCCGATCAAGGTCATCACGGTGCGTGCGACCGGTTTCGATCCGGTTGCAGCGGAAGGCGGCAGCGCAGCGGTCGAGAAGATCGAAGCGGCAGCCGGCGCCGGCAAGTCGCAATTCGTCAGCCGTGAAGTGACGAAGCTGGACCGTCCGGAGCTGACCAGCGCGAGCATCATCGTGTCGGGCGGCCGCGGTCTGGGCAGCGGCGAGAACTACACGAAGGTGCTGGAGCCGCTGGCGGACAAGCTGTCGGCCGCACTCGGCGCATCGCGCGCGGCAGTCGACGCCGGCTACGTGCCGAACGACTACCAGGTCGGCCAGACCGGCAAGATCGTCGCGCCGCAGCTGTACATCGCGGTCGGCATCTCGGGCGCGATCCAGCATCTGGCCGGGATGAAGGATTCGAAGGTGATCGTCGCGATCAACAAGGATCCCGAAGCGCCGATCTTCAGCGTGGCCGACTACGGCCTCGTTGGCGACCTGTTCGCGCTCGTGCCGGAACTCGTGAGCGAGCTCGGCTGACGCGGCGTGACGCTTCAGCGGTAAGCACACGGGAAGAGGGGCGCGACGAGCGCCCCTTTTTTGTTGTGTCGTCGTGGAAGAGGCGCGAGCGTCGCTCGGCGGGAAGAATCCGGATCGTACCGTGTCGTGCGGAACGTATCCTCGCGCACGCACGACGGGTAGCGTCGATTCGAGCGCCGTGCGACGGCGGCATGCGCAGGTCGATTGAAGCGTCGTGCCGAATCGACACTCGCGGTCGCGGTTGCGCTCGCAGCCGCCGAAACGAGAAAGGCGCCCTCGGGCGCCTTTCTCGCTGATGCAACGGGCCCGCATCGCTGTGGGCCGTTCCGATTTACGCGTATGCCGGGCGCGTCTGGCCGGGCACGTCCTTCAGGTAACGATGCACCGACAGGTCGTCGGCCTGGATCGCGGGCATCTTGCCGGAGATCAGGTCCGCGAGCAGTTGGCCCGAGCCGCACGACATCGTCCAGCCGAGCGTGCCGTGGCCGGTGTTCAGGAACAGGTTCGACACCGGCGTGCGGCCGACGATCGGCGTGCCGTCCGGCGTCATCGGGCGCAGGCCCGTCCAGAACGTGGCCTTCGACGTGTCGCCGCCACCCGGGAACAGGTCGTTCACGCACATCTCGAGCGTTTCGCGACGTGCCGCGCGCAGCGTCTTGTCGAAGCCGACGATTTCCGCCATGCCGCCGACGCGGATGCGCTGGTCGAAGCGCGTGATCGCGATCTTGTAGGTCTCGTCGAGCACGGTCGACACGGGCGCGGCGGCTTCGTTGACGATCGGCGCGGTGATCGAATAGCCCTTGAGCGGATAGACGGGAATCTTCATCAGGTTCGAGATGAAGCGCGTCGAATACGAGCCGAGCGCGACGACGTACGCGTCGGCACGCACCGTCTCGCTGCCGCACTGCACGCCGGCGATCTTGCCGCCCGCGATCGCGAGCGCATCGATCGGCGTGTTGTAGCGGAACTTGACGCCGAGCGATTCGGCGAGCGCGGCGAGGCGCGTCGTGAACAGCTGGCAATCGCCCGTTTCGTCGCCCGGCAGGCGCAGGCCGCCCGTCAGCTTGTGCGAGACGGCGGCGAGCGCCGGTTCGGCTTTTTTCAGTTCGGCCGGCGACAGCAGTTCGAACGGCACGTTCGCTTCCTGCAGCACGGCGATGTCCTTCGCCGCGCCGTCGAGCTGCTGCTGCGTGCGGAACAGTTGCAGCGTGCCGCCCGTGCGGCCTTCGTACTGGATGCCGGTGTCGGCCCGCAGCGCCTGCAGGCAGTCGCGGCTGTATTCGGCGAGACGGACCATGCGCCCCTTGTTGACCGCATAGCGCTCGGCCGTGCAGTTGCGCAGCATCTGATACATCCACTGGAGCTGGAAGCGCGTGCCGTCGAGGCGGATCGCGAGCGGCGCGTGCTTTTCGAACATCCACTTGACGGCCTTCAGCGGCACGCCGGGCGCGGCCCACGGCGCGGCATAGCCGGGCGAGATCTGGCCTGCGTTCGCGAAGCTCGTCTCCAGCGCCGGGCCGGCTTCCCGGTCGATCACAGTGACTTCATGGCCGGCGCGCGCAAGGTAATACGCGCTTGCCACGCCCACTACACCGCTGCCCAGAATGACGACTCGCATAGCTGCTCCAGATGGAAGGGACCAGATTGAGGCCGGGCGCACCTGCGGCTCCGTGTAACCTCTAGCTGATCTAGTTTTTTGAGCTATGGTATTGTCGAATGCGCAGTTTTTGTTATCGTATTTTTTCGGTTTTCAGCATAAACAAATGAGAACGCAACGTCAGCCCGTACGCTCGCTCGACAAGCTCGACCGGCGCATTCTGAAACTGCTCCAGGACGACGGCCGGATGGCGATGAAAGATCTCGCGGAACAGGTCGGACTGACCGTCACGCCGTGCATCGAGCGCGTGCGACGCATGGAGCGCGACGGCGTGATCACCGGTTATCACGCGCGGGTCGACCCGGGTCAGCTGGGCGCCGCGCTGCTGGTGTTCGTCGAGATCACGCTCGGCCACAAGGGCGGCAACATGTTCGAGCAATTCCGCCGGGAAGTGATGAAGATCGACGAGGTGCTCGAATGCCATCTCGTTTCCGGCGATTTCGACTACCTGATCAAGGCGCGGATCGGCGAGATGGCCGACTACCGGAAACTGCTCGGCGACATCCTGCTGCAGTTGCCCGGCGCCGTGCAGTCGAAGAGCTACGTCGTGATGGAAGAAATCAAGGAAACGCTGACGATCGCCGTCGGCGAGTGACGCGCCGACGGCCCGTTGTCGGGCCCTTTATCCCGTCCTTGGCATGCTGCGCCCAATACTGTATAAATGTACAGTATTGGGCGCAGGCAAATGGGTGGGCACATGGACGATCGGTCCGACAACGAATTTCCGGTAGCGCCGCCCGTGCCCCGCAAGGGGCGCGGTGCGGTCGACAACCTCCAGGGGCGGTACGAAATCGCGCAGCGCGAAGCGGTGGACGACGGCTGGACGCACGAGTCCGACGACGCCGATTTCCCCGCGCCGCTGCGCACGCAGGTATTCGAGGAGCGGGCGAAGAGCATCCTGACGCACAATCAGTCGCCCGATATTCCGTTCAGCGTGTCGCTCAATCCGTATCGCGGCTGTGAGCACGGTTGTATCTACTGCTTCGCGCGGCCAACGCACAGCTACCTCGGGCTGTCGCCGGGGCTCGATTTCGAAAGCCGCATCTACGCGAAGGTGAACGCGGCCGAACTGCTCGAGCGCGAGATTTCGCGCAAGCGCTACGTGCCGGAGCCGATCGCGCTCGGCGTCAACACCGACGCGTACCAGCCCGTCGAGCGCGACCTGCGCATTACGCGCAGCGTGATCCAGGTGATGCACGATCGCGGGCTGCCGTTCGCGGCGATCACGAAATCGTCGCTGATCGAGCGCGATCTCGACCTGCTCGCACCGATGGCCGAACGCGGGCAGGTGATGGCGGCGGTCACGATCACGACGCTCGATGCCGAGCTCGCGCGCACGCTGGAGCCGCGTGCGGCCACGCCGGCGCGGCGGCTGCGCACGATTCGCGCGCTGCGAGATGCGGGCGTGCCGGTCGGCGTGAGCATTGCCCCGGTGATTCCGTTCGTGACCGAGCCCGACATGGAGCGCGTGCTGGAGGCCTGCGCGGAAGCCGGCGCGACGCATGCGAGCTACATCATCCTGAGGTTGCCGTGGGAGGTTGCGCCGTTGTTCAAGCAATGGCTTGCCGCGCATTTTCCCGATCGTGCGGAGCGCGTGATGAACCGCGTGCGCGACATGCGCGGCGGCAAGGATTACGACTCGGATTTCTCGAAACGGATGAAGGGCGAGGGGATCTGGGCCGACCTGTTGCGGCAGCGCTTCCGCCAGGCCGTCAAGCGGCTCGGGTTGAACGAACGCACGAACGGTATCCTCGATCTGTCGCGGTTCAGCGGTGCACCTGCCGCCGTGGTGCCGGCGCCGCGTGTCGCGGTGCGCGCAGCCGGCGCGAAGCCGCGCGACGACATGCAGTTGAACCTGTTCTGACCGGCGAGCCATGCAGTCGCCGGTGTGCCGTATCGACCGTATCGGTCGTGCTTACTGCGAAATCTGCTTGGCTGCTTCGACCTGCGATTCGAAGTAGGTCTGGAACGACAGCGCGAGCGCGGTCATCAACAGGAACGCGCCGATCAGCAGCGAGAAGATCACGACGAAGATCACGGTCCAGCCCGACCGGCTGTGCTTGCCGGTGTCCGCGTTGAATTGCGCATCCCATTTTTCGTCGGGGCGCAGCCCGTAGACGAGTGCGGCAAGAAACGCCGCCAGCAGCGAGATTGCGCCGGGTGCCGCGAGCCACCAGCCGAGGCCGGCGCTTCGCTGCGTTGCTGCGAGCAGGAGGAAACCCGGGACGCCGACGATCGTCGCGAGCAGGTGAGCCCAGCCGTACACATCGCGAAAGCCGTACAGATAGAAGCGGTGCGCGCCGAGCGAGCCGAGCAGGAACGCGAGGGCGGCGGTGAGCGTCTTGGAGCGGAAGCGGCGGGGCGAAGCGGTGCTGCTGGACATGGATGGCGGCGTATTGTCGTTGGCATGGGCGGGGCCGGCAGGCCGGCGCGGACGCGCGGCCCGGCACGCATTCTACGATGCCCGGTCGGGCCCGGTCACGCGTCGCCTGCGTCAAGGTGCCGCATAGGTCACGCGGTAGATCGCGCCGGCGTAATCGTCGCTGACGAGCAGCGAGCCGTCCGGTAGCGGCAATACATCGGCCGGGCGTCCCCATACGGTGCCGTCAGGCCGCAGCCAGCCCGTGATGAACGGTGTCTGGCGCGCGTGGCTGCCGTCCGCCGATGCGACCACGCGCATCACGCGGTAGCCGACCTTCGTGCTGCGGTTCCATGAGCCGTGCTCGGCAATGAAAACATTATTTCGATACGACGCCGGAAACATCGCCCCGGTATAGAAGCGCATCCCGAGCGCCGCGACGTGCGCGCCGAGTTTCAGGACGGGCGGCACATAACGGCGGCAGACGTCGACGCCGCCGAATTCGGGGTCGGGCGTATCGCCGCCGTGACAGTATGGAAAGCCGAAGTCGAGGCCGGTGCGCGGCGCACGGTTCAGCTTGTCGTCGGGTACGTCGTCGCCCATCATGTCGCGCCCGTTGTCGGTGAACCACAGCTCGCCCGAGTCAGGGTGCCATGCAAAGCCGACCGTATTGCGTATGCCGCGAGCCACCACTTCACGCCCGCTGCCGTCGGCGTTCATCCGCGCGATGATCGCGTAGCGGTCGTGATCGGCGAGGCAGACGTTGCACGGCGCGCCGACGGGCACGTACAGCTTGCCGTCGGGGCCGAACGCGATGAATTTCCAGCCGTGATGATGGTCGCTCGGCAGCGCGTCGGTCACGACGACGGGCGCGGGCGGTCGGGCGAGCCGGTCGTCGATACGATCGAGGCGCAGGATGCGCGAGACGGCGGATATATAGAGGGCGCCGTCGCGATAGGCGACGCCGACGGGCAGGTCGAGCCCGGACGCGATGACGTAGTGTGCGCTGATCCGGCCCTCGTGCATCGCGAACGCATGGACGTGGCCGTCTCGCGTGCCGACATACAGAATGCCGCGCGGCGACCACGCCATTTCGCGCGCGGCCGGTACGGCGTCGGTCAGCACGCTCACATGGAAGCCGGGCGGCACGACGAGTTCGTTCACCGGCAGCGCGGCAAACGCCGGTGCGGACGCGACGCAGGCAAGGCCGGCAAGCAGCGCCGCCAATTGGCGCTGCACGCGGCGCATCGGGGTGGCGCGAAGGGGCGGCATGACGGTCGGGAGCATCCTCGATACGACGATTGTAGGCCCGGCTGGCGGGCCGTCCGCGGATTTTTACGCGTAAGTGTTTGTTGTACCTCTGGTTTCCGGCTATAATCGCGTGTTTCAGTAGTTTCGAACCCGGTTTTCCCGAAGGACATCATATGGTTATCATCCGTCTGGCTCGTGGCGGCTCGAAGAAGCGCCCGTTCTACAACATCGTCGCTACCGATTCGCGCAACCGTCGTGACGGCCGCTTCATCGAGCGCGTCGGCTTCTACAACCCGGTCGCCACGAAGGGCGAATCGCTGCGTATCGCTCAGGATCGCCTGACGTACTGGCAAGGCGTTGGCGCGCAACTGTCGCCGACCGTCCAGCGTCTCGTGAAGGAAGCGCAAAAGGCGCAACCGGCTGCCTAACGTGGCACGGTGTGCCGGTCGTGCCGGCTGTGAGGTGCATTGATGGCGGGTCACGATTCCGGTAATGCAAGGCGCGGGCGTGCGTCATTCGGCGCATTCGTCCGCAAGCCGGTCGAGCGCGACACGGTCGCGAACGCCGGTCAGGCTGCCGAACAGGGCGGCCCCGAAGCGACGCAAGCCTGGCCCGACGATGCCGTCGAGGTCGGGGCGGTAGTCGACGCCTACGGCCTGAAGGGCTGGGTCAAGGTGGCGACGCATGCCGATGCCGGTCGCGGTGGCGACGCGCTGCTCAGCGCGCGTCGCTGGTGGCTGGAACGCGGTGCGGAGCGGCTTTCCGTCCGCATCATGCAGTCGAAGACGCACAGCGACACTGTCGTTGCGCAACCCGCGGGTGTCGGCGACCGCGATGCTGCGCTGTCCATGCGCGGCTTTCGCGTGTTCGTGCGCCGGGAAGATTTCCCGGCACTGGCCGCGGACGAATTCTATTGGGTCGACCTGATCGGCCTCGATGTCGTCAACGAGCAATCGGTGGCGCTCGGGAAGGTGAGCGGGATGATCGACAACGGCGTGCATTCGATCATGCGCGTCGAGTATCCGGCAACCGGCAAAGACGGTCGGCCGACCACCGACGAGCGGTTGATTCCGTTCGTCGGCGTCTACGTCAAAACGGTGGATCAGGCGGCGCGTCGCATCGTCGTCGACTGGGAAGCCGATTACTGAAATGAACCAGGTTACCGAGAGCGCGGTGCAGTTCGACGTCGTCACGCTCTTTCCCGAGATGTTCCGCGCACTGACCGACTGGGGAATCACCAGCCGGGCCGTCAAGCAGGGGCGCTTCGGGCTGCGCACCTGGAACCCGCGTGATTTCACGACGGACAACTACCGCACGGTCGACGATCGTCCGTACGGCGGCGGTCCGGGCATGGTGATGCTGGCCAGGCCGCTCGAAGCCGCGATCGACGCCGCGAAAGCGGCGCAGGCGGCGCAGGGCATCGCGAGCACGCGTGTCGTGATGATGTCGCCGCAAGGCGCGCCGCTCACGCATGATCGTGCGGTGCGGATGGCGCAGGAGCCCGGCGTCGTCGTGCTGTGCGGTCGCTACGAAGCGATCGATCAGCGCCTGCTCGACCGTTGCGTCGACGAGGAAATCAGCCTCGGCGATTTCGTGCTGTCGGGCGGCGAACTGCCGGCGATGGCGATGATGGATGCGGTCGTGCGGCTGCTGCCCGGCGTGCTGAACGATTCGCTGTCGGCCGTACAGGACAGCTTCGCCGACGGTCTGCTCGATTGCCCGCACTACACGCGCCCCGAGGAATACGCCGGCGTGCGCGTGCCGGACGTGCTGCTCGGCGGGCATCATGCCGAGATCGAGCGGTGGCGGCGCCAGGAAGCATTGAGGAATACGTTGCGGAAGCGGCCGGACCTGATCGTCCGGGCGCGCCGCGAGAAGTTGTTGAGCCGCGCCGACGAGGCATGGCTCGCGAACCTCGCACGCGAAGCGAAGGACGCCTCCTGAGGCGGCTGCGCGAGCGGGAATTGGCGGTGCCGTACATGCGTGTGCGGCGCCTGATGTGAATCCATCCTCTATCGGGGCCAAGCCTGGAAGCAGGCGGGTTGAACGCCGACACGATGGCATAAGGAGTCAGTAATGAATCTGATCGCAAAACTTGAGCAGGAAGAAATCGAGCGCGCGCTCGCCGGCAAGACGATCCCCGATTTCGCCCCGGGCGACACGGTGATCGTGAACGTGAACGTGGTTGAAGGTAACCGCAAGCGCGTTCAGGCTTACGAAGGCGTCGTGATCGCGATTCGCAATCGTGGTCTGAACTCGAACTTCATCGTCCGCAAGATCTCGTCGGGCGAAGGCGTCGAGCGTACGTTCCAGACGTACTCGCCGCTGCTGGCAAGCATCGTCGTGAAGCGTCGCGGCGATGTGCGTCGTGCGAAGCTGTACTACCTGCGCGAGCGTTCGGGCAAGTCGGCTCGTATCAAGGAAAAGCTGGTGTCGAAGGATCGCGCCGCAGCAGCTTCCCAAGAGTAAGAGCTGTAAGGAAAAAGCACCCAACCGGGTGCTTTTTTCATTCTGGCGCGACAATATGCTCGATACGACACGAACCCGAGAGCCCCATTGAATCGCCGCCCCATCATCGATCCCGAAGTATTGCCGGTCGAAGGCACCGGCGCCGGCCTGCCTGTCATCGATTCCAGGCTGATGACGCCGCCCGGCCTGCGCGAACGGTTCGCGCGCACGCTCGAATGGAGCGTCGAACCCGGCGAGGCGAGGCTGCAGGAAGGCGTCGATCCGCGTAGCGCGGCCGTCCTCATGCCGCTCGTCGTCCGCGAGTCGGGCCTCACCGTACTGCTGACGCAGCGCGCCGATCACCTGAACGACCACGCCGGACAGATCAGCTTTCCCGGCGGCCGTCGCGAGCCGTTCGACCGCGACGCGACCGCCACCGCGTTGCGCGAGGCGAAGGAGGAGATCGGGCTGGCCGCCGAACGCGTCGAGATTCTCGGTGCGCTGCCCGACTACCTGACCGGCACGGGGTTCTGCGTGACGCCGGTGGTCGGCCTCGTGCATCCGCCGTTCACCGTGCAGGCCGACACGTTCGAAGTTGCCGAGATTTTCGAGGTGCCGCTCGCGTTCGTGATGAACCCCGCGAACCATCAGGTGCGCGTGTTCCGATGGGAGGGCGGCGAGCGTCGTTTTTTTGCCATGCCCTATCCGAATGGCAAACCGGACGGCCATTACTTCATCTGGGGTGCAACTGCCGCCATGTTTCGCAATTTGTATCGCTTCTTGGCCGCCGGATAGGCGGGCGCGCCGGCCGGCGCGCGCGACCGGCTGCCCGGCGACCGCGCCGCGCAGCCATGCGCGACTGACGCTGTGCTATCGTTATGCAAAAAATGACATAACTCCGAAGACGGCGCCACGCATGACTTTCTTTTCGGTTCTCCTCGCCCTCATCATCGAACAGGTCCGCGCGTTGTCGCCGAGCAATCCGGTGTTCGCGCTGTTCCAGTTTCATGCGGAAACCGTCGCGCATGGCCTCGACGCCGGCAAGCAGAAGCACGGAATCCTCGCCTGGCTCGCGGTCGTGCTGCCGTGGGTACTGGTCGTCGCGCTGATCTATTTCCTGCTGTACAAGGTGAGCTTCGTGCTCGCGTTTCTGTGGAACGTCGCCGTCGTGTATTTCACGCTCGGCTTCCGCCAGTTCAGCCACTACTTCACCGATATCCATCTCGCGCTCAACAACGACGACGTGCCGCGCGCGCGAGAAATCCTGCACGAGTGGACGGGTATCGACACGGTCGACATGCCGGTCGGCGAAATCGTCCGTCATACGCTGATCCACGCGGTCGTCGCGTCGCATCGCCACGTCTTCGGCGTGTTCTTCTGGTACGTGCTGCCGCTCGGTCCGGCAGGCGCCGTGCTGTACCGGATTTCCGAATACCTCGCGCGCAGCTGGTCGACGCCGGGCGACGACCGCACGGCTGCCTTCTCGACGTTCGCGCAGCGCGCGTTCTTCGTGATCGACTGGATTCCGTCCCGGCTGACGGCGCTCGGCTTCGCGATCGTCGGCAATTTCGAGGATGCGATCTACGCGTGGCGCAACCATACGCGCCAGTGGCCCGACCCGAACGACGGCGTGCTGCTGGCCGCCGGCAGCGGGGCGCTCGGCGCGCGTCTCGCCGGGCCGCTCGCGGAGCCGTCGAGCCTCGATGCGCTGGCGGTCGGCGACAGCGGTCCGTTGACGGTCGGTGACGATTGCACGCCGCGCACGCTGCAGTCGGCGGTCGGCCTCGTGTGGCGCGCGGTGATCCTGTGGATGATCCTGTTGCTGATGCTGACGCTGGCGGTCTGGGTATCGTGACGCGCTAGCCCGGCGCCCGACGAAATGAACAGGCCGGCTTGATGCCGGCCTTTTCGCTGTGGGTCGGCGCAGTGCGTTCAGTCGTCGCGCGGATCGCGCACGGCGCCGCATTGCCAGCACGCGGTGAATTGCGCTTCGAGCGCTTCGCCGCACTGCCGGCAGCGCCAGGGTGCGGCACCGGCCGACGGGCCGTGCGATGCGGCATCGAGGAGCCGGCGGGCGAGCGCGTCGTCGCGTTCGT
The DNA here is from genome assembly GCF_001532755.1 of Burkholderia sp. MSMB2157WGS. Taxonomy (NCBI): domain Bacteria; kingdom Pseudomonadati; phylum Pseudomonadota; class Betaproteobacteria; order Burkholderiales; family Burkholderiaceae; genus Burkholderia; species Burkholderia sp. MSMB2157WGS. Next base: position 288,189 of record NZ_LPJG01000011.1, on the reverse strand, counting down.
CGTCGAGCCACAGTTCGGGCGTGCACGCATCGGCGGGCAGGCCGCCGAGCGCGCCGGTCGCGTAGCAGTTGTGCAGTTCGCAACCGATGCCGACCACCTGGAGCACGTTGGCCCAATGCTGCGCGGTCGCGAGGTCGGGTGCCTTGAAACGCATCGCCGCTCCTGTCGATGAAGGCCGGCCCGTCTGGCGCCGGCCGGCCGTCGCACACGTCGCGCGATCAGCGGACGATCTGGCTCGCCTCGTGCACGAGCTGCGCGTACAGCGCATGCCGGGACGGCGCGATGCGGCCGTCGGCGACGGCTTCGAGGATCGCGCAGCCCGGCTCGTGCAGATGATGACAATTATAGAAACGGCAGTCCGCGAGCAGCGGCCGGAATTCCGGAAACGCACGCTCGAGGCGGCCTTCGGTCAGGTGGTAGAGGCCGAATTCCTGGAAGCCCGGCGAATCGATCAGCGCACCGCCGCCTTCCAGCGGGTACAGGCGCGTGAACGTCGTCGTGTGACGGCCGCTGTTGAGCGCGGCCGAAATCTCGCGGGTCGCGGCTTCGGCGTCGGGCACGAGCAGGTTCACGAGCGTCGACTTGCCCATCCCCGACTGGCCGAGCAGGATCGTCGAATGGCCGGCGAGGTGCGGCATCAGTTGCGCGCGCGCGTCGTCCGGCGCGCCTTTCACCGACAGCTCGAGCACGTCGTAGCCGAGCGCGCGGTACGGCGCGAGGCGTTCGCGCGCGACCGGCAGCGCGGCCTCCACGTCGATCTTGTTCAGCACGACGAGCGGCTTCAACTCGTTCGCTTCGGCGGCGATCAGCGCGCGGCCGAGCAGATCCTCGCTGAAATAGGGCTCGGTCGCGAGCACGATCAGCAGTTGGTCGAGGTTCGCCGCGAACAGCTTCGACTTGAACTGGTCGGAGCGGTACAGCAGGTTACGCCGTTCGCCGATCTCCACGATCACGCCCTGGTCGGCCGACGCGAGTTCGTACGCGACGCGGTCGCCGACCGCGACGTCGCTCTTCTTGCCGCGCGGGAAGCATTGCAGCATCGGGCCGCCGTCGTCGGGGGCGACGATGTAGTGGCGGCCGTGCGCCGCGATCACGCGGCCTTCGGCCCGTTGCGCGCCCGATGCGCGCGGGGCCGGCTTGCGGGAGGTCGGCCGGCTCATGCGTGCTGCAGCAGGCGGTCGATCCGCTGCGACGCAGGCGGATGCGAGTAGTAGAAGGCCGTGTAGACGGGGTCGGGCGTCAGCGTCGACGCGTTGTCTTCATAGAGTTTCACGAGCGCGCTGACGAGATCCTGCGCGTCGGTCTGGCTGGCCGCGAACGCGTCGGCCTCGAATTCGTGCTTGCGCGACGTGAGGCTGCTGAACGGCGTCGCGAAGAACAGGAAGACCGGAATCGCGAGGAAGAACAGGACGAGCGCGGCGCCCGCGTTGCTGGTGTCGAGCGACGGCGTGACGCCGAGCCCCGTATAGAACCACGTGCGTTGGGCGAGCCAGCCGAGCAGCGCGAGCAGCACGAGGCTCAGCACGAACGACACGAGCATCCGCTTCATCACGTGGCGGCGCTTGAAGTGGCCGAGCTCGTGCGCGAGCACGGCTTCGATCTCCTGGCCGGACAGGCGCGCGAGCAGCGTATCGAAGAACACGATCCGCTTGGATGCGCCGAAGCCCGTGAAATACGCGTTACCGTGTGCGGAGCGGCGGCTGCCGTCCATGACGAACAGGCCCTTCGCCGCGAAGCCGCAGCGCTTCATCAGCGACTCGATGCGCGCGCGCAGCGCGTCGTCCTTCAGCGGTTCGAACTTGTTGAAGAGCGGTGCGATGAAGGTCGGGTAGATCAGCAGCACGAGCATCTGGAACGCGACCCACACGATCCAGGTCCACAGCCACCACAGGCTGCCGGCCTGGTTCATCAGCCACAGCACGACGAACAGCAGCGGCAGGCCGAGCACGGCGCCGAGCAGCGAATTCTTCAGCATGTCGGTGAAGAACAGCCGCTTCGTCATCCGGTTGAAGCCGAAACGCTGCTCGATCCCGAACTGGCGGTAATACTCGAACGGGACGTCGATCACGCTCATGATCACGAGCACCGCGGCGACCAGCGCGACCTGCTGCCCGTAGCCGCGGCCGAGCCAGCCGGTCAGCAGCGTGTCGAGCGCGCCGACGCCGCCGAGCAGCGTGAGGCCGACCAGCACGGCCGCGCTGACGACGATCTCGAGCATCGTGAGCCGGGTGCGCTCGACCGTGTAGTCGGCCGCGCGCTGGTGGGCGGTCAGCGGGATGGTGGCGCTGAATTGCGCGGGCACGCCGTTGCGGTGCGCGGCGACGAAGCGGATCTGCCGCGACGCGAGCCACAGCTTGGTGACGACCATCGCGAGTACGGCGATCGCGAACAGCAGGGTGAACGAAAAGGGTGACATCGAAGGCGCCAAAGGGTTCTATGCGAGAATTATATGTTCTTGCGGACCGGCCCCGCTGATGCGATGCCGCCCGCCCGGGCGGCGCCGCGTCGGCGCGCCCGGTCCGCCATTTTCCAGGATGAATCATGACCGATACCGCCGCTTCCGCCAGCCAGCCCGCGCTCGTGCGCAACGAGTTGAACCTCGTCTGGCTCGACATGGAGATGACGGGCCTCGACCCGGAAAACGACCGCATCATCGAGATCGCGGTCGTCGTGACCAATTCCACGCTCGACGTTGCCGTCGAGGGCCCGGTGTTCGCGATTCACCAGAGCGACGAGACGCTCGCGAAGATGGACGACTGGAACAAGTCGACGCATGGCCGTTCGGGGCTGATCGACCGCGTGCGCGCATCGACCGTGACCGAGGCGGAAGCCGCCGCGCAACTGCAGGCGTTCCTCGCGCAGTACGTGTCGCCGGGCAAGTCGCCGATGTGCGGCAACTCGATTTGCCAGGACCGCCGCTTCATGGCGCGCTGGATGCCGGAATTCGAGCGGTTCTTCCACTACCGCAACCTCGACGTCAGCACGCTCAAGGAGCTGTGCCGCCGCTGGCAGCCGGCCATCTACAAGGGTTTCCAGAAGCGGGCGATGCACACCGCGCTCGCCGACATCCACGAGTCGATCGACGAGCTGAAGTACTATCGCGAGCATTTCCTGATTCCGGCCGCATCGGCGCCGGCAGGCGATTCCGTGCCGGCCGCCTGAGCGGGCCGGCACGCGCGCGGCGCTCGAGCCACGTTCAGCGCCGCGCGCTTTTCGGCCGGAACGCCGCGACCACCGCGGCGTCGGTCTCGATATACGGGCCGCCGATCAGGTCGATGCAGTAGGGCACCGCGGCGAAGATGCCGGGCACGGTCGATTTGCCGTCGGCATCGCGCAGCCCTTCCAGCGTCTCGCGGATCGACTTCGGCTGGCCGGGCAGGTTGATGATCAGCGCCGCATGGTCGGCCGTTTCGCGGATCACCGCGACCTGCCGCGACAGGATCGCGGTCGGCACGAAATTCAGGCTGATCTGCCGCATCTGTTCGCCGAATCCCGGCATTTCCTTCGTCGCCACGGCCAGCGTGGCTTCCGGCGTCACGTCGCGGCGCGCGGGACCGGTGCCGCCCGTCGTCAGCACGAGGTCGCAGCCGGCGACGTCGACCAGTTCGGTCAGCGTGGCCGAGATCGTCGGCGCGTCGTCCTGGATCAGGCGTGTTTGCGCGCGCCACGGCGAGACGAGCGCACCGGCGAGCCATTCCTGCAGCGCCGGAATGCCCTTGTCCTCGTAGACGCCCGTACTCGCGCGGTCGCTGATCGACACGAGGCCGACCACGAGCTCGTCCGGATGGTTACGCGTCGTCGTCATGGTCGTCTCCGGCGTCGTCGCCCGCTTCGTCATCGCCGCCGGGCGTCCCGCTCGCGGTCTTGATCCATTGGAACAGCTCGCGGAAATAGCGCGGCGGCTTGCCTTGCTGGGCTTCCTTGCGCGCGTTGCGGATCAGCGTGCGGCCTTCCTGGATGTCGGCGTCGGGGTGCTGGCGCAGGAATTCGGTCAGCGCGTCGTCGCTCGCGAGCAGTTGCTCGCGCGTGCGCTCGATCCAGTGCAGGCGGGCCGTCGCGGCCTTGTTCACGCCGCGTTGCGCGTCGAGCGCGGTGCGCAGCGCGGCCGTTTCGTCGTCGGTCAGCGAGCGCATCACGCGGCCGACGTACTGGAGCTGGCGGCGCTTGCCTTCGTGATCGGTGATCCGGCGGGCCTCGCGCACGGCGTCCGCGAGATCTTCGGGCATCGGCATGCGCTTGAGCGCGTCCTTCGGCAGGTCGACGAGTGCCTGGCCGAGTTCCTGCAGCGCGTGCATTTCGCGCTTCAACTGGGATTTGCTGGGGCGATCGTAGCCATTGTCGTCGTCCTCGACGGCATGTTCGATCGGCTGGATTCGGGTTTTGCGTGTCATGGGCCGCATTGTATCGCGGCGCGGATACCCCAAGCTTGTCTGTGTCCGGCCCCGGACCTTGCTATGATCGCGGGATACGCAACATTTTGACCATGCGGGCGCCCGCCCGCCACCGGATACCAAGACGATGGCAGCCAATCTCGACGTACAAGCGCGCTATTTCCCGCACACGCAGGACCAGCTCAAGGAAATCGCATCGGACATCCTTCGCCATGCGAAGGCGCTCGGCGCGACGGACGCCGCGACCGAAATCTCCGAGGGCGACGGCCTGTCGGTGTCGGTGCGCCGCGGCGAGGTCGAAACGATCGAGCACAACCGCGACAAGATGGTCGGCGTCACCGTGTTCATCGGCAAGAAACGCGGCAACGCGAGCACGTCGGACTTCTCGCCGGCCGCGATCAAGGATACCGTCGCCGCCGCCTACAACATCGCGCGCTTCACGGCCGAGGACGAAGCGGCCGGTCTCGCCGAAGCCGAGCTGCTCGAAACCGACCCGCAGGACCTCGATCTGTACCACCCGTGGGCGCTGACGGCCGACGACGCGGTCGAGCTTGCCCGCCGCGCGGAAGACGCCGCGTTTGCGGTCAGCCCGCAAATTCGCAATTCTGAAGGCGCGAGCGTGTCGGCGCAGCATTCTCAGTTCGTGCTTGCGACGTCGCGCGGCTTTCTCGCCGGCTATCCGTACTCGCGCCACTACATCGCATGCGCGCCGATCGCGGGCAGCGGCCGCCACATGCAGCGCGACGACTGGTATTCGTCGAAGCGCAGCGCGATCGATCTCGCCGCGCCCGAGGCGGTGGGCCGTTACGCGGCCGAGCGTGCGCTCGCGCGGATGGGCGCGCGCCGTCTGGACACGCGCAAGGTGCCCGTGCTGTTCGAAGCGCCGCTCGCGGCCGGCCTGCTCGGCGCATTCGTACAGGCAGTGAGCGGCGGCGCGCTGTATCGCAAGACGTCGTTCCTCGTCGACAGCCTCGGCAAGCCGGTGTTCGCACCGCACATCCAGATCGTCGAGGATCCGCACGTGCCGCGCGCGATGGGCAGCGCGCCGTTCGACGAGGAAGGCGTGCGCACGCGTGCGCGCAGCGTCGTGAAGGACGGTGTCGTCGAAGGCTATTTCCTGTCGACCTATTCGGCACGCAAGCTCGGCACGCAAACCACCGGCAACGCGGGCGGCTCGCACAATCTCGCGCTGCGCAGCACGAACACGCAGGCGGGCGACGACTTCGACGCGATGCTGAAGAAGCTCGGCACGGGGCTGCTGCTGACCGAGTTGATGGGGCAGGGCGTGAACTACGTGACGGGCGACTATTCGCGCGGCGCGGCGGGTTTCTGGGTGGAGAACGGCGTGATCCAGTATCCGGTCGAGGAAATCACCGTTGCCAGCACGCTGCAGGAGATGTTCCGTCATATCGTCGCGATCGGTGCGGATTCGATCGTGCGCGGGACGAAGGAAACCGGCTCGGTGCTGATCGAGCAGATGACGATCGCAGGGCAGTAAGCCGCACGCGGCGCAGGCCGCCGGAAAACGAAAGCCCGACCGGCGCGAAGCCGGTCGGGCTTTTTTCATCGTGCGGAAGAATACGTCAGCCGCGCTTGCGTTCGTAGACGACGAACGCATAGCCGAACGTGTTCGGCGCGGCAGCCTGATGCGCGTCGCGCGAGATTTCCTGCCAGTGCGCGGCGTCGGGCGCCGGGAACGACGCGTCGCCGTCGAAGTCGGCGTCGATCTCGGTGACGACCAGTCTGTCGGCGAGCGTGAGACCTTCCGCGTAGAGTTGCGCACCGCCGATCAGGAAGACCTCCGACGCGCCGTCGCGCGCGGCGAGCGCCAGTGCGTCGGCGAGCGACGTGACCGTATCGCAGCCGTCGAAACGGCGCGTGGCGTCGCGCGTGACGACGATATTGCGGCGGCCGGGCAGCGGCCGGCCGATCGATTCGTGGGTCTTGCGGCCCATCACGATCGGCGCGCCCATCGTCGTGCGCTTGAAGAACGCGAGATCCTCGGGAAGTTTCCAGGGCAACTGGTTGTCGCGGCCGATGATGCCGTTGCGGGCACGCGCGACGATCAGGGTCAACGTCGTCATGAAGGTCGGAAAAGAGGGGAACGGGGCCGATTTTACCGGAACGACGGCGTGCGCCGGATTCCGCACGCCCGCACGGCGACCGGCGTTTCCGGCGCCGTCCGTCGCGACGGCCCGTCCGAATAAAAAGAGTGCCCGCCGGGGGACGGAGCACCAAAACGTTTTACGTCGCGAGATCGGCGAGGCCGGGTCCGCTCGACGGCATCCCGTTCGACCGGCTCGTCGGTTAAATACGTTATCCTGATTAATTGAAGGGGCGCATGCATCAGGGATGCGTATTGCCCCGCGCATTGCCTTCCATCGCATGCCGGACGTCGCCCGGTTGCGGCGCCGGCAGCGGCATCGGCAACAGGGGCGGCGGCGGGATCTCGTCCCACAGCGTCACGGCGGCGTTGGCGGCCGGCAGCGGTTGCGGGGCCGACACGGTCAGGATGCCGAACCCGTTGCCGTGCTGCGTGCTCGGCGTGTTCCCGGCAAGCTGCATGGCGCGATCCGGTTGCATGCCTTCGTCCGCGCATGCCGGAGCAGAGGGCCCGGCGGCCGAGAGCGCGAGCGCCATCGACACGAAAGAAAGTAAAAAAGTTTTTCGCATGGCGGATGTCTCCGATCGTGTACGTATTCAGCGAAATACATGCCACCGTACCGGGGCCATTGCCGCCATTGCGACTCGCGCTCGAGCGTTGCGAATGGTGGCCGAAAACGCCTGAAAATGTTTCAGGCGTGAAACGATGGGGCTCGGGAATACTGCTGATTCAATCGACACGCTTCAAGGATGAAAATCGGCGCGTGTGTCGATGACGAAACCCTTGCTGCACATGTGCTATGTGCAGATGATTGATCTGCATCGACCGCTGAGCGATTCGGCCGTGTCGCCATCGGCACCGAAACGGATTTGTCGTATTCGGTGCCTATAACCAGATCGTCTTGATCAAAAAAATACTGGACGCGAGACAAGCGCCATCATGCGAGGCTGTGTCGTTGCCACGCATCGGCATGGCGAATCGAGCCACCTCTGGCTGACCCGATTCGATCCTTTTGCACGCAATCCGACGTGTGCGGCAATCGTTGGACGGTTGATGAACGGGGTGAGCATATGGGAGCCGATCAGCGGCACGTGGTCTACTATTCGCGCGAACCGAACGACGCGTTGCGCGGCCATTTCGACGAATGCGGCTGGCGCGTCGACCTGGCCGAGACCGTGCGCGATGTGCGGCGCGTCGTGCAGCACGGCGTGGCAACCGCCGGCCTGCTCGATTTCTCGCCGGGCTTCAAGCCGTCGGACCTGCGCGAACTCGAATCCTGCCTGAGCATCCAGCATATCGGCTGGATCGCGGCGACGCGGCGCGGCCAGTTGCAGGACGCGACGCTGCGCCATCTCATTCGCGACTATTGCTTCGACTACGTGACGATGCCGTACGAAACGGCGCGGATCGTCGAGACCGTCGGTCATGCGCACGGCATGGTCGCACTGACCGATCCCGTTTCGCCGCCCGTCGGCGCAGGACGCAGCGAAGGCGAGATGGTCGGCACCTGCGATGCGATGCTCGGGCTCTTCAGGACGATCCGCCGCGTCGCGGCGACCGACGCGCCGGTGTTCATCTCCGGCGAGTCGGGCACGGGCAAGGAGCTGACGGCGGTCGCGATTCACGAGCGTTCGTCGCGCGCCCAGGCGCCGTTCATCGCGATCAATTGCGGTGCGATACCGTCGACGCTGCTGCAGGCCGAACTGTTCGGCTATGAGCGCGGCGCGTTCACCGGCGCGAACCAGCGCAAGATCGGCCGCGTCGAGGCCGCCAACGGCGGCACGCTGTTTCTCGACGAGATCGGCGATCTGCCGCTCGAAAGCCAGGCGAGCCTGTTGCGCTTCCTGCAGGAAGGCAAGATCGAGCGGCTCGGCGCGCACGTGTCGATGCCGGTCGACGTGCGCGTGATCTGCGCGACGCACGTGAACATGGAAGCGGCGCTGCGCGAAGGGCGCTTTCGCGAGGACCTGTTTCACCGGCTGTGCGTGCTGAAGATCGAGGAGCCGCCGCTGCGCGCGCGCGGCAAGGACATCGAGGTGCTCGCGCGCCACATGCTCGAGCGCTTCAAGGGCGATGCGCATCGCCGCCTGCGCGGCTTTTCCCCGGATGCGGTCGCGTCGCTGTACGGCTATTCGTGGCCCGGCAACGTGCGCGAGCTGATCAATCGCGTGCGCCGCGCGATCGTGATGTCCGAAGGCCGGATGATCACCGCCGCCGATCTCGAGCTGAACGACTATGCGACGCTCGCGCCGGTGTCGCTGCTGGAGGCGCGCGAGGCGGCCGAACGGCAGGCGATCGAGCAGGCGCTGCTGCGCCATCGCGGCCGTTTTGCGGATGCCGCGCGCGAGCTCGGCGTGTCGCGCGTCACGCTCTACCGGCTGATGTGCGCGCACGGCATGCGCGATCGCGGCGACACGCTGGCAGGGTTTTCGGCGCCGTTGCCGGAGCTTCCGCGCCACGCTTGCTAAAATCGGCGGGTACGGCCGCCTCTCGCGGCCGAAGGAACCCGCATGAAACAGTATCTCGATCTCGTTCGTACCATTCTCGATACCGGCACCTGGCAGGAGAACCGCACGGGGATCCGCACCATCAGCATGCCGGGCGCGATGCTGCGCTTCGATCTGCAGCAAGGCTTTCCGGCCGTGACGACCAAGAAGCTCGCGTTCAAGTCGGCGATCGGCGAGCTGGTCGGCTTCCTGCGTGCGTCGCGCAGCGCGGCCGATTTCCGCGCGCTCGGCTGCAAGGTGTGGGATGCGAACGCGAACGAGAACGCGCAGTGGCTCGCGAACCCGTATCGCCAGGGCGTCGACGATCTCGGCGACGTATACGGCGTGCAATGGCGCCAGTGGCCTGGCTACAAGGTGCTCGATGCGGGCGCCGACGCGCAGATCGCCGACGCGACGCGCCGCGGCTTCCGGATCGTCACGCGTTTCGACGAGGATGGCGCGCCGAAGGTGCTGCTGTACAAGGCGATCGACCAGTTGCGTCAATGCCTGGACACGATCATGGAGAATCCGTCCGATCGTCGCATCCTGTTTCACGCGTGGAATCCGGCCGTGCTCGACCAGATCGCGCTGCCCGCGTGCCATCTGCTGTACCAGTTCCTGCCGAACGCGACGAAGCGCGAGATCTCGCTGTGCCTGTACATCCGCAGCAACGACGTCGGTCTCGGCACGCCGTTCAACCTGACGGAAGGGGCCGCGCTGCTGTCGCTCGTGGGCCGGCTGACGGGCTACACGCCGCGCTGGTTCACGTATTTCATCGGCGACGCCCACATCTACGAGAACCAGCTCGACATGCTGCAGCAGCAGCTCACGCGCGAGCCGTACGAAAGCCCGCGGCTCGAGATTGCCGAGCGCGTGCCCGAGTACGCGAAAACGGGCGTGTATGCGCCCGAATGGCTGGAGCAGGTCGAGCCGTCCGATTTCTCGCTCGTCGGCTATCGCCACCACGAGCCGCTGACCGCGCCGATGGCGGTCTGATCGCGCGGGCGAGGCCGCACGGTTTCGTCGATCCGTACCTTGCAAAAAAGGCTCGACCGGTATTGGCCGGTCGAGCCTTTTGTTTCATCTTTGCTGCCCTTACTGGCGATGCCGCTCCTCGTGGCCGCCCTGCGGCGGCGGATTGGCCGCATGCGGCGCCTCGACGTGCGGCGCCGGCTGCGGCCGCGGTTCCATCCGGGGAGCGGGCATCGACGGGCGCGGTTCCATGCGGGGCGCCGGCTGCGGACGCGGCATGTCGTGCACCGCGGGCGCCGGCGGACGGTACTCGTTCACGCGCGGCGGCGCGACCTCGCGATGCGGCGCCGGTTGAGCGAAGTCCGGGCGTGGTTGCGGCGCGGGGGCGGCCCGTTCCGGTTGCGGCTGAGGTTGTGCATGCCGGGCCGGCGTCTGGAAGTCGGGGTGCGGACGCGGTTGCTGAATTTGCGCGGTATTGTCGACCCGCGGTTGCGGCAGCGCGCGCGGCGCTTCGTTGCGGCCGCCGGGCTGTACGCCTTGCGGCGTCGGCACGCCGTCCGGATGCGGCACCGCTGCGCTGCGCACGGGCGGCAGCGCATTCTGTCCTGCCGCGTGCAGTGCGGTCGGCGAGTCGGGACGTTGACGCGCCATCGGCGTGTGCGGCTGCATCCACACGGGCGACGGCGCGTTGGCCGCGTGTGCGTTGCCGGTCGCGGCCGGAACGTCGTTCGCGCCCGGCGGATGCGGGACGCCGTTGCCGGGCGCGAACGCCTGATGCGGCGTCGGGTTGCCGGGTGCCGGCGGCGTGCCGCCGTTGGCGAAACGCGGTGCGTTGGGGCTTTCGCCGTTCGGCGGCCGCGCGACATTCGACATGCCCGGCGTCGGCGCGCCTGGCCGCGCGGCCTGCTCGCCGGCCGGCTGGCCTTCGCGCGACGCGTGGGCCGGCTGCACGACGGGTCCGTGCGGATTCACGAGCTGCACGTTGCGCATCGCCCATGCGCCGCCGCCCGGCGACTGGCCCGGAACGCGGACCGGCCGAGCCGTATAGTCGGCCGGCACGTTCGTCTTCACGACGGGCGCGCCGGCGCCCGGTACGCGCCCGCCTTGCTGCGCGAGGTGGGCGGCGGCCTGGTCGCGATAGGCGGCGGGCACGGCCGGATTGCGTGTCGCGACGTACGGGTGCTGCGCGATCGCCGCCGGCGGGCGGTAGCTGGCATTGCGCAGCCCGCCGGTGAAGCTCTGGCGCACCGGCGCGATGCCGGGCGTGCCCGGCGTGACGTGCGCGTTGCGCCATTGCTGCGGATCGACGTGCTGCGAGAAGTGCGCGACCGGCTGGCCGTGGACGAACGCGGTGGCCGGCACGGCCGTGATCGCGTGCGGCGCACGGAAGTTCACATACGTCTTGTTGATGTTGGTGATATTGGTGATGTTCGTCACGTTCACGGTCTTGTTCACGTTGACGTTGTTCACCACGATGTTGCGGTTGACGCGGTCGTAGTAGTGCGGGCTCCAGCCGCCCCAGCCCGGATGCCACGGTTCGCCGGGGCCGAGCGCGAACCATGCGCAGCCGGCCGCGGCGACGCCGCCGACCGTCAGCGCGACGCTCCAGTCGGAACCGCCGCCCCCGCCGCCCACGAACGCGACGAGCGCCGGCGCATAGACGGGCGGCTGGTCGACGACCATCGGGCCGGGCACCCATGCCCAGCTGTCGTCCACGTACGCCCAGCGGCCGTAGTGATACGGCGCGAAGCCCCACGGCGCGTCGTCGACCCAGGTCCAGCCCCACGGCGCCTGCCAGATCCAATGGCCGTCGTGATACGGCGCCCAATCGGCCGGCGTGTCGTTCGGCACCCATACCGCGCCGTAATTCGGGGTTTCGCGCCACGTGCCGTTCGCGTCGAGATCCTGGTAGCCGGGGATGTCGCGGGACACGTAGCGGGCCGACACCGAGCGCGCTTCGGCCGCGTCGCGGCTGGCAGCCCACTGGTCGAGCGCGTCGGGGGCCGGCGCGGCCGATTGCTGCGCGACCTGCAGATCGGTGCCAGTGAACACCACCTGCTGCCCCGGCGACAGCGGATACTGGCCGTTGCTGCCGTAGACGGTCGCGCTCCCGCTGCGTACCGTCACCGTCGTGCTCGAGCCGTTCGGCGCGACATCGACACGATAGTCGCCGGGGCCGGCGATGCCGAGCGCGAGGTTCGGCGTGTCGATTTCGTACGATCCGCCGGCCGGCAAATCGCGCACGTGCGTCGACACGGTGCCGAGCCCCACCTTCAATTGCGTCGTCGTGTCGTCGAGGTTCAGCACCGACAGGCTCGTCGATTGGCCGAGCCGCACCGCGGTCGAGCCGATGTGCAGCTCCGAGCGCGCGCCGGCATCGTTCCAGAGCTGATCGCCGGTCGTCAGCGGCCGGTTCACCGCCGCATACGACCACGTATCGGTGCCGGCCGGTTCGGTCGTCACGGCGCCCGACAGGTAATTGAGCCGCGCGACGCGGCCGGGCGGATCGCCGCCCGGTTGCCGTGCCGCGGCCAGGTTCGGCGGCGCATCGGCCGATTGGGCGAAGGCGGGCGGCAGCGCCGCCAGCGCGACGAACGCGAGCAGCGTGTAGCGGGCGGTGCGCTTGAGCGTGAAGAGGGAGGCCATGGTGAGCGTCATCGTTGTGATCGCGGCGCGTCGATTCGTGCCGTCCAGTTCACAATATCCGCTCGGCCTGTTTCAAGGCACGGTGTTTTGTAAGTCGAATGGCACGCGATGTAACAAAACCTGTCCATCGCGCGCCGTTGTCGTGCAGCTGCAATGCCGGCGTCAAGCGGACGTAAGCCACGCGTCGAAAACCTGCTGTCCGGGCACCGTGACGCGCAGCACGCGCGGTCGGTCGGCGCGCTCGATCCAGCCGTGCGCGCAGAAGCTTTCGAGCAGCGCCGCGCCGAGTGCGCCGCCGAGATGCGAACGCCGCTCGCTCCAGTCGAGGCAGCCGCACGCGAAGCGGCGCCGGCGCGTGCGTTGCTGCGCGACGTCGATGCCCCATTGCGCGAGCGCCTGCGTGCCGAGTTCGGTGGCCTCGATCGCGTCGCCGTTCGCGAGCAGCCAGCGGCGCGCGGTGAGGCCGTCGAAGATGCGTACCGCGAGCTCGCCGGCCATGTGGTCGTAGCAGGTGCGTGCGTAGCGCAGTTCGGCCGGGACCGTGCGCGACGGCGGCGGAACCGGGCGATGCGGCGCGGCCGCGCGGGCGACGTTCGCCAGCGCTTCGAGCGAGGCCGCGATGTCGGCCGACGCAATGCGGTAGTAACGATGCCGGCCGCGCACGTCGAGGGCCAGCAGGCCGCCCTCGGTCAGGCGCGCGAGGTGCGCGCTGGCCGCGGACGGCGACAGCCCCGCGATCATCGTCAGTTCGCCGGCAGGGCGCGCGCTGCCGTCCATCAGCACCCATAGCATCGCGGCGCGGCCGGGATCGGCGATCAGCGCGCCGATGCGGCTCAGGCCCGGAAAATGGTGGTCGTCTTGATCGGTCATCGTCGTGTCTCGTCGAGCGGGATGAGGGCAGTGTAGTCCGGATGCGCATTCGATGTTTCGCTCTCGGATGAAATGTCGGATACAGCGCGCCGCCCCCTGCGCGGACCGAACCGCAGCCCGTTGCAGGGCACGCGTAGAATGGCCGGACGCGGCGGCAGCGGGCCGCCGCCTGAGACGCGATGCAACGATGAAGACGATTTTCTGTGTGTTGGCGGCGGCGCTCGTGTGCGCCGCCTGTGCACCCGGCGGCGCGGGCGCGACCGGCGAGCGCGGCGGCAGTATCGAGATGTACGGAACGATCGACCAGGGCGTCACGGTACGCCGTTGAGCGGCGCCGGTCCGGCGCGAGCCGGCATGGCCGCCGCAGCCCCGCCACGCGGGGCTTGCCGCGCCGTATTGCCGCAGTGCAACGTATAATGGCCCGATGACGGCGCCCCTGCCGCCTGGAGCCAGAACAATGCCTCAACCGTCCCCCGTGCCGGCTGCCCTCGACCGCACCGAAACCGTATTCCGCTTCCTTGCCGAGCCTTCGTCCGTGAACTTCGGCGGCAAGGTGCACGGCGGCGCGCTGATGAAGTGGATCGACGAGGTCGCGTATGCGTGCGCGGCCGTCTGGTCGAGCCGCTATTGCGTGACGGTCAGCGTCGGCAACATCCGTTTCCAGCGTCCGATCCTGGTCGGCAATCTGGTCGAGCTGAAGGCGCGCGTCGTCGCGACGGGCCGTACCAGCATGCACATTCATGTGTCGGTGCACGCCGGCGATCCGAAGGGCGGCGTGCTGCGTCAGACGACCGATTGCCTCGTCGTGTTCGTCGCGGTCGACGAGAACGGCAACCCGGTGCCGGTGCCGCCGTTCGTGCCCGAAACCGACGAGCAACGGGTGCTGGCGAAATACGCGGCCGACGTGCGGGCCGCGCTCGACAAGATCGTCGAGATGAAGCCGGAAGAAGTCGCGAAGGGCACCGTCTGAGTGCCGCGGGCGCCGCGCGTCGTGCGCCGCGCCCGCCGTCCTGCCGTTACCGCGTGCCGATCATCTGCTCGGGGCGCACCCACGCATCGAATTCCGCCTCGGTCAGGTAGCCGAGCGCGAGCGCGGCCGCCTTCAGCGTCGTGCCTTCCTTGTGCGCCTTCTTCGCGATCTGCGCGGACTTGTCGTAGCCGATGTGCGGATTGAGTGCCGTCACGAGCATCAGCGATTCGTTCAGCAACAGATCGATCCGCGCGCGGTTCGGCTCGATGCCTACCGCACAGTGATCGTTGAAGCTCTGCGCGCCGTCGGCGAGGAGGCGCACCGACTGCAGTACATTGTGCGCGATCATCGGCCGGAACACGTTCAATTCGAAATTGCCGCTCGCGCCGCCGACGTTGACTGCGACGTCGTTGCCGAACACCTGGCAGCACAGCATCGTCACGGCTTCCGACTGCGTCGGGTTCACCTTGCCCGGCATGATCGAGCTGCCCGGCTCGTTTTCCGGAATCGACAGCTCGCCGAGCCCGCAGCGCGGCCCGCTCGCGAGCCAGCGCACGTCGTTCGCGATCTTCATCAGGCTGGCCGCCACCGTCTTCAGCGCGCCGTGCGCGAAGACCAGCGCGTCGGCGGCGGCCATCACCTCGAACTTGCTCGGCGCGGTCACGAACGGCAGCTTCGTCAGCCGGCCGATCTCGTCCGCCACGCGCACCGCGAACTCCGGATGCGCGTTCAGCCCCGTGCCGACCGCGGTGCCGCCGAGCGCGAGCTCGTACAGGTGCGGCAACGCCGATTCGACGTGACGGATGCCGTGGTCGAGCTGCGCGACATAGCCGGAGAACTCCTGGCCGAGCGTGAGCGGCGTGGCGTCCTGCAGGTGCGTGCGGCCGATCTTCACGATGTCGGCGAACGCCTTCGACTTCGCGTCGAGCGTCGCGCGCAGCGTGCGCAGTGCCGGCAGCAGGTGATTGACGATCGCATACGCGGCCGCGACGTGCATCGCGGTCGGGAACACGTCGTTCGACGACTGGCCGCGGTTCACGTCGTCGTTCGGATGCACCTTGCGCGCTTCGCCGCGCTCGCCGCCCATCAGCTCGCTCGCGCGGTTCGCGATCACCTCGTTGAGGTTCATGTTGGTCTGCGTGCCGGAGCCCGTCTGCCACACCGCGAGCGGGAACTCGCGCGGATGCTTGCCGGCGATGATCTCGTCGGCGGCTTCGATGATCGCGCGCGCCTTGTCGTCGGCGAGCACGCCGAGCGACTGGTTGACGGCCGCCGCGGCGCGCTTGACGATCGCGAGCGCGTGGATCAGCTCGGGCGACTGCTTCTCCGTCGAGATCCGGAAATTCTGCAGCGAGCGCTCGGTCTGCGCGCCCCAGAGCCGGTCGGCCGGCACGGCGATCTCGCCGAACGTGTCGCGTTCCATCCGAACTGCTTCGTTCATGATGCACTCCTCCAGGAAAGGGGAAAGGCCGCGCGCCGTCGCGCGGCGTCAGACGTAATCGGACGTATCGTGAGGCAGACGCGCCGCTCGTGCGGCGTCTCGATGGCTATCGACAAGCATAGCGCCGGCCGCGATTTCGCGTCGTGTCGCGCCTAGCGCACCGTCGCGATGAGCGAGGTGGTCTTGCGGTGAAAGCGCCATGCCATCAGCGCGGCGACACTCGCGAGCCCGGCCGCGAGCCCCCACCACAGGCCGCGCGCGCCCAGGCCCGCGTGGAATGCGAACCAGTAGCCGGTCGGGAAGCCGATGCCCCAGTAGCCGAAGGTCGCGGCGAGCATCGGGATGCGCGTGTCCTTCAGGCCGCGCAGCGCACCCGACGCGACGGTCTGCATGCCGTCGACGATCTGGAACACCGCGGCGATGCCGAGCAGCGACGCGGCGAGCGACACCGTGGCCGCGTTGGCCGGGTCGTCGAGGTGCAGGTACAGGCCGACGATCGTATGCGGCGCGACGATCATCACGAGGCCCGACAGCGACATGAAGCCGACGCCGAGCGCGAGCGCGACGAAGCCCGCGTGCCGCGCGGCGACGGGCGAGCCCGCGCCGATCCAGTAGCCGACGCGAACATTGGCCGCCTGGCCGATCGCGAGCGGCACCATGAACGACACCGATGCGACGTTCAGCGCGATCTGGTGCGCGGCGAGCGACGTCGCGCCCAGCACGCCGACCGTGAGGCCGGTGGCGAGGAACAGCGTCGATTCGACCCCGTACGTGATCGCGACCGGCCAGCCGATGCCGATCAACTCGCCCATCACGGGCAGCTTCGGGCGCGCCGCGGTCACGAAATGGCGGAAGCGCTGCCGGCCGTGCAGCAGCCAGATCAGCGCGAGCGCGGTGAGCCAGATCGTGATCGTCGTCGCGACGGCCGAACCGAGAAAGCCGAGGCGCGGCAGCCCGAATGCGCCGTGGATCAGCCCGTAGTTCAGCACGCCGTTGACGCCGACGCCGCCGATCGACACCCACAGGAGCCGCCGCGCGGCGCCGATCGCCGGCAGGAACGCGCGCATCAGCCCGACGCCGATCAGGCTGCCGAGCGCCGCGAAGCGCAGGATGCCCGTGTATTCGCCGACGTGATGCGCGAGCAGCGGCGGCTCGTGGAACATCAGCAGGATCGGTTCGGCAAGCGACAGCGCGACGATGGCCGGAATCGCGAGCAGCACGGACAGCGCGAAGCCCGTCCAGTAGATGTGCGGCACGCGATCCTCGGCCTGGGCGCCGCGCGCATGCGCGACGCTCACGCTGACCGACGACAGCACGCCTTGCAGGATCGTCACGATGACGAAGAAGAAGTTCGCGCCGAGCCCGCCCGCCGCGAGCGAATCGGGGCCGAGCGAACCGAGCAGCACCGTGTCGGTGACGCTCATCGCCATCTGGGAAAGTTGCGCGATCGCGAGCGGCGCGGCGAGGCGCGCGGTATCGGCGGCATGACTGGACAGGGACGGCGGCGCGGCGGCCGTCCTCGTAAGACCGGAATGCGACATGGAATGGGCGCTCGCGCGGGTGCGGGCCCGCGCTATATGTATTTATTTTGAGAGACGGCTAGCTTACGGCTTTATTCGTACCGTGTCGAACGCGCGCGCCGATGGCCATGTCGCGGGCAGGGGAACCCCGCGAGCGCTAGGCCTCGCGTACCGCGATGCGCGTGTCGCCGAGCAGCACGACCTGGCCCGCGCGGATCTTGCAGGTCTTGCGAAGCTCGATCGCGCCGTCCACTTTCACGGCGCCGGACGCGACGATCAGCTTCGCGGTGCCGCCGCTGTCCGCGAGACCGGTGATCTTGAGAAGGTTGTGCAGCTCGACGTATTCGCCGGTCAGCGTGAAATCCAGATTGGGCATGACGAGGAAGGGGCGCGACGCGCGGGAGGAAACGCTCCGCATCATACGGCACCGCGCGCCCGCACGCGAGCGCGGGCGGCCGCCGGCGGATGTAAAGGACTGTGAGCGATTCGTCAGCAAATGAAACGGTGGGTAACAGTCTGAGAGATTCGCGAACCGGCCGTGCGGGCGGCCGGTCTTCTGTCGTACCTGCTGCGTGTTGCGGCGGGGACGCGACGGACCGCATCGCTGCGGTCCGGACGCACAACTTCTTGAGGAGAATTGCCATGTCCAAGATTCGTACGATGCTGATCGGTGCCGCGCTGACGGCGTTCGCCACTTCGGCCGCATTCGCCCAGACGGGCACGACGGCGCAAGGCGCAGCCGGCGCCGGCGTGCAGGCGCAGACGCCGGCGGCTGGTGTCGGTGCGGGCGCGCAGGGCGGCGCCGGCGCGAACGTGTCGGGCAATGCGACGGGCGGTGCGACCGATGCGGTCGGCGCGGCGGCCGATGGCGCGAAGGATACGACGTCGTCGGCCGTTCATTCGGCCAAGAAGCACACGAAGCATGCGGCGAAGTCGGCCAAGGGCCATGCGGGCTCGGCCAAGGCGAAGGCCGACGAGGCGACCGAAGGCGGCGCATCGGTCGGCGCGCAGGGCGGTGCATCGGCGCAGGGCGCCACGCAGTAAGCGTGTCCGACGCCGTCGCGACGCGCGCCTGGAAGGCGCGTCGCGACGGCAATCGTCAGGCGGCCCGGTTCGCTTCGCGCGACCGGGCCGTTTTCGTGGGGGGATGCGTTGCGCGGGACGAGCGCGGTCAGGGCCGGCGCTGGCCTTGCCCCTGTCCCTGGGCCGGCCGTGCGACGGCCGGCGTGAACACGCTGCGAAGCCAGGCGGCCAGGCGCGCGAAGACGTCGTACGGTTCCTCGACGAAGATCTCCGGCTTCAGCAGCCGCAGGTATTCCATGATCTGCTGCGCTTCCTGCTTCTGGAACGAGCCGTGCGCGAGCCCGAGCCGCAGCAGCCCGCGCAGTTCGCCGAGCTTGTCGCGCGCGGTGCTGCCGACGCTCATCTCGCACGCGAGCTTGGCCTCGTAGATCCGCTGCCGCAGCGATTCCGCGAGCCGCCACGCAGGTGTCTGCATGTTTTCCTCGAGCGTCTGGATGTCCTGCGCCGCGCTCTTGATCTGCGACGCGAGCGGGTCGATCAGCGACGCGTCGCCCTGCGCTTCGGCGACGATCGCCTTCGCCCAGTCGCGGCATGCCTTCGCGAGTTCGTCGGGGGTCCATTCGGAGCGTGACGCGAAGCCGAAGCCGAATTCGCTTGCCTGCCGCATCAGGATCGCGACGACGTCCGGAAATTCCTTGTCGAGCGTGCGCTTGGCCCACGCGTACTGGCCGCCCTGCAGCATCCGCTGCACGGCGTGCTCGGTCAGCGGCACCATGTTGTCGAGCAGCTTGGCGCGCAGGAAATCCTCGAACGACGGCGTCGCGAATTGCGGGTCGAGTTTCAGCGACACGCGGACGAACGCATCGTAGTCCTTGCGCAGGGACTCGAGCGTGTCGTCCTTGAGGGAAAGGGTGATCTGGCCCATGAATCGTCTCGATGGCGGCCCGCGCAAGCCGGCGCCGGCGCGGCGCACCGGGAACGGGGCACGGCGTCGATCGACCGATGCGCGCCGGGGCCGGTGGCGGGTCTTCCTCTCCTATATCGGCGCACCGGGCGGAAACTTGAGCGCGCGCGACGCAGCCCGCGCTCAGGCGGGCGGCCAGTGCGGCAGTACGACCCCTTGCCACAGGAAGAACACCGCGAGCCCGGCGGCGATCGTCACGAGCGGGCGGCGGGTCGCGGCCGATACGAGCACGGCCGCGAGCGCGCCGACGAGCTGCGGGTTTCGCCAGGTCAGCTCGGCCGTGCCGCCGTGCGGCGAGACGGTCATCGGGACGATGATCGCGGTCAGCACGGTGACCGGCACGAAGCCGAGCGCGGTCCGCACGAGCGGCGGGAACGCCAGCCGCTCGCCGAACAGGAACAGCGTCGAGCGGATCGCATACGTGATGACGGCCATCCCGAGGATCAGCAGCGCGTAACTCACGATGCCGCCTCCGGGCGGGAGCCGGCGCGCGTGCGATCGTGCAGCAGCGTGAGCGCGACGCCGACTGCGACGCCGGCGGCGACCGCGCCGAGCAGCCCGAGCTTGTACGGCCAGCCCTGCCAGAAGTACGCGAGCGTGCCGGCCGTGGCGGCCGCCGAGAAGTAGCGCAGCGTGCCGAGCTGCGGGACGACGATCGCGATGAAGGTCGCCGCCATCGCGAAATCGAGGCCGAGCGACTGCAGGCCCGGGAATGCGGTGCCGAAGCCGATGCCCGCGAGCGTCCAGACCTGCCAGTTCAGGTACATCGCGAGCCCGGAGCCGAAAAAGTAGTGGGGGCCGATCGTACCGGGCGGGTAGTGCCGGTAGTGTCCGTAGGCGACCGCGAACACCTCGTCGGTCATCAACGCGCCGAGCGTCGCGCGCCAGCGCAGCGGCAGGTGGGCGACATAGGGCGCGAGCGTCGCGCTGTACAGCAGGTGGCGCAGGTTCACGATCAGCGTCGTGGCGAGCACGACGGCGAAACTCGCGCTGCCGGCGATCAGGCCGAGCGCGATGAACTGCGCGGAGCCCGCGAACACCGCGAGCGACATCAGCGCGCCGTGCCAGGCGGCGAGCGGGCCGCCGCCGACGAGCGTGCCGAAAATCACGCCGAACGGTGCTGCGCCGATCATCATCGGAATCGTGTCGCGTGCGCCGTCGAGCCATTCGTTGAGCGGGCGGCGCGGGGGCGATGCGGGTGTCTCGTTCAAGTAGCGCTCCTCCATGAGGGGGAGGATAGCGGGCCGGTGGCGAGCCGGCTTGTATGTTCTTGCGCCCGCCGAAGCGGCGCCGGTTCGCGTGTCGGCCGGCGCGGGGCGCGGGCGCGGCCGACGACTGCGGGAAGCCGCGCGTCAGCTTGCCTGCCAGCGCCCGGGCGGCACGCCGAACATCCGTTTGAAATGCCGCGTGAAGTGGCTCTGGTCGACGAAGCCGCTGGCCGCCGCGACATCGGCGACGGGGATGCCCGCGCGCAGCGGCGCCAGCGCACGCTGCAGCCGCAACTGGTTGCGCCATGCATGCGGCGGCATGCCGACCGTGCGGGTGAACAGGCGCGCCGCGTGAAACGGCGACAGGCCGGCCGCCTGCGCGACATCGTCGAGCGTCACCGCGCCCGTCAGATCAGCGGCGAGCCGCTCGCGCATCGCGTCGACGCGCGGTTCGTCGGCCGCGAGCGGCGCCGGCTGCGGCCGCACGTCGGCGTGGCGCGCGATCAGCGTCGACAGCGCGTCGAGCATCGCGGTTTCGGCGGCGAGCGGATCGTAGATGCGCGGCGCGCCGGTGGCGGGACCGCCGGCCACCGGATCGCCGGCCGCCGGAGCGTCGGCCGGCTGCCCGGACGCATGCGACGACAGCGCGCGCTCGCTGCCGGCTTCCAGCATCCGGTGCGCGAGCGTGAGCCGGGCTGCGAGATCGGCGTCGCGGATCACGTCGGGCGCAAACCACGGCGCATCCTGCGGGCGGCCCGCGATCGAACCGGCGAGGTCGCGGATGAATTCGACTGGCATGTAGCTGACGCGATAGCACCAGCCCTCGTCGGTGGCACGCGACCCCGTATGGACTTCGCCGGGATTGATCACGGGCACGGTGCCCGTTTCGGCGACATGGCCGGTGCCGCGATAGGTGAAGCGTTCCGCGCCTTCGAGAATCACGGGGATCGTGTACGCGTCGTGCCAGTGAGGCGCGAACGCGTGATCGCGATAGGTGGCCGTGAGGAGATCCGCGTCCGGCACGAGCGGCGTGCGCCAGTAGCGTGCGGAATCGGGAAGGCGGGTGGCGGACATGATCGGGCGCGGGAGCGGTCGAACCGACAGTGTATCGCCCGCGCGCCCGGCCGGCGCGGGCTTACTTGACCGGAATCGTCGTGCCGGCCGGCATCGGCACCGCGGTGACGGCGTTCTTCGGGCTGCCGCTGACGATGCGGTCGCTGTAGGTCAGGTAGACGATCGTGTTGCGTTTCTTGTCGACCACGCGCACGACGTGCAGCGTCTTGAAGATGAACGACATGCGTTCGCTGAACACGTCGGTCTGCTGCTTGAGCGGTTCCTTGAAGCTGATCGGGCCGACCTGCCGGCACGCGATCGATGCCTCGCTCGGATCCTCGGCCACGCCGAGCGTGCCCTTGATCCCGCCGGTGCGGGCGCGCGACACGTAGCAGGTCACGCCGTTCACGACCGGATCGTCATAGGCCTCGACGACCACGCGATCGGAGCCCGTGACGCGGAAATGGGTATTGACGCTGCCGACTTCCTCCGCCTGCGCGAACGGCGCTGCAGCGAATGCGGAGAGCAGGAGGGCGACGGGGGCGGAGCGCAGGAGGCGATGCTTCATCGACGGAACCGGATGCGAATGCGGGACAGAGACTCTAGCATGCGCATGACCGGGCCACGACAAGCAGAAGGGCGGAACGGCGGCCGAAAAAACAAAAGGCCCGTCGAATGACGGGCCTTTCGCTATTTGGCTCCCCGACCTGGGCTCGAACCAGGGACCTACGGATTAACAGTCCGGCGCTCTACCGACTGAGCTATCGGGGAATAAATCGGTACATCTGCGTGTTGCTCGTTCAACAAAAAACCCGTCCACTTTCAACGGGCCTTTGCGTTTTTGGCTCCCCGACCTGGGCTCGAACCAGGGACCTACGGATTAACAGTCCGGCGCTCTACCGACTGAGCTATCGGGGAACAAACAACAACAGCAGAGAAACGAGATTGTATGGAGTGTTCGCTAACCTGTCAATACTTTGGAGCCGCAGCGAATAAAATTTTTTGCAGTCGCCGCCGTGCGATCAGCGCTCGAGCAGGTGCAGCTTGTCCTGCACGTCCTTCCACTCGTCCGCGTCGGCGGGCGCCGGCTTGGTCTTCGTGATCGACGGCCAGTTCTTCGCCAGCTCCGCGTTCAACGCGGTGAACTGCTGCTGGTCGCCCGGAACGTCTTCTTCGGCATAGATCGCATTGGTCGGGCATTCGGCGACGCACACGGCGCAGTCGATGCACTCGTCCGGATCGATGGCGAGAAAGTTGGGACCTTCACGGAAGCAATCCACCGGGCACACATCCACGCAATCCGTGTATTTGCACTTGATGCAGCCTTCGGTCACAACGTGAGTCATTAAAACGCTCCTGCTTGGCGGTATATATGGGGTGGCGTTTGCGCCAAAAGCGGCATTGTAACTGAAGCGCAAAACCCGCATCGCGTGGTCGGCTATCCGGCTTATATCGTTTCGTGATTAGTTTATGGGCGGCGCAACGCGGACACAACCGCGCGCCGCGCACGAGCGTGATGCGGCACGGCGGAGGGCGGTTTCGCGATGGTCCGGCACGCATTCGGGTAACATGACCGACAGACCGGGCGGCGCGCGGTGCGTCGGGGCCCGGTCACGATATTGGCGCTGCCGTCATCATGATCATCACTTCGCTGCTCGACACGGATCTCTACAAGTTCACGATGATGCAGGTCGTTCTGCATCACTTTCCCGCTGCCAACGTCGAATACCGTTTCCGGTGCCGCACGCCCGGCGTCGATCTCGTGCCGTACATCGACGAGATTCGCGACGAGGTGCGCGGCCTGTGCTCGCTGCGCTTTTCCGACGTCGAACTCGACTATCTGCGGCGGATGCGCTTCATCAAGAGCGACTTCGTCGACTTCCTCGCGCTGTTCCACCTGAACGAGAAGTACATCTCGATCACGCCTTCGCCGAAGGGCAACGGCGAGATCGACATCGTGATCGAGGGGCCCTGGCTGCATACGATCCTGTTCGAGATCCCGGTGCTGGCGATCGTCAACGAAGTCTATTTCCGCAACACGCAGCGCGAGCCCGACTATCGCGAAGGCCGCGAACGGCTGCGCGAGAAGATCAAGTTGCTCGGCGCGAAGCCCGAATTCGCCGACTGCAAGATCGCCGACTACGGCACGCGCCGACGCTTCTCGAAGGTCTGGCACGAGGAAGTCGCGCTCACGCTGCGCGACGGGCTCGGCCCGCAGTTCGCGGGCACGAGCAACGTGCTGTACGCGATGAAGCACGGCATCACGCCGCTCGGCACGATGGCGCACGAATACCTGCAGGCGTGCCAGGCGCTCGGCCCGAGATTGCGCGATTCGCAGATCTACGGCTTCGAGATGTGGGCGAAGGAGTATCGCGGCGACCTCGGGATCGCGCTGTCGGACGTCTACGGCATGGACGCGTTCCTGAACGACTTCGACATGTACTTTTGCAAGCTGTTCGACGGCGCGCGCCACGATTCGGGCGATCCGTTCGACTGGGGCGAGCGGATGCTGCGCCATTACGAGGCGAACCGGTGCGACCCGCGCACCAAGGTGCTCGTGTTCTCGGACGCGCTCGACATTCCGAAGGTCATGCAGCTGTACGAACGGTTCCGCGGCCGCTGCAAGCTTGCGTTCGGCGTCGGCACCAACCTCACCAACGATCTCGGTTACGTGCCGCTGCAGATCGTGATCAAGATGGTTCGCTGCAACGGCCAGCCGGTCGCGAAGCTGTCGGATTCGCCGGGCAAGAGCATGTGCGACGACAAGGCGTATCTCGCGTACCTGCGCCAGGTGTTCGGCATCGCGCAGCCGGTCGAGGAAGACGCGTCGAAGTAGGCGCCGGCCGTTCGGCCGAAGGTGTGTCGCAGCAGGGGTGGCCGGTATAATCCGACGTATTGCACGCAACGTCACGAGGACCGTTCATGGACACTTCCGCTGCCCGTCGCCAGATCCTCGCGCGCATCCGCGCGGCGCAGGGGCGCGCGGCCGAACCCGATGCAGCGGAGCGCGACGGCGTCGCCGACTACCTTGCCCGTCATCCGCAAGGCCCGCGCCCGCCGGCGCCGGCCGACCTCGTCGCCGCTTTCGTCGACGAAGCGCAGCGCCTGTCGACCACGGTCGACGAAGTCGCGACGCTGGCCGACGTGCCTGCCGCCGCCGCCCGCTATCTTGCCGCTCACGGCCTGCCGGCGCAGGCCATCGCGTGGCGCACGCTGGCCGATCTCGACTGGGCCGCCGCCGGCCTGTCGGTCGAATGCCGCAAGCCGCGCGACGGCGATCTCGTCGGCCTGACCGGCTGCTTTTGCGCGACCGCCGAAACGGGGTCGCTGGTATTGCTGTCCGGCCCCGACACTTACGCATCGGCCGGTCTGCTACCGGAAACCCACATCGCGATCGTGCCGGCGTCGCGCATCGTCGCCGGTCATGAAGACGCGTTCGCGCTGATTCGCGCGGAGCGCGGCGAACTGCCGCGCGCGGTCAATTTCGTGTCGGGCCCGTCGCGCACCGGCGACATCGAGCAAACGATCATTCTGGGTGCACACGGTCCGTACCGCGTGCACGCGATCGTCGTACGGGGCGCATGACGCGCCCGCTGCCTTCACCCTTATTTCGAACAAGGAAGTTCCGCATGAAACGACATGCCGCCTGGGCGGGCATGGCGTCGGGAATCGCGCTTGGCGCCGCTCCCGCGCTCGCATCGGCCGCCACGCTCGACGGTTCCACGCTGTCGGCGCTCTGGGGTATCCCGTTCGCCGGGATCCTGCTGTCCATCGCGCTGTTCCCGCTCGTCGCCCCCGTGTTCTGGCATCACCACTTCGGCAAGATCGCCGCCGGCTGGGCGATCGTGTTCCTCGCGCCGTTCGCGGTCGCGTTCGGCGTCGGCACCGCGTTCGGCACGCTCGTGCACGCGCTGCTCGAGGAATACATTCCGTTCATCGTGCTGCTCACCGCGCTCTATACGGTCGCGGGCGGCATCTGCGTGAACGGCAACCTGCATGGGTCGCCGAAACTGAATACCGCGATCCTCGCGCTCGGCACGCTGCTCGCGAGCGTGATGGGCACGAC
This sequence comes from Burkholderia sp. MSMB2157WGS, assembly GCF_001532755.1. Lineage (NCBI taxonomy): Bacteria > Pseudomonadati > Pseudomonadota > Betaproteobacteria > Burkholderiales > Burkholderiaceae > Burkholderia > Burkholderia sp. MSMB2157WGS. Next base: position 262,475 of record NZ_LPJG01000011.1, on the reverse strand, counting down.
GGGCGCCGCGATGCTGCTGATCCGGCCGCTGCTGCGCGCCAACGACAACCGCAAGCATGTCGTGCACGTCGTGATCTTCTTCATCTTCCTCGTCGCGAACGCGGGCGGCTCGCTGTCGCCGCTCGGCGATCCGCCGCTGTTCCTCGGCTTCCTGAACGGCGTGAGCTTCTTCTGGACGACCACGCATCTCGCGCTGCCGATGCTGTTCATCTGCGCCGTGCTGCTGACGCTGTTCTTCGCGCTCGATACGTACTTCTACCGGAAGGGCGGCGAGGAGCGGCCGGCCGCGCTCGATCCGACGCCCGACGGCGCGGCGCTGTCGATCGACGGCAAGATCAACTTCGTGCTGCTGGCGGCCGTGATCGCGCTCGTGCTGATGAGCGGCGTGTGGAAGCCGGGCGTCTCGTTCGACGTGTGGGGCACGCACGTCGCGCTGCAGAATCTCGTGCGCGACGTCGCGCTCGTGGTGGTGACGCTCGCGTCGCTCGCGCTGACGCCGCGTTCCGCGCGCGAGGGCAACGCGTTCAACTGGGCGCCGATCGAGGAAGTCGCGAAGCTGTTCGCCGGCATCTTCGTGACGATCGCGCCGGTGATCGTGATCCTGCGCGCGGGGGCGGACGGCGCGTTCGCGCAGATCGTCCATCTCGTCACGGGGCCCGACGGCAAGCCGATCGATGCGATGTACTTCTGGGCGACCGGCATCCTGTCGTCGTTCCTCGACAATGCGCCGACCTATCTCGTGTTCTTCAACCTCGCGGGCGGCGATGCGCAGACGCTGATGACGACCGGCGCATCGACGCTCGCCGCGATTTCCGCCGGCGCGGTGTTCATGGGCGCGAACAGCTATATCGGCAATGCGCCGAACTTCATGGTGAAGGCGATCGCCGAATCGCGCGGCGTGAAGATGCCGAGCTTCTTTGCGTACCTCGGCTGGGCGCTCGTCGTGCTGATACCGGTATTCCTGCTCACGTCGTGGCTTTTCTTCCCGGCGTAAGCTGACGATTTTCAACCCCGAGCGGGCGGTCCCGGCGGCGCGCGGCGCTACGACCCGTCCGCGGCATGCGGAGATGGCGATGCAGAAGATCCTGGTCGCGCGTCCGATCTTTCCGGACGTGATCGAACGGCTCAAGCAGTATTTCGAAGTCGACTGGAACGACGGCGACGCGCTCGCGCCCGACGCGCTCGCCGCGCGTCTGGCCGACAAGGACGGCGCGCTGACGGCCGGCGACCCGGTCGGCGCGGCCACGCTCGCGGCCGCGCCGCGCCTGCGCGTCGTGGCGAACATGGCGGTCGGCTACAACAACTTCGACATGGCCGCGTTCAACGCGGCGAACGTGCTCGGTACCAATACGCCCGACGTGCTGAACGAGTCGACCGCCGATTTCGGCTGGGCGCTGATGATGGCCGCCGCGCGTCGGATCGCCGAATCCGAACACTGGCTGCGCGCCGGTCACTGGCGGAAGTGGGCGTACGACGGCTTCCTCGGCACCGATATCTACGGCTCGACGCTCGGCGTCATCGGGATGGGCCGCATCGGCCAGGCGCTCGCGCGGCGCGCGCGCGGCTTCGGGATGCAGGTGATTTATCACAACCGCTCGCGGGTCGCGCCCGAGATCGAAGCCGAGCTCGATGCCGAATACGTGTCGAAGGATGCGCTGCTCGCGCGCGCCGATCACGTCGTGCTCGTGCTGCCGTACACGAAGGAGAACCATCACACGATCGGCGCGGTCGAGCTCGCGAAGATGAAACCCACGGCGACGCTGACCAACATCGCGCGCGGCGGGATCGTCGACGATGCGGCGCTGGCCGCCGCGCTGCGGGACGGGACGATCGCCGCGGCCGGCCTCGACGTGTACGAAGGCGAGCCGAGCGTGCATCCGGCGCTGCTCGAAGTGCCGAACGTCGTGCTGACGCCGCATATCGCGAGCGCGACCGAAAAGACGCGCCGCGCGATGGCGAATCTCGCTGCCGACAACCTGATCGCCGCGCTCGGCGAGGGGCCGCGTGCGGGGCGGCCGCCGAATCCGATCAACCCTGACGTGATCGGGAAGCCGCGCGCATGACGATGACGTTGTTGCTGGCGGCGGTCGTCGTGCTGGCCGTCGCGCTCGCCGTGGCGATCGTCGCGCTCGTGCGCGGCGGCGGCCGCCACGACGACGTGGCCGTGCTCGGCGACCAGATCGAGGATGCCGCGCATGCGCAGGCGCGCGCGGTCGAGCGGCTCGAACGCGAATTGCGCGGCGAGATCGTCGACAATGCGCGCGGGTCGCGTACCGAGCTGGCCGGCAGCTTCGCCCAGTTGCAGCAGACGCTCGCCGCGCAACTGACGAGCGTGGCGACCGTGCAGAACAGCCAGATCGAGGGGTTCGCGCAGCAGCTCGGCAAGCTCGTCGCCGGCAATGCGCAGCAGTTCGACGCGATGCGCGAGAGCGTGCAGCGCCAGGCCCAGCAGGCGCGCGAGGAACAGACGGGCGCGCTGCGGCTGTTCGGCGACACGCTGAACCGGCAGCTCACGCAACTGACGGAGGCGAACGATCGTCGGATCGGCGAAGTGCGTGCGACGCTCGAACAGCGGCTGAAGGAAATCGAGACGAACAACGCGGCGAAGCTCGAGGAGATGCGCCGCACCGTCGACGAGAAGCTGCACGCGACGCTCGAGCAGCGGCTCGGCGAATCGTTCAAGCTCGTGTCGGACCGGCTCGAACAGGTGCATCGCGGGCTCGGCGAGATGCAGACGCTCGCGGCCGGCGTCGGCGACCTGAAAAAGGTGCTGACCAACGTGAAGACGCGCGGCACCTGGGGCGAAGTGCAGCTCGAGGCGCTGCTGGAACAGATGCTGACGCCCGACCAGTACGCGAAGAACGTCGCGACGGTGCCGAAGAGTACCGAGCGCGTCGAATTCGCGATCCGGCTGCCGGGCCGCGCTGCCGGCACGCGCGACGCGCCGCCGGTGTGGCTGCCGATCGACGCGAAATTCCCGCGCGAAGACTACGAGCGGTTGATCGACGCGCAGGAGCGCGCCGATGCGGTGGCGGTCGAGGAGGCGGCCCGTGCGCTCGAGGCGCGGGTGCGGATGGAAGCGCGCACGATCGCCGAGAAGTACGTCGCGCCGCCGCACACGACCGATTTCGCGCTGCTGTTCCTGCCGACCGAGGGGCTGTATGCGGAGATCCTGCGCCGCCCGGGGCTGACCGACCTGCTGCAGCGCGACTATCGGGTGACGGTCGCCGGGCCGACCACGCTCACCGCGCTGTTGAACAGCCTGCAGATGGGGTTCCGCACGCTCGCGATCGAGCAGCGCTCGAGCGAGGTGTGGCAGGTGCTCGGCGCGGTCAAGACGGAGTTCGGCAAGTTCGGCGACGTGCTCGCGCGCACGAAGGCGCAGCTCGAAACGGTCACGCGCTCGATCGAGTCTGCCGAGCAGCGCACGCGCGTGATGAGCCGCAAGCTCAAGCAGGTCGAGGCGCTGCCGGGCGATGCGGCGGCCGGTCTGCTCGGCGCGGAAGGGGCCGAAGGCGCCGACGCGGACGACGCGTGACGCGCGTTGGCGGCAACTGCCGGACGAACAAAACGGGCGCCGCGGCGCCCGTTTTCGTTGGCAGCGGTCGCCGGCGCGGCCGGCTCGCGCTCAGTGCGCGGCGAGCGTGTCCAGCGCGTCGCCCGTCACGCGCACGATGCGCCACTCCGGCAGCACGGTCGCGCCCATCTTCTCGTAGAAATCGATCGCCGGTTGGTTCCAGTCGAGGACCGACCATTCGAAGCGCGCGCAACGACGCTCGACGGCGAGTGCCGCGAGATGACGCAGCATCGCGGTGCCCAGGCCCGTGCCGCGCTGCGACGGCTGCACGTACAGATCCTCGAGATACAGCCCGCGGCGGCCGAGGAACGTCGAATAGTTGTGGAAGAACAGCGCATACGCGACGATCGCGCCGTCCTGCTCGGCCACCCGTGCCTCGGCGGCAGGGTGCTCGCCGAACAGCGCATCGGCGAGATCGGCTTCGGTCGCGACGAACAGATGCGTGAGCTTCTCGAACTCGGCCAGCTCGCGCATCAGCGCGAGGATCGCGCCGACGTCGCGCGGGTCGGCCGCGCGGATCAGCGGCGTGCCGCTCACGCTTCCTCCGGCGGATCGGACAGCACGATCTCGATGCCGCCGAAGCGCGACGCGACCCAGTTGTACGCATGGCATGCGATCCACAGCAGCACGAAACCGAGGATCGCGTTCAGCAGCAGCGCGCTCAGGATCGTGCTCAACTCGACCATCCCGTAACGGATATACGCGACGAGAATGCCGAGCAGCACGATCGGCACGCTGAACGTCAGGTAGACGAGGATCAGCGCCTTTGCGGTCTGCCCCGCGGCGATCGACGAGATTTGTTTCTTCATGTGCGGATTGCCCCCGTAGTGATATACCGATTGGAATTCAGATCAGGCCGTCGAGCGGCAGGATGTCGACCGGGGCGCCCGCGTCGATTGCCGCGGTATCGTGGCCCAGGACGATGAAACAGTTGGCGGCCGCGAGACCGCTCAGCGACGCGGCGCTTTGCGATCCGGTCGGCGCGACGTGCCATTGGCCGTCGGCGGCGCGCGTCGCGATGCCGCGCAGGTATTCGGTGCGGCCGGGACGCGTTTTCAAGGGCTGCGTACTGAGCGCCGTGTACATCGCCGGCGGCGGCGTCTGCGCACCGGCCAGCGTCAGCAGTGCGGGGCGCACGATCGCGTAAAACGTCACGGCGGAGGCGACCGGATTGCCGGGCAGCCCGAAGAACAGCGCGTGGCCGGCGCTGTCGCCCGCGCGTGCGAGCGTGCCGCACGCGAGCGGCCGGCCGGGCCGCAGCGCGAGACTCGCGAACGTCACGTCGCCGAGCCGCGCCATCACGTCGCGCGTGAAGTCGGCTTCGCCGACCGACACGCCGCCCGACGTGATGACCGCATCGGCCTGCGCGGCGAGGGCGTCGCGCAATGCGGCTTCGAGCGCGGCCGGGTCGTCCCGGACGATCCCGAGATCGATCGTGTCCACGTGCAGCCGTGCGAGCATCGCGATCAGCATCCCGCGATTGCTGTCGTACAGCGCGCCGCGGCCGAGCGGTTCGCCGGGCTCGCGCAGCTCGTCGCCGGTCGAGAACACGGCGACGCGCACGCGCCGGCGCACCGTGACGTCGGTGACCCCGAACGACGCGAGCAGGCCCAGATCCGATGGCCGCAGGATACGGCCCGCGGCGAGCGCGCAGGCGCCGCGCGCGAGATCCTCGCCGGCCTTGCGGCAGTTCGCGCCGCGCGCAACGTCGTGCGCGGCGAAGCGGATCGTGTCGCCATCGACGCGTACGCGTTCCTGCGGAATCACCGTGTCGCATCCGGCCGGCATCGGCGCGCCGGTCATGATGCGCACGCATGCATGGGCCGCCACGGCGCCGTCGAACGGATGGCCGGCGAACGCGGTGCCGGCGACCGTCATCGCGACCTCGCTCTGCGCCGACGCGAATGCTGCGCTGCTGCTGTCGAACGCATAGCCGTCCATTGCCGAGTTGTCGTACGCGGGAATGTCGAACGGCGCGCTCACGTCGGCCGCGAGCACGCGGTCGAGCGCGTCGCGCAGCGTCACCGTGTCGTACGCGTCGACCGGCGCCGCGAAGCGGCACGCGAGCGCCTGCGCGTCGGCGAGCGACAGCGGGGCATCGGGGCCGGGTGCGGTTCGGGAAGCGGGCGAGGATTGCGTGATCATCAGTCGGACTGCGCCGCGAGGCGTATCGGGTTCGTGGCCGGTGGCGCGAGGAGGGTGCCGGGGCGCGGGTTTCGCGTGTGGCGGGCGCCGGGCGGGAACGGCACGGGCCGTCAGCGGCGGGCCAGCGCGGCGAGTTCCTGCCAGGAGTTGGCATTGTAAAACGCACGCTCGTCGCGAAACTCGACTTCGACCGTCTTGTGGCGTGCGTACCACGCACGCACCTTGCGGTCGCCGGCCGCGAGCCGGGCGGCCAGGTCGTCGGCCAGCGACGTGCGCAGCAGCGCGAACGTCGGTTGCGGCGAGCGCATCTGCCGCGCGTCGACGGTAATCGCCATCGCGATGTCGGCCTGCTGCGCGTCGAGCGTCGCATGCAGCCGTGCGACGAGGTCGACGGGCAGATAGGGCGTATCGCATGGCGAGCACGCGAGCAGCGGCGCGCGCGCCGCGCGCATGCCGGCAAGCAGGCCCGCGAGCGGCCCGGGGAAGTCGGGCGTTTCGTCGGCGACGATGCGCGCGTCGAACGGCGCACCGAGTTCGGCATAGCGATCGGCATGGCGATTCGCGCTGATCAGCGTCTCGTCGACCTGCGGCGACAGCCGGCGCAGCACGTGCAGCGCGAGCGGCGTACCGTCGAGCAATTGCAGGCCCTTGTCGACGCCGTCCATGCGGGTGGCCCGCCCGCCTGCGAGCAGCAGGCCGGCGATCGACGGGGCGGACGCGGGAGCGGACATCGTGCACGGGCGGAAAGAGCGGCGGGCGTCAGCCGCCGATATACGACATTTCGACGCGCTTGCCGGCGCCCTCGGGCGCGGCGTCGGACGATGCGCTGCCGCGCAGCTGCGAATAGCGGTCGGTGCGCGCCTGCCAGATGCGGGCGATCGCGGTCGCGATCTCGGCATCGCTTGCGCCGCCGCGCACGAGCGCACGCAGGTCGTGGCCCGCCGACGCGAACAGGCACAGGTACAACTTGCCTTCGGTCGACAGTCGCGCGCGCGTGCAGTCGCCGCAGAAGGCCTGCGTAACGCTGGAGATCACGCCGATCTCGCCGCTGCCGTCCGCATAGCCCCAGCGCTGCGCGGTTTCGGCCGCCGTGTGCGGCTCGAGCGGCACGAGCGGAAAGTGTTCGGCGATACGCGCGACGACGTCCGCCGACGGCAGCACCTCGGTCATGTTCCAGCCGTTCGACGTGCCGACGTCCATGTATTCGATGAAACGCAGGATCACGCCGGTGCCGCGGAAGCGCTCGGCCATCGGCAGGATCTCGCCGTCGTTGGTGCCGCGCTTCACGACCATGTTGACCTTGACCGGCGCGAGGCCCGCGGCCTGCGCGGCGAAGATGCCGTCGAGCACGTCGGCGCTCGCGAACTCGGCATCGTTCATGCGCTTGAACAGCGCATCGTCGAGCGCATCGAGGCTGACCGTGACGCGCGTGAGCCCGGCGTCCTTCAGCGCGCGCGCCTTGCGCGCGAGCAGCGAGCCGTTGGTCGTCAGCGTCAGGTCGAGCGGGCGGCCGGCGTGCGTCGTCAGACGCGCGAGCCGCTCGATCAGGAATTCGAGGTTCTTGCGCAGCAGCGGCTCGCCGCCCGTGATGCGGATCTTCTCGACGCCGTGTGCGACGAAGAGCCGCGCCACGCGCTCGATTTCCTCGTGCGTGAGCAGCGCGCTGTGCGGCAGGAACGGGTAGTCCTTGTCGAAGACGGCGCGCGGCATGCAGTACACGCAGCGGAAATTGCAGCGATCCGTCACCGAAATGCGCAGGTCGCGCAGCGGCCTGGTGAACGTGTCGGCCAGCGTGCCGTCGGGGGCATGCGCGACGCCGGAGACGTCCGGCATCCCGCTGACGTCGGCGAGGGGAATGATGCGTCGGGACATGTTGGAAGAAGTACGGACCAGACTGCTATTTTAGCCGCAACCGGCCGGCGGGTCCGGGGGCGGAAACCCGCAGCGCGGGCATGAAAAAGCCCGCCGGAGGCGGGCTTTTCCTGGTCGTGCGATGCGCCGTTCAGTGGTGCGTCGTCGTTTCGACCTGCTGCATCGGGGCCGTATCGACCGGCGGCAGCACCTTGCGCTCGCGCGGCACGCGGGCCGGGCGCGGGAGTCGCGACGCGGCTTCCTGCGCGGCCGCGAACTTGTCGGCGTCCGTGTTCACCCAGACGAGACCGGCCTGCTCCAGCACGGCATCCAGGCTCGTCGAAGCGGGCGCGGCTGCCGGTTGGGCGGGGGCGGGAGCCGGTGTCGGGGCGGGTGCCGGTGCAGCGACGGCCTCTGCCGGTGCTGCCTCGACCGGTGCCTCGACCGCCACCGGAGCGGCTTCGATCGCGACGGCCGGTGCGGCGGGCTCGACGGGTGCGGCTTGCGGCGCCTCGACAGCGGCCGGAGCGGCTGCCGGCACTTCGAACGCATCGGTCGGCGACACCGCGACCGGCGCCGGGCCTGCTTCCGCCGCCGCCGGTGCGACCGGTGCCGGTTCGGCTGCCTGGACGGCGACGACGGGCTCGGCCGGTGCCGCTTCGGCTGCCGGTGCCGGCTGCGGTTCGACGGCGGCCGGAGCGGCATGCTGCTCGGCGACGGCTTCCACTGCGACCGCACCTGCCACGGCCGCGACGACTGCCGGTGCGGCCGTGTGGGCCGGCTCGGCTGCGACCGGTGCATTCGGTGTCACGGCTTGCGCGGCGACTTCGCCTTCGGCGCCTTGCTCGGCCTGGTCGACTGCGCCATCTTCCTCGCGCTCGCGACGACCGCCGCGGCGGCCGCGACGGCGACGGCGGCGTTCTTCGCCGTCACGTGCGCCGGCTTCCGCATCGGCTGCCGGTTCCGCGCCGGGCAGGGCTTCTGCAACGGCCTTGTCGGTTTCCGGTTCCGGATGGTTTTCGCCGCGGGTGACGGTTTCGAGCGTGGCCGCATGCTGGGTCGGCTTGCGGCGTTCGCCGCGCTCGCGACGCTCGCCGCGTTCCTGGCGCTCGCCGCGGCCGGCTGCTTCGACGCCTTCCGGCTGTTCGACACGCTCGCGTGGTTCGCGGTTTTCGCGCGGTTCGCGCGGCTCACGGCCTTCGCGCGGCTCACGGCCTTCGCGCGGCTCGCGACCTTCGCGCGGACCACGGCCCTCGCGACCCTCGCGGTTTTCGCGACCTTCGCGGTTTTCCCGGCCTTCGCGCAGTTCACGACCCTCGCGCGGCTCACGGCCTTCACGCGGTTCGCGCACTTCCTTGCCTTCGCGTTCCTGGCGTTGCGGCTGGCCACGGCCTGCTGCTGCCTGGTCGCGGCCGCCCTGCGCCTGCTGGGCGCCGCCGCGACGGTTGCGGTTGCGATCGCCGCCGCGCTGCTCGGTCTTTTCGGTGCGCTCGCGCGCCGGACGGGCTGCCTGCTCCTTCGCCGGTGCCGGTGCGACCGGTGCGGGTGCCGGTGCCGGCGACACGCCGAACAGCCCCTTCAGCCAGCCGATGAAGCCACCGCTTGCCGCGGCGACGGGCGCCGCCGGAGCCGCAACGGGCTCGACCGGACGCTGCGGGGCCGGGCTCGGCGCCGGACGCTCGGGCGTGATGCCCTTCACCGCGGCTTCCTGCTTCGGCTTCACTTCGGCCGCACGCTTGCTGTAGCCCGTTTCCGACTCGAGCTCGCGGGCCGCTTCCTCGGCCATCTTCCAGGACGCGCGCGGATCGTCGAGGCGCGCGTCGTCGTGACGCAGGCGCTCGAGCTTGTAGTGCGGCGTATCGAGGTGCTTGTTCGGGATCAGCACGATGCCGACCTTGAAGCGCGACTCGATTTTGTTGATTTCCTGACGCTTTTCGTTCAGCAGGAAGGCGGTCACCTCGACCGGCACCTGGCAGTGGATCGCCGCGGTGTTCTCCTTCATCGCTTCTTCCTGAATGATCCGCAGGACCTGCAGCGCGGACGATTCGGTGTCGCGGATGTGGCCGGTGCCGTTGCAGCGCGGGCACGTCACGTGACTGCCTTCCGACAGCGCCGGACGCAGGCGCTGGCGCGACAGCTCCATCAGGCCGAAGCGGGAGATCTTGCCCATCTGGACGCGCGCGCGGTCGTGCTTGAGCGCGTCCTTCAGGCGTTGCTCGACTTCACGCTGGCTCTTCGCCGATTCCATGTCGATGAAATCGATCACGATCAGGCCGCCGAGGTCGCGCAGGCGCAGCTGGCGGGCGACTTCGTCGGCCGCTTCGAGGTTCGTGCGGGTGGCCGTTTCCTCGATGTCCGCGCCCTTGGTCGCGCGCGCCGAGTTCACGTCGATCGCGACGAGCGCTTCGGTGTGGTCGATCACGATCGCGCCGCCGGACGGCAGCGGGACCGTGCGCGAGTACGCGGTTTCGATTTGGTGCTCGATCTGGAAGCGGGAGAACAGCGGCACGTCGTCGTGGTAGCGCTTCACTTTCGCGACGTTGTCCGGCATCACGATGTCCATGAATGCGCGGGCCTGATCGTGGATTTCGTTCGTATCGATCAGGATTTCGCCGATATCCGGCTGGAAATAGTCGCGGATCGCGCGGATCACGAGGCTCGATTCCAGATAGATCAGCATCGGCTGGCCGGCGTTGCCGCTTTGCGACGCGGCCTCGATCGCGCGCCACAGTTGCAGCAGGTAGTTCAGGTCCCACTGCAGTTCCTCGGCGCTGCGGCCGATGCCCGCGGTACGGGCGATCATGCTCATCCCGTCCGGAATCTGCAGTTGCGCCATCGTTTCGCGCAGTTCCTGGCGCTCGTCGCCTTCGATCCGGCGCGACACGCCGCCGCCGCGCGGGTTGTTCGGCATCAGCACGAGGTAACGGCCGGCGAGCGAGATGAAGGTGGTGAGGGCCGCGCCCTTGTTGCCGCGCTCTTCCTTCTCGACCTGGACGATCAGCTCCTGGCCTTCGCGCAGCGCATCCTGAATGCGCGCGGAGCGCATGTCGATGCCGTCCTTGAAGTACTGGCGGGCGACTTCCTTGAACGGCAGGAAGCCGTGGCGGTCTTCGCCGTAGTTGACGAAGCACGCTTCGAGCGACGGCTCGATACGGGTGATGACACCTTTGTAGATATTGCCTTTGCGCTGTTCGCGCCCGGCGGTTTCGATGTCGATGTCGATGAGCTTTTGCCCATCGACGATGGCGACGCGCAGCTCCTCCTGCTGCGTCGCATTGAACAGCATGCGTTTCATGAACGGCTCCAGGCGGCTCCGCTGCCGACGCCTCGCGGTTGTCAGGCGCGAGGGCGGGAACGACGGCAGGCCGCACCTTGTTGTGTTGTCACGAGCACGCTGGAGCGGGAACGCTGGCGGGGAGAATTGCCTGAAGAGGCGCTTGGGCCCGAAAGACGGGGCCGGCGGCCATAGGGCACCTGCGAATACGGCTTCAAAGCACGGCGTTCACACACCGCACGCTGCAAAAGCGCGCTAAGCCTGTCCGGGCATTGCCACGGGCGCGCACAATGCGTCGCGCGCGCCGACGGGCGGCAGATGCTGCGGCTTGGGCCGCAGCGGGGAGTATCGAATCCAGCCCGACTTTCCCGCTTGGGGTGTACTTCCCTGGTTTGACGTCGCCAAGCCCCGCACGCTTCGCGGGGCCAAATCGGGCGCAACGCCGTAATTTTCGCAACCGGCAGCCTGCGGACGTACTTCGCGCCGCCGGGCTGCCGATCAAATTCTTTTCAACCAACTTTCCGTTACCGCGGCGCCTTGCCGACCGAATCCGCCTGTGGGCGCGATCCTTGCCGACGGGCGGCGCCGTGCGTGCAACTTGCTGCTTCTCTTTGATTAGGGGCGAGCAGCGGACCCCCGGCGCAAGTAAAATAGCAGTTTGCGCTTGCGCCTTGCCCAATTCAGCCGGGGCCGGCCGATCAGGCCACCCACAACGTCAGGCTGGGCAAAATTATATTCAGTATGAATGAGTTAGGCAAAATATCCCAGAATTCGGTCGCAAGCGGCCAGGTATCGACGATCGAGATCGACGAAAACTCGGCCGGTCAGCGGATCGACAATTTCCTGTTGCGCGTCTGTAAAGGCGTGCCGAAAAGCCATATTTACCGGATCCTCCGCAGCGGCGAAGTGCGCGTCAACAAGGGCCGGATCGATGCGCAGTACCGCCTGGCGCTCGGCGACCTCGTCCGCGTGCCGCCGGTGCGCGTGGCCGCGGCCGACCTCGCGCGCGCCGACACGCCCGTCGTGCCGCCCGCGAATTTCGACGTGCTGTACGAGGACGACGCGATGCTCGTCATCGACAAGCCGGCCGGGGTCGCGGTCCACGGCGGCAGCGGCGTCGCGTTCGGCGTGATCGAGCAGATGCGCCAGGCGCGCCCGCGTGCGAAATTCCTCGAACTGGTGCACCGGCTCGACCGCGAGACGTCCGGGATCCTGATGCTCGCGAAGAAGCGCACGGCGCTCGTGGGCCTGCACGAGCAGATTCGCGAGAACCGGATGGACAAGCGCTACTTCGCGTGCGCGCACGGCGAATGGCAGCCCGACTGGGGCCGGCGCCGCGCGGTGAAGGCGCCGCTGTTCAAGTATTCGACCCCGGAAGGGGAGCGCCGCGTGCGCGTGCAGGACGACGGGCTGCCGTCGCATACGGTGTTCAACCTCGTCGACCGCTGGTCCGACTATGTGCTCGTCGAAGCGGAACTCAAAACGGGTCGGACCCATCAGATCCGGGTGCACCTCGCGCATCTCGGTCTGCCGATCGCCGGCGACGCCAAGTATGGCGATTTCGCACTGAACAAGGCGCTGGCGCGCGCGAACGCGCAGCCGTCGCTGAAACGGATGTTCCTGCATGCGCACCGGCTGCGGCTGGCTCATCCGCTGACCGGCGAGGCGCTGCAGTTCGATGCGCCGCTGCCGGCCGAATGCCGGCGCTTTCTCGACCAACTCAGCGCATTGCGCGATACCGCCTGAACCGCATGGCCCGACAGCAATTTGACCTGATCGTCTTCGACTGGGACGGCACGCTGATGGATTCGACCGCGCACATCGCGCACAGCATCCAGGCCGCGTGCCGCGATCTCGGCTTGCCCACGCCGTCCGACGAGGCTTCCCGCTACGTGATCGGCCTTGGCCTGCGCGATGCGCTGCGAATCGCGGCGCCGACCCTCGATCCGTCCGACTACGCGCGGCTCGCCGAGCGCTACCGCTACCACTATCTGCTCGACGACCAGCGCATCGAGCTGTTCGCCGGCGTGCGCGAGCTGCTCGCCGAACTGCGCGACACGGGCTACCTGCTCGCCGTCGCGACCGGCAAGGGGCGGGTCGGGCTGAATCGCGTGCTCGACCAGTCGAAGCTGACGAGCTGGTTCGACGCGACGCGCTGCGCGGACGAGACCTTCTCGAAACCGCATCCGGCGATGCTGCACGAGTTGTCGCGGGAATTGGGGCAGGACCTGTCGCGCACCGTGATGATCGGCGACACCACGCACGACCTGCAAATGGCCGCCAGCGCCGGCGCGGCAGGCGTCGGGGTGTCGTACGGCGCGCACACGGCCGACGCGCTGGCGGCGCTCGCGCCGCGCTTCGTCGCGCCGGACGTCGGCGCGCTGGCCGCATGGCTGCGGGAGCACGCATGAGCGCGGCGCCGGACGCCGTGCGCGTGTGCGCATCGGACGCGCTGATCGACGGCGGCGCCGGCGTGCGCGTCGACGCGACGCTGCGCGGCGAGCAGGCCGTCGTGTTCTTCGTGCGCTACGACGGCCGCGCCTACGGCTACCTGAACCGCTGCGCGCATGTGCCGATGGAGCTCGACTGGGCCGAAGGGCAGTTCTTCGAGTCGTCGGGCCTCTATCTGATGTGCGCGACGCATGGCGCGATCTACGCGCCGGATACCGGCAAGTGCGTCGGCGGCCCGTGCCGCGGCGGCCGCCTGCGGCCGGTCGAGGTCGACGAGCGCGACACGCCCGACGGGCGTGCGGTATTCTGGGTGCCCGATGCCGATCTGCATCCCGCCACTCCCGCCACGACCGACTGACGACACCATTGCATGGCCGACCAACCGAATTTCCCGGATTCCTCCTCCCGTCCCGACGACCGTGACCCGGGCTGGGAGCGCGCGGCGCTCGAGCGGATCGCGCTCGCGGCCGTCAAGGAGCAGCGCGCGGCACGGCGCTGGAAGATCTTCTTCCGCTTCGCGTTTCTCGGCGTGTTCGTGCTGCTGGCGTTCGCGCTGATCGATTTCTCGAGCGATTCGAAGTTTTCGTCGAGCGGGCGGCATACGGCGCTCGTGACGATCGACGGCGAAATCGCGGCCGGCGTCAACGCGAACGCCGACGACATCAACACGGCGCTCGACGCCGCGTTCGACGACGACGGCACGGTCGGCGTCGTGCTGCGGATCAACAGCCCGGGCGGCAGCCCGGTGCAGGCCGGCATGGTCTACGACGAGATCCGGCGGTTGCGCGGCAAGTATCCCAACAAGCCGCTGTACGTCGTCGTGACCGACATGTGCGCGTCGGGCGGCTATTACATCGCGTCCGCGGCCGACAAGATCTTCGTCGACAAGGCGAGCATCGTCGGGTCGATCGGCGTGCTGATGGACGGGTTCGGCTTCACCGGGCTGATGGGCAAGCTCGGCGTCGAACGGCGCCTGCATACGTCGGGCGAAAACAAGGGCTTCTACGACCCGTTCTCGCCGGAAACGCCGAAGATGGATGCGCACGCGCAGGCGCTGCTCGATCAGGTGCATGCGCAGTTCATCAAGGCCGTGAAGGACGGCCGCGGCAAGCGGCTGCACGAGACGCCCGACATGTTCTCGGGCCTGTTCTGGACCGGCGAGAAGAGCGTCGAGCTCGGGCTCGCCGACGGCTACGGCACGACCGACACGGTCGCGCGCGACGTGCTGAAGGCGCCGGATCTGGTCGACTATACGGTGAAGGAAAGCCTGACGAATCGTGTCGCGCGCAAGTTCGGCGCGGCCGTCGGGGGCGCCGCGATGAAGGCGCTGACGGCCGGCGGCGCGTCGGTCAACCTGCGCTGACGGCCGGCGGCCGACGGCGGCAATCGGCGGGCCGCGACGGCCCGTCTTTCACTTTCATCGGTTGCCGACCGGCGAGCGCCGGTCGTGGCATCAATTCGCTAGCAGCAGGAAGATCGCGGGGCGCTTGTGCAGATTCGGCGCGGGCGCCTTTTTCCAATCCGCCACCGTGCGGCTCGCGATCGTCTCGGTCGCAAGGGTCAGATCGGTCGCCACGCAGATCTGCGTCGACGGCGCGCAGGTCGCGACCAGCGTGTCGAGCATCGCGTGATTGCGGTACGGCGTTTCGATGAAGATCTGCGTCTGGCGCGCCTTGCGCGACAGTTGCTCGAGTTCGCGCAGGCGCTTCGCGCGCGCGGCCGCATCGACCGGCAGGTAGCCGTTGAACGCGAAACTCTGGCCGTTCAGGCCCGACGCCATCAGCGCGAGCAGGATCGAACTCGGCCCGACGAGCGGCACGACCTTCACGCCGCGCTCGTGCGCGCGGCGCACCAGCAGCGCGCCGGGGTCGGCGACGGCAGGGCAGCCGGCCTCCGACACGAGTCCGGCGTCCGCGCCGGCCAGCACGGGCGCGAGCAGCCGGTCGACGGCGCCGGCCGGCGTATTCACGTTCAGCTCGCTGATCTCGATTTCCTGGATCGGGCGCGTCGTGCCGATCTTCTTCAGGAACGCGCGGGTCGTTTTCGCGTTTTCGCCGATGTAATAGCCGAGCGTGCCGGCGCGCGCCTGCACGGCCGCGGGCAGCACGGCGGCGAGCATCGATTCGTCGCCTTCGCCGAGCGTGTTGGGGACGAGATAAAGCGTGCCGGCGGTCATGCGCGGTCTCCTCGGGTGATGGCAAACAGCGGGTAGTCGGCGGCGCGCAGCATCCGCGTGAGGGCGATCAGCGGCAGGCCGACGAGCGCGGTCGGGTCGTCCGAGTCGATCGCGTCGAGCAGTGCGATGCCGAGCCCTTCGGACTTCGCGCTGCCGGCCACGTCGTACGGCGTTTCCGCGCGCAGGTAGGCGTCGAGTTCGGCTTCGGGCAGCGAACGGAAGCGCACGTGCGTGACGATGTCCTCGATCTGCGCGTCGTCCGTACGGCTGTCGTACAGGCAGAGCGCGCTGTGGAATTCGACTTCGCGGCCCTGCATCGACACGAGTTGCGCGAGCGCGCGCTCATGCGTGCCGGGCTTGCCGATCTGGTGCCCGTCGAAGGTCGCGACCTGGTCCGACCCGATCACGAGCACGCCGTCCGGCGCGTCGATCGTCGCGGCCACGGCGCGCGCCTTCGCGCCGGCGAGACGCAGCGCGGTCGCGGCCGGCGTTTCGCCGGCGAGCGGGGTTTCGTCGAGGTCGGGCGACACGACGTCGAACGGTACGCCGAGGCGCTCGAGGAGCGCGCGGCGGTAGCGGGAACTGGAGGCAAGAATCAGCCGCGGCGGGCGGCAAACGGTATCCGGCATGGTCGGTTGGATCGGTGGGTCGTCAGGTGTGGCGCGGCGTTGCGCGGACGCAAGCTTAAGTGATTGACCGCAAAAGGTAAAACAGGTATGCTTTCCCGCTTTTCGTCGGCAGGCTTTCGCTGTGGTGGCGCCTGCCGGGTCTTCGGAAGTAAAGTACGGCAATCCCTCGATGAGCCGTACGCGAGCGGTGCCAAGCCGGATCCCGCAAGTCAGCCTGTAGGCAGGAGCGCACATGAACACTTCTTCTGGCAAACCTGCGGCGGCCCTCGATCCGCATGCGGTCGACCTGTTCGAGTTCGCCCGCAGCGGGCGGCAGGCGGCCGGGGCAGTGCGCCTCTCGCAACTGCCGCGCATGTTAAACGAAGTGCCGACGGACGCGCCGGATCGCGACACGGTCTTCACGTGGCAGGCGGAAGGGTTCACGCAGAAAGAGTTGCAGGACGACGGCGCCGACGGGCAGCAGCCGTATCTGCGCCTCGCGGTGCACGGCCATGCATGGCTCACGTGCCAGCGCTGCATGACGCCGTACGACCAGGCGTTCGACGTCGACATGACGTACCGGATCGTCGCGACCGAAGAAGAAGCCGAGGAATTTCCGCTCGACGACGATGAAGCCGATGTGATCGTGGGCTCGCGCCAGTTCGATCTCGTCGACTTGATCGAAGAGGAATTGCTGCTTTCGTTGCCGCTCGTGCCCAAGCACGAGGTTTGCCCGGCAGTTCACGAAAGCCTCGTGTCGGGCGCGAGCGGTCCCGCGGAAGAGTCGGACGAGGAGTCCGACGAAGCCGGGGACGAAGGCAAACGGCCGAATCCGTTCGCAGCGCTGCAAGCGTTGAAGAAGGACGGTGACGGCACCAAGAAACACTGAGCAGTTGTGGCGCGGGAAGGCGTAGGGCTTTGGGCCAGGGTAGTTAAGCGCCGGATCGGGCTGTGTTAGAATCCGGAAAATTATTTAGGAGTTAGTCATGGCAGTCCAGCAAAACAAGAAGTCGCCGTCGAAGCGCGGCATGCATCGTTCGCACGATTTCCTGACGGCAGCGCCGCTGGCAGTCGAGCCGAGCACGGGTGAAGTGCACCTGCGTCACCACGTCAGCCCGAACGGCTACTATCGCGGCAAGAAAGTCGTCAAGACGAAGAACGACTAAGCGTCAAGTCACGCGTTGCGCGCTACGCTCGCCGTTCGCGTGACAACTGGTTCGCTTGACACTTTCCTGGCTCGACAAAAAGGCGGCATTCAACTGCCGCTTTTTTGTGCCTGAAATTCGTCGCATTCCATGACCGTAAAGCTCACAATCGATTGCATGGGAGGCGACCACGGCCCGTCCGTGACCGTTCCCGCGGCAGTCAAGTTCGTCCGCGCGCATCCCGATGCGCACCTGATGCTCGTCGGCATCGAAAGCGCGATTCGCGCTCAGCTGAAGAAGCTGAAAGCCCTCGACGATCCCGCGTTGACCATCGTGCCCGCCACCGAAGTCGTGGCGATGGACGACCCTGTCGAAGTGGCGCTGCGCAAGAAGAAGGATTCTTCGATGCGCGTCGCGCTCAACCACGTCAAGGAAGGCGCGGCGCAGGCCTGCATTTCCGCCGGCAATACCGGCGCGTTGATGGCCGTTTCCCGTTACGTACTCAAGACGCTGCCCGGCATCGAGCGGCCCGCGATCGCGTTCGCGCTGCCGAACCCGACCGGCTACACGATGATGCTGGACCTCGGCGCGAACGTCGACTGCGAACCGCAGCATCTGCTGCAGTTCGCGGAGATGGGGCACGCGCTGGTGGCCGCGCTCGAAGGCAAGGAGCGCCCGACGATCGGCCTGCTGAACATCGGCGAAGAGGTCATCAAGGGCAACGAGACGATCAAGCGCGCAGGCGAGCTGCTGCGCGCCAGCACGCTCAATTTCCGCGGCAACGTGGAAGGCAACGACATCTACAAGGGCACCGTCGACGTGATCGTCTGCGACGGCTTCGTCGGCAACGTCGCGCTGAAGACGTCCGAAGGGCTCGCGCAGATGCTGTCGGACATCATCCGCGAGGAGTTCGGCCGTTCGCTGATGTCGAAGCTGATGGCGCTGCTCGCGCTGCCCGTGCTGATGCGTTTCAAGAAGCGCGTCGACCACCGCCAGTACAACGGCGCGGCGCTGCTGGGGCTGAAGAGCCTCGTGATCAAGAGCCACGGCTCGGCCGACGCCTACGCGTTTGAGTGGGCGATCAAACGCGGGTATGATGCCGTCAAAAACGGGGTGCTGGAGCGCCTCGCGCGCGCGATGGCGGATAATTCGGCGTCGCTCGGCGACGGCGAGCACGACGCGGGCGGCGCGGGCCATGCAAGCCCTGCCGCAGGCCATCACGCCGAACCTTCCGCTGCGCAATCCTCTAAAGCATAAATGGCCCAATCGACTCTCTATTCCCGCGTGCTCGGCACGGGCAGCTTCCTGCCGCCCGACCGCGTCACGAACCAGCAGTTGACCGATCGTCTTGCGAAGGAAGGCATCGAGACGAGCGATGAATGGATCGTGGCGCGTACGGGCATCCACGCGCGCCATTTCGCCGCACCCGACGTCACGACGAGCGATCTCGCGCTCGAAGCGTCGCGTCGTGCGATCGAAGCGGCCGGTGTCGATCCGCAGTCGATCGACCTGATCATCGTCGCGACTTCGACCCCCGATTTCGTGTTCCCGAGCACCGCGTGCCTGCTGCAGAACAAGCTCGGCATCAAGAACGGCGGCGCGGCATTCGACGTGCAGGCCGTGTGCTCGGGCTTCGCGTACGCGATGGCGACGGCCGACAGCTTCATCCGCAGCGGACAGCACCGTACGGCGCTCGTGGTCGGCGCGGAGACGTTCTCGCGCATTCTCGACTTCAAGGACCGCACGACCTGCGTGCTGTTCGGCGACGGCGCGGGCGCGGTGATCCTGTCCGCATCGGAAGAGCCGGGCGTGCTGGGCAGCGCGCTGCACGCGGACGGTAGCTACTCGAACATCCTGTGCACGCCGGGCAACGTCAATCGCGGCGTGATCGACGGCAGCGCGTTCCTGCACATGGACGGGCAGGCCGTGTTCAAGCTCGCGGTCAACGTGCTGGAAAAAGTCGCGATCGAAGCGCTCGCGAAGGCGAATCTCGCGCCCGAGCAAATCGACTGGCTGATTCCGCACCAGGCCAACATCCGCATCATGACCAGCACCTGCCGCAAGCTCGGCCTGCCGCAGGAACGCATGGTCGTGACGGTCGACCAGCACGGCAACACGTCGGCCGCGTCGATCCCGCTGGCGCTCGACGCCGCGGTGCGCGACGGCCGCATCCAGCGCGGTCAGCACGTGCTGATCGAAGGCGTCGGCGGCGGCTTCACCTGGGGCGCGTCGGTCTTCCGCTTCTGATCCGCGGCGCGCGAAGCCGCGCGCGGATCCCGTCGGCGCGCCGTTCGCGTGCGCCGTCCGAATCGATTCAATTGGGGACGATATGAAATTTGCATTCGTTTTTCCGGGGCAGGGCTCTCAGGCGATCGGCATGCTCAACGCATTCGCCGATCTGGCCGTCGTGCGCGAGACGCTCCAGGAAGCGTCCGATGCGCTCGATCAGGATCTCGGCAAGCTGATCGCCGAAGGTCCGGCCGAAGAGCTGAACCTGACCACCAACACGCAGCCCGTGATGCTGACCGCAGCGTACGCGTGCTACCGCGCGTGGCAGCAGGCGGGCGGCCCGGCGCCGTCGATCGTCGCCGGCCACAGCCTCGGCGAATACACGGCGCTCGTCGCGGCCGGCGCCCTCGCGTTCAAGGACGCGGTGCCGCTCGTGCGTTTTCGCGCGCAGGCGATGCAGACGGCCGTGCCGGTCGGCCAGGGCGGCATGGCCGCGATCCTGGGCCTCGACGACGACACGGTGCGTGCGGTGTGCGCCGAAGCCGCGGAAGCGGGCGTCGTCGAAGCGGTGAACTTCAATGCGCCCGCGCAGGTCGTGATCGCAGGCAGCAAGGCCGCGGTCGAAAAGGCATGCGAAATCGCGAAGGCGAAGGGCGCGAAGCGCGCGCTGCCGCTGCCGGTGTCGGCGCCGTTCCATTCGTCGCTGCTCAAGCCGGCGTCGGATCAGTTGCGCGACTATCTCGCGAACGTCGACGTGAAGGCGCCGCAAATTCCGGTCGTCAACAACATCGACGTCGCCGTGGTCGGCGATCCGGCCGCGATCAAGGATGCGCTGGTGCGCCAGGCCGCGGGCCCGGTGCGCTGGGTCGAATGCGTGCGGCACATCGCGGGCACGGGCGTCACGCACGTGATCGAATGCGGTCCGGGCAAGGTGCTCGCCGGCCTGACGAAGCGCATCGACGGCAACCTGACGGGGGCGTCGGTGTTCGATCCGGCTTCGCTCGACGAAGCGCTCAAGCTGGTGACCGCCTGACGCGGCGCCTTTTCCCAAGCAACGGATATTCGATTCATGGACAAGACTCTCGATAAACAGGTTGCGATCGTGACCGGCGCGTCGCGCGGCATCGGCCGTTCGATCGCGCTCGAACTCGCGCGTCTGGGCGCGACGGTGATCGGCACGGCGACGAGCGAATCGGGCGCCGCCGCGATCACCGCGGCGTTCGCGGAAGCCGGTGTCGCGGGCCGCGGCGCGGTGCTGAACGTCAACGACGCGGCGGCTGCCGAAGCGCTGATCGATGCGACCGTGAAGGAATTCGGCGCGCTGAACGTGCTCGTCAACAACGCGGGCATCACGCAGGACCAGCTCGCGATGCGGATGAAGGACGAGGACTGGGACGCGGTGATCGACACCAACCTGAAGTCGGTGTTCCGTCTGTCGCGTGCGGTGCTGCGCCCGATGATGAAGGCGCGCGGCGGCCGTATCATCAACATCACGTCGGTGGTCGGCTCGGCCGGCAATCCGGGTCAGGTCAACTATGCGGCCGCGAAGGCCGGCGTCGCGGGCATGACGCGTGCGCTCGCGCGCGAAATCGGCAGCCGCGGCATCACCGTGAACTGCGTGGCGCCGGGCTTCATCGACACCGACATGACGAAGACGCTGCCGGAAGAACAGCAGGCCGCGCTCAAGACCCAGATTCCGCTCGGCCGCCTCGGCAGCCCGGAAGACATCGCCCATGCCGTCGCGTTCCTCGCCTCGCCGCAGGCCGGTTACATCACCGGCACGACGCTGCACGTGAACGGCGGCATGTACATGTCGTAACGGTTTTCGTTTACCATCCGCGCCGTATCCCGTTTTTCAGGCGGATCGGCGCTTGATCGACCATCAAGCCAACGCGCGTTTTGGCGTCAGCAAACCTGATAAAATGCGCGCACTTGTAAATCTGAACTTTCCCTCGGAGGGGTAATGGACAACATCGAACAACGTGTCAAGAAGATCGTCGCTGAACAACTGGGCGTCGCCGAAGCCGAGATCAAGAACGAAGCTTCGTTCGTGAACGACCTGGGCGCCGACTCGCTCGACACGGTCGAACTGGTGATGGCGCTCGAAGACGAGTTCGGCATGGAAATCCCGGACGAAGAAGCAGAGAAGATCACGACCGTTCAGCAAGCGATCGACTACGCTCGCGCAAACGTCAAGGCGTAAGCGCCTTTCGCGCTTGTCCGCCACGTCGCCGCGATCTTCGCGATTGACGCGCCATCCTGCCGGCTTCGCGCCGGACGGACTAACAGCCACAGGGCTCGCAGGGCTGATTCCTGTGGCCACTGTGGCTTTTGTTTTTGTCATCCAATAATGGAAAAGAGGTTACCGTGAGCCGCCGTCGTGTTGTCGTTACAGGCCTGGGGCTGATTTCGCCTGTTGGCAATAATGTTGCCGACGGCTGGGCCAATCTCGTCGCCGGCAAGTCCGGTATTGCCACCGTCACGAAGTTCGATGCGTCGAACCTCGCCTGCCATTTCGCGGGCGAAGTGAAGGGTTTCAGCGCCGAGGAGTACATCCCGGCGAAGGAAGCCCGGAACATGGATACGTTCATCCATTACGGCATCGCCGCCGGCGTCCAGGCTATCCGCGACAGCGGGCTGGAAGTGACCGAAGCCAACGCGGAACGCATCGGCGTGCTGGTCGGTTCCGGCATCGGCGGCCTGCCGATGATCGAAGATACGCACCAGACCTACGTCGATCGCGGCGCGCGCCGCATTTCGCCGTTCTTCGTGCCGGGGTCGATCATCAACATGATCTCCGGTCACCTGAGCATCATGTTCGGCCTGAAGGGCCCGAACCTCGCGGCCGTGACGGCCTGCACGACCGGCCTGCACAGCATCGGCCTCGCCGCGCGCCTGATCCAGGCCGGCGACGCGGACGTGATGGTTGCGGGCGGCGCCGAATCGACGGTGTCGCCGCTCGGCATCGGCGGTTTCGCGGCGGCGCGCGCGCTGTCCACCCGCAACGACGATCCCGCTACCGCGTCGCGGCCGTGGGACAAGGACCGCGACGGCTTCGTGCTGGGCGAGGGTTCCGGCGTGATGGTGCTCGAGGAGTACGAGGCGGCGAAGGCGCGCGGCGCGAAGATCTACGCGGAAGTCTCGGGCTTCGGCATGACGGGTGACGCGTACCACATGACCGCGCCGAACATGGACGGCCCGCGCCGCTGCATGGTCGCGGCGCTGCGCGACGCCGGCGTGAACGCCGACGAGGTCCAGTACCTGAATGCGCATGGCACGTCGACGCCGCTGGGCGACAAGAACGAGTCCGACGCGGTGAAGGCGGCCTTCGGCGAGCACGCGTACAAGATGGTGGTCAACTCGACGAAGTCGATGACGGGTCACTTGCTGGGTGGCGCGGGCGGCCTCGAATCGGTGTTCACGGTGCTGGCGCTGCACAACAACGTGTCGCCGCCGACCATCAACATCTTCAACCAGGACCCCGAGTGCGATCTCGATTACTGCGCGAACACCGCGCGTGACATGAAGATCGACGTGGCCGTGAAGAACAACTTCGGCTTCGGCGGGACCAACGGCACGCTGGTGTTCAAGCGCGTCTGAGTCGAATCGCTTGACGAGTCCATTCGATGCTCCGGCCGGGCGTCCGCAGCGCTTCGCGTTGCGGGCCTCGGCCGTGTCGTATCTCGTGCTGGCCGCGTTCGTCGCGTCGGCTGCCGCGTCGGCGTACCTGTTCTGGGCGCCGCGCGCGGGCGCTGCCGCCGGCGCGGGCGTGTCGGCGGCGACGGCGGCACTGCTGGCCGTATGGGCGGCGCGGGCCTGCGCCCGCCGGCTCCCGGCCGAGCTGCGGATCGATGCCTTCGGGGAGATTGCGGCGTTTGGCCGCACCGGGCAGTTGCTGGCCCGCGGCCGCGTGACCGGCCACGCGCACTGGAGCAGCCTGCTGCTGGTGCTGTCGGTCGGGCAGGGCGCGCGGCGGGCCCGGCCGCTGCTGATTCCGGCCGACGCGCTCGATGCCGCATCGTTCAGCGCGCTGTCGGTGCTGGCGAGGACGGCCGGGGCGGCGGGGCGGACATGACGGCAGCACGGTTACCGGCCGTAACCAGCGTCCGGCGCCGGAACGCTACAATAGCGCTCCGCGTTGCATCCCTAGTTAACGGATTTGTCAGGTGAGTGAAAAAGAAATCGATCAGGCTCTGGTCGAGCGCGTACAGAAGGGCGACAAGGCGGCGTTCGAACTCCTGGTCTCCAAATACCACCGCAAGATCATTCGGCTGATCTCGCGCCTCGTGCGGGATCCCGCCGAGGTCGAGGATGTGGCCCAGGACGCGTTCATCAAGGCGTATCGTGCGCTGCCGCAATTCCGCGGCGAATCGGCGTTCTATACGTGGTTGTACCGGATTGCCGTCAATACGGCGAAGAACTACCTTGCGACGCAAGGCCGCCGGGCGCCGACCTCGACCGAGGCCGATGCGGAGGAAGCGGAAACTTTCTCCGATGCAGACCAACTAAGGGATATCAACACGCCTGAGTCGATGTTGATGAGCAAGCAGATTGCCGAGACGGTCAACGCTGCAATGGCTCTGCTGCCCGAAGAACTGCGCCAGGCAATCACGCTGCGCGAGATCGAGGGCCTGAGCTACGAAGAGATCGCGGAAATGATGGGCTGTCCGATCGGGACGGTCCGGTCGCGGATCTTCCGCGCACGCGAAGCAATCGCTGCCAAATTGCGTCCGCTGCTCGATACGCCCGAAGGCAAGCGCTGGTAAGCGCGACGGGCGGAACGACGCGGGTCGGGGTCTAGTTACGGATAGAGTCGTGAAGTCACGACGGGGTGTGCAAGATGGGGAGCATCATGGGGTCGGTCAATACGCAATCGCAAGCGTGCTCGCGCGGCGAGCGCATTTCCGCGCTGGTCGACGGCGAAATGTTCGACGGCCCGGATCACGGGCAGTTTCTGGCTGAACTCGACCGCGCGGATCGCGCCGTATGGGCCCAGTACCACTTGATCGGCGATGCGCTGCGCTCGGACGAGCTCGCGCTGTCGCCCGCGCTGAGCGTCGCGTTCACCGCGCGCATGTCGGCTGCGCTCGAAAGCGAGCCGCACCTGCTGGCGCCGGCGGCCGCGCCGGTCGCGCGCAAGCTGCTGTCGCTGCGCCGCCGCGTCGTGCCCGCGTTCGCGGTGGCCGCCGCGGCCGCCACGCTGACGTGGATCGTCGTCCCGCAGATGCAGACGGCCGGCGCCCCGGGCGCCGTCCAGGTCGCATCGGTAGGCGCGCCGCAGACCGGCAACCTGCAGCGCGTGACGGTTGCGCAGGCATCGGCCCAGCCGGGCCTGCAGGACGTCAACATCATTCGCGACGCCAGCCTCGACCAATACCTTGAAGCGCACCAGCAATTCGCGCAGCAGCCCGTCGTCACGGGTTCGATGCCGCTGATCCGCGCTGCCGTGACCACCACGCCAGGCCAATAACCCCGATGCGGACATTGCAGTTGAATCACGCCATCTCCGGATGGAAGCGGCTGCCGGCCCTTTTGCTTTGCGCAGCCGCCCTGTTGTCCGTTCAATCCCTTCCCGCCAGCGCCCAGCAACCGGACGATCCCGTCGCGACCCGCAAGGGCGCCGCTGATTGGCTCGACCGCGTCCAGCAGGCGGCGCAGCAGCAGAGCTACGAAGGTACGTTCGTCTACCAGCGAGGCGGGTACGTGCAGTCGTCGCGCATCGCGCACGTCTCGTCCCGCGACGGCGAGTTCGAGCGGATCGAGACGCTCGACGGCAAGCCGCGCAAGCTGCTGCGGCACAACGACGAGCTGTATACGTTCGTGCCCGAGCGCAAGCTGTGCGTGGTCGAGCGCCGTCAGACGCGCGACTCGTTCCCCGCGCTGCTCGGCGCGAGCGGCGAGCACGTGATGTCCGTCTACGATGCGAAGTCGCTCGGCAAGGACCGCGTGGCCGGGATCGACGCGCAGGTCGTCGAGCTCGTGCCGAAGGATGCGTATCGTTTCACGTACAAGCTGTGGGCCGATGCGCGCACCGGGCTGTTGCTGCGTTCGCAGACGCTCGACGCGAACGATCACGTGCTCGAACAGATCGCGTTCTCGCAACTGCAGACGGGTGGCGCAAGCGGCGACAAGGCCGCGATTGCAGCCGGCATGCGCAATCTGAGCGGCTGGACGGTCGTGCGCCCGCCGGTCGCGGCGGTCGACATGGAAGCGCAGGGCTGGCAGCTTGCGCCGAGCGTCGCCGGCTTCCGGAAGATTCGTGAAGTGCGCCGGCCGATGGCCGCGCGCGATGCGGGCGATCCGCCGATCCCGGTCGATCAGGCCGTCTTCACCGACGGCCTCGCGACGATCTCGGTTTTCATCGAGCCGGCCGAAAAGAATACGCGCAAGGAAGGCGCGGGCAGCACCGGTGCGACGCACGTTCTCGTGAAGCGCCGCGGCGACTACTGGATCACCGTGCTCGGCGAAGTGCCGCCGGCTACGTTGCAGCAGTTCGCGTCTGCCATAGAATACAAGGCTTCCAAGTAACGCTACGGCTTCCGACATGATGAAACTCACGCTGCGCAAATGGCTCGCGGCGGCGGCGCTGTCTGCCTGCCTGCCGCTCGTGCCGCATACCGCGTTCGCTGTGACGGCTCCCGCTGCCAGCCTGCCCGACTTTGCCGATCTGGTCGAAAAGGTCGGCCCGGCCGTCGTGAACATCCGGACCACCGCCAACGTGCCGACGAGCGGCCCGCGCGGGATGCTCCCGCCCGGCTTCGACAACGGCGACATGTCCGAATTCTTCCGGCGCTTCTTCGGCATTCCGCTGCCGCAGGCGCCCGGTAACGGCGGCGGCAACGGCGGCAACCCGAAGAACGCGCCGGCGCCGGACAATCCGCCCGACACCGAGCAGAACCGCGGCGTCGGCTCGGGCTTCATCGTGTCGGCCGACGGTTACGTGATGACCAATGCGCACGTCGTCGACGATGCGGACACCATCTACGTGACGCTGACCGACAAGCGCGAATTCAAGGCGAAGCTGATCGGCGTCGACGACCGCACGGACGTCGCGGTCGTCAAGATCCAGGCGTCGAACCTGCCGGTCGTCGCGATCGGCGATTCGAACAAGGTGCGCGTCGGCGAATGGGTCGTCGCGATCGGTTCGCCGTTCGGCCTCGACAACACGGTCACGGCCGGCATCGTCAGCTCGAAGAGCCGCAACACGGGCGACTATCTGCCGTTCATCCAGACCGACGTCGCCGTGAACCCCGGCAACTCGGGCGGCCCGCTGATCAACATGCAGGGCGAGGTGATCGGCATCAACTCGCAGATCTACAGCCGCACCGGCGGTTTCATGGGCATTTCGTTCGCGATTCCGATCGACGAGGCGATGCGCGTGGCCGACCAGCTGAAGGCGACGGGCAAGGTCACGCGCGGCCGCATCGCAGTGGCGATCGGCGAGGTGACGAAGGACGTGGCCGACTCGATCGGGCTGCCGAAGGCCGAAGGCGCGCTCGTCAGCAGCGTCGAACCGGGCGGCCCCGCCGACAAGGCCGGCATCCAGCCGGGCGACATTATCCTGAAGTTCAACGGCCGTTCGGTCGATGCGGCGTCGGATCTGCCGCGCATGGTCGGCGACACGAAGCCTGGCACGAAGGCGACGGTCAGCGTGTGGCGCAAGGGTCAGGCGCGCGATCTGCCGATCACGATCGCCGAGACGCCGGCCGAGTCGACGGCGAAGGCCGAGCAGCGCAAGAACGCGCCGCAGAAGCCGCGCCAGACCAATTCGCTCGGCCTGACGGTCAGCGACCTGACGGCGGAGCAGATGAAGACGCTGAAGTTGAAGAACGGCGTGCAGATCGACGGCGTCGACGGCCCGGCCGCCCGTGCGGGCCTGCAGCGCGGCGACATCGTGCTGCGGGTGGGCGACACCGACATCACGAGCGCGAAGCAGTTCGCCGACGTGACCGCGCAGCTCGATCCGCAGAAGGCGGTCGCGGTGCTCGTGCGGCGTGGCGACAACACGCAGTTCGTGCCCGTGCGGCCGCGCCAGAAGTAACGCGCCGATGTTCACGCTCTACGGCCGCGGCTGGTGCCACCTGTGCGACGACATGCGCGACGCACTGGCGCCGGTGGCGGCCGAATTCGGCGTTGCGGTCGACTACATCGACATCGACACCGATGCGGCGCTCGTCGCGCGTTACGACGAGGACGTGCCCGTGCTGCTGCTGGACGGCGCGGAAGTGTGCCGCCACCGGTTCGACGACGCGCGGGTGCGCGACGCGCTGGCGTCCCGGCGCTGAGCCGGGTCCGCCGCGAGCCGGCGCCGCTTCGCACGGGGCACGATCCGGCGATCGGCCCGGCCGGGCTCCCGCGTGGCGGGGCGTCCGAAATCCCGCCCGGCGTAAGCCTTTTCGGCTAAAATAAGCCGTTTTTTCACCGACTTACAAGGCGTGCTCCGCAGTCGTGAGCGCGCCTTTTTCGCTTGATCGGCACTGAATGGATCATATTCGCAATTTCTCGATCATCGCCCACATCGACCATGGCAAGTCGACGCTCGCGGATCGCATCATCCAGGTATGCGGCGGCCTCGCCGACCGTGAAATGGAAGCGCAGGTGCTCGACTCGATGGATATCGAGCGCGAGCGCGGCATCACGATCAAGGCGCAGACTGCCGCGTTGTCCTATCGCGCACGCGACGGCAAGGTCTACAACCTGAACCTGATCGACACGCCGGGGCACGTCGACTTCTCGTACGAGGTCAGCCGTTCGCTGTCCGCGTGCGAGGGCGCGCTGCTGGTCGTCGACGCGAGTCAGGGCGTCGAGGCGCAGACGGTCGCGAACTGCTACACGGCGATCGAGCTCGGCGTCGAGGTCGTGCCCGTGCTGAACAAGATCGACCTGCCGGCCGCGAACCCCGAGAACGCGATCGAGGAGATCGAGGACGTGATCGGCATCGACGCGACCGACGCGACGCGCTGCAGCGCGAAGACGGGCCTCGGCGTCGAGGACGTGCTCGAGTCGCTGATCGCGAAGGTGCCTCCGCCGAAGGGCGATCCGGCCGCGCCGCTGCAGGCGCTGATCATCGATTCGTGGTTCGACAACTACGTCGGCGTCGTGATGCTCGTGCGCATCGTCAACGGCACGCTGCGTCCGAAGGACAAGATCAAGATGATGGCGACCGGCGCGCAGTATCCGGTCGAGCACGTCGGCGTGTTCACGCCGAAGTCGCGCAATCTCGAGTCGCTGTCGGCCGGGCAGGTGGGCTTCATCATCGCGGGCATCAAGGAACTGACGGCCGCGAAAGTCGGCGATACCGTCACGCACGCGACCAAGGCCGCTGCCGAGCCGCTGCCGGGCTTCAAGGAAGTGAAGCCGCAGGTGTTCGCGGGACTGTATCCGGTCGAGGCGAACCAGTACGACGCGCTGCGCGAATCGCTCGAGAAGCTCAAGCTGAACGACGCATCGCTGCAGTACGAGCCGGAAGTGTCGCAGGCGCTCGGTTTCGGGTTCCGTTGCGGCTTCCTCGGGCTGCTGCACATGGAAATCGTGCAGGAGCGGCTCGAGCGCGAGTTCGACATGGATCTCATCACGACCGCGCCGACGGTCGTCTACGAGGTCGTGCAGAGCGACGGCTCGACGATCATGGTCGAGAATCCGGCGAAGATGCCGGAGCCTGGCCGCATCGCCGAAGTGCGCGAGCCGATCGTCACCGTGAACCTGTACATGCCGCAGGATTACGTCGGCTCGGTGATCACGCTGTGCGAGCAGAAGCGCGGCTCGCAGATCAACATGCAGTATCACGGTCGCCAGGTGCAGCTCACGTACGAGATCCCGATGGCCGAGATCGTGCTCGACTTCTTCGATCGCCTGAAGTCGGTATCGCGCGGCTATGCGTCGATGGATTACGAGTTCAAGGAGTACCGTTCGTCGGACGTCGTGAAGGTCGACATGCTGATCAACGGCGACAAGGTCGACGCGCTGTCGATCATCGTGCACCGGTCGCAATCGCAATATCGCGGCCGCGAAGTCGCCGCGAAGATGCGCGAGATCATCCCGCGCCAGATGTACGACGTGGCGATCCAGGCCGCGATCGGCGCGCACATCGTCGCGCGCGAGAACATCAAGGCGCTCCGCAAGAACGTGCTCGCGAAGTGCTATGGCGGCGACATCACGCGCAAGAAGAAGCTGCTCGAGAAGCAGAAAGAAGGTAAGAAACGCATGAAGCAGGTGGGTTCGGTCGAGATCCCGCAGGAGGCGTTCCTCGCGATCTTGCGCGTCGAAGACAAATAACAGGACTGATCCTTTATGAATTTTGCGCTGATTCTTTTTGTGCTCGTCATCGTGACGGGCGTAGCGTGGGTGCTGGACAAGCTGGTGTTCCTGCCGCGGCGTCGCAAGGCGGCCGACTCGGCGATCGAGGAATTCGATCGCCAGCAGTCGCGCATCGACAAGCGTTTCGCGGACGAAAACGCGGCGCAGACGCGTTCGAAGCTGCGTGACGAAAAGCTGCGCCAGCCGTGGTGGCTCGAGTACACGGCGAGCTTCTTCCCGGTGATCCTGGCCGTGTTCGTCGTGCGTTCGTTCGTCGTCGAGCCGTTCAAGATTCCGTCGGGCTCGATGGTGCCGACGCTGCTCGTCGGCGACTTCATCCTCGTCAACAAGTTCGAGTACGGGCTGCGCCTGCCGGTCACGAACACGAAGATCACGC
Organism: Burkholderia sp. MSMB2157WGS; assembly: GCF_001532755.1. Taxonomy (NCBI): domain Bacteria; kingdom Pseudomonadati; phylum Pseudomonadota; class Betaproteobacteria; order Burkholderiales; family Burkholderiaceae; genus Burkholderia; species Burkholderia sp. MSMB2157WGS. The sequence continues at coordinate 232,326 of NZ_LPJG01000011.1, read as the reverse complement.
AGGGCAGCCCGCTGTCGCGCGGCGACGTCGTCGTGTTCCGCTATCCGAAGGATGAGTCGGTCGACTACATCAAGCGCGTGATCGGCCTGCCGGGCGACACGGTCGCGTATCAGGACAAGCAACTCACGATCAACGGCCAGCCGGTGCCCGAAACGCCGCTGCCCGATTTCTTCGACGACGAGCGCCAGAATTACGCGAAGCAGTTCGAGGAAACGATCGGCAACAAGAAGAACGCGATCCTCAACAACCCGGCCGTGCCGCCGTTCGTGATGGGCGCATACGACTATCCGTATCGCGACAACTGCACGTACAACAGCCGCGGCGTGATCTGCAAGGTGCCGCCCGGTCACTACTTCATGATGGGCGACAACCGCGACAACAGCGCGGACAGCCGCTACTGGGGTTTCGTGCCGGACCGGAACATCGTCGGCCGCGCGTTCTTCATCTGGATGAACTTCGGCGACCTGAAGCGCATCGGTTCCTTCAACTGACCGCATTCGATTCACACGCAATACGCGACGCACGGGCCGCGTCGCGTATTGCCGAACTACTTTAAGAACCGGCGGTAACACCGCCTCGTCACGCCTTTTCGCGTCCGGCCGTGCCGTTTCGGCCCGACCGGGCGCCCGCGTTATACTCCTGCACATGCCCCTATCCCAGTTGGAAAGCCGGCTGCGCTACGAATTTCGCAATGCGGAATTGTTGCGCCAGGCTTTGACCCATCGCAGTCACAGCGCCACGCACAACGAACGGCTCGAGTTTCTCGGCGATTCCGTTCTGAATTGCGCGGTGGCCGCCCTTTTGTTCCAGCGTTTCGGCAAGCTGGACGAAGGTGACCTGTCGCGCGTACGCGCCAACCTCGTCAAACAGCAATCGTTGTACGAAATTGCTCAGGCCCTGAATATCTCGGACGGCCTGCGGCTTGGCGAGGGCGAGCTGCGCAGCGGCGGATTCCGTCGCCCGTCGATCCTCGCGGACGCGTTCGAAGCCATCATCGGGGCCGTATTCCTCGATGGCGGCTTCGAAGCCGCCCAAGGGGTCATCAAGCGGCTCTACATCCCGATTCTCGACCACATCGATCCGCGCACGCTCGGCAAGGATGCGAAGACGCTGCTGCAGGAATACTTGCAGGGGCACAAGATCGCGCTGCCGACCTATACGGTCGTCGCGACGCATGGTGCGGCGCACAATCAGCAGTTCGAGGTCGAGTGCACGGTGCCGAAGCTGGACGTGAAGGTATCGGGTTCCGGCGCGAGCCGGCGTGCGGCCGAGCAGGCCGCCGCGAAGAAGGCGCTCGACGAAGTGATGGCGGCCGCGCCGATGCTGGCCGCGAAGCCGAAGCGCTCGAAAAACGCACGCGGGTCCAAGCATGTCGAACCCGAGATCGTGCCGGGCGTGAAGGGCGTGCAGGAAGCGCTCGACCTGCGCTCGCCGGAGCGGAAGGAACGTGCGGCGGCGCGCGAGGCCAGGGCGGCCGGCGCGGCGCCGGCTGCAACCGCTGCGGCGACGGGCGAGCCGGCCGTCGCGCCGATGGCGGCGATTCGCGCGGCGCATGTCGAGCCGGCCACGGACAAGGGCGAGCGGGCGGCGAAGCCGGCGACCGACAAGGTTGCCGACAAACCGGCCGAGCGGCCCGACAAGGCCGCGGAAAAACCCGCCGAGGCCGCGTCGCGTGCAGCCGACAAGCCGGCCGGCCACGCAGCCGATTCGGCATCGCCGTCGGCCGACAAGCCTTCCGCGAGTGCCGACGCCGCTGCGCGCACGCCGGCGCGCGCACGCGATGCCGCGACGCCCGACGCCGATGCGCCGCCCGGCGGCGCGAGCCTTGCTGCCGCGCAGGCGCGCGTGGCCGATGCCGGCCACTGAATTGCCCATCGATCGTGCCGCGCGCCGCGCGGCCGTTTCCGAACCTGTCCCCCAAACGATATGAACACTCCCGCTCCTACCGGTTTCCGTTGCGGCATGATCGCGATCGTGGGCCGCCCGAACGTCGGCAAATCGACGTTGATGAACGCACTCGTCGGCCAGAAGATCAGCATCACGTCGCGCAAGGCGCAGACGACCCGTCACCGCATCACCGGCATCAACACGTTCGACGACGCGCAATTCGTGTTCGTCGACACGCCCGGCTTCCAGACCCGTCACAGCACCGCGCTGAACCGTTCGCTGAACCGCGCGGTCACGTCGACGCTGACGTCGGTCGACGTGATCCTGTTCGTGATCGAGGCCGGCCGCTTCGGGCCCGACGACCAGAAGGTGCTCGACCTGATCCCGCCGGGCATGCCGACGCTGTTGATCGCGAACAAGATCGACCGCGTGAACGACAAGGCGTCGCTGTTCCCGTTCATGCAGAAAGTGAGCGAACTGCGCGAATTCACCGAGCTCGTGCCGCTGTCGGCGCAGCGGCCGGAAGACATCAAGCGCCTGCTGGACACGATCAAGCCGTACCTGCCGGAAGGCGAGCCGATCTACGGCGAGGACGAACTGACCGACCGCAGCTCGCGCTTTCTCGCGGCCGAAATCCTGCGCGAGAAGGTATTCCGCTGGACCGGCGACGAACTGCCGTACACGAGCACCGTACTGATCGACAAGTTCGAGGAGGAGGGCCGCCTGAAGCGCATCTTCGCGACGATCCTCGTCGAGCGCGATTCGCACAAGGCGATGGTGATCGGCAAGAAGGGCGAGAAGCTCAAGCAGATCAGCACCGAGGCGCGGATGGACATGGAGAAGCTGTTCGACGGCCCCGTCTACCTCGAAACCTTCGTGAAGGTGAAGAGCGGTTGGGCCGACAACGAGGCGGGGCTGCGTGCCTATGGGTACGAATGACGCGCTGACGTCGACCGAAGACGCGGTAGCCGCCGGCGCGAACGACGCGCCGTTGCCGGCACCGCCCGAACCGCCGCGCAAGGTGCGGCGCGCGGCGTCTCGCACGTCCGATTTCCGCGTCGCCGAGCAGCCGGCGTACGTGCTGCACAGCTATCCGTATCGGGAAACGAGCCTGATCGTCGACGTGCTGACGCGCGACCACGGCCGGCTCGCGCTCGTCGCAAAGGGCGCGAAACGCCCGCACTCGGCGTTGCGCGGCGTATTGCAGACGTTCCAGCCGCTGCTGCTGTCGTGGTCCGGCAAATCCGAGGTGCGCACGCTGACGGGCGCCGAGTGGGTCGGCGGGATGCTGCCGCTAAGCGGCGACGGGCTGTTGTGCGGTTTCTACGCGAACGAGCTGCTCGTGAAATTCTGCGCGCGCGAGGATCCCCAGCCGCCGCTGTTCAATCATTACGTGCTGACCCTCACGCGCCTCGCGCACGGCGAGCCCGCGGTGCAGGTGCTGCGCTCGTTCGAGCGTGTGCTGCTGCGCGAGACCGGGTATGCGATGGCGCTGAACCGCACGGTCGCGCGCCGCGCGGTCGAGCCCGAGCGCCGCTACGTGTTCGATCCCGAGCGCGGCGTGCGCAATGCGGACGACGACGTGCCGTCGCACTGGCCGGTCATCACCGGACAGACGTTGCTCGACATGGAGCAGGACGATTACCATCGAGCCCAGACGGTTGCGCAGAGCAAGACGCTGATGCGCTTCCTGCTGAACACCTATCTCGGCGGCACGCCGCTCGCCACGCGTCAGATCCTGATCGACCTGCAAAACCTATGAGCTTCTTCCTGACAACGCCCACCGCCATCGACCTCGGCGTGAACATCGACCACGTCGCGACGCTGCGCAATGCGCGCGGCACGCGCTATCCCGATCCGATCCGCGCGGCGCTCGCCGCCGAAGAGGCGGGCGCGGACGCGATCACGCTGCACCTGCGCGAGGATCGTCGTCACATCGTCGACGCCGACGTGCGCGAGCTGCGCCCGCTGCTGAAGACGCGGATGAACCTCGAATGCGCGGTGACGGCCGAGATGCTCGACATCGCGTGCGAAGTGCGTCCGCACGATGCGTGCCTCGTACCGGAGAAGCGCGCGGAACTGACGACCGAAGGCGGTCTCGATGTCGCCGGCCACTTCGAGGCCGTGCGCGCGGCGTGCAAGCAACTCGCCGACGTCGGCGTGCGCGTGTCGCTGTTCATCGACCCGGACGACACGCAGATCCGCGCCGCGCACGAAGCGGGCGCGCCGGTGATCGAGCTGCATACGGGCCGCTACGCCGAAGCGCACGACCAGGCGGAGCAGCAGCGCGAATACGAGCGTATCGTCGCGGGCGTGCAGGCCGGCGCGCAGCTCGGACTGAAGGTCAATGCGGGCCACGGGCTGCACTACACGAACGTGCAGCAGATTGCCGCGATCGACGGCATCGTCGAGCTCAACATCGGTCACGCGATCGTCGCGCACGCGATCTTCGCAGGCTGGGACAACGCGGTGCGCGAGATGAAGGCGATCATGGTCGCCGCACGCGTCGCCGCGCTGCACGGCGGCGCGCGCTGAGATGCGAGGCCGCCGCGCCCCGCACGCCGTTTGCGACGCACTTGACCCGGCCGCGCCGGGCTGCCCCGGCGGAGACTGACATGGCGATCTACGGCATCGGTACCGACATCGCGCAGGTGAGCCGCGTCGCAGCCGTGCTCGAACGCACGGGCGGCCGGTTTGCCGAGAAGGTGCTCGGCCCCGACGAGCTGCGCGTGTTCCACGCGCGGCGCGCCCGCTCCGAGGCGCGCGGCATCGCGTTTCTCGCGACGCGCTTCTCCGCGAAGGAAGCGTTCTCGAAGGCGATCGGACTCGGCATGCACTGGCCGATGACGTGGCGCGCACTGCAGACGCTCAACCATCCAAGCGGCGAGCCGTACGTGGTCGCTTCGGGCGAGCTGGCCGACTGGCTGGCCGCTCGCGGCATCACGGCGCGCGTGACGGTCAGCGACGAACGCGACTACGCGGTGTCGTTCGTGATCGCCGAAACGGACGCCGCGCCTGCCCCCGGACCTGTTTCCCGAACCCCCTCCTGACGGAATTCCCGATTCGATGAAAACGACTCCCGGCCCGGTCATGCTCGACGTCGTCGGCACGACCCTGTCGCGCGACGATGCGCGGCGCCTCGCGCATCCGAATACCGGCGGCGTGATCCTGTTCGCGCGGCACTTCCAGAATCGTGCACAACTGACCGCGCTGACCGATTCGATTCGCGCGGTGCGCGAAGACATCCTGATCGCCGTCGATCACGAAGGCGGGCGCGTGCAGCGGTTCCGCACCGACGGCTTCACGGTGCTGCCCGCGATGCGCCGCCTCGGCGAACTGTGGGATCGCGACGTACTGCTCGCGACGAAGGTCGCGACCGCCGTCGGCTACATCCTGGCTGCCGAATTGCGTGCGTGCGGGATCGACATGAGCTTCACGCCGGTGCTCGATCTCGACTACGGGCACTCGAAGGTGATCGGCGATCGTGCGTTCCATCGCGATCCGCGCGTCGTCACGCTGCTCGCGAAGAGCCTGAACCACGGGCTGTCGCTCGCCGGCATGGCGAACTGCGGCAAGCATTTCCCCGGGCACGGCTTCGCGGAGGCCGATTCGCACGTCGCGCTGCCGACCGACGACCGCACGCTCGATGCGATCCTCGAGCAGGACGTCGCGCCGTACGACTGGCTCGGGCTGTCGCTGTCGGCGGTGATTCCGGCGCATGTGATCTACACGCAGGTCGACAAGCGGCCGGCCGGGTTTTCGCGCGTATGGTTGCAGGACATCCTGCGCGGAAAGCTCGGCTTCACGGGCGCGATCTTCAGCGACGACCTGTCGATGGAGGCGGCGCGCGAAGGCGGCACGCTCACGCAGGCAGCCGACGCCGCGCTCGCCGCCGGTTGCGACATGGTGCTCGTCTGCAACCAGCCGGACGCGGCCGAAGTCGTGCTGAACGGATTGAAGGCGCGGGCCTCGGCCGAGTCGGTGCGGCGCATCAAGCGGATGCGTGCGCGCGGCAAGGCGCTCAAGTGGGAGAAGCTGGTCGCGCAGCCCGAGTATCGGCAGGCGCAGGCGCTGTTGAGCAGCGCGCTGGCGTAAGCGGGCACGGATGGCGCGCGTCGCGCCGTTTGGGTCGCCTCAAACAGAAAGCCGCGCAATAGCGCGGCTTTTTTTACGGGTCGAGACCGCTTGATCGGGGCAGTCGCCGGGACGAGCTCGGACGTGGACGCAACTAACGATCGGATCCCGTCAGCGCCCGCATTCAGAGCCGCCCGCTCAGTTCACCTTCATCCGCTGCAGCTTGTTGTACAGCGTCTTCGGGCTGATGCCGAGCAGCGTAGCCGCGCGGTGGCGCGTACCGCCGACCGCGTCGAGCGTCGCGCGGATCAGCAGATCCTCGACGTCGGACAGCGGCGTGCCGACCTTGATCTGCACACTGCTGCCGTTCAGCGCGGCGCCGGCGGAGAAACTGGCTTCGCCCGCGCGCAGCGTCTCGATGAAGTCGCCCGACGCGTCGTACGCGAAGCGCACGCGTTCCTGCAACTCGCGCACGTTACCCGGCCATTCGTAGGACAGGCATTCGCGCACGAAGCCCGGCGCCGCCCGCTTGTCGGTCGTGCTGCGGCCGGTTGCGCGCGCTTCGCGGTTCAGTTCGTCGATCTGCGCGTCCGCGATCGCGAGCGCGTCGCCGTCGCGCTCGCGCAGCGGCGGCATCGTGATCGACGCCGCGTCGAGGCGCAGCCACAGATCCTCGCGCAGCGTGCCGTTCGCCACCGCTTCGCGCGCCGGGCGGCGCGTGGCCGCGATCAGCCGGAAATCGCTGGTGATCGGGCTCGTGCCGCCGATCCGCATGAAGTTCTGCGAATCGAGCGCGTGCAGCAGCGCTTCCTGCAGCACGAGCGGCAGCGCGGTGATTTCGTCGAGGAACAGCGTGCCGCCGCCGGCCTGCTCGAACAGCCCCGATTCGCGACGCTCGGCGCCGTCGAATGCGCCGCGTTCATGGCCGAACAGCACGCTGTCGAGCGACGCGCCGTGCCGGCCGGCCTGCGCGAGCATGCGGCAGTCGAACGACACGAACGGCCCTTTGCGGCGCCGGCTCAGTTCGTGCAGCGTGCGCGCCGCCAGTTTCTTGCCGGTGCCGGCTTCGCCCGAGAACAGCACGGCTGTTTCGGTGCGGGCGTTGTGCTCGATCATGTCGTACACGTGCTGCATCGCGTCGCTGCGGCCCACCAGCGCGCCGAAGCGGCCGAGCTGGCGCAGCGACGCGCGCAGCGACTGCACTTCGTCGATCAGTTCGTACGGGCGGGGGATCCGCGCGAGCAGGCTGCGCAGGCGCGGAATGTTGATCGGCTTCAGCAGGTAGTCCCAGATGCCGTGGCGCAGGCCCTCGATGGCGCTCTCGACCGTCGCGTTGCCCGTCAGCACGATCACCGGCAGCGAGCCGTTCGGCTGTTGCTGCGGCAGGTGCTGGAGCAGGTCGAACCCGCTGCCGTCCGGCAGGTTCAGGTCGACGAGCACGACGTCGGGAATCGAGCGGCCGAGCGCCGTGCGCGCTTCGGCGAGCGACGTGGCCGTGTCGACCGAGAAGCCGTCTGCGGCGAGCAGTGCGGTGAGGCCTGACAGGCTGTTGGGATCGTCTTCGACAATCAGGGCGTGTGGCATGGTGGACGCGAGTCGAGTCAAGAGAGGCGGGCTGTCGGCCAGCGGGCCGCAGCCGCATGTCGGATTAAAGATTGATTTTATGCCCCGCCGAACGCGTCACGCGCATTATTTCTCCGGCGCTATAAAACAGTTACCGATGATACAAATTGAATATCTTTACCGGTGGCTTTTGTGCTCTTTATGGCTCTCGCTCGTGGTAGCTGTTGGCGCCAGACAAACAAAAAGCGCCCCGAAGGGCGCTTTGTTCGATGCGGGTATCGCGGACGATTACGCGCGGCTGCGGTATTCGTTCGTGCGCGTATCGATTTCGATCTTGTCGCCGGTGTTGCAGAACAGCGGCACTTGCAGTTCGAAGCCGGTCGCCAGCTTCGCGTTCTTCAGCACCTTGCCCGACGACGTGTCGCCCTTGACGGCCGGTTCCGTGTAGGTGATTTCGCGAACGAGGATCGTCGGCAGTTCGACCGAGATCGCCTTCTCGTTGTAGAACACGACTTCGCAAGCCATGCCGTCTTCGAGGTAGTTCAGCGCTTCGCCCATCATTTCCGCTTCGACTTCGTACTGGTTGTAGTCGGCGTCCATGAACACGTACATCGGGTCGGCGAAGTACGAGTACGTCACTTCCTTGCGATCGAGCACGACGACGTCGAACTTGTCGTCGGCCTTGTAGACCGATTCCTGGCCTGCGTTCGTCAGCAGGTTCTTCATCTTCATCTTGACGACGGCGGCGTTACGGCCCGACTTGTTGTATTCCGTCTTGGCGATGACCCATGCGTCGCTGCCGATCTGCACGACGTTGCCTACGCGGAGTTCCTGTGCGGTCTTCATAAAAAACTGTCCTGATCCAATCGAATAAATAGGTGCCTGAGCGTTGCACAACGGGTGAGGCGCCAAGCAGATGCGTTCCGGAGGGCCCCCAAAGCTCAAACGCGAGCGCTTGCATGGTCAGCCGTCGGATAACCGCTTATTTTAACTGAGATTTTGCGTATTCCGCCAGCTTTCCGGCGAGATCGCCGACGGCCGCGAGCGCGTCGGCCCAGCGGGCTGCATTGGCCTCCAGTGCGGCGCGGTGCTGCCATAAATCGGCCCAGTCGGGTGTGCCAGCGCCGTTCCAGGCATGCCAGAACCGCTCGAGCGCCGCGCGCGGCGCATCGGCGAGACCGGCCGACAGGTGCGCGAGCGCGGCGTCGAGCTTCGGCAGGTGCACGTCGTCGGCCTGCGGGTAGATGTGCCACGCAAACGGCTTGCGCGCCCACTGTGCGCGGACGAACGAATCCTCGCCGCGCACGAAATTGAAATCGGCGACCCACAGCAGCGGGTCGTAGTCGGCCTGCGGAACGAATGCGAGACCGTGGGCGCTCAGGTTGCCGCTGCGCGCCCGTGCGCCTGCCGCGAATGATTCGACCCCAAAAAAACGCGCGACGGCGGGCGACAGACGCCCGACCGGCACGAGCGCGACAACCGGTGACGGGCCGTCGCGCCATTGCGCGAGCAGCGCGTCGACGGCCGGGTTTTCGTAGGCGAACAGGCTGACGACCGTCGTGCCGGGTGGCGGCGGCGGCGTGCCGCCGGTCGCGCGCTGCCACCACGCGGCGCGCGCGGCCGGATCGGTGTCGAAGGCCGTGCGGCGCGCGTCGAGGTCGTGCTCCTTCGGCACGCCGCCCGTGCCGGCCGACAGGCCCGGGAAGAAGAACGTCTTCAGCAGCGGGTAGCGCGGATGCGGCGATGGCCGCAAGTGGAAATCGGCGACCCAGTCCTCGGCGCTCAGGTATTCGAGGTTGATCCACACGGGGCGCCGCGCGCGCCGCGCCATCGCCGCGAGATACGCGCCGGGCAGCTCGCACGCGAACGCCTCGATCACGACGTCGGCGATGTCCAGCGCGTCGCCGACTTCCGCATGCCAGTGCTCGATCACGATCGTGTCGACCGTCTGCCGCGTCGCGTCGGGATCGACCTGCGGCAGCAGGCGTGCGAACGTGTGCAGGTCGTCGACGAACAGGCGAACCTGCCAGCCGTGCTCGTGCGCGAGCTGGCGCGCGACGCGCCAGCACACGCCGATGTCGCCGAAATTGTCGATCACCGTGCAGAAGAGGTCGCAGGCGATCGGTTCGCCCGGCGCGAGCGGCACGGCGGAGAGGGGGGCAGCGGGGGGGCGTGGCATCGAAGCGGGCCGGTGAATGCTCTAAACTGGCGATTCTAATAGACCCGTTCCGCGTTACAAGGCGCCCGGCTCACGCATGACATCCCCAGAAGCCTCCGATACCCCGTTCGAACCGAAGAAGATCCTTGCGCAGTTGCCGCACATGCCGGGTGTCTATCGCTATTACGACACGGCGGGCGCCGTCCTCTACGTCGGCAAGGCGCGCGACCTGAAAAAGCGCGTGTCGAGCTATTTCACGAAGACGCAACTGTCGCCGCGCATCGCGATGATGGTCACGCGCATCGCGCGCATCGAAACCACCGTCACGCGCTCGGAAGCCGAAGCGCTGCTGCTCGAGAACAACCTGATCAAGGCGCTCGCGCCGCGTTACAACATCCTGTTTCGCGACGACAAGTCGTATCCGTACCTGAAGCTCACCGCGCATCGCTTTCCGCGGATGGCCTACTACCGCGGCTCGGTCGACAAGCAGAACCAGTATTTCGGGCCGTTCCCGAGCGCGTGGGCCGTGCGCGAGAGCATCCAGATCCTGCAGCGCGTGTTCCAGTTGCGCACCTGCGAGGATTCGGTCTTCAACAACCGCACGCGGCCGTGCCTGCTGCACCAGATCGGGCGCTGCACGGCGCCGTGCGTCGGCGCGATCTCCGACGAGGATTACGCGGTCGACGTATCGAACGCCGCGCGGTTCCTGCTCGGCAGGCAGTCCGAAGTGATGAAGGAGCTCGAGCAGAAGATGCACGCGTTCGCGGCCGAGCTGAAATTCGAGCAGGCGGCGGCCGTGCGCAATCAGATGAGTTCGCTCGCGACGGTGCTGCACCAGCAGGCGATCGAGGTCGGCAGCGACAGCGACGTCGACGTCCTGGCCGTCGTCGCGCAGGGCGGACGCGTGTGCGTGAATCTCGCGATGGTCCGCGGCGGCCGGCACCTCGGGGACAAAGCGTATTTCCCGACACACGTCGAAAGTGCGCTGACGCTCGCCGAAGGCGGTCTCGGCGACGAGGCCGAGCCGGCGGAGGCGGTCGATGCGACGCTCGACACGCTGCCCGACCAGCCCCCGGAAGAGGCCGGCGGCGCGCGTGGCACGACGGCGGCATCGGTCGAGGCCGAGGTGCTCGATGCGTTCATCGCGCAGCACTATCTCGGCAATCGCGTGCCGCCCGTGCTCGTCGTCAGTCATGCGCCCGCGAGTCGCGACCTGCTGGAGCTGCTGTCCGAGCAGGCTGGCCACAAGGTGTCGCTGGTGCGGCAGCCGCAGGGGCAGCGGCGCGCGTGGCTGTCGATGGCCGAGCAGAATGCGCGGCTCGCGCTCGCTCGGCTGCTGTCCGAGCAGGGCTCGCAGCAGGCGCGCACGCGTGCGCTGGCCGACACGCTCAGCTACGACAGCGACGATCTCGCGACGCTGCGGATCGAATGCTTCGACATCAGCCATACGATGGGCGAGGCGACGCAGGCGTCGTGCGTCGTCTATCACCATCACAAGATGCAATCGAGCGAATATCGCCGCTACAACATCACGGGCATCACGCCGGGCGACGATTACGCGGCGATGCGGCAGGTGCTCACGCGCCGCTACGAGAAGATGGTGGAACAGGCCGCACAGGCCGCGGCCGCCGACGAAGCAACCGGCATCGACGGCGAGTCGACGCGCCAGGCCGAGGCGTCGAGCTTGCTGCCGAACATCGTGCTGATCGACGGCGGCAAGGGCCAGGTCGAGATCGCGCGACAGGTGTTCACCGAGCTCGGCCTCGACACGTCGATGCTGGTCGGCGTCGCGAAAGGCGAGGGGCGCAAGGTCGGCCTCGAGACGCTGGTGTTCGCGGACGGTCGCGCGCCGCTCGAACTCGGCAAGGAGAGCGCCGCGCTGATGCTCGTCGCGCAGATCCGCGACGAGGCGCACCGTTTCGCGATCACCGGCATGCGGGCGAAGCGGGCGAAGGCGCGCCAGACGTCGCGGCTCGAGGAGCTCGAGGGCGTTGGCGCGAAACGCCGGCAGCGGCTGCTCGCGCGTTTTGGCGGATTGCGCGGCGTGGTGGCCGCGAGTGTCGAGGAGCTGGCGAGCGTCGAAGGCATTTCGCACGCGCTCGCCGAGCAGATCTACAAGCAGCTTCACTGACGCGGCCGTGCGGCCGGCGGCATTTGCCAGCATTCTTGTGGCAGGCCGGTCGACACGGCACAATTGCGAATCCTTTACTGTCCCGTATGCCATGCCGTTCAATTTCCCGATTTTCCTGACGTGGGTACGGATCGTGCTGATTCCGCTCGTCGTCGGCGTGTTCTATCTGCCGGACACGATGATGGACGGCGCGCACCGCAATCTCGCGGCGGCAGCGATCTTCATCCTCGCCGCGCTGACCGACTGGTTCGACGGCTTCCTCGCCCGCAAATGGAACCAGACGTCATCGTTCGGCGCGTTTCTCGACCCGGTGGCGGACAAGCTGATGGTGACGGCCGCGCTGTTGATCCTCGTGCAGATTTCGCGGGTCGACGCGGCGATCGCGCTCGTGATCGTCGGTCGCGAGATCGCGATTTCGGCGCTGCGCGAATGGATGGCGCAGATCGGCGCGTCGAAGAGCGTCGCTGTGAATCAGCTCGGCAAGTTCAAGACCGCATGCCAGATGGTCGCGATTCCGATGCTGCTGTTCTACGGGCCGTTGCCGCTCGGCATCGTGACGATCGATACGCGCGTGTGGGGCGAGTGGCTGATGTATCTCGCCGCGGTGCTGACCATCTGGTCGATGCTGTACTACATGAAGCTCGCATGGCCGCAGATTCGCGAGCGCGGCGGCGCGTAAGCCGCGCGGCATGGGCCGGCGGTTTTTGTAAAAAGGGCTGGAAAAGCCCTTGACACACGAATGTGCCTTCGACATAATCTCGCTTCTCCGCTGCACGACGAAGTAAGTGTGTGACGGGGAAGCAGCAGCGTAGCAATACGCGGGAGTAGCTCAGTTGGTAGAGCGCAACCTTGCCAAGGTTGAGGTCGCGAGTTCGAGACTCGTCTCCCGCTCCAGATTTTTTCTGGCAGCGTGTAGTACGGCAAAGCGCTGCAGATGCAGGACACATGCGGGAGTAGCTCAGTTGGTAGAGCGCAACCTTGCCAAGGTTGAGGTCGCGAGTTCGAGACTCGTCTCCCGCTCCAGATTTTTCTGGCAGCGTGTAGTACGGCGAAGCGCTGCAGATGCAGGACAATGCGGGAGTAGCTCAGTTGGTAGAGCGCAACCTTGCCAAGGTTGAGGTCGCGAGTTCGAGACTCGTCTCCCGCTCCAGGTAACGGGGAAGCCACGCTTCCCTTTTTATTTGATGGACTTCCAGTCCTCGAATGAAAATCTGTCGCTTGCCTCACGGCATCCGGACAGTCCGCTTTTGGCGCGATAGCAAAGCGGTTATGCAGCGGCCTGCAAAGCCGTTTAGGCCGGTTCGACTCCGGCTCGCGCCTCCAGAAAAAGCCCCGCTTCGGCGGGGCTTTTCTTTTTCTGCATCGCTTTGTCGTTACTGATCCAGCTGGGTGAGGTTAATCACCGCGAGCGGCCCACCCGGAAACTGGATAAGCCGACCTTCGTCCACACCGCCGAGATCGATCGGCGCGAAACCGAGGCGAACGATCAGATCGCTGACGGATTTCTTTGCATCGGCATCTTGTCCGGCCAGGAACAGCACGCGTCGACCACCGTCAACCTTGGGGCCAGAGGCCAGCGGCCCGGCACTCAAATGATTGAACGCCTTCACAACCCTTGCTCCCGGCGCCCACTGCGCGACCAGTTCGCTGGAAGCACGACCGCCAAAATCGATAGCATGGAACGACGGTACGTTGTCGGCACCGATTCGTACTTCTACCGCATTGTTTGCGTCGACTAGAACACGGGCGTTCCACGGACCGAGATCCTTCAAGGCCGTGGCCACCTGATCCCAAGGCACCGCGAGAAACACGATGTCAGCGCGTGCAGCCTCTTTTACGCTCACGGCTCGAATATAGGGGCCGAGTTCATCGGACAGTGCTTGTAGTGATTGCGGTCCACGGCTGTTGGCAATGGACGCCGAGATGCCACTACGGGCGAGATTGCGCGCGATGGCCGAGCCAATGGCACCGGCCCCAATGATTGCGATACTCATACTGGTTCCCTCTGGTTGAAAGTCATTTCGTAGAGGGACTTTATGCTCGTTGAGCCTTTACAGGTAGTTGAATGCAAGTAGAATCAGTTTCAATCAATATTTGAAGCTACTCATGGAAAGTCTTGCCAACCTGGAATGCTTCGTCCGGAGCGCCGAGTCAGGAAGCTTTTCGGCGGCTGCACGCAGGCTCGCGCTTACGCCTGCAGCGGTCAGCCGCAACGTTGCGCATCTTGAGCGCAACCTGGGCGTCCAATTGTTTCAACGTAGCACGCGCGGCCTGACGCCCACCGAAGCGGGCGACCGCTTCCTGCTGTCGGTGCGGAGCGGTCTCGACAGTATCCAAGGTGCGATTGCGGATCTCATGGTCAATGCCGCCAAACCGTCGGGCGTTCTGAAATTGAGCGTTCCAGCGGGTTTCGGAATGGACTATCTGTTACCGCTGATGCCTGCTTTCCTGGAACGCTATCCTGACGTGAGGCCGGATTGGTTTTTCGATAACCGGCCGGCCGATCTCATCGGGGAAGGATTCGACGTGGCAATTGGGGGCGGCTTCGAGCTACCTGCCGGGATGGTGGCTCGCGAGTTGGGCCGGATTCATTTGATCGCGGTGGCATCACCGGCATTCATGGTCGGTAAACTTCCCCCGAAAGATCCCGCTGATCTCGCGAGACTGGGAAGCGTGACGATGCGTTCGCCTCTGAACAGTCGTCAGCGCGCGTGGGTTATGCGCAACTCGGCCGGCACCGAGATGGCCGTAGCAGAAAAGCCCGTGATGCTGGTCAATGACCCTGATGCGGTTTGTCGGTCGGCGCTACTGGGTATTGGCGTCGGTGTGGTTTCGCTGCTACATGCAGCGCCACACCTCGCCAGCGGCGCCCTGGTGCGAGTGCTGGAAGATTGGTATGTCGATGCTGGGCCATTGTCGTTGTATTTTTCGAACCAAAAGCTCTTGCCAGCCAAAACACGCGCGTTCGTGGACTTCATCGCCGAGTCATTTCGGGCGCAGAAGTTGCCGAGGATTGAGCGCAATCGGAAGTAGCGCCGAAGATGGTGGAGCCGCCAGCCGCCATGCAAAGACCCGCATTCAGAAAGCCGCTACCTTGGCGGTTAAGCCGTATAAGTAATCGAAGTAAAGACACGTACGACGGCTTGCAAACCGTTCAGGCCGGTTCGATCCCGCCCGCGCCTCCAGGCAGAGCGAGATAATGCCTCGCTACGGCGAGGCTCTTCTTTTTTGCGTCGCTTTGAACAATCGCACACGATGCATGCGACGGCCGCCCATCAATCACCCGTCCACCGGCTGCACCGGCGTCTCGAGCTTCAACTGATAGAACGCCGCATCGAGCCAGCGGCCGAACTTGAATCCCGCCTCGGCGATCGTGCCCGCGTGCACGAATCCCAGTTTCGTATGCAGTGCGATGCTTCCGGCATTGGTCGCGTCGATGCAGCCGACCAGCACGTGCACCTGCGCTTCGCGTGCACGCCGCACCACTTCGCGCAGCAGCAGTTCGCCGAGCCCGCGGCCGCGCTGATCGTTGCGCACGTACACGCTGTGTTCGACCGTGTACTTGAAGGCCGGGAACGCGCGGAACGTCCCCCAGCTCGCGAAGCCGAGCAGCGTGCCCGCGGCGTCGACGGCGCCGAAGACCGGAAAACCGCCCGCGCGCTTCGTCGCGAACCACGCGACCATTGCTTCCGGCGGCCGCGGCCGGTAGTCGTACAGTGCGGTCGAGTTCACGATCGCGTCGTTCAGGATTTCGAGAATGGCCGCTGCGTGTTCGGCCTCGCTGCAATCGATCAGGCGCACGTCGTCGCGCTGTGACGGGGAGTTCATACGGATTCCTTCCTGTTGGCTCTAAATCGGTTGCGCACTCGACGCGCGCATCACGCGCTCCGCACGGCGGCGGATGCGTCGCAGATCGCGACGACATAGCGCGCGGCATGCGACGACGGATTGCTGAAGATCAGCGGCCGGTCGAGCCGCATGGCCAGGCAGTCGCCTTCGCGAAGTTCGTGAAGCGCATCGCCCAACGTGACGTCGACGCGGCCGCTGATGATCCACACCTGCTGATGCAGCGCGCTTTCGCGCCCGCCGCTGTCGTACGCGACGCGCGCGCCGGGCGGGAAGTCGACCTCGACGAGCTGGATCGGCGACGGCCAGCCGGCCGGCGACAGGTTGCGCCGCACATAGCCGGACGCCGGGTCGCGCCATTCAGCCTGCTGCGCGCGGCGGGCCAGCGGCTGCGCGGGCGCGTCGTCCCGGTCGCCGCCGAACAGCCCGGCGAGCGACACGCCGAGGCCGGCCGCGAGCTTGTCGAGCACGACGGCCGTCGGGCTGGCCGACGCGCGTTCGATGAGCGAGATCATCGAACGGCTGACACCGGAACGCGCGGCCAGCGCATCGAGCGTGTAGCCTCGAACGGCGCGCAGATCGCGCACGCGCCGGGCAATGCGCTCGTTGATACCGGCGTCGTCGGCCGTGGGAATCGCTGATTCTTTCATGATGGATTTATTTTCCAGCAAGATGGAATTCGATGTCAACGGCATTCCCCGACGCGGATTGAAGAAGGGGACGGAACCGAACGGCTTGCTCGGTCATCAGGCGCAGCGTAATATACGAAATGGCTACGTTTCGTTTAATTGGGGATATATGGGCATCATCAAGATTTCCGAGCACATGCATGAGCGGCTGCGCTCGACGAGCACGGCACTGAGCCGTTCGATCAACGCGCAGGCCGAACACTGGCTGCGCGTCGGAATGCTGGCGGAGCTCAATCCGTCGCTGTCCTACGGCGACATCTGCAAGATGTTGATCGAGGCAGAGGCGCGTGGCGGCGACGTGGGGCCGGCGGAACCGGTCGCGCAGCATATCGAGCAGGTGGCGTAATGGCGAAACGCGAAATCCCGATCCGCGGCGCCGCGGAAATCGCCAAGTCGCGCGAAGCCGCGAGGCTCGCGTCGCAGGTGCTGACGATGATCACCGAGCACGTGAAGCCGGGCGTCACCACCGACGAGCTGGATGCGCGCTGCCGCGAATACATCGTCGACGAATTGGGCGCGATTCCCGCGAACATCGGCTACCACGGCTATCCGAAGACGCTGTGCACGTCGGTCAACCACGTGGTCTGTCACGGCATTCCGACGTCGCGGCCGATGCGCGACGGCGACATCGTGAACCTCGACATCGCGGTGATCAAGGACGGCTGGTTCGGCGATACGAGCCGCATGTATTTCGTCGGCGAACCGAACGCGCTCGCGCGGCGGCTCGTCGCGGCGACCTACGAGGCGATGCACGCCGGCATCCGCGCGGTGCGCCCCGGTGCGACGCTCGGTGACGTCGGCTATGCGATTCAGCAGGTCGCCCATCGCGAAGGGTTCAGCGTGGTGCGCGAATATTGCGGGCATGGCATCGGCGACGTCTATCACGACGAACCGCAGGTGCTGCATTACGGTCGCCCGGGCACCGGTCTGCCGTTGCGGCCGGGGATGATCTTCACGATCGAGCCGATGTTGAACGCGGGCAAGCGCGATACGCAGGTGCTGGCCGACGGCTGGACGGTCGTCACGAAGGACCATTCGCTGTCCGCGCAATGGGAGCACATGGTCGTGGTGACGGAAACGGGCGTCGAGGTGCTGACCGAGGACGCGAAGCCGCAGGCGTTCGCCGCGCTTTCCGGCACGCACGCGGCCTGACGGCGACCGTGCGCCGCATACGGCGGCGCGGCGTTGCAATGAAACGGGCTCCTTCGCGGAGCCCGTTTCGCTTGCCGCGGCCAGCGCCGCGGCGCCGCCGAGTTTAACCGCGCGCCTTCTGCCACGCGTGTTCGACGAACACGCGGCACAGCGCTTCCATGCCCCGGCGGTCTTCGTCGTCGAAGCGCGCGGCGACCGGGCTGTCGACGTCCCATACGCCGATCAGCGTGCCGTCGCCGGCCACCAGCGGCACGACGATTTCCGATTCCGACGCCGCATCGCAAGCGATATGGCCGGGGAAGTCGTGCACGTCGCGCACGACCTGCGTCTCGCGCGTCTGCGCGGCGGTGCCGCACACACCCTTGCCGAGCGCGATCCGCACGCACGCGGGCTTGCCCTGGAACGGGCCGACCACGAGTTCGGTGCCGTCGAAGAAGTAGAAGCCCGCCCAGTTCAGGCGATCGAGCGAGTGATAGACGAGCGCGGAGAAATTCGCCGCGTTCGCGATCAGGTCGCGTTCGGATTCGACGAGCGCGCGCGCCTGCTCGACGAGCGTCGCGTATTGGTCGGCCTTGGAGGCGGTAGGGTCGTTGGACAGCGTGAACATGGCGGGAAAGCGATAGAGGTTGTGAAAGCGCGCACTGCGCGTACCGCAGTCTACGGCACGCGCGCGCGGTCTGCAGCGCAGGGGCGTGGGCGATGCGGCGCGTTCAGTCCGGTTCGAGTTCGGCGAACCGCTCGGCCAGAAAGTCGAGCAGCGCCCGTACCGCGGGCAGCAGCCCGCGGCGCGACGCGAACACCGCGTGCACGATTTCGCGGCGGGGTGCCCAGTCCGGTAGCACCGTGACCAGTTCACCGCGCGACACCTCGTCGCGTACCATCATCGTCGGCAACTGCACGACGCCGACGCCTGCGGCGGCCGCCGCGCGCAGCGCGAGCATCCCGCCCGTCACGAAGCGCGGCTGGTGATGGATTTCCGCGTGCGCGCCGTCGGGCCCGCGCAGCCGCCACACGTGCGTGGACTGCGGCACGCCGTGATCGAGGCTCGGCAGCCGCGCGAGATCGGCGGGAACGACCGGTACGCCATGCTCGCGCAGCAGCGCGGGGCTCGCGACGAGACACTGGCCGCGCTCGGCGAGCACGCGCAGCGCGAGATCGCTGTCCTCGAGCGGCGGCGGACGCACGCGGATCGCGACGTCGATTCCTTCGCCGACCACGTCGACGCGCCGATTCGTGGCTTCCAGGTGGATCTCGACGCGCGGGCACGCGGCCATGAACGCGGCGATCATCGTGCCGACCAGCGAATCGAGCAGCACGATCGGGCAACTGACGCGCACGATGCCGCGCGGCTCCTCGTGCAGCAGCGCAATCGCCTCGTCGGCGGCATCGGCCTCGACGAGCATCGCGCGGCAATGCGCGTAATAGGTCTGGCCGACGTCGGTGACCGTGAAGCGGCGCGTCGAACGCTGGATCAGCCGCATCCCGAGCCGCGCCTCGAGCAGCGCGATGCGGCGGCTCAGCTTCGATTTCGGCATGTCCAGTGCGCGCCCGGCCGGCGCGAAGCCGCCGTGTTCGACGACCTGCACGAAGTAGTAGAGATCGTTGAGATCCCGCGCTTTATCGTTCATGAAATGGAACGCTGAGTGCGATTTTGGCAGTCTACCGGATCGATCGTTCCATCTCTATATTGTCATCCATGGATGCGAAACACGGGTTTCGCCGCAATACGGAGAAGGGCAATGAAGAAGATCCAGGGTGTGTACAGTGCGCCGCGCGGTCATTGGGTCGGCGACGGTTTCCCGGTGCGTTCGATGTTCAGCTACCAGTCTCATGGCACGCACCTGAGCCCGTTCCTGCTGCTCGATTACGCGGGCCCGGCGACGTTCGAACCGACGAGCACGCCGCGCGGTGTCGGCCAGCATCCGCACCGCGGTTTCGAAACGGTGACGATCGTCTATGACGGCGAAGTCGCGCACCGCGACTCGACCGGCGCGGGCGGCACGATCGGCCCGGGCGACGTGCAGTGGATGACGGCCGCGAGCGGGATCCTGCACGAGGAATTCCACTCGGAGGCGTTCACGAAGCGGGGCGGCCCGCTCGAGATGGTGCAGCTGTGGGTGAACCTGCCCGCCGCGGACAAGATGGGCGCGCCCGGCTACCAGACGCTGCTGAACGCCGATATCCCGGTGGTCGAGTTGCCGGACGGCGCGGGGCGGGCGCGGATCATCGCCGGTGAGCTCGACGGGCGGCGCGGCCCGGCCCGCACGCACACGCCGATCGACGTGTGGGACGTGCGGCTCGTCGCAGGCGGCCATGCGCGGTTTCCGGTCGCCGAAGGGCGTACGCTCGCGGTGGTCGTGCTGAGCGGCACCGTGCAGGTGAACGGCGAGACGGTGGCCCGCGAAGCGCAGTTCGTGCAACTGGGCCGCGACGGCAGCGACGTCGAGATCGAAGCGAACGGCGACGCGAAGCTGCTGATCCTGAGCGGCGAGCCGATCGACGAGCCGGTTGTCGGCTACGGTCCGTTCGTGATGAACTCGCAAGCGGAGATTCGTACCGCGATCGAGGATTTCAACAGCGGCCGCTTCGGCCAGATGCCGGCATGACGGCATGACGAGCAGGCCCCGCGCGATGCGGGGCCTTTTTTTCGCACGCGGGCAGGCGGTCGCGCGCGATGCGCGCTTCGAGGCATAATCGACGGTTGCCGCGCGCCGGTCGGCGCGCCCGACTCAGGACCGCACATGAACGCATCCGCACCCGCCGCATCCCCGAGCACCGCCGATCTCGACTGGCGCTGGAAATCCTTCGACGCGCTGACGGCGCGCGAAATCTATTCGATCCTCGAAGCGCGCAGCGCCGTATTCGTCGTCGAACAGAACTGCGTGTATCGCGACATCGACGATGCGGACCAGGCCGCGTGGCACCTGGCGGCCTTCGATCCGGCCGGCCGTCTGGCCGGCTATCTGCGCGTGCTGCTGCCGGACACGCAGCACACCGACGTGCGCATCGGCCGCGTGCTGACGACCGCCGCGTTTCGCGGCGCCGGGCTCGGCAACGGGCTGCTGTCGCGCGCGCTCGAGCATATCCGCGCGCAGTGGCCGGATACGCCGGTGAGCCTGCATGCACAGGCTCACTTGCAGCGTTTCTACGGCGCATTCGGCTTCACGCCGAGTTCGGACGTGCACGACGAGGACGGCATTCCGCACGTCTGGATGAGCAGCGCGCGCGCGTGACGCGCGCCGCGCTGCGCGGCAATCAGTGCGCGCCGCGTGGGACGGTCGGTTCGTCCGTGCGCCGCGCGGCCCGTTCGCCGATCAGGCGACCGCGCGCGGACAGCCGTAGCCAGTGCCGCAGCGCGATCAGCGCGCCGATCACGCTCATCATCGAGCCGGGAATCCACAGCAGCAGGCCCCCGATCTGCTGGTCGCGCAGCGGGCTCAGCCACGTGAACGCGCGGCCGCAGATCGAATAGATCGGATACAGCTCGTGCGGCGTGAAGAAGATCAGCGCGCCGAGCGCGATCTGCGGCGGGATCGCCGCGACGACGATCAGGATCCGGCGGCCCGGCGACAGCCGCGCGGGCGGCGCGGGACGCGGATCGACGACGAGCCACCAGAACAGCAGCCCGTCGATCACCATGCTCCAGTTCATCACGCGATAGAGACGCCAGTCGAGCATCGCGATGAAGTGGATCGGCGACAGCAGCCAGAAATAGATCAGCCCGACGAACAGCACGACCGCGACGACCGGATGGAATACCACGTCGAGCGTCGCGCGCACCGGCGCCCACGCGAGCGCGGGGCGCACGAAGCGCTGCCGCCAGCGAAACGGAATGCCTGCGCGGATTGCCGCACCCGGATAGGACAGCGCGATGAAGAACGGCCCGAGGTGATGCAGCACGAGGTGCTGCGCGCGGTGCATGAAGAATTCGTGCTCGAAGAAGTAGTCGAGCCGCGTATGCAGCGCGATGTAGAGCGCCGTCAGCCCGAACCAGAACGAGAACTGCCGCAGCGGCGACACCTTCGCTTTCTTCACGCCGCGTGCGAACAGCACGGCGGCCGCCAGCACCGCGATGACCACGGTCGGCGACGGTTCCCACGGATCGAGCCAGTACAGGAGGTTCATCGCGCGTGTATCACTTCGCCCGGGCCGGCGACTTCACGGCGAACGGCGCATCGACCGTTTCGCCGTCGGAGAACTTCAGGCGCAGGTGCACGGTGTCGCCCGGCTTGATCGCGTGCTTCGGCTCCTCGAGCATGAAGTGATAGCCGCCCGGCGCGATGTCGACCTTGCCGCGCGCGGGGATCGTCAGCTTGTCGACCATCTCCATCTTCTGCGTCGAGCCGTTCGATACCGTCTGGTGCAGCATCGCCATCCCGTAGTCGGGGCTGTCGACGTCGACGAGGTCGATCGGCTTGTCGCCGGCGTTCACGAGCGTCACGTAGCCGCCCGCGGGCAGCTTGTTCGGCAGCCAGCGCACCCAGGCATTCTGCGCGCTGATCGCGCCGGCGGCATAGGCGTGGGCGCCGGCGCACAGCGCGGCGAGGAGGGCGAACGTCTTGAGGGTCGTTTTCGTGTTCATCGCGGAATTCAGGTCGTGGAGGCAGGGTCGATGATCCGGCGCACATCGGCGGCGATGGCGTCGGGCGAATCGCGATCGGTCGCGAGCAGGCGCGCGCGACCGGTCGCGTCGAAGATGTAGACGGCCGAGCTGTGCGTCACTTCGTAGCCGCCGGACGGATCGCGCTTCTCCATCTGGTACGCGACGCGATAGCGCTTCGCGAGCGATTCGATCTGGCCGTCGGTGCCGGTGAGGCCGCGCGCGTGCGCGGCGTCGAACGCGGCGACATAGGACTGCATCGCCTGCGGCGTGTCGCGCGCGGGATCGACCGAGACGAACAGGATGCGCACGTGGTCCGCCTGCGGGCCGAGCTTCGCCAGCACTTCCATCAGCCGCGCCAGGGTTTCGGGGCAGACATCGGGGCAGTGCGTGTAGCCGAAGTAGACGAGCGCGACGCGGCCGCGGAACGCATCGGCATCGACGGGATGGCCGTCGCCGCCCGTCAGCTCGAACGACAGGTCGGGCAGGTGGCCGGTGACGTTGGTCAGGTTCCAGCGCGGCTCGTCGTGCGTGCACGCGGCGAGCGCCAGGGCGGCGGCGAGGACCGCGGCCGTGCGGATGAGGCGGGAGAGGCGCCGGCGCGGCGCGGGACAGGCAGACGGCATCTCAGGGACTGTTTCCATATGGAACGCGCAACCCCAAATTAAAAAATATTCTACGGGATTGTCCGAAACTGCCCGTATGGCGGCGTCGCGCGTCGCTTGTTTGGCTCGGCCAAACGGCGCTCCTCACTCGTTGCCCTACGAGCAGTTTCGGACATTCGCATGTGCGTTCCATACGGAAACGGTCCCCAAGCTCGATCGGACTCAACGAGTAGCCGGCCGGCACGGTGCCATGCGTCGCGCGGCAGGCGGTTGCGACTGTAGCGCAATTCGCGCGCCTGCGTCCTTTCGAAACCCGTACGGCACGGGCGAGCGGGGCAATATGTCGCAGTTGACGCGGCGGCCTGCGTGGTGTCCGCGCAGCTCCGGTTTCGCCCATCTGGACGCGCAGGCGCGGTAAGATGCGCACAACTCCATTCGCGCAGCGGCGGCCGGCATGTGCCGGCTGCCCCTCAGACTATCGAATCGATGCAATCCGTTCCGGCTTCCCTGTCCCTGACCGATACCGCGTTCTTCTTCGACTTCGACGGCACGCTCGTCGAACTGGCGCCGACGCCCGACAGCATTCGCGTTCCGCCGTCGCTGCTGACGCTGCTCGACGAATTGTCGCGCCGCTCGCACGGCGCGGTCGCGATCGTGTCCGGGCGCGGCATCGACAACCTCGACACGTTCCTGAAGATGCCCGGCCTGCCGATCGCCGGCCTGCACGGCGCGGAGCGCCGCGATGCGAACGGCGACACGCAGCGCATCGGCTTCAACGACGAGCGCCTGCTGCGCATCGAGCGCGAGCTCGCGGACGTCGTCGACCGCCATCCGGGCATGCTGCTCGAGATCAAGGGCGCGGCCGTCGCGCTGCATTTTCGCAATGCGCCCGAGCGCGAGGCGGTGGCGCGCGAAGCGGCCGAGCGCCTCGTCGCCGACTATGCGGATGCGTACGTGCTGCAACCCGGCAAGATGGTGTTCGAGATCAAGCCGAAGGGCGTCGACAAGGGTCGCGCGCTGGCCGCGTTCCTCGACGAGCCGCCCTTTGCGGGCCGCGTGCCGCTGTTCGCGGGCGACGATCTGACCGACGAGAAGGGCTTCGCGGTGGTCAACGCGCGCGGCGGCCTGTCGATCAAGGTCGGTGCGGGCGAGACGTCCGCGCGCATGCGGCTCGATTCGGTCGACGCATTGCATGAGCAGATCGCATGCTGGCTCGGCGCGGGGCAGCCGCACGCATGAGCCGGCTCATCATCGTTTCAAACCGCGTCGCGCCGATTTCGGAAGGCGAACCGGCGGCGGGCGGCCTCGCGATCGGCGTCTACGACGCGCTGAAGGAAACCGGCGGCATGTGGTTCGGCTGGAGCGGCGAAGTGGTCGCATCCGGCGCACCGCAGCCGCAAATCCGCATCGAGGAGCGCGGGCCCGTGACGTTCGCGACGGTCGGGCTGTCGCGCCGCGATTACGACCAGTATTACCGCGGGTTCTCCAACGCGACGCTGTGGCCCGCGTTCCATTACCGCGCGGACCTGATCCAGTACGATCGCCACGAGTTCGACGGCTATCGCCGCGTCAACGTCTGGCTCGCGCAGCAGCTCGTGCCGCTGCTGCAGGACGACGACGTGATCTGGGTGCACGACTATCACCTGATTCCGTTCGCGCGCGCGTTGCGCGACGCCGGCGTGAAGAACCGTATCGGCTTCTTCCTGCACATCCCGTTTCCGGCCGCGCAGGTGCTCGTCAACGTGCCGCCGCACCGCGAGCTCGTCGAGTCGCTGTGCGCGTTCGATCTGCTGGGCTTCCAGACCGAGCCCGATCTGCGCGCGTTCTGCGACTACGTCGAGTTCGAGGCGGACGGCGAAGTCGAGCACGACGGGCACACGGTGCGCGTACGCGCGTTCGGCCAGACGCTGCGCGCGGCCGCCTATCCGATCGGCGTCTATCCGGACGAGATCGCGTCGCTCGCGCAGGCGGGCGAGCACGGCAAGGCGGTGCGCACGCTCGCGACGTCGCTGCGTGGGCGGCAACTGATCATGAGCGTCGACCGGCTCGATTATTCGAAGGGGCTCGTCGAACGATTCCGTGCGTTCGAGAAGCTGCTCGAGCACCAGGCGTCGATCCGCAACCGCGTGTCGTTCCTGCAGATCGCGCCGTCGACGCGTGCGGACCTGCGTGCGTACCAGGACATCCGCCTGCAGCTGGAAGCGGAGTCGGGGCGTATCAACGGGCGCTACGCGGAGCTCGACTGGGCGCCGATCCTCTACATTCACCGTCAGTACGACCGTCAGGTGCTGGCCGCGCTGTACCGGCTCGCGCGCGTGGGTTTCGTGACGCCGCTGCGCGACGGGATGAACCTCGTCGCGAAGGAATACGTGTCCGCGCAGAATCCGGACGATCCGGGCGTGCTGGTGCTGTCGCGCTTCGCGGGCGCCGCGCGCGAGCTCACGGGCGCGCTGATCGTCAATCCGATCGATATCGACGGAATGGCCGATGCGCTGTCGCAGGCGCTGACGATGCCGCTCGCCGAGCGGCGCGCGCGCTATGCGGACATGATCGCGCAGCTTCGCGAGAACAACGTGTCGGTGTGGCGGGACAATTTCCTGCGCGATCTGCAGCAGGTCTGATCCGTTCCGTTGCTGCCGGCGCAATTGAAAAAGCCGCCGTGCGAGAAGCACGGCGGCTTTTTTCGTCGGCGCGATGCCGGCGCGTCAGGCCACGCGTTCGCCGGTCGGCGTGTTGCCGTCGGGGGCCGCATGATGGCGGCCATGCTGCTTCGCGAGCAGGTCGCGATACAGGCCGGGGCGGCTGCGCAGCACGTCGGGCGGGCCGTCGTCGATCACCTTGCCGTTGTTCATCACGATGATGCGGTCGAAGTTGCGCAGCGTCGACAGGCGGTGCGCGATCGCGATCACCGTGCGGCCGACCATCAGGCGGTCGAGCGCGCTCTGGATCGCTTCCTCGGACGCACTGTCGAGCGCCGACGTCGCTTCGTCGAGCAGCAGGATCGGCGCATCCTTCAGGATCGCGCGCGCGATCGCGATGCGCTGGCGCTGGCCGCCCGACAACTTGACGCCGCGGTCGCCGACGATCGTGTCATAGCCTTCCGGCATCGCTTCGATGAACTCCGCGCAGCGCGCGTCGCGCGCGGCGGCGAGCACTTCGTCGCGGGTCGCGTCGGGGCGGCCGTACGCGATGTTGTCGTAGATCGTCCGGTGCAGCAGCGAGATGTCCTGCGGCACCAGCGCGATCGCGTGGCGCAGGCTGTCCTGCGTGATGCCCTTCACGTCCTGGCCATCGACCTTCACCGCGCCGTCCTGCGTGTCGTAGAAGCGTTGCAGCAGCGCGAGCACGGTCGACTTGCCCGCGCCCGACTTGCCGATCAGGCCGACGCGCTGGCCCGGCTCGATATGAAGGTCGAAGTGGTCGAGGATCGCGCGGCGGTGCGGGTACGCGAACGTCACGCGCTCGAAGTCGACGCGACCGCCCTTGGCCGACAGCGGCTGCGCGTCCGAGCGGTCCGGCATGCCGTGCGGTTCGAGCAGCGTCTTCACGGCTTCGGACAGGCGGGCGACGTGCTGGGTGACGTCGACGAGCGCGACCGCGAGATCGCGCGTGCCGTGCAGGATCGTGAAGCCGAGCGAGCTGACGAGCACGATGTCGCCCGACGTCGCGCGGCCTTGATCCCACAGCCACAGCGCCCAGCCGAGCAGGCCGGCGGACAGCATCGCGGTGATCACCGCATGCAGCAGCCGCAGCTTTTCGAGATAGAGCAGGCTCTGCTGGCGCGCATCCATCTCGGCCTTCACCGTCGCGCTGAAGCGCTTCTGTTCGCGCAGCGTCATCCCGAACGCGCGCACGAGGCCCATGTTGCCGATCACGTCGACGAGCTCGCCGTCGACCGCCGCGGCCTTCGCCGCGAACGCATGGTGGCGCGCGGAGCCGCGGCCGGCGAGCTTGAACAGGATGACGGACAGCACGGCCGAGCAGCCGAGCAGGCCGGCCGCCATCAGCGGATTGACGACGATGATCATCAGGATCGCGCCCATCACCGCGATGCACGGGGGCAGCACGTTCCACGCCATCGTGTTCTCCGACGTGTAAACCGCGTTCGACGTGGCCGTGATGCGGCTGGCGAGCGTGCCCGGCTGCTTCTCCGAGTAATACGTCGGCGAATGGCCGATCAGATACTGGAACAGGTCGCGCCGCAGGTCGCCCGTGACCGCGACGAACGTGTGCGCGGCGACCCAGCCGCCGACGCGCCACAGCAGGTTGTCGGCCGCGATCAGCCCGACGAGCAGCGCGAACGCGCTCCACAGCGGGCCCGGGTGATGGCGTCCGGTCGCCAGCACGTCGATCAGGTGCTTGATCGCATATTGCGAGCCGAGCGCGCAGCCGACGGCGGCCAACACGCTGCAGAGCACGACCAGGTGCGCGACGGGGTGGAGGCGGATGTAGCGGAACAGGAACGCGATCGGCCGGTGCGCGTAGCTCGACAGCTTCGCGTTGTGGGCGTTGCGCTGGGCGGGGGTGAGAGATTCCAAAATATGCGTGCGGTGATTCGGTGAGTGAGCGAGGCGGCTGGGTCGCAGGCCGGCGTTCGCCCGGACTGAATAATCCGGCATTGTAAACAACGCCGCGCGTCGCGCTGCGCGAATCTTGCCTTGGCCAGGGGCTCGCGCTCGATTTTGAGATAAAATCCGGCATCCCGTCCTGCGTCGTATGCCGGAATCGCGCTGCCGGCAGCTGCGGGTTAACAAGGATCGCCAAAACGGCCTTCCACTCTAGAACGGACGCCCGAGTCCGCGGGTTGCAAAGTGTTGCGCCTTTGTAACAAAGTAAAGTGTTTGAAATGTCGTGCGCCGTATCGGGATTAACCCTAGATAATCGGCTCCGGGTTCGATTCCAGGTTTTTTTACGAACCCCTGTCAACGGGTCTTCGTTTCAAACGTTCTATGCCTGTCGCGTCGCCGACGCTCCTTGAGCAGCGCGGGTTTCGACGCTCCCGGCAGGCCGATTCGTCCGATGTTCGGGCGACGTGCAGCCAGCCCGGACCGCCGGCAGGTTGCCGACCCATACCTGGTTTTTTGCCGAATTTTTAGGAGTTACGCATGCGAATCGCCCAAATCGCTCCGTTGCACGAAGCGGTGCCCCCGAAACTGTACGGTGGCACCGAGCGAGTGGTGTCCTACCTCACCGAAGCACTCGTCGAGATGGGGCATGACGTCACGCTCTTCGCGAGCGGCGATTCGCAAACGTCCGCGAAGCTCGAAGCGTGCTGGCCGCAGGCGCTGCGCCTCGATCCGACGATCCGCGACGTGATGGCCCCGCACATGCTGCTCCTCGAGCAGGTGCGCCGCCGCGCGGAAGAGTTCGATGTCCTGCACTGCCACATCGACTATTACCCGTTCTCGCTGTTCTCGCGCCAGCCGGTCCCGCATCTGACGACGATGCACGGCCGTCTCGACCTGCCGGAACTGCAGCCGATCTTCAATGCGTTCAGCGACGTGCCGGTCGTGTCGATCTCCGACAACCAGCGCATTCCGCTGCCGCAGGCGAACTGGCTGTCGACCGTCTACCACGGCCTGCCGGAAAACCTGCTGACGCCGATCCCGAACGTGAAGCCGAGCTACCTCGCGTTCCTCGGCCGCATCTCGCCGGAGAAGCGCGTCGACACGGCGATCCGCATCGCCGAGCAGGCCGGCCTGCCGATCAAGATCGCCGCGAAGCTCGACAAGGCCGACCGCGCGTACTACGAAGAGAAGATCAAGCCGCTGTTCGCGCTGCCGCACGTCGAGTACATCGGCGAAATCAGCGAGGCGGAGAAGACCGAATTCCTCGGTAACGCGCATGCGCTGCTGTTCCCGATCGACTGGCCGGAGCCCTTCGGCCTGGTGATGATCGAGGCGATGGCCTGCGGCACGCCGGTGATCGCGTTCAAGCGCGGCTCGGTGCCGGAAGTGATCGACAACGGCGTGTCGGGCTTCGTCGTCGAAGACGAGCTGTCGGCCGTCGCCGCGCTCAAGCGTCTCGACACGCTGCCGCGCGAGAAGGTTCGCGCCGCGTTCGAAGCCCGTTTCTCGTCGAAGGTGATGGCGCAGAATTACGTGAAGGGCTACGAGGAACTGCTGCGCCAGAAGCGCCGCACGGTGCTTCGCGAAGTCAACGCAAGCTGATTGCGGGCCGCCGCCGCGCGGCCGTCACGACGCCCCGTCCGGGTTTTCCGGCGGGGCGTTGTCACATCTGCGGCGCGGATCTGTTGTATTCTCGCCGCGCCCGGCGCCGCGAACGGCCCCCGAAGCGGCCCGCCACGCCATCCGGCCATCTGTCCAGACGGTAATGTCCCTATAATGGCCGTGCCGTGAAATCCGGCCGGTACGAATATCCAGAGGAGAG
Source organism: Burkholderia sp. MSMB2157WGS (assembly GCF_001532755.1). Lineage (NCBI taxonomy): Bacteria > Pseudomonadati > Pseudomonadota > Betaproteobacteria > Burkholderiales > Burkholderiaceae > Burkholderia > Burkholderia sp. MSMB2157WGS. The sequence goes on along the minus strand of NZ_LPJG01000011.1, from coordinate 203,231 downwards.
CAGTCTTGGCGAGAACGAAAACCACGCGCGCAGCGCCGGCCCCCGGCGCCGGTGTGATCTTCGCGTTGCGCGCGATCGGTCTCGTGCTGCTCGCGCGCTGGCTGTTCTCGATGTCCCAGATGGGCTATCGCTCGTCGCTGTCGGCGATGGTGTCGTCGCCGTGGGCATTCGTCTACCTGATCCTGATCTTCCTGCTGCTCGCGTTGCCCGGCGCCGCCGCACGGGCCGAGCGCCCGTTCCATCCGCTGCCGCAGTGGCTGCGCCAGGCGCTGCGCGCGTTCGCGCTGATCGGTCTCCTGTTCGCCGTATGGTCGATCGGTGCATTCACGTGGGCGGCCGGCTGGCGCCGCGCGCTGCATGCGGTGACGGCGACCAACGGCTGGCTCGTCGCCGCGCCGGCGCTGTACGCGGCGATCGTCTGGATCTGCCGGCCCCGGCCGCTGTGGCGGACCAACGTGGCCGCGCGCCGCTTCGCGGTCGGCCGGTATGCGATTTCGCTCGACGTGCTGACGCGTACCGCGATCGTCTGGATGGAAAGTCGCAAGGTCGGCCAGTACGACGCGCGCGAGCTGTCGGTGCGCTGGCCCGGCCACGCGGCGCTCGCCGCGGGCGAGCAGGGCGCGCAGCCGGCGGTCGTGCCGCCGCGCCGCGGCAGCCTGTTCAATCGGCCGAAGGTCGAGTTGCTGTGGGATTCGCCGGCGGCGGTCGGTCACAACCGGCAGACCGTGATGCGCACGCCGCTCGCGACAGAAGGCGACCGCGTCGCGGTGCTCGCGCTCGACGCGGCGCTCAAGCAGATCGTCTGACAGGGCTCGCGCACCGGGCGCGGGCGACAAGGAGGCGCGATGATCGTCCATTGGTTGCTGGCCGCCATTCACCTGAGTGCGTTCGGCGTCGCGTTTGCCGCGATCGCGGGGCGCAACCGCGCGTTGCGCCGGCTCGTCGCTTCGGCGCAGGCGGCCGATTTGACCGGCGTGTTCAAGGCCGATGCGGTCTGGGGGCTGTCCGCGCTCGTGCTGATCGCGACGGGCCTTGCACGCGCGTTCGGCGGTTTCGAGAAAGGGACCGCTTACTACCTGCACGAACCGCTCTTTCACCTGAAGATGACCGCGCTCGTGCTGATCCTTCTGCTCGAGATCGCGCCGATGCTGGGACTGATCCGCTGGCGTGTCGCCGCGCGGCGGCAGCAGATGCCCGATATCGGCCGTGCGCGCACTTATGTGCGGATCGGCCACTGGCAGGCGGTGCTGGTGATCGTCATCGTGTTCGCCGCGTCGGGGATGGCGCGGGGGATAGGGGCGCCCGGCTAGGGACGCCCGGCTAGGGACGCCCGGTTAGGGCCACCCGACTAGGGGCGCCCCGGGATTGGTCAGCCGGGTGAAGCCACGCAAGTCCGGCATGGCGACAACCATCCGGATCCCGTCCCACTCGCGAGGCGTTTCGAGCCCGGCGCCAGCCGGACCGGCCGCGCACGGCGTCGTGCCCGCCGATTCCCGTCCGACCGGGCGGTACCGCCGCCCGGCTCGCCCATGCTCAGCGCACGAGGCAGGGGCGCTTGTTGTTGAACGTCCAGCCCGGGATCAGATACTGCATCGCCGCCGCGTCGTCGCGGGCGCCGAGGCCGTGCTGCTTGTACAGCTCGTGCGCGCGCGCGACCGCATCCATGTCGATGTCGACGCCGAGCCCCGGCCGTTTCGGCACTTCCACCAGCCCGTTCTCGATCTTCAGCGGCTCGCGCGTCAGCCGTTCGCCGTCCTGCCAGATCCAGTGCGTATCGATCGCGGTGACCTGGCCCGGCGCCGCGGCCGCGACGTGCGTGAACATCGCGAGCGACACGTCGAAGTGGTTGTTCGAATGCGACCCCCACGTGAGGCCCCAGTCGCGGCACATCTGCGCGACCCGCACCGACCCCTGCATCGTCCAGAAGTGCGGATCGGCGAGCGGGATGTCGACGGCGTGCAACTGCACCGCATGGCCCATCTGCCGCCAGTCGGTCGCGATCATGTTGGTTGCCGTAGGCAGCCCCGTCGCGCGGCGGAATTCGGCCATCACCTCGCGGCCCGAGTAACCGTTCTCCGCGCCGCAAGGATCTTCCGCATACGCGAGCACGTGATGCTGGTCGCGGCACAGCCGCACGGCCTCGTCGAGCGACCATGCGCCGTTCGGATCGAGCGTCACGCGCGCGTCGGGGAAGCGCTCGGCGAGCGCCGTCACGGCTTCGATCTCGCGTGCCCCCTCGAATACGCCGCCCTTCAGCTTGAAGTCGTTGAAGCCGTAGCGCGCGTGCGCGGCTTCGGCGAGTCGCACGACGGCTTCGGGCGTCAGCGCGGCTTCGTCGCGCACGCGCGTCCAGTCGTCGGTTGCGCCGCGGCCGTCGCGGTAGGGCAGCGCGGTCTTCGTGCGATCGCCGATGTAGAACAGGTAGCCGAGCATTTCGACGCGCTCGCGCTGCTGGCCTTCGCCGAGCAGCGCGGCGACCGGCACGCCCAGATGCTGGCCGAGCAGGTCGAGCAGCGCGGCTTCGAGCGCGGTGACCGCGTGGATCGTCGTGCGCAGGTCGAAGGTCTGCAGCCCGCGGCCGCTCGCGTCGCGGTCGGCGAAGGTGCGCCGCACGTCGTTGAGCACCGCATGATGGTTGCCGATCGATTGGCCGACGACCAGTGCGCGCGCGTCGTCGAGCGTGCGGCGGATGCTTTCGCCGCCGGGCACTTCGCCGACGCCCGTGCGGCCCGCGCTGTCCTTCAGGATCACGAGGTTGCGAGTGAAGAACGGGCCGTGCGCGCCGCTCAGGTTGAGCAGCATGCTGTCGTGGCCGGCGACCGGAATCGCTTGCAGGTCGACGATGCGCGGCGTGTCGTGGGAGGGCGAGGCAGTGACGGCGTTCATGGGCGGCGATGGCGAAAGAGTGGGCGATGCCGTGCGGCAAAAGCTTTGCCGCGCGCGGCGGGAGGTGCGATCATTCGACAACCGACGTGCGCGGCGCGCAAGCCCGCACGTCGACGCAACCCCGGAACGGGGTGAGAGCGACAGCCGGCCAGTGCGCGCAGAACGCGAACGCGGGTCGATCGTCGCGCACGGGACCGGGCGTGCCGAACAGCCGACCTGAGTCGACAGGAGATCCGTGCGCCGATCATCAGTCGTCGGATGACTTGTGACGCAGTATAATGAATCATCGGCTTTCGCTCAAACCCCGCGTAAACCCTCGGCTCACATTACGATCATTCAAAAAGGAACCGGCCACATGTCCGTGCCTACGCTTCCCGCAGCGCCGCGCCGTCGCGCACGCAGCCTCGCACAAGATGTCGTCGACGCGCTGACCGCGCAGATCGAAAACGGCACGCTGCGTCCCGGCGACAAGCTGCCGACCGAAACCGAAGTCATGGCGGCACAGGGCGTGAGCCGCACGGTCGTGCGCGAGGCGATCTCGCGGATGCAGGCGAGCGGCCTCGTCGAGACGCGCCACGGCATCGGCAGCTTCGTGCTGGAGCCGTCGCGCCGCCAGACGCTCGGCATCGATCCCGCGACGATCACGACGCTGCGCGACGTGCTCGCGGTGCTGGAGTTGCGCATCAGCCTCGAAAGCGAGTGCGCGAGCCTCGCCGCGCAGCGCGCGAACGATACCGACCTCGCCGCGCTGCGGCGCGCGCTCGACGCGATCGCGACGGGCGCGGGCAGCGGCCGCGACACCGCGCAACTCGATTTCCAGTTCCACCTGCAGATCGCCCAGTCCACCGGCAACCGCTATTTCGTCGACATCATGACGCAGCTCGGCACGTCGATCATCCCGCGCACGCGCGTGAATTCGGCGCGCTTTGCCGGCGACGACCTCGAGCGCTACGTCGGCCGGCTGAACCACGAGCACGAGGACATCTACGAGGCGATCGCGCGCCACGACCCGGAAGCCGCCCGCGCCGCGATGCGCACGCACCTGACGAATAGCCGCGAGCGGTTGCGCCGCGCGCACGAGGCAGCCGAGGCCGAGGCCGGCTGACCTGGCATCGCGGGGCTCGCGTGGAGCGGGCCCGGCCGCGACGCCATAACATCAGTCGTCATACGAGATCGGCGTCGCCGCCTCGATCTCTTCGCGGCCGCGCGGCGTTTCCGCCGCCGGCCGCTTCCTTCGCCGCTCAGCCTCCCTTCGTCACGATCGTTTTCCACGCGCCGTTCTTCACCTGGTACAGCGTCGACATCCCGCTCTTCAGCGAGCCGTCGTTCGAGAACGAGATACGGCCGGTCACGCCTTCGAAGTCGATCTTCTTGAGCGCCGGGCGATAGGCCTTCGGGTCGGTCGAACCGGCCGCCTGCATCGCCTTGATCGCCGCCCACGCGGCGTCGTAGCCGAACTGCGCGTACGACAGCACGTCGACGCCGAAGCGCTTCTTGAAGCGCGCCTCGAAATCCTTCCCCTGCGGCAGCTCGTCGAGCGGCCGGCCATATTCCCACGCCATCGCGCCTTCGGCGGCCGACCCCGCGATCTTGATGAATTCGTTGTCCTTCACGCCGCCGCCGCCGACGAACTGCGCGTTCAGCCCGAGTTGCCGCATCTGCTTGATGAAGTTCGCGGCGAGCGAATCGAGGCCGCCGAAGAAGATCAGGTCGGGATTCTTGGCCTTCAGGCTCGTGATCTGCGCGCGGAAATCGACCGCCTGGTTGCTGGTGAACTCGCGGCCGATGAGGTTGCCGCCCGCGGCTTTCACCGCCTTCTCGAATTCGTCGGCCTCGCCTTGGCCGAACGCCGTGCGGTCGTCGATGATCGCGATGCGCTTCGCCTTCGTCACGTCGACCGCGTACTTGCCCGCGTTGCCGGCATTCTGGCCGTCGGTCGCGATCACCATGAACATGTTCGCGAGCCCGCGCGACGTGAGCGTCGGATTGGTCGCGGCCGGGTCGATCACCGGAATGCCGGCCTTGTCGTAGACCACCGACGCCGGGATCGTCGTCCCCGAGTTGAAGTGACCGACCACGACCGACACGTTCTGGTCGACCAGCGCCTGCGCGGCCTGCACGCCGATGCGTGGGTCGGCCTGGTCGTCCTGCACGACGAGATTGAAACGGGCAGGCTTGCCGGCGATCTGCACCTTCTGCGCGACCGCATCGTCGAGCGCGAGTTGTACGCCGTTTTGCAAATCCTTGCCGTAGCCGGCGTTCACGCCCGTGAGCGGCGCGGCGAAGCCGACTTTCACGTCGGTTGCGTCGGCAGCCTGGGCGGCCTGTTGCGAGAGGAGGGCAAGCGCGGATGCAATCGACACCGACAGCAGGGAATGACGGAATTTCATGTTGTTCCTCTTGTTCGACACCTGCGAGTGGGTACCGCACGCGTTCGGGCGGGCCGGCGCGTGCGACGGGCGGGCGGTTCGACCGCTTCTCGGAATCGGGCGGGGAGGTCGGCATCGCGATTCTCGGAAACATCTCCCGTCAGGCTCCGCGAAGAGCCCCGATTGCCTCGATATATAGGTCGCCGATATGCACGGGTCTTGGAAATTTGCCGCGCATTCGATGCGGATTTGCGCATAGCTTCCGCGCGTGCGCAGGCGGCCGGTATCGGGAATTTCCCGTCGCGAACGGAACGGGTGGGGAGGAAGGGGGGGCGGAGCGGGGCAACGCAGCGGCGCGGCCCGCCCGGGGCCGCGCCGCGTAGGGCCGACGTCAGTCGGACAGGGCGTCCGATGCGGCCTCGGCGTCGTCGTGCGACGCGCTCGTGCGGATCAGCGGGTCGCTGGTGCTCGGGCGGCCCGTTTCGACGTGACCCGCGAAGCGGCGCAGGAAGCCGAGCAGCCGGCCGTCGCTGACGGTCAGGTCGTACCAGCCGTGGCTGCCGCGCAGGTCCCAGTAATCGTCGACGTGCGCGCCCGGCGCGAGGTCGAACGTGCGCGCGTGGCCGTGGCCGTACGCGTTCGTGACCTTGAGCCGCACGGCCTTGTGGCCGCGGTTCATCAGGCGCAGCGTGATGTTGCCGTTCGCGACGTCGTAGCCGTAGATCACTTCGGGGTTCACGTTCGCGCTGCCGACACCGGTCGCGAACGGGCCGCGGAAATGGCAGTAGAAGCCGTTCGGGCCGTACACGTCGAGGTCGTACAGGCCGAGCGACGCGGCGGCGCTCCACGTGTCGGCGACGCGCTTGCCGGCTTCGACCGTGTACGCCCACGGGCCGTCGACGCGATTGCGCGACTGGACCTGGAACGCCGCGCCTGCCCGGCCCGTGTTCGCGAAGGTCAGCCGGAACTGGCCGTTCGCGGCTTCGACGCGACCGTGCACGAACAGCTCGTACGGTAGCGCACGCGCCGGACGCAGCCCGGCCTCCTGTTTCGGCAGCTTCTGCAGCACCGGCGGCACCGGGATGTAGTCGGGATGGCGCGCGCGGTCGGGTGGCGCGTAGCCGCTCGTGTCGGGCAGCGTCGGCCAGGCGGCGTCCGCGGTCGCGAAGTCGAACGCCGACGTCAGGTCGCCGCACACCGCGCGACGCCACGGCGACACGTTGGCGGCCGTGACCGGATATTGCGCGCCGAACCGCGCCTCGATGAATTGCAGCAGCGACGTGTGATCGAAGGTCTGCGAGCAGACCCAGCCGCCCTTGGTCCACGGCGACACGACCAGCATCGGCACGCGCGGCCCCAGGCCGTACGGGCCGGCCATGTGCGATGCGTCGCCGGCGTACACCTCGTTGGTCGTCGCGACCGTCGACAGCCCGTTGTCGCGCGACTGCGGCGCGAACGGCGGGGGCACGTGATCGAAGAAGCCGTCGTTTTCGTCGTACGTGATGAAGAGCGCGGTCTTGCTCCACACGTCGGGATTCGACACGAGCACCTTCAGCACCTGCTCGATGTACCACGCGCCGTAGTTGGCGGGCCAGTTCGGATGCTCGGAATACGCTTCCGGCGCGCAGATCCACGACACCTGCGGCAGCGTGCCGTTCTTCACGTCCTGCTGCAGCACGTCGAACAGCGTGCCGCCGGCGCTGACGTTGGTGCCGGTGCGCGCCTTGTCGTACAGCGGCGTGCCGGGCAGCGCGGTGCGGTACTGGTTGAAGTAGAGCAGCGAGTTGTCGCCGTAGTTGCCGATGTACGGGTTTTGCGTCCAGCCCCACGAGCCGTTCGTGTCGAGCCCGGTGCCGATGTCCTGGTAGATCTTCCACGACACGCCGGCCTGTTCGAGCACTTCCGGATAGGTCGTCCAGCCGTAGCCCTTTTCGTCGTTGCCGAGCACCGGGCCGCCGCCCGTGCCGTCGTTGCCGACGTAACCCGTCCACATGTAGTAGCGGTTCGGGTCGGTCGAGCTCGGGATCGCGCAGTGGTACGCGTCGCAGATCGTGAACGCGTCGGCGAGCTGGTAGTGGAACGGGATGTCGTCGCGCTTCAGGTACGCCATCGTCGTGGTGCCCTTGTTCGGCACCCACTGGTCGTAGCGGCCCTTGTTCCAGGCCGCGTGCATGTCCTGCCAGCCGTGCGGCAGGTCCTGCAGGAACTGCAGGCCGAGCTTGTCGGCGCCCGGGTGGAACGGCAGCAGTTCGGCCGGGCCGACCGGCTGGTGAAACACCGACTTGCCGTTCGCGAGGCGCAGCGGGCGCGGGTCGCCGAAGCCGCGGACACCGCGCATCGTGCCGAAGTAGTGGTCGAACGAACGGTTCTCCTGCATCAGGATCACGATGTGTTCGATATCGCGGATCGTGCCGGTGCGGCGGTTCGCGGGAATCGCGAGCGCATCTCGGATCACGGGCGGGAACAGGTTCAGCGCGGCGGCGCCGGCAGTGCCGGCGGCGACGCGCAGGAAGTCACGACGGTTCGATCGGGTCATGGTCGTTATCGTGCGGAAAAGGGGGAGCCGATTGGCGGGACCTGCGGGAACGGCACGCGCCGGAGCGCAGGATGCGGCTGCGCCGGTTCGTGCCGCCGCGAGCATAGCGAGGAATCGGTGTCATTCATGTGAAGTCCGGAAACGTTTGCACGCGTGGATCGGATTGCCGTCGGCTGCGCGCCGCGGTACGAACGGCGAAGAAGCGGCGACGGGCGAGGCGGGTGAGGCGGTGAGGCGGGTGAGGCAGGTGAGGCGGGTGGCGCGTGGCACGCCGGAGGAGCGGGGAGCGGCGGGATGGCTGCGGGGACGGCAGAGGACGCAGAGCGGCGGCGGCGAGGAACGCGATGCGCACGCGTCAGGCGTCGGTCACCCACGCGCCGAACCATTCGCTCGGCCGTGCGATTTCGTCCTGCGCGGCGACGAGTTCGAGCTCGTAGCGACGGGCGTCGTAGGTGGCCTTCACGACCGCATGCACGGCCGCGAGCGTGTGCTCGAACGCGGCGCGCACCGAGTCGCCGCGCAGCCGGCACGCGACGAAGATCGCGCTGGTCAGGTCGCCGACGCCGACCGGATGGCGCGGAAACGCATACAGCGGCCGCTGGCCGATCCACGCTTCGGTTTCGGTGACGGCGAGCATGTTGAAACGGTCGGCCGGGCTGTTGCGGTCGTGCAGGTGCTTGACGAGGATGATCTTCGGGCCGCGGCGGATCAGCGCGCGGCACGCGTCGACGGCTTCGGCGACGGTCTCGATGCGCCGCCCGGCGAGCTTCTGCAGTTCGGAGTGGTTCGGCGACATGCCGTCCGCGAGCGCGGGCATCTCCTGGACGATGAATTCCTCGACGCCGGGCTCGGGCCGGATGCCGCCCGTCTGGCCCATCGCCGGATCGCAGAAGTACCACGCGTTCGGATTCATCGCCTTCACCGAGCGCACGATCTCGACGGCCGCGCGCGCCTGCGGCGGCGAGCCGAGAAAGCCGGACAGCACCGCGTCGCAACGCTTGAGCGCGCCGATGGCGGCGACGCCGTCGACGAGCTGTTCCATCTTCGCGGCATCGATCGCGCTGCCGGCCCAGTGGCCGTACTGCATGTGATTCGACAACTGGACGGTGTTGAGCGGCCAGACGTTGATGCCGAGACGCTGCATCGGGAACACGGCCGCACTGTTGCCGGCATGGCCGTAGATGACGTGCGACTGAATGCTGAGGACGTTTTTCATGGGAATTCGCCTGCACGCGTTTCAGGGTCACGTCACACGATACCCGAGTTCGTCGTACGCGCGGAAGTCGCGCGGCCCGGAGTGTTGCGCGTCGTCGTCACGCGACCGCGTAGAATCGCGGGGCGCGACGCAGCAAGGCTGCAGCCCGACTGCCCGCGCGTGTCTCCAATCACCGTGATCGCCATGCTTTCGATTTGCAAGATGTTGTCCGTCGCGCGCGCCGCCGTGCTCGGCGCGAGCGCCGCCGCCGCGTGCGCGATGCCCGTTGCGACCGTCGCCGCGACGACCGCCGTCAACGACGGGCCCGCGTACGGCCCGCGCCTCGAAGGGTTCGCGTATCCGGCGCCCGTGCACGCATACGCGTTCGTGTCGCAGCGCGAAACCCTCGAGATGGCGTACCTCGACGTGCAGCCCGCGCACCCGAACGGCCGCACCGTCGTGCTGCTGCACGGCAAGAACTTTTGCGCGGCGACCTGGGAGGACACGATCGGCGTGCTGAGCCGCGCCGGCTACCGCGTGATCGCGCCGGACCAGATCGGTTTCTGCAAGTCGTCGAAGCCCGAGCGCTACCAGTACAGCTTCCAGCAACTCGCGCGCAACACGCACGCGCTGCTCGAATCGGTCGGCGTGAAGTCGGCGACGATCATGGGCCACTCGACGGGCGGGATGCTCGCGATCCGCTACGCGCTGATGTATCCGAAGGCGACCGACCAGCTCGTGCTCGTGAACCCGATCGGCCTCGAGGACTGGAAGGCGCTCGGCGTGCCGCCGCTGTCGGTCGACTACTGGTATGCGCGCGAACAGAAGACCACGGCCGACGGCATCCGCCGCTACGAGCAGAGCACGTACTACGCGGGCAAGTGGTCGCCGTCGTACGAGCGCTGGGTGCAGATGCTCGCCGGGATGTATCGCGGCCCCGGCCGCGACGCGGTCGCGTGGAACTCCGCGCTGATCTACGACATGATCCTCACGCAGCCGGTGGTCTACGAATTCGGCGCGATCCGCGTGCCGACGCTGTTGATGATCGGCGACAAGGACACGACCGCGATCGGCAAGGACGTCGCACCGCCCGACGTGCACGCGAAGCTCGGCCGCTATCCGGAACTCGCGAAGCGCACGCAGGCCGCGATTCCCGGCGCGCAGCTCGTCGAATTCCCGGCGCTCGGACACGCGCCGCAGATCCAGGACCCGGACGCGTTCCACAAGGCGCTGCTCGACGGGCTGGACGCCGTGCACCCGCAGTGATGCGGGGCAGGCGGCCGGCCGCGCCCGGTCGGGCCGTCAGCTGGCCTCGTTCGCGAGCTCGTCGCGGATCTGCGCGGTCAGCTCGAACGAGCGCAGCCGCGCGGCATGATCGTAGATCTGCGCGGTGACGATCAGCTCGTCGGCCCCCGTCTGCGCGATACGGTCGCGCAGCTTGTCGCGCACCGTGTCGCGCGAGCCGACCGCCGCGAACGACAGCGAATGCGCGACGGTCGCGAGTTCGAGTTCGCTCGCCTCGAGCACGTCGACGGGCGGCGGCAGCTTGCCCGGCGTGCCGCGCCGCAGGTTGATGAACTGCTGCTGCAACGACGTGAACAGGCGCCGCGCCTCGTCGTCGGTGTCGGCCGCGAACACGTTGACGCCGACCATCGCATGCGGCTTCGGCCATGCGGCCGACGGCCGGTACTGCGCGCGATAGATCTCGAGCGCCCGCATCAAATAGTCCGGCGCGAAGTGCGACGCGAACGCGAACGGCAGCCCGAGCATCGCCGCGAGCTGCGCGCTGAACAGGCTCGACCCGAGCAGCCACACCGGAACGTCGAGCCCGGCGCCCGGCACCGCCCGCACGCGCTGGCCGGGTACCGGCTCCGCGAAGTAGCGCTGCAACTCCGCGACGTCGTCCGGGAACGAGTCTGCGCTGCCGACCAGGTCGCGGCGCAGCGCGCGCGACGTGGTCTGGTCGGTGCCGGGCGCGCGGCCGAGGCCGAGGTCGATGCGCCCCGGATACAGCGACGCGAGCGTGCCGAACTGCTCGGCGATCACGAGCGGTGCATGGTTCGGCAGCATGATGCCGCCCGAGCCGACCCGGATCGTCTGCGTGGCGCCCGCGACGTGGCCGATCACGACGGCGGTGGCCGCGCTCGCGATCCCCGGCATGTTGTGATGCTCGGCCAGCCAGTAGCGCCGATAGCCCCAGCGCTCCGCGTGCTGCGCGAGGTCGACGGTGTTACGGAACGCTTGCGAGGCGTCGGCGCCGGCCGGAATGGGGGCGAGATCGAGTACGGAAAACGGTGTCATCGGAAGACCTTCGAAACGGGGGGCGTGGTGATGCGATTACGCAACAGACGCCAAGGATTTTGCCAAAGGGTTCCGGAACGTGCTGGCAGCGCGCGGATACCCATGCGCCTTACAGGGGCGCAGGGTTGCTCGCGACGATCGTTGCAAAAATCGAACCAATCGCCGATTAATTACCAAACTTTACGGCGATTGGAAGTGATACCGCATCGACATACAAATTTGCACGAAACGTTTGATTTTCAAGACTGCAATACGCCTGCAAAGTGCTTACGCTAATGTGAACGTGGCCGGGCCGATCCGGTTCGTCGACCGCTCAGCTTTGCCGGAATTGCACTAGTCCGTTTCTCGTAGCGCCGAGCGCGGGGCAGCGCGGACTGCTAAAATCCGGCGCCTGCCCATGTTGTGCCGATGGAGCCATTCGAGTCTTCCCGCATGCCGTCCTGGCGCTGCGCGGGGATACGCCACGCGAAGCCGGGCATGGCCGAACCCGAACAACGGGTCGTGCCTCCCCATTACAGACGCTGCTGGAACAAGGAGTCGGGTCGTGCCCGCGTTCGTCGTTGTCGGAAAACCGCATCACGCTCAATCGCGCTCGCGCGCTTGCCATGGCGCCCAGGTCGTCGGGAGGCGTCGCGCATGACGCCCACCGTCACGCTGCTCGACTGGCTCCTGATCGCGTTCACGCTGGCCGCGGCCGGCTATGCGCTCGTCGCGGCCTTCGCGCCGCGGCCGCGCATGCCGCGCACGGCGGTGCGCGACGGCTTCGAGCCGGTCAGCGTGCTCAAGCCGCTGTGCGGCGCCGAGCCGCACCTGTACGAAAACCTCGCGACTTTCTGCGTGCAGCGCCATCCGCGCTATGAGGTGCTGTTCGGCGTCGCATCGTCCGCCGATCCGGCGATCGCCATCGTCGAGCGGCTGCGCGCCGATCATCCGGAGTGCGACATCACGCTCGTGATCGACGCGCGCGTGCATGGCAAGAACCTGAAGGTCAGCAACCTGATCAATCTCGCCGAGCGCGCGAAATACGGCCGCATCGTGATCGCGGACAGCGACATCGCGGTCGAGCCCGACTATCTGGAGCGCGTGACGGCGCCGCTCGCCGACGCGTCGGTCGGGGTCGTCACGTGCCTGTATCATGCGCGCAGCGTCGGCGGCTTCTGGACGCGGATCGGCGCCCAGTTCGTCGACGCCTGGTTCGCGCCGTCGGTGCGGATCACGCATCTCGGCCGTTCGAGCCGCTTTGGCTTCGGCGCGACGCTCGCGCTCACGCGCGACACGCTCGACCGGATCGGCGGTCTCGTCGCGCTGAAGGACGAGCTGGCCGACGATTTCTGGCTGGCCGAGCTGCCGCGCCGCCTCGGGCGGCGCACCGTGCTGTCGGAGGTCGAGGTCGCGACCGACGTGATCGAACCGTCGTTCGGGCCGCTATGGCACCGCGAGACGCGCTGGCTGCGCACGATTCGTTCGCTGAACCCGGCCGGCTTCGCGTTCCTGTTCATTACGTTTACCGTGCCGTGGCTCGCGATCGGCGCGGCGCTCGCATTGCGCCTCGACGGCACCGTCGCCGGCTGGCTGGCGGGCGGAGCGGCCGCGGTCGGCGCATTCGGGCGGCTCGTGCTGCATGCGCGCGGCGAGGACGGCTGGCGCGCGTTCTGGCGCGACCTGCCGCTCGTCGCGGTGCGCGATACGCTGCTCGCGCTCGAGTGGCTCGCGGCCGTGTTCGGCACGCACGTCGTGTGGCGCGGCGCGAGGATGACGGTCGTCGGCGGCGAACGCGCGGCGGCGGCCGTGGAAGCAGTGGACGGCCGCTAGGGCCGTCGATCGAACCGGCCCGCGGGCCGAGACGCGTCGCACGGCGAAGCCGCGCGGCGCGACATGACGGAGAGGCGGGCGCCCGCATGGCGGCCCGCGATTTTTGACTGAATCGTTGCAACGAAACGAACTATGCAGGCTACCGGAGCATTCATGAAAACGCTGTTCTTGCAGGCCCCTTCGTATGACGGCTTCGACGGCGGAGCCGGCTCGCGCTATCAGGCGAAGCGCGAAATCCGTTCCTTCTGGTATCCGACCTGGCTCGCGCAGCCGGCCGCGCTCGTGCCGGGCAGCCGCGTCGTCGACGCGCCGGCCGACGGCCTGTCGGTCGAGGAGACGCTGAAGATCGCCAACGACTACGATCTCGTGATCATCCACACGAGCACGCCGTCGTTCCCGACCGACGCGATGTTCGCGCAGGATCTCAAGAAGATGAAGCCGTCGATGCTGGTCGGCATGGTCGGCGCGAAAGTGATGGTCGATCCGCACAACTCGCTCACGGCGAGCGACGCCATCGACTTCGTGTGCCGCGAGGAGTTCGACTACACCTGCAAGGAACTCGCCGAAGGCAAGCCGTTCGCCGAGATCAAGGGCTTGAGCTGGCGCGCGAAGGACGGTTCGATCGAGCACAACGAAGCGCGTCCGATCCTCGAGAACATGGACGAACTGCCGTTCGTCGCGCCCGTCTACAAGCGCGACCTGAAGATCGACAACTACTTCATCGGCTATCTGAACTATCCGTACGTGTCGATCTACACGGGCCGCGGCTGCAAGTCGCGCTGCACGTTCTGCCTGTGGCCGCAGACGGTCAGCGGCCATCGCTACCGCACGCGCTCGGTCGAGAACGTGCTCGCGGAAGCGAAGTGGATCCGCGACAACATGCCGGAAGTGAAGGAACTGATGTTCGACGACGACACCTTCACCGACGACCTGCCGCGCGCGGAAGCCATCGCGATCGGTCTGGGCAAGCTCGGCATGACCTGGTCGTGCAACGCGAAGGCGAACGTGCCGTACAAGTCGCTGAAGGTGATGAAGGAAAACGGCCTGCGCCTGCTGCTGGTCGGCTTCGAATCGGGCGACGACCAGATCCTCGTGAACATCAAGAAGGGCGTGCGCACCGATTTCGCGCGCCGCTTCAGCGCGGACTGCAAGAAGCTCGGCATCAAGATCCACGGCACCTTCATCCTCGGCCTGCCGGGCGAGACGCAGGAGACCATCAAGAAGACGATCGAGTACGCGAAGGAAATCAACCCGCACACGATCCAGGTCTCGCTCGCCGCGCCGTATCCGGGCACGACGCTCTACAAGCAGGCCGTGGAAAACGGCTGGATGGAAGAGAACAAGACCATCAACCTGGTGAGCAAGGAAGGCGTGCAACTCGCGGCGATCGGCTATGCGCATCTGTCGCGCGACGAGATCTATCACCATCTCGAGCAGTTCTATCGCGAGTTCTACTTCCGTCCGTCGAAGATCTGGGAGATCGTGCGCGAGATGCTGACGAGCTGGGACATGATGAAGCGTCGCCTGCGCGAAGGCGTCGAGTTCTTCCGCTTCCTGCGCGCGCACGAGGCCTGATTCGTGACGACGCAGCGGGCGGCGCGGGCGCTGATCTTCACCGCGGACGACTTCGGGCTGCATCCGCGCGTCAACGCGGCGGTCGAGCGTGCGCATCGCGACGGCGTGCTGAATGCCGCGAGCCTGATGGTCGGCGCGAGCGCCGCGCAGGATGCGATCGAACGCGCGCGGCGGCTGCCGTCGCTCGCGGTCGGGCTGCATCTGGTGCTCGCGGACGGCCCCGCCACGCTGCCCGCGCGTGACATTCCCGCACTCGTCGGCCCCGACGGGCGATTCGGCGATGCGATGGCGAAGGACGGCTGTCGCTTCTTCTTCCTGCCGCACGTTCGCGCGCAACTGCGCCGGGAAATCCGCGCGCAGTTCGATGCGTTCGCGGCGAGCGGCCTGCCGCTCGACCACGTGAACGCGCACAAGCATTTCCACCTGCATCCGACCGTGCTGTCGATGATCGTCGAGATCGGCCGCGACTACGGGCTGCGCGCGGTGCGGCTGCCTTACGAAACCGGCGCGCCCGCGTGGCTCAAGCCGTGGATCGCGCTGGTGCGCGCGCGGCTCGATCGAGCGGGGCTCGCGCACAACGACTACGTGGTCGGCATCGAGCATACGGGCGCGATGGACGAGGCCGTGCTGCTCGACGCGCTCGCGAAGCTGCCGCCGGGCGTCGGCGAGATCTACTGCCATCCGGCCGAAGCCGGCGACGGCCCGATCACGCCGACGATGGCCGGCTACCGTCCGGCCGACGAACTGGATGCGCTGCTGTCGCCGCGCGTCGCGGCCGCGCTGAAAGCGGCGGGCGTCGCGACCGGCGGTTTCGCCGCCGTGTTCGGCGAGCCCGCGGCACGGCGCGGCGCGCACGCGTCGCGCGCACCGGGAGCCCAGCCGTCATGAGCAAGTGGATCAAGTGGCTCGGCTGGCCGATCGGCATCGGCATCCTGCTCGCGCTGGGGCTGCACGAAGGCGTCGGCGACGTGTCGCAGATGCTCGCGCGCGCCGGCTACGCGCTGCTGTGGCTGGTACCGTTCCACGCGCTGCCGCTGCTGCTCGACGCGTTCGCGTGGCATCTGCTGCTCGACCGGCGCAGCTCGCTGCCGTTCCTGTGGTGGATCGCGACCGTGCGCGAGGCCGTGAACCGGCTGCTGCCCGTGGTCGGGATCGGCGGTGAGATCGTCGGCATCCGGCTCGCGCGCTGGCAAGTGCCCGACGCGAGCCGTGTGACCGCGTCGGTGATCGTCGAGGTGCTCGTGACGATCGTCGTGCAGTATGCGTTCGCGGCGCTCGGCCTCGTGCTGCTGCTCGCGACGACCGACAACATGGGCGGCGGCACGATCGGCCTTGCGCTGTTGCTGACGCTGCCGTTGCCGGTGCTCGGCGTGGTGCTGATGCGGCGCGGCGGTATTTTCCACGCGATCGAGCGTTTCGCGGGCCGCCTGCTCGGCGATTCGCACCGGCTGCTGCAGGGCGTCGACGGCCGTCGCCTCGACGCCGACATCGATTCGCTGATGTCGCGCACGGGCCTGCTGTTCAGCGCCTTCTTCTGGCAACTGGCCGGCTACGTGCTCGGCGCGCTCGAGATCTACTGGGCGCTCGCACTGCTCGGCCACCCGGTGTCGATCGGCGGGGCGATCGCGATCGAGGCGATGACGCAGGCAGTGCGACATGCGGCATTCATGGTGCCGGGCGGGCTCGGCGTGCAGGAAGCGACCGTCGTGCTGCTCGCGCAGATGTTCGGCGTCGACCGCGAGACGGCGCTGTCGCTCGCGGTGGTCAAGCGCGGCCGCGAGGTGCTGTTCGGTTGCCTCGCGCTCGGCTCGTGGCAGCTTGCCGAGCTGGTGCGCACGCGCCGCCGTTTGGGCGCGCCGCCGGCCGTGCCGCGCACGGCGCCGCCGGCGAATCGGGCGTCCGAAACCCGGACCGAAACCGAAACGACGCATTGAACGCGAGACGGGCCGCACGACCCGTCTCGCGCTTTTGGCGCGGTGCGGGTATCCTTGCCGCGTGTTTTCTCCACGCGCATGTCTTCCGATGATTTTCCGTTTCCGGCTGCTTTCCGTGACGATGCTGGCCGCCGCGCTGGCGCTAACCGGTTGCGACGACCAAGGCCATCTCGACGTGCAACGTATCAGAGACTTCTTCAACGCGATCAAACCCGCGCCGCTGCTGCTGAAGGGGCTGAAGGTCGGCGAGTCGACCGAGGCCGACGTGCGCGGCACGATGGGCAAGCCCGAGACCGAGCGCACGTTCACCGACGGCTCGAAGCGTCTCGAATATCCGCGTGGCCCGATGGGCAACCAGACCTGGTTCGTCGACCTCGATGCGAACGGGCGCTACACGGGCGCGACGCAGGTGCTGACCGCCGAGAATTTCGCGAAAGTGCGCCCGGGAATGGACGAGGACGAGGTGCGACGCCTGCTCGGCAAGCCCGGCGACATCGCGCAATATCCGCTGAAGCCCGAGACGGTCTGGAGCTGGCGCTGGCTCGAGGACGGCGTCAACACCGATGCGTTCTTCAACGTCCATTTCGGCCCGGACGGGCTCGTCTATACGACGTCGCGCTCCGACATCCTGAAAGGGCGGTGACGTTTACGCGCGGCGCTTCTTCAGCCAGTCGCGCAGCGCGTCGTTCATGCGCGTCTGCCAGCCGGGGCCGTCCGCCCGAAACGCGGCGAGGATGTCGGCGTCGTAGCGGATGCTGACCTGTTCCTTCGGGTGCTCGAGCTTCGGGCGCCCGAACTTCTTCGCGACGACCTCGACGAATGGCTCCATCGCATCGATTTCGTCGTCGCCGAGTTCATGGGCGTCCGGATCGGCGGCGATGCCGCGCGCGATCGCCGCTTCTTCCTCGGGCGTGTTGCGGATGAATTTAACCGCCTTCTTCATATCGACTCATCTCTCGGTTGTTGGCTTTTCGCAGGCTGACGACACGCAGCGTGCGGCCGCGCGGGACGACGATCGCCGTATAAAGGCGCGCGCCGATCGGCACCAGACAGATCCAGCGCGTCTCGCCGTAATTCCTGCGGGTATCCACCCATGTGCGCGCTGCTTCCCACTGGGCGAATTCGGCCATTCGCAACGAGACGCCGTGTTTCAGTCGGTTCGACAGATCCTTGGCCTCGTCGAAAACGAATGGAATTTCGACTAATTGTGGATGCAAAAACATGAGATGGCAATGAGTTTTTGTAGATGCAAAAAGCGGGCGCCGCCGTGGATGGCAGCGAATCGGCGCCGCTCGCGTCGCGGGCAGGACCGAGCGATTGTGCGGCGCGTGTCCGGACATGCCCATTCGGCCCGATGGCCAGTGCGGCGCTATATCGAAAAAGCGACCGGAAAATTGCAAAAAACCCGCTTCCCGACGCGTCATGAGACTGTCAGGAAGCGGGTTTTTCCCTTTTGAAACAGCGGCGTAAGTCGTGCGCACAAATGGTGGGACGAATTGCTGCGATGCAGCAACCGCGCGCACGGTGATTTGAGGCAATCAATTTCGCTTGCGACTATCCGCGTCAGCCCGGCGCGGGACAGGCATACGCGTCGGCATTCATTCAATTCTGGAGACGCGCGTGTTCCTATACGGCTTTGGTCCTGTCCTCTGGGCCGGCACCGTGCAGACCATCGAGCTGTCGGTGCTGTCGCTCGCCACTGCGGTGGCATTGGGACTGATCGGCGCGGTGGCGAAGCTGTCGCACAACCGGGTGCTGCGAGCGATCGCGACCGGTTATACGACGCTGATCCGCTCGGTGCCCGATCTTGTGCTGATGCTGCTGCTGTTCTACAGCATCCAGATCTGGCTGAACCAGTTCACCGACCTCGTCGGCTGGAACCAGATCGACATCGATCCGTTCGTGGCCGGCGTGCTGACGCTCGGCTTCATCTACGGCGCGTACTTCACCGAGACGTTTCGAGGCGCGTTCCTGTCGGTGCCGCGCGGCCAGCTCGAAGCCGGTGCGGCTTACGGGATGAGCGGCGCGCGCGTGTTCGCGCGGATCATGTTTCCGCAGATGATGCGCTTTGCGCTGCCGGGCATCGGCAACAACTGGCAGGTGCTCGTGAAGGCGACCGCGCTGGTGTCGATCATCGGTCTCGCGGACGTCGTGAAGGCCGCGCAGGACGCCGGCAAGAGCACGTTCAACATGTTCTTCTTCATTCTCGTCGCGGCGCTGATCTATCTCGCGATCACGACCGTCTCCAACCTCGTGCTGATCCAGCTCGAGAAGCGTTATTCCATGGGCGTGCGGCACGCAGAACTATGATCGAGATCCTCCAGGAATTCGGCAAGGCGTTCCTTTTCTGGGACGGCCAGCGCCTGTCCGGCCTCGCGGTGACGCTGTGGCTGCTCGTCGCATCGATTTCGCTCGGCTTCGTGTGCGCGGTGCCGCTGGCGGTCGCGCGCGTGTCGAGGAACAAGTGGGTGTCGATGCCCGTGCGCTTCTACACGTACGTGTTCCGCGGCACGCCGCTCTACGTGCAGTTGCTGCTGATGTACACGGGCATGTACAGCCTCGAGTTCGTGCGTTCGCACTCGCTGCTCGACGCGTTCTTCCGCAGCGGCTTCAACTGCGCGATCCTCGCGTTCGCGCTGAACACCTGCGCATACACCACCGAGATCTTCGCCGGGGCGATCCGTGCAATCCCGCACGGCGAAGTTGAGGCGGCGCGCGCGTACGGGATGACGCCGTTCACGATGTACCGCCGCGTGATCCTGCCGTCGGCGCTGCGCCGCGCGCTGCCGCTGTACAGCAACGAGGTGATCCTGATGCTGCACGCGACGACCGTCGCGTTCACGGCGACCGTGCCCGACATCCTGAAGGTCGCGCGCGACGCCAATTCCGCGACCTACATGGCGTTCCAGTCGTTCGGAATCGCCGCGCTGATCTATCTTGCGGTATCGTTCGCACTCGTCGCGGCGTTTCGCCGCGCGGAGCGCCACTGGCTCGCGTATCTCGCGGCCGCCCGTCATTGAATTCACTCGAGGAGAGCCAGTTGGCCGAGATCACTCAAACGAGCGCGTCCGCTTCCGTGAAGCTTGCCGCGGTCGACATTCACAAGCGCTACGGCGACAACGAGGTGCTCAAGGGCGTGTCGCTGGACGCGAAGGCCGGCGACGTCATCAGCATCATCGGCGCGAGCGGCTCGGGCAAGAGCACGTTCCTGCGCTGCATCAATTTTCTCGAGCGGCCGAATGCGGGGCAGATCGTCGTCGACGGCGAGGCCGTGCGCACGAAGGCCGACAAGACCGGCGCGCTGGAGGTGGCCGATCACAAGCAACTGCAGCGCATCCGCACGAAGCTCGCGATGGTGTTCCAGCACTTCAACTTGTGGGCGCACATGAACGTGCTCGAGAACGTGATGGAAGCGCCGGTGCACGTGCTGGGCATTTCGAAGAAGGAAGCCGAGGAGCGTGCGCGCGAGTACCTGGAGAAGGTCGGCCTGCCGCCGCGCGTCGAGAAGCAGTATCCGTCGCATCTGTCCGGCGGCCAGCAGCAGCGCGTGGCGATCGCGCGTGCGCTGGCGATGCATCCGGACGTGATGCTGTTCGACGAGCCGACTTCCGCGCTCGATCCGGAACTGGTCGGCGAAGTGCTGAAGGTGATGCAGAAGCTGGCCGAGGAGGGCCGCACGATGATCGTCGTCACGCACGAGATGGGCTTCGCACGCAACGTGTCGAACCACGTGATGTTCCTGCATCAGGGGCGGACCGAGGAAGAGGGCGATCCGAAGGAAGTGCTGGTGCGCCCGCAGAGCGAGCGGCTCAAGCAGTTCCTGTCGGGCAGCCTCAAGTAACGCGACAGGGCAGGTTTCAACCGTGGTACCGGTGTCCCGTCCCGCAGGCGCCACCCGCACGACGCAGGTGGCGATCGTTGCATTGCCGCCCGTGTCGATGTCGGGTGTGGGTCCGATCGTCGATGCGTTGAATCTGGCGAACGAGATCGACGGGCGGCTTTTGTACCGCTGGCAGGTGTGTTCGTGGGACGGGCGGCCGGTGCCGCTCGCCGGCGGCGCGCAATGGCATGCCGATGCGGCGTTCAACGACGCGATCGCGTGCGACTGGTTGATCGTCGTATCGGAGCGGTTTCAGCAGTTTGCCGATTACCGGCTGTTTCTCGCGAGTCTCGCCCGGGTCGGGCAGCGCACGCCGGTCGTGACCGGCATTCACCACGGCGTGTGGTGGCTCGCGATGGCGGGGCAGCTTTCCGGGTATCGCGTGAGCGTGAACTGGGAGACGTACCAGCAGTTCGCCGAACAGTTCGAGCGGTCGATCGTCACGCAGCAGATCTTCGAGATCGATCGCGACCGGGCGACCTGTGCCGGCGGGCAAGCGACCGTCGACTTCATGCTGGCGATGATCGGCCGGGAACACGGGGCGGACCTCGCGGAGCGGATTGCCGATGCGCTGGGCGTCGGGGCGCTGCGCAGCGGCGAGGAGCGGCAGCGGATTCCTTTTGTGACTGCGCCGGGCGAACGGCATCCTCGGTTGAACGACGCGTTGCTGTTGATGGAGGCCAATGTCGAGGATCCGTTGACGACCGATGAGATCGCCGGGTTGGTCGGCGTGTCGCGCCGACAGCTCGAGCGGCTCTTTCGGCAGTATCTCGGGGCGATGCCCTCCAAGTATTACCTCAATCTTCGGTTGCTCAAGGCACGGACGCAGTTGCAGCGGACCAGCAAGTCGGTGGTGCAGGTGAGTCTCGCCTGTGGGTTCTCTTCTGCTGCGCATTTTTCCAATGCCTATCGGGAAAGGTTCGGCGTCACGCCGCGGGAAGATCGGCGAGCCTGGCTCGAGAAGCAGACCGGGGGCGGTAGCGAACCTCGCGGTGGGGCGCTCGTCGAGCGCGGGAAAGATTAGCGGTTTTTTGGGCCTTTTTTGCGTTTTCGGATTTGGGGCGGCCCGCCCAGCGGCGGCGTGAAGCACCTGTGATCGTGTCGGTCTATTAGCGTCGCCCCTGCGCGGGGCGGCGGTTACTTTTCTTTGTCTTGCCAAAGAAAAGTAACCAAAAGAAAGGCGCTCGATATCGCATGACCTCCCGGTGCCATAGCCATCGGAGTGGTCCGCACAAAAGTGTCCGCGCCAGTCACGAACCCGAAGTGGTTCGAGCAATGGTTCTGACACCACTCACTACCCCACGGAGCGGTATACCATCCGCTAGCTCCATCCTCGCTACGCTCGGCTGCAAGGTACTTCAGGGCATGCCGGTGCGTTCGCGCTCCTCCAGGAACTGTCAGTGCCAGCCCTCTTTCTGCTCTCGGCATTTATATGGGCAGGTCGTTCGACGATCGGCGTTCTCCGATAGGCATGTATGCGCCCCCCTTTCTCGCGAGGCTTTCCTGCGTATCGAAAATACAGTGGGTGCCTGGTGAGGACGGGCAATGCCGGCATGGTGGGGATGGACCTGTCGGCCGAGCGAAGCGAGGACGGAGCTAGCGGATGGTATACCGCTCTGTTGGGTAGTGAGTGGTGTCAGAACCATTGCTCGAACCACTCCGTTGTCCTGACTGGCGCGGACACTTAGATGGTGGCCACTCTGATGGCCATGGCACCGGGAGGTCATGCGATGTCGGGCGCCTTTCTTTTGGTTACTTTTCTTTGGCAAGACAAAGAAAAGTGACCGCCGCCCCGCGCAGGGGCGACGCTAATAGACCGACGCGATCGCAGGTGCTTCACGACCAACCCGAGCGGACCCCCACAAGCTCCGAAAAATACGAACCAAGCCACGCCCCCCGCCCGAGAGGGCAAAATGACGCGCACTATCTGCTTCCGATAGAACCCGTCGCAATTCCGCAAGACGCTTGCGCCACCCTTACCTAAACTTGAACCTGTTGAACCCTCTTACGAAACCGAAAGGAACGACCATGACGACCTCGACCGTGACCCGCCAGACATTCGACGAAGTGATGGTGCCGGTATTTTCCCCCGCCCCGTTCGTGCCGGATCGCGCAGAGGGCTCCCGCGTGTGGGACACGGCTGGCCGCGAATACATCGATTTCGCGTGCGGCATCGCGGTGACGTCGCTCGGCCACGGCCACCCGGAACTGCTGAAGGTGCTCGACGAACAAAGCCGCAAGCTCTGGCACATCGGCAACGGCTACACGAACGAGCCGGTGCTGCGCCTCGCGAAGCGCCTCGAATCGCTGACCTTCGCCGATCGCGCGTTCTTCGCGAACTCGGGCGCGGAAGCGAACGAAGCCGCACTGAAGCTCGCGCGCCGCGTCGCGTTCGATCGCCACGGCGCCGACAAATTCGAAATCATCTCGTTCGTGCAGTCGTTCCACGGCCGCACGTTCTTCACCGTCAGCGTCGGCGGCCAGCCGAAGTACTCGGAAGGCTTCGGCCCGGTCCCGGCCGGCATCAAGCACCTGCCGTACAACGACATCGAAGCCGCGAAGGCCGCGATCGGCCCGCAAACCTGCGCCGTGATCGTCGAGCCGGTGCAGGGCGAGGGCGGCGTGATCCCGGCCGATCCGGCGTTCCTGAAGGCGCTGCGCGAAGCATGCGACGCCAACGACGCACTGCTGATCTTCGACGAAGTGCAAACGGGCGTGGGCCGCACGGGCCAGTTCTACGCTTACATGGACACGGGCGTCACGCCGGACATCCTCACGACCGCGAAAGCGCTCGGCAACGGCTTCCCGATCGGCGCGATGCTGACGACGAACGAACTGGCCGCGCACTTCAAGGTCGGCGTGCACGGCACGACGTACGGCGGCAACCCGCTCGCGTCGGCGATCGCGGACAAGGTCGTCGAACTGATCGGCGATCCGGCCCTGCTCGAAGGCGTGCGCGAACGCAGCGTGCGCCTGAAGGGCGCGCTCGAACGCATCAACGCGCGTTTCGGCATCTTCAAGGACGTCCGCGGCAAGGGCCTGCTGGTCGGCGCGGAACTCACCGCCGCATTCGACGGCCGCGCGAAGGACTTCGTCACCGCCGCCGCCGAGAACGGCCTGATCATGCTGATCGCCGGCCCGAACGTGCTGCGCTTCGTGCCGTCGCTGGTGATCCCGTTCGACCTGCTCGACGAAGGCACCAAGCGCTTCGAGAAGGCGGTCGAACACGTGCTCACCGCACAGGAAGCCACCGCGCGCTGAGCGGCGCGCCCATCGCAGACAGGAACGACGATGCTATTTGTTCGCCCCGGCAAACTCACGGATCTCGATGCGCTCGCGCACATGGCGCGCACCGCGCAGCCGGTCCTGCACTCGCTGCCGCACGACCGCGCGGCGCTCGAAGCGCGCGTGGCGCTCTCCGAGGATTCGTTTCGCGCGGACGTCGACTTCGCCGGCGAGGAGTTCTATCTGTTCGTGCTCGAGGATTCGTCGACGGGCAAGCTGCTCGGCACGGCGAGCATCGTGGCCGCGGCCGGCTACTCGGAACCGTTCTACGCGTTCCGCAACGACGCACTGATCCACGCGTCGCGCGAGCTGCACGTGAACCGCAAGATCCACGCGCTCACGATGTCGCACGAGCTGACCGGCAAGAGCCGGCTCGCGGGCTTTTACGTCGATCCGTCGCTGCGCGGCGACGCGGCCGCGCACCTGATCTCGCGCGCCCGGATGATGTACATCGCCGCGAACCGGCGCCGCTTCACGCCGGAAGTCTTCACGCTGCTGCTCGGCGTGAGCGACGGCACCGGCGCATCGCCGTTCTGGGAAGCGGTGGGCCGCAAGTTCTTCGGCCGCGATTTCACCGACGTCGACATCGCATCGGGCGGCCGCAGCCGCACGTTCATCGCGGAAGTGATGCCGGCCTATCCGCTCTACGTGCCGCTGCTGCCGGAAGCCGCGCAGCGCGTGCTCGGCGAGCCGAACGAAACGGCGTTGCTCGCGTACGACATCCATCTCGAGGAAGGCTTCGAGCCCGACCGCTTCGTCGACATCTTCGACGCCGGCCCGGTGTTGACCGCGCAGGTCGACCGCACCG
The DNA here is from genome assembly GCF_001532755.1 of Burkholderia sp. MSMB2157WGS. NCBI lineage: Bacteria > Pseudomonadati > Pseudomonadota > Betaproteobacteria > Burkholderiales > Burkholderiaceae > Burkholderia > Burkholderia sp. MSMB2157WGS. Next base: position 178,650 of record NZ_LPJG01000011.1, on the reverse strand, counting down.
CGTGCGTGAAGCATGGCTCGGAGCGCGTCGTGCGCGAGGCCGCGCATCAGCAGGGCGACGTCGCGTACATGGTGTCGACGGGCAGCGGCGAATCGTTCCGCTGCGTGCTGGCCGACCTGCCGGGCGACGCGCACGATGCGCCGCTGGCCGGCGACGTGCGCGCGGCGCTCGATGTGAAGGAAGGCGATGTGGTGCGCTGCGTGCCGCTGCATCGCCGCAGCGATGAAGATTTGACGGGAGACGCAGCATGATCGTCGTTCGGGTCGTACAAACGGGCGACGTCGACGCGCTCGTGTCGCTCGCGCAGGAAACCGGGCCGGGCCTGACCACGTTCAAGCCCGACCGCGACGCGCTCGCCGCGCGCATCGAGCGTTCGCGCCGCACGCTCGAAGGCCGGGCCGCACCGGGTGAGGCCGGCTACTTCTTCGTGATGGAAGACTCGAAGACGGGCGACATCGCAGGCGTGTGCGGAATCGAAACACAGGTCGGCCTCGAGCAGCCGTTCTACAACTATCGCGTGAGCACGGTCGTGCACGCGAGCCAGGAGCTCGGCGTGTGGACGCGGATGTCCGCGCTGAACATCTCGCACGACCTGACGGGCTACGCGGAAGTGTGCTCGCTGTTCCTGAGCCCGCGCTATCGCACGGGCGGCGTCGGCGGCCTGCTGTCGCGTTCGCGCTTCATGTTCATCGCGCAATTCCGCGACCGCTTTCCGGAGCGCATCTGCGCGGAACTGCGCGGCCACTTCGACGAGGACGGCACGTCGCCGTTCTGGCGCGCGGTCGGTTCGCACTTCTACCAGATCGATTTCAACGCGGCCGACTACCTCAGCTCGCACGGCCGCAAGTCGTTCCTCGCGGAACTGATGCCGCGCTACCCGGTGTACGTCGACCTGCTGCCGCAGGACGCGCAGGACGCGGTCGGCCTCACGCATCGCGACACGCTGCCGGCCCGCAAGATGCTCGAAGCGGAAGGGCTGCGTTACCAGAATCACGTCGACATCTTCGATGCGGGCCCCGTGCTCGAATGCCACGTCAACGACCTGCGCACGGTGCGCGAGAGCGTCGTCGTACCGGTCGCGATCGGCGTGCCCGATGCACGTGACGACGCGCCGAAGTCGCTCGTGTCGAACACGTCGCTCAACGATTTCCGCGTCGGCGTCGCGCCGGGCGTGGTCGCGAACGGCTCGTTCGTGCTGTCGGCCGACGATGCCGCCGCGCTCGACGTGAAGGCCGGCGACCCGGTCCGCGTGCTGCCGCTCAAAGTCAAACAGGGATAAACGAATCATGACGGAACTCTTCATCGACGGCGCCTGGACCGCAGGCTCGGGCCCCGTCTTCGCTTCGCGCAACCCGGGTACCGACGCTGTCGCGTGGCAGGGCGAAAGTGCGTCGGCGGCGGACGTCGACCGTGCGGTCGCGAGCGCGCGCCGTGCGTTCGCCGGCTGGTCGGCGCTCGACTTCGAAGCGCGCTGCGAGATCGTCCAGCGCTTCGCCGCGTTGCTCACCGAACGCAAGGAAGCGATCGCGACCGCGATCGGCCGCGAGACGGGCAAGCCGCTGTGGGAAGCGCGCACCGAAGTCGCGTCGATGGCGGCGAAGGTCGGCATCTCGATCCAGGCGTATCGGGAGCGCACCGGCGAGAAGCGCCAGGACATGGCCGACGGCGTCGCGGTGCTGCGTCACCGGCCGCACGGCGTCGTCGCGGTGTTCGGCCCGTACAACTTCCCCGGCCACTTGCCGAACGGTCATATCGTGCCGGCGCTGATCGCCGGCAACACGGTCGTGTTCAAGCCGTCCGAACTCGCACCAGGCGTTGCGCGCGCAACGGTCGAGGTATGGAAGGAAGCCGGGCTGCCGGCCGGCGTGCTGAACCTCGTGCAGGGCGAGAAGGATACCGGCATCGCGCTCGCGAACCATCGGCAGATCGACGGGCTGTTCTTCACCGGCAGCTCGGATACCGGCACGCTGCTGCACAAGCAGTTCGGCGGCCGTCCGGAAATCGTGCTCGCGCTTGAGATGGGCGGCAACAACCCGCTCGTGATCGGCGAAGTCGAGGACATCGACGCGGCCGTGCACCATACGATCCAGTCGGCGTTCCTGTCGGCCGGCCAGCGCTGCACGTGCGCGCGCCGCATCTTCGTGCCGCAGGGCGCGTTCGGCGATCGCTTCCTCGCGCGCTTCGCCGACGTCACGTCGAAGATCACCGCCGACGTGTTCGACGCCGATCCGCAGCCGTTCATGGGCGCGGTGATCTCGGCACGCGCGGCCGCGAAGCTGGTCGACGCGCAGGCGCGCCTGGTCGAGCAGGGCGCGAAGCCGATCGTCGCGATGACGCAGCGCGATCCGCGCCTCGGCTTCGTGAACGCCGCGATCGTCGACGTAACGGGCGTCGCGAACCTGCCCGACGAAGAACATTTCGGCCCGCTCGCGCAGATCGTCCGCTATGCGACGTTCGACGACGCGATCGAGCGCGCGAACGACACGGCGTTCGGCCTGTCCGCGGGCCTGCTGGCCGACGACGCGAAGGTGTGGGAGCACTTCCGCCGCACGATCCGCGCCGGGATCGTCAACTGGAACCGGCCGACCAACGGCGCGTCGTCCGCCGCGCCGTTCGGCGGCACGGGCCGCTCGGGCAACCATCGCCCGAGCGCGTACTACGCGGCCGATTACTGCGCGTATCCGATGGCGTCGGTGGAAAGCACGCAACTGACTTTGCCCGCGAGCCTGTCGCCGGGCCTGCATTTCTGATCGAGGGAACGACGATGAACGCACAAGAAGCCAATTTCGACGGGCTCGTCGGCCCGACCCACAACTATGCCGGGCTGTCGTTCGGCAACGTGGCGTCGCTGAACAACGAGAAGTCGGCCGCGAACCCGAAGGCCGCCGCGAAGCAAGGGCTGCGCAAGATGAAGCAGCTCGCGGATCTCGGCTTCGCGCAAGGCGTGCTGCCGCCGCAGGAGCGGCCGTCGCTGCGCCTGCTGCGCGAGCTCGGCTTCTCGGGCAAGGACGCCGACGTGATCGCGAAGGCCGCGAAACAGGCGCCCGAGCTGCTCGCCGCGGCGAGCTCGGCGTCGGCGATGTGGACCGCGAACGCGGCCACCGTCAGCCCGTCGGCGGATACGAGCGACGGCCGCGTGCACTTCACGCCGGCGAACCTGTGCAGCAAGCTGCATCGAGCGATCGAACACGAAGCGACGCGCCGCACGCTGTCGACGCTGTTCGCGGACCCCGCGCACTTCGCGGTGCATGAAGCGCTGACGGGCACGCCGGCGCTCGGCGACGAAGGCGCGGCGAACCACACGCGCTTTTGCGCCGAATACGGCAAGCCCGGCATCGAGTTCTTCGTGTACGGCCGCGCCGAATACCGCCGCGGCCCGGAGCCGAAGCGCTTCCCGGCACGCCAGACCTTCGAGGCGAGCCGCGCGGTCGCGCATCGTCACGGGCTCGCCGAGGAAGCGACGGTCTACGCGCAGCAGGATCCGGACGTGATCGATGCGGGCGTGTTCCACAACGACGTGATTTCGGTCGGCAACCGCGATACGCTGTTCACGCACGAGCGCGCGTTCGTCAACAAGCAGGCGATTTACGACACGTTGACCGCCGCGCTCGACGCGCGCGGTGCGCGCCTGAACGTGATCGAGGTGCCGGACGCGGCCGTGAGCGTGAACGACGCGGTGACGTCGTACCTGTTCAACAGCCAGTTGCTGTCGCGCGCGGATGGGACGCAGGTGCTCGTCGTGCCGCAGGAATGCCGCGAGAACGCGAGGGTCGCCGCCTATCTCGACCAGCTCGCGGCCGGCAACGGCCCGATTCGCGACGTGCTCGTGTTCGACCTGCGCGAAAGCATGAAGAACGGCGGCGGCCCCGCGTGCCTGCGCCTGCGCGTCGTGCTGACCGAAGCGGAGCGCGCGGCCGTCACGTCGAACGTGTGGATCAACGATACGCTGTTCGCGTCGCTCGACGCGTGGATCGACAAGCACTATCGCGATCGCCTCGCACCGGAAGACCTCGCGGATCCGGCGCTGCTCGCCGAGTCGCGCACGGCGCTCGACGAGCTCACGCAGATCCTGCGCGTCGGGTCGCTGTATGACTTCCAGCGCTGAGGCACGGATGCCGGCCGTCGCGCTACTCGACGATTTTCTCGCTTTCACGCTGGCCGGCGAGGCGCCGGCCGACCAGGGCGGCGTCTGCGCGGGCGGCGCGGTGCGCTGGCAATGGCTCGGCGACGGGCTGCTCGCGTTCGAACCGGCCGCGGCCGGCGCCGCGGCGCGCGCGAGCGTGCTCGTGTCGGCCGGCGTGCACGGCGACGAGACCGCGCCGATCGAACTGCTGTCGCTGCTGGTGCGCGATCTGGCGTCGGGCGCGCTGCCGCTCGCGTGCCGACTGCTCGTCGTGCTCGGCAACGTGCCGGCGATGCGCGCGGGCCAACGCTATTTCGACGACGACCTGAACCGGCTGTTCGGCGGTCGTCACGCGCAGGCGCCCGCGAGCCGCGAAGCGCCGCGCGCCGCGCAACTCGAAGCGGCGGCTTCCGCATTCTTCGCGGCGGCGCCGGCGGCCGGCGCACGCTGGCACATCGACATGCACACGGCGATTCGCGCATCGGTGTTCGAGCAATTCGCGCTGCTGCCGTACACGGGCACGCCGCCCACGCGCGCGATGGTCGAATGGCTCGGCGACGCCCGCATCGCGGCCGTGCTGCTGCATACGGCGAAAGGCAACACGTATTCGCATTTCACGGCCGAGCATTGCGGCGCGCTCGCGTGCACGCTGGAACTCGGCAAGGTGCGGCCGTTCGGCCAGAACGACCTGACGCGCTTCGCGCCGGCCGACCGCGCGGTGCGCAAGCTCGTGTCGGCGGGGGCGACGGACGTCGATGCCGTGGGCGGCCATCCGTCGCTGCCGCGCGTCTTCACGGTGATCGATCAGATCACGAAGCAGAGCGACGCGCTCGAGCTGTTCGTCGCGGCCGACGTCGCAAACTTCACCGCGTTCCCGCGCGGCACCGTGCTCGCGCAGGACGGCGACTATCGCTACACGGTGCAGCACGACGAGGAGCGCATCGTGTTCCCGAACCCGACCGTGAAGCCGGGGTTGCGCGCGGGCCTGCTGGTCGTCGATACGACGCGCGACACGCTGGCCGCACTCGTCTGATCGATGCGCGATCGGGCGGGCTGCTGCGCCTCGCGGCCCGCGCATCGTTCGCGATCCATTCATTTTTGCGATGACGTCCGCACGTCGTGCCCACGGCGTGGGCGCCGCGCTTGCGTATTTGCGACACCGTCTTGCAAGTTCGACAGGTCGCGTGGCGGCCGCCGGGCACGCAGCGCGGCATCGCGTATCGGCGGCCGCTTTGCCATATCGGGCCGCACGGATTGGTACAATCGCGGCCTTGCGACTGTTGCGTCGCATCACGGCGCGGCGTCGGCATTGCCGGGGTCATCCGACCCTGCGATGATGCATGCGCCCGTCGTTCCGGAACATTCGAGTATCGAGGAGAACACCTGATGAAGTTGGATTGGCGTAAAGTGGCCGCGCATGCGGTGGTGGCGGCATCGGCCGTGGCGGCAGGCAGCGCGTTTGCCGCGGATCTGAAGGAGATCCGGTTCGGCGTCGAGGCCTCGTACGCACCGTTCGAATACAAGACGCCCGACGGCAAGCTGACCGGCTTCGACATCGATATCGGCAACGCGGTGTGCGCGAAGCTGAAGACGAAGTGCGTGTGGGTCGAGAACGACTTCGACGGCCTGATCCCGGCGCTGCAGGCGCGCAAGTTCGACGCGATCAACTCGGACATGACGATCACCGACCAGCGCAAGCACGCGATCGCGTTCACCGACCCGATCTACACGATTCCGAACCAGCTGATCGCGAAGCAGGGCAGCGGCCTGCTGCCGACCCCGCAATCGCTGAAGGGCAAGCGCGTCGGCGTGCTGCAGGGCACGATCCAGGAAGCGTACGCGAAGAAGAAGTGGGCGCCGGCCGGCGTCGAAGTCGTGCCGTACCAGACGCAGGATCTGGCGTACGCCGATCTGAAGTCGGGCCGTCTCGACGCGACCTTCCAGGATTCGGAAGCCGGCTCGAAGGGCTTCCTGACGAAGCCGCAAGGCCAGGGCTTCGCGTTCGCGGGCGGCACGGTCAGCGACACCGAAATCCTCGGCTCGGGCGTCGGCTTCGGCCTGCGCAAGAACGACGCGGCGCTGAAGACCGCGCTCGATCAGGCGCTGAAGGAACTGAAGGCCGACGGCACGATCGACAACCTCGCGAAGAAGTACTTCAGCGTGCCCGTCACGCTCAAGTAAGCGTTTCGTTCGATCGCACGATGGTAAAAAACCGGCCGCCGATGCGGCCGGTTTGCTTTGGTGGAGCGCAAGCGGCGGTGGGGCGGAGCGTCAGCCGGGCGGCGCGGGAAAGAACCGCCCGAGCTCGCGCGCGAGTTCGTTGAGCACGGCCATCTCCTGCTGCGAGATCTTGCGCGCGGGCTGCACGCCGGCCCAGTCGCCGTACAGCAGCGCGACGCTCGTTGCGCCGACGCGCACGGGCAGCAGCACGAACGCGCGCGTGTCGTCGAACGCGTCGAGATACCACGCGGGCAGGCGCTTCATCATCTTCGGCTCCTGCGCCTGCTCGATGAAGATCCCGACCGAGTTCGAGATCGCGAGATGAAACACGTCCGGCTCGAAGCGCTCGTCGAAGCGCAGCCGGTCGAGCGCCGTATCGACGCCGGGGCCGAAACCCAGACGCGCGGCGAACGTGCCGTCGTCGTGACGCACGAACATCACGGTGCGCGTGAAGGCGAGGCCGGCCAGCAGGCTTTCCGACGCGAGCGCGAGCACCGGCGTCAGCACGTGCTCGGACGGCAGCGCGCGCAGGTCCGCGAGGCCGGCTTCGAGGCATGCCTCGGGCTCGGCCTGCGCGCGCGCGATCGCATCGGCGTTCGCGCGCAGTTCGACGATCTCGCGCATCACGGTGTCGCTCGCTTCCTCGCGTGCGAGGCGCTCGGCGATCTCGACGAGCGCCGCGGGTTCCATGCCGAGTGTCGGGCTGCAGTGCAGCGCGAGCGCCGCGACGCGCGCGTCGCGCTGCGGGCCGGCCGGCAGCGCGAGCGCACCGGCGACGTCGGTCGAGCAGCGGCTCACCGCGCGCAGCCAGCGGATGCGATCGGCCGGGCCGCGATCGGCCGGGCCGTCGTCGGCGGCGACCGCCGGGCAGCAGCCGACGCCGTCATCGTCGAACGCGTCGGCACAGGTCGCGTGGCCGTCGTCGTTGGCCATCCCCGCGCGGATCACGTCGGGCAATCGCCAGCGCGCGGCCGCCTCGAGGCCGATCTCGTCGAAGCCGACGCCGAGCACCTCGGCGCAGGCGGCCGATTCGTCGCCGTTCAGCTCGGACGCGCGGCGGCGGATGCGGTCCCATTCGCTGTCGAGATAGCAGACCACCAGCAGCTTGCCGACCTGGCGCATCAGCGTGCAGACGACGGCCTCCTCGCCCGCGCGCAGTTCGACGCGTTCGGTGAGCTTGCGCGCGACGCAGCCGGACAGCAGCGCGCGGTTCAGCTCCAGCTTCGCGTCGATGCGACGCGGCGTGCTCTGATGGAAATGGTCGACGAGCTTGAGTCCGACGACGAGATGGCCGACGGCGTCCATGCCGAGCACCATCAGCGCGCGGGTCACGGTGGTGATGTTGCCGCCGAACGCCATGTACATCGCGGAGTTCGCGAGGCGCAGCACTTTCTGCGTGAGCGCGAAGTCCGACAGCACGACGCGCACGAGCGCGGTGAAGTCGAGGTCGTCGTTCTTCATCGCGGCCATCGTCGCGCGCAGCGATTCCGACAGCAGCGGGAAATCGCCCCGTTCGTTCATCCGGGCCCACAGCTTGTCGAGCAGCGCGGTGCGGGGCAGGTGTTCGGTGATTGACATACGGATCTGTTCGGTTCGCCGCGCGCGTCAGGCGACGGCGTGCAGGTGCAGCTGCTGCGCCTCGAAGCGCCGCGCGAGCTCCTCGGACGGCAGCGCCTGGCAGACGAGCCAGCCCTGGATGTGATTGCAGCCCATCTCCGTCAGCAGCTCGCGCTGCGCCTCGGTCTCGACGCCTTCGGCGACGAGCTCGAGATCCAGTGTTTGCGCGAGGCCGACCACCGCCGACACGATCGCGCGGTCGTTGCGCGACGTCAGCAGGTTCTCGACGAAACTGCGGTCGATCTTCAGCTTCGCGAGCGGGAAGCGCTGCAGATAGGCGAGGCTCGAATAGCCGGTGCCGAAATCGTCGATCGCGAAGCGGATGCCGAGGCCGGTCAGCTCCTCGAGCAGCATTTTCGCGTGCGCGGGATCGTGCATCAGCAGGCTTTCGGTGATTTCGAGCACGATACGGCGCGGGTCGATGCCGGTCAGCGCGATCGCCTCGCGCACGCTTTGCGTGAAGCGCGGGTCGCGGAACTGCTGCGGCGACACGTTGACCGCCACGTATTGCAGCGCGAGCCCCTGGCCGTCCCACGCGACGAGCTGCATGCACGCGGCCTTGAGCACCCAGTTGCCGAGGTAGTTGATCAGCCCGATCGATTCGGCGAGCGGGATGAAGGTGGCTGGCGGCACGAGGCCGTGCACCGGATGGCGCCAGCGGATCAGCGCCTCGACGCCGACCACCGCGCCCGACTGGCTGCGCGTGATCGGCTGGAAATGCAGCGAAAACTCGCCGTTGCGCACGCCGTCGTACAGGTCGGCCTCGAGCTTGAGCCGTTCGGCGTCGGCCGGATCGTCGACGGGTGCATGGAACGCGAGCGCGTTGCCGCCCGATGCCTTCGCCTGCGCGAGCGCGTGGTCGGCGCGGCGCAGCAACGGGCTGTGGTGCTGGGCCCGATGCGGCGCGGCACGTTCGTCGGGGTAGAGCGCGATGCCGATGCTCGCGGACAGGTGCACGGTCTGCCCCTGGTACACGTAGGGCTCGCGCACCGCGGCCTGCAGCCGGCGCGCGAGCGCATCGGCGGTCTGGCTCGCCTGCGCGCGGTCCGGTGCGCCCAGCACGACCGCGAACTTGTCGCTCGCGACGCGCGCGAGCCGCTCGTTCGGCGTGACGAGCGCCTTCAGCCGCTGCGCGGTCTCGCGCAGCAGCATGTCGCCCGCGTCGTAGCCGAGCGCGCGGTTGATCCGCTGGTAGTCGTCGAGGTCGAGCAGCAGCAGCGCCGCGCAGGTGCCGTCCTCGTCGGCGGTCTGCTGCGCGCGCATCAGCGCCGGCACGAGCGCGGACAGGTTGTCGAGCCCCGTCATCGGGTCGTGGTGCATTTCGTACGTGAGGCGTGCCTCGAGCGCGCGCCACGACGACACGTCGAATGCCGCGATCGCGAAGCCGTCGACGCCGTGGTGGCGGCTCTTGAACGCGCGGACCTCGACGTCCAGCGGGTAGGTGAGCGACTTGACGATGCACATCGTCGCCTTCTCGACCTGGCCGGAACGTGCGGCACGGGCGAGCAGGCCTTCGAGCGCCGGGGTATCCTGTTCGGCGATCAGGTCGCGCAGCGTCAGCGTATGCAGGTAGTCGCGGTGGTAGCCGATGAAGCGCAGGCTGGCGTCGGACACATACAGAAAGCGCAGTTCGCGGTCCACATGGGCGAGGAAATCCACCGTGCCGACCGTCTGTTCCAGCCAGTTGCGCACGGAATCGTCGCGGCGCGGCGCGACGGCGCGCGCGGGCATCAGCGCGCCGCCCGACCGGGCGAAGCGGCGCAGCGTATGCAAGGCGCTGCGCCAGGAGCCCTTGCGTGACGTCTGTTTCCTGTTGGCTTCCATGTTTCTCGCTGACGTGAAGGGCTGGAACCGGTTGTCCGGAAGGAATAACGGCAGACTGTGCGGAATCTTTAACGGGCCGGCCGCGGGCGGCGCTGCCGCGGATCCGGATCATCGACACGGGTGTTCGGCAGGCGAACGCTCTCGTGGCCTACATCGGGCTGACTTTATAAGAAATGAGGACGCAGATGAAGCGAAAACTGTTGCTGGGCGCCATGGCGGCGCTGGTGGCCGGCCATGCACTGCTGGCGCAGGCGGAACTGAAGCCGGGCGCCGCGGCGCCCGATTTCACGACGCAGGCGTCGCTGGGCGGCAAGACTTACACGTACTCGCTCGCGGACGCCCTGAAGCAGGGGCCGGTCGTGCTGTATTTCTATCCGGCGGCGTTCACGAAGGGCTGCACGATCGAGGCGCATGCGTTCGCCGACGCGGTCGACCGTTACAAGGCTTACGGCGCGACGGTGATCGGCGTGTCGGCCGACAACATCGACACGCTGACGAAGTTCTCGGTGAGCGAGTGCCGGAGCAAGTTCCCGGTGGCGGCCGACCCCGATGCGAAGATCATCCGCGAATACGACGCGAAGCTGCCGGCGCTCGACCGCGCGAACCGCGTGTCCTACGTGATTTCGCCGGAAGGGAAGATTCTCTACGAATACACGAGCCTGTCGCCCGACAAGCACGTCGAGAACACGCTCGCCGCGGTGAAGGCGTGGGCCGACGCGCATCCGAAGCAGTAAGCGGCCGCCCCGCGCGTGAAAACGGCCCGTCGTGCGGGCCGCGGGCACGGGCATGCGCCGCCTGCCGGCGGCGCGCAACGGGCCGTTACGCGCGCAACGCCTGTTCGATCGGCACGCTGCCGCCGACGAAGCCGACGACCTTGCGCGAGATGCCGAGCTTGATCGCCTCGATCGCGGCCCATGCCACGTCCTGGCGCGAGACGGGCGGCGCGGGCTCGAGCCACGTGTCGGTCAGTGCGATCTTGCCGACGCCCGGGTCGTCCGTGAGCGGGCCCGGGCGCAGGATCACGTAGTCGACGCCCGACGCGATCACGCGATCGTCGCCCTCGCGCTTCATCTGCGAGTAGTGGTGCAGCGCGTCCGGCCCCTGCTCGGGCCGGTATGCGGACAGCGAGCTGACCACCACGAGCTTCTGTGCGTTGTAGGCGAGCGCGTACTCGGCCGCGCGGGCGACCGCGTCGCGGTCGACCTGTTCCTCTTCGGTCGCGCCTTCCGATTCGGCCGACCCTGCCGCGTAGATCACGTGCGTGATGCCCTGGAACGCGTGCGAGAAATCGTTCGTCAGATCGGCCTCGACGACCCGCGCGCCGGGCAGCGCATAGCCGTGCCGGCGCACGAGCGCCGTGAGCTCGAACTCCGGCTGCTCGAGCAGCAGATCCGCGCAGGCCCGGCCCGTCCGTCCGGTCGCGCCAATCAGCAGTACCTTCGTCGTCATGAAACCGCTCCTTGCTCGATGCGTCATCCACCCAGATAGGGACGGACGACCGATAACTCAAGTGTAATGTCGAATCGGCCCGGCGGCGGGCGCGTAATAAGGGGCATACCGGCGCGGGCGTACCGGCCCGGGCATACCGGCACGGGTGGCGGCGTTCATTCGTTCACACGGATGCGGGAATGACGCGCCGACCGGCTATCATGTGCGCGATGCATTTTTCGCCGCTACGTGTGAACAACGCGTCGGCCCACCGGTTGGAGTACACATGGCATTACCCCTGGACAACGTGAGCATGGCCGTATTCTGCGACTTCGAGAACGTCGCGCTCGGCGTGCGCGACGCGAAGTACGAGAAATTCGACATCAAGCCCGTGCTGGAGCGGCTGCTGCTGAAAGGCAGCATCGTCGTGAAGAAGGCCTATTGCGACTGGGATCGCTACAAGGGCTTCAAGGCGTCGATGCACGAAGCCAGTTTCGAGCTGATCGAGATTCCGCACGTGCGCCAGTCGGGCAAGAATTCGGCCGACATCCGGCTCGTGGTGGACGCGCTCGATCTCTGCTACACGAAGTCGCACGTCGATACGTTCGTGATCATCAGCGGCGATTCGGATTTTTCGCCGCTCGTGTCGAAGCTGCGCGAGAACGCGAAGAAGGTGATCGGCGTCGGCGTGAAGAAATCGACGTCGGATCTGCTGGTCGCGAACTGCGACGAATTCATCTTCTACGACGATCTGGTGCGCGAGCAGCAGCGTGCGCTTGCGAAGCGCGAACAGCAGCAGCGCGCGGGCAACGGCGGCGCGAAGCGGCCGGACGAGCCGTCGCGCAAGCACGACATGGACGCGCGCAAGGCCGAGGCGATCGCACTGGCGGTCGAGACGTTCGACGCGCTCGCGTCGGAGCGCGACGACGTCGGCAAGATCTGGGCGTCGGTGCTCAAGAGCGCGATCAAGCGCCGCAAGCCTGATTTCAACGAGTCGTACTACGGATTCCGCGCGTTCGGCAACCTGCTCGACGAGGCGCAGGCGCGCGGCCTGCTCGAAGTGGGGCGCGACGACAAATCGGGGGCGTTCGTGTCGCGGGCTCGCCAGTCGGTTGCAGCCGAGCCCGTCGCGGCAGGCGGTGAGGGCGGCGCGGCGTACCACGGCGCCCAGCGCGGCACGCGCGCGGCGGAGCCGGCGCCGACCGACCGTGGGGCGCGCCGGCGCGGGGAGCGGGCGGAAGCGGTCGTTCACGAAAGCGTGCAGGTCGACACGGAAGACGCGGCGCTTGCCGAGGTCGCCGACGCGGCGCCGGCCGAAACGCGCGACACGTCCGAGGTGGCCGAGGTGGCCGATGCGCAGGGTGACGCGAAGGATGGCCGCAAGCGGGCGCGCAAGAGCGCGGCAAAGAAGACCGGCACGAAGAAGGGCGCGGCCGCGAAGGGCGCCGGTCGCCACGCGGCCGGCAAGCCGGACGCCGCCGCGCACGGCGACGCGAAGCAGAGTGGCGATGCGCAGGCGCACGGCCAGCATGCGGACGAACCGAATCGCGACGCGGCACATGACGAGCGGCACGCGGCGGCGGCGCCCGCCGAGCCGGCGTCTCACGCTTCCGGCGCCCGGAGCGAAGCCGTGCAGCCGTCGCACGACGTGGCGCCGGTCGAAGCGGCGGCCGACGAGGCTGCCGAAGCACCGGCCGCCGCCAAGCCGAAGAAGCCGGCCCGGAAGGCGGCGCCGCGTGCGCGTCGTCCGCGCAAGACGACGGTTGCCGCCGAGTAACGAGTAACGCGAGTAACGGCGGCCGGCGGCGGTCGCGCGCTCGGCCGGTTCTTGTCCGCAACCGGCCGACGCAACCGGCCGACACCCGCGCCGCGCCATCCGGGCCGGTGCAATGCCGGCGCTGTCGCGCTAACCGTTCAGCGCGTACGGCTGCGTCATCACCTTGAGGAAGTGACCGTCCGGATCGTCGAAGTACACACCGCGTCCGCCGTTGTGGCGGTAAATATCGTCGGCTTGCCGTTTCGCGGGGTCGGCCCAGTGCGGCAGCCCGCGTTCGCGAATGCACGCGAGCACGCGATCGAAGCCGGTCTCGTCGATCAGGAACGCGTAATGCTGCGACCGGATCTCCCCCGCCTGTTCGTAAAAATCGAGCGACACGCCGTTGTCGAGCGCGACGACCAGCATCGCGCCGAATGGCGTCGGCGGCGGCAATTCCAGCAGTTCGGTGAGGAAGCGGCTCGACGCATGCTTGTCGCGGCACCAGACGATCGTGTGGTTGAGCTGGACGTTCATGGCGGGTTCCCGGGAAGGGCGCGGCGGTGGGCATGCACACACGATAGCCGATTGCGGCCCGTCCGCAAGCCAGGGCCGCGACGAACCGGGCGCCACGCGCCATTCGTCGGCTGAAACGATCTGGACGAACGGCTACTTTTTCGGGAGCAAAGGTCATTGGCGCCGCCTTTTGCGCCGCCAAGAATTCCTGTCAAGCCATCGCCGTCATCCGCCGGATGACGAACGGGCGATGCGCGACAGGGAGACAGACGATGCGCTTCATGCTGAACGGCCAGCCGTTCGATTTCGACGGCGATCCCGATACGCCGCTCCTGTGGGTCATTCGCGACTCGGCCGGACTGACCGGCACCAAGTACGGCTGCGGCATCGGCGCATGCGGCGCCTGCACCGTGCACCTCGACGGCGAAGCCGCACGCGCGTGCGTGCTGCCGGCGGCGAGTATCGCGGGTCGCGCGGTCACGACGATCGAAGGGCTGTCGCACGACCGCTCGCATCCGGTGCAGCGCGCGTGGATCGAGAAGGACGTGCCGCAATGCGGCTATTGCCAGTCGGGGATGGTGATGGCGACGGCCGCGCTGCTCGCGCGCCACCGCCAGCCGACCGACGCGCAGATCGACGAGGCCGTCACGAACCTGTGCCGCTGCGCGACCTATCAACGCATTCGCGAGGCGATCCATGTCGCGGCCGGCTGACGCGGTGCAGACGCGGCTCGTGCCGAACGCGGCGCGCCGCGTGTTCCTGCAGGGCGGCGCCGCGCTGGCGGGCAGCCTGCTGCTGCCGCTGGCGTTCGGCGACGTCGTGCACGCGGCCGGCGACGGCGCGCGCTTTCGCGAGATCAACGACTGGGTCCGCGTCGACGCGGACGGCAGGACGATCATCGGGTTGTCGCAAGCGGAAGTCGGGCAGGGTGTCTATACCGGGCTGCCGCAGGTACTGGCCGACGAGATGGATGCCGACTGGCGCAGCGTGACGGTCGAGTTCGTCACGGCGCGCGACGCGTACCGGATCGACGCCGCGAACGAGGCGCCGCAGCAATTCGTCGGCGCATCGATGTCGGCGACGATGTTCTACATGCGGTTGCGGATCGCGGGGGCACAGGCGCGCGCCGCGTTCCTGAGGGCCGGCGCCGCTCGGCTCGGCGTGCGCGACACGCAGTGCGTGACGCGCGACGGCCGTGTCGTCCATCGGCCGAGCGGGCGTTCGCTGTCGTACGGCGCGCTCGTCGACGACGCGGCCAGATTGCCGCTCGATCCGCAGCCGCGCCTGAAACCGGCGTCCGCGCACACGTTGATCGGCCGTCCGCTGCACAAGCTCGACGTGCCCGCGAAGGTCGACGGCAGCGCGATCTTCGGCATCGACGTGCAGGTGGCCGACATGCTGGTCGGCGCGCTGACGATGGCGCCGACGCTGAACGGCAAGCCGACCGCCGTGAAGAACCGCGACGCGCTGCGCGCGATGCCGGGCGTGGCGGACGTCGTGCTCGCGAAGGATGCGGTGATCGTCGTCGCGCGGACCTACTGGCAGGCGAAGAAGGCGTGCGACGCGGCGGACATCGTGTGGGACGCGGGCCCGACGCCGGCATTCGACAGCGCGACGATCCTCGCGCAGCGCAAGGGCGCGTTGCAGGCGGAGCACGCGGTGGTGGCGACCCACATCGGCGAGCCCGGGCGCCATCTTGCCGAGTCCGACCGCGTCGTCGAAGCCGATTACCACACCCCGTACATCGTTCACGCGACGATGGAGCCCGTCAACGCGACCGTGCACGTGCGGGCCGACGAGATCGAGGTCTGGGGGCCGATCCAGGGGCAGGACAAGGTGCGTTGGACGCTGTCGGCGCTGTTCGGCGTGCCGGCCGAGCGCGTGATCGTCAACACGACGTTTCTCGGCGGCAGCTTCGGCCGCAAGTACGTGCCCGATTTCGTCGTGCATGCGGCCGTCGCGTCGAAGGCGGTCGGGCGGCCCGTGAAGGTGATCCGCTCGCGCGAGGACGACATCCGTCACGGTTTCTATCGACCGTGCGCGTCCGCGCGGTTGCGCGCGGCGCTCGGCCGCGACGGTCTGCCGGTCGCGCTGCATGCGCGCGTCGCCGGCCATTCGCTGTATGCGGCGATCAAGCGCGACCGCTACGACAAGGCGGGCGGCTGGGACGAGACGATGCTCGACGGCCTGTACGACCTTTGCTACGACGTGCCGAACCTGCTGGTCGATTCGGTCACGGTGATGCAGCCGATTCCGGTCAGCTTCATGCGCAGCGTCGGCAGCACGTCGACCGTGTTCTTCCTCGAAAGCTTCGTGAACGAGCTCGCGCATACGGCGCGGGCCGACCCGGTGCAATACCGGCGCGCGTTGCTGAAGCACGATGCGCTCGCGCTGCGCGTGCTCGACGCGACGGCCGCGCGCGCGAACTGGTTCGACCGCGCGCCGGCCGGCCTGTCGCGCGGGGTCGCGTACTCGCTGTACACCGGGCGCGGCGGCGCGTTCGGCACGTACGTCGCGGCAATCGCCGAGGTGCGCGTGACGCGCGGCAACGTAAAGCTCGAGCGGATCGTGTGCGGAATCGACTGCGGCCGCGCGATCAATCCGCTGCTGATTCGAGAGATGGTCGAAGGCGGCGTCGGCTTTGCGCTCACCAACACGTTCAGGAGCGAGATCACGTTCGAGCGCGGCGCGGTCGTGCAGCGCAACTTTGCCGACTACCCGCTGCTCGGTCTGGCCGCGATGCCGAAGATCGAGGTCGTGATCGTCGACAGCGATCGCGATCCGCAAGGCTGCGGCGAAGTCGCGTTGCCGCCGGTCGCGCCGGCGGTGGCGGATGCGATCTGGCGTGCGACCGGCCAGCGGCCGCGCTCGATGCCGTTCGATACGCCGCTCGCGACCTGAGCAACTTCGGTGTTCCCTCGAGGCTGGCGGTGCAGGTACGCCGCCGGCCGATATCAAGCATAACTACACGAACGGTCTGGAGACTTCAATGAACACCTTCCGCACGGCCGCGACGGCCGTTACCCTCGCTGCGTCCGCCGCCATGTCGCCGGGCGCGCATGCTCAGAGCAGCGTGACGCTGTACGGCATCGTCGACACCGGCGTGCAGTACTACAACAATGCGGCGGGCGGCGGCGCGGTCGTCGGCATGCCGGCACTGACCGGCGAAGTGCCGTCGCGCTTCGGCTTGCGCGGCGTCGAGGATCTCGGCGGCGGCTACCGCACGTTCTTCGTGCTCGAAAACGGCTTCGCGCTGAACTCGGGCGCGCTGAACTACGGCGGCCGTCTGTTCGGCCGACAGGCGAACGTCGGCATCGAATCGCCGTACGGCACGCTCACGCTCGGGCGGCAGATGAACATGTCGATGCTGGTGTTGCTCAATGCCGACGTGATCGGCCCGTCGATCCATTCGATGGCGAGCTTCGACAGCTACCTGCCGAATGCGCGCAGCGACAACGCGGTCGGCTATCTCGGTCGCTTCGGCGGCGTGACGCTCGGCGGCACCTACAGCACCGGGCGTGACGGGGCGGGGCCGGCCGGGCCCTCGGCGACGAATTGCGCGGGTAACGTGGCGGGCGACCCGGTCGCCTGCCGCCAGTACACGATGATGATCGCGTACGACGCGCCGCAGTTCGGCGCGGCCGCGTCGTACGACGTGATGCACGGCGGCACGGGCGCGTCGGCGCCGCTGTCGAGCCCCGGCTATACGGACACGCGCACGATCGTCGACGCGTACGTCAAGTTCGGCATCGCGAAGCTCGGCGCGGGCTGGATCCGCCGCAACACGGCGGCCGCGGCCCACAGCCAGTCGGACCTCTTTTTCGCGGGCGGCACGGTCTACGCGAGTCCGGCGCTATCATTCGACGCACAGGCCGTGCGCTATCTGCTGCGCGGCCGCTACGACTCGAACCTGTTCGTCGTGCGGGCGAATTACAGCCTGTCGAAGCGTACGATGGTCTATACGTCCGTCGGCTACATGATGAACAGCGCGCTCGGTACGTCGGCGGTGGCGGCAGGCGGCACGGTCGGCACCGGCCGCAACCAGGTCGGTGCGATGGCGGGCATTCAGCAGCGCTTCTGACGCGGTAGCGCACCACGGAGACTTCGACGATGACGACCGATCTTCTCAGCGACGTGCTGACCGACCTGCGGGCCGATGCGGTCGTCACCGGGCGCTTCACGCTGAGTGCGCCGTGGGCGATCCGCAAGCCGGCCGTCGCGGGCGCACCGTTCCGCACCTGTGCGGGCAGCCCGTTCTTCCTGTCGGTCGCGGGCGCCGCGCCCGTGTACGTCGAGCCGGGCGACTTCGTGCTGCTGCCGCATGGCGACGAGCACGTGATGGCGTCGTCGCTCGACGTGCCGCCCGTGCCGTTCGATACGTTGATGGCCGACAAGGGCATCCGGCCGCGCTTCGACACGCCGCTCGCGTTCGTCGCGGGCGGCGGCGGCGTGACCAGCGAGCTCTATACGGGCATCGTCGTGTATCGCGACATCGTGCGCAGCCCGCTGTTCTCCGTGTTGCCGGCGCTGATTCACGTGCGCGCGAACGATGCGGCCGTCGCGCCGTGGCTCGCGAGCACGCTGCAGAGCTTCATCCAGGAATCGATGGCGTGCCAGCCGGGTTGGGCCGTCGCCGCGACGCGTCTGGCCGACGTGCTGTTCGTGCAGTTGCTGCGCGCGCATCTGCAATCGTCGGCGAATCACACGGGCTGGCTGCGCGGGTTGACCGATCCGCAAATCGGTCGAGCGATGGCGTTGATGCATCGCGACCCGCGGCGCAATTGGCAGCTCGCGAGCCTCGCGGCCGAGGCCGGCATGTCGCGTTCGCGCTTTTGCGCGCATTTCGCCGCGCTGGTCGGCGAGACGCCGATCGGCCACCTGACCGCCTACCGGATGTATCTGGCGAGCGGCGAGCTCGCGAACGGCAAGCTGCGGCTGATCGAGATCGCCGAGCGGGTCGGCTACACGTCGGAGAAGGCGTTCGCGCGCGCATTCCATCGCTGGTCGGGGATGGCGCCGCGCCGCTATGCGCGCAACGCACGGGGCCTGTATGACCTTGCACGACATGGATGACCGCGTGTCGCGCCGTCGGATGCCGGCGCTCGTGCGCGGCTTTCGCACCGGCTCGGCGGGACCCGCGAGGCAGGGCGGTGCGGCATGCCCCACACACGCGCGTCCGGCCGCTTTCCGTCACTCGCCGGCGACCGCCGGCCCGCCGGTATTGCCGCGGCGGTTGCGGCGCTTCTCGGCCCACACGCGCAGCCGGTCCATGTACAGGTAGACGACCGGCGTCGTATAGAGCGTCAGCACCTGCGACACGATCAGGCCGCCGGCGATCGCGATCCCGAGCGGCGCGCGCAGCTCGGCGCCGTCGCCGCTGCCGAACGCGAGCGGCAGCGCGCCGAGCAGCGCCGCCATCGTCGTCATCATGATCGGCCGGAAGCGCAGCAGGCACGCCTCGTGGATCGCGTCGAACGACGACTTCCGGTTGTTGCGCGTCTGGTCGATCGCGAAGTCGACCATCATGATCGCGTTCTTCTTCACGATGCCGATCAGCAGGATCACGCCGATCAGCGCGATGATGCTGAACTCGGTCTTGAACAGCAGCAGCGCGAGCAGCGCGCCGACGCCGGCCGACGGCAGCGTCGACAGGATCGTGATCGGGTGGATGTAGCTCTCGTACAGGATCCCGAGCACGATGTAGACGGCCAGCAGCGCCGCGAGGATCAGGATCGGCTGATCGTTCATCGACTGCTGGAACGCCTGCGCGGTGCCCTGGAAGCTGCCGACGATCGTCGGCGGCACGCCGATCTGCGCCATCGTCTGGTAGATCACCTGGGTCGCCTGCGACAGCGACACGCCCGGCGGCAGGTTGAACGAGATCGTCGTTGCGACGAACAGCCCCTGGTGGTTGACCGACAGCGGCGTCGTGCTCGGCCCGAACGTCGCGATCGCCGACAGCGGGATCATCGTCGACTTCGACGTCGACACCGACGCGCCCGACGACGCGCTCGACTTGCCGCTCGCCGCGATCGCGTTGAGCGCCTGGTTGCGCGCGGAATCGGATGCGATCGCCGCGGCGCTCTGCGCGGCCGTGCCCGCGCTCGACGTGCCGGCCGCGGTCGCGACGAAGGTGCCGGCGGCCGCGTTGGTGGTCTGCGAACCGTTCGCGCTGCCGCCCGACGTGCTGATCCACACCTGGTTCAGCATCTCCGGGCTCTGCCAGTACTTCGGCGCGACTTCCATCACGACGTGGTACTGGTTCAGCGGGTTGTAGATCGTCGACACCTGGCGCTGGCCGAACGCGTCGTACAGCGTGTTGTCGATCTGCGCGGGCTTGATGCCGAAGCGCGCAGCCGTCGCGCGATCGATCGTCACCATGGCCTCCATGCCGCCTTGCTGCTGGTCGGAGTTCACGTCGGTCAGCTCGGGGCGCTTCTGCAGCGCCTCGGTCAGGATCGGCCCCCACTTGTACAGGTCGGCGCTCGAATCGCCGAGCAGCGTGAACTGGTACTGCGCGTTGCTCTGCCGGCCGCCTACGCGAATGTCCTGCGCGGCCTGCAGGAACGTGCTCGCGCCTGCCACGTCCGCCAGCCGCGGGCGCAGTTGCTGGATCACCTGGTCGGCCGACAGCTTGCGCTCGGTGCGGTCCTTCAGCGTGACGAACATGAAGCCGGAGTTGGTCTGCGTGCCGCCGGTGAAGCCCGCGACGCTCTTCACGTTCGGATTGGCCTGCACGATCCGCATCATCTCGGAGAACTTCAGCTTCATCGCCTGGAACGACGTCGCCTGGTCGGCCCGAATGCCGCCGATCATCAGCCCGGTGTCCTGCTGCGGGAAGAAACCCTTCGGCACGACGACGTACAGGTAGACGTTCAGCCCGATCGTCGCGAACAGCGTCAGCAGGATCAGCAGCGGCCGGCGCAGCGCCCACGACAGCGAGCGCTCGTAGCCGCGCTGCATGCGCGCGAAGCCGCGTTCGAGGAAGCGCCCGAAGCGACTTTCGTCGCGCGGGTCGTGCTTGTCGGGCAGCAGGCGTGCGCACATCATCGGCGTGACCGTGAGCGACACCGCGAGCGACACGGCGATCGCGAGCGACAGCGTCAGCGCGAACTCGCGGAACAGGCGCCCGACGATCCCGCCCATCAGCAGGATCGGCAGGAATACCGCGACGAGCGAGATGCTCATCGACAGCACCGTGAAGCCGACTTCGCGCGCGCCGTCGAGCGCGGCCTGCATCCGCGACTTGCCGTTCTCGATGTGCCGCGCGATGTTCTCGAGCACGACGATCGCGTCGTCGACGACGAAGCCGGTCGCGACGATCAGCGCCATCAGCGACAGGTTGTCGATCGAGAAGCCGAGCAGGTACATCGCGCCGAACGTGCCGACGATCGAGATCGGCACCGCGACGCTCGGGATCAGCGTCGCGCGCCAGTTGCGCAGGAACAGGAACACGACCATCACGACGAGGCTGATCGCGATCAGCAGTGTGTGTTCGGTGTCCTTCAGCGACGCGCGGATGGTGGTCGAGCGGTCGAGTACCGGCGTGACCGTGATGTCGGCCGGCAGCGACGCGGTGAGCTGCGGCAGCGCCGCGCGCACGCGATCGAGCGTCTCGATGATGTTCGCGCCGGGCGAGCGGTAGAGGATCACGAGCACCGCGCGCTTGCCGTTCGACAGGCCGAGGTTGCGCAGGTCCTCGACCGAATCGACGACGTCGGACAGATCGGACAGCCGGACGGCCGAGCCGTTGCGGTAGGCGACGACGAGGTCGCGGTATTGCGACGCTTCGGACGCCTGGTCGTTCGTATAGAGCTGGAAGCGCTGCGGGCCGAACTCGATCGCGCCCTTGGGCGCGTTGGCGTTCGCGGAAGCCAGCGCCGCGCGCACGTCCTCGAGGCCGATCCCGTAGTGGAACAGCGACTGCGGTTCGAGCTCGACGCGCACGGCCGGGTTCGCGGAGCCGCTCACGGTGACCTGGCCGATCCCGTCGATCTGCGACAGCGACTGCTGCAGCACCGTCGACGCGGCGTCGTATACCTTCGCCGGCGATGCCGTCTCCGACGTCAGCGACACGACCATGATCGGCGAATCGGCCGGGTTGACCTTGCGGTAGGTCGGATTGCTCTTCAGCGCGGCGGGCAGGTCGGCGCGCGCCGCGTTGATCGCGGCCTGCACGTCGCGCGCGGCGCCGTCGATGTCGCGGTTCAGGCCGAACTGCAGGATGATCCGTGCGTTGCCGACCGTGCTCGTCGACGTCATTTCGGAGACGTCCGCGATTGACCCGAGATGCCGTTCGAGCGGGCTCGTCACGCTGGTCGCGACGGTTTCCGGGCTCGCGCCCGGCAACGACGCCTGCACCGAGATCGTCGGGAAGTCGACCTGCGGCAGCGGCGACACCGGCAGCTTGACGAACGCGAACAGGCCCGCGAGCGCGACGCCGAGCGCGAGCAGCGTCGTCGCGACGGGGCGGTTGATGAAGGGGCGCGACAGGTTCATGTCGGCACCCGCTGGGCCGCCGCGTGTTCCGACGGATGCGTTTTCGGGAGATGGGGGGGCTGCGCCCCCCCACGCGAACGAAGTGAGCGTGGGGGTTGTGTCATTTACGCACCCGTGTGCTTGCCTGCATCGGCGCCCGGCCCGTGGCGTTCGAACCAGCCGCGCACGCGGCGCGCGAGCGAGTCGAAGCCGAGGTAGATCACGGGCGTCGTGAACAGCGTCAGCACCTGCGACACGATCAGGCCGCCGGCGATCGCGATGCCGAGCGGCTGGCGCAGCTCGGAGCCCGCGCCCGAGCCGACGATCAGCGGCACCGCGCCGAGCAGCGCGGCGAGCGTCGTCATCAGGATCGGCCGGAAGCGCAGCAGGCACGCCTGATAGATCGCCTCGCGCGGCGGCTTGCCTTCGACGCGTTCGGCCTCGAGCGCGAAGTCGATCATCATGATCGCATTCTTCTTCACGATGCCGATCAGCAGCACGATGCCGATGATCCCGATGATGTCGAGATCGTGCCCGGTGATCATCAGCGCGAGCAACGCGCCGACACCGGCCGACGGCAGCGTCGACAGGATCGTGATCGGGTGGATGTAGCTCTCGTACAGCACGCCGAGCACGATGTACATCGTGACGACCGCCGCGAGGATCAGGAACAGCTGGTTCGACAGCGACGCCTGGAACGCGAGCGCCGCGCCCTGGAAGCGCGTCTGGAACGAGCCGGGCAGGCCGATGTCCTTCTCGGCTGCCTCGATCGCCTTGACCGCTTCGCCGAGCGACGCGCCCGGCGCGAGGTTGAACGAGATCGTCGTCGACGGGAACTGCGACAGGTGCGCGACCAGCAGCGGCGACGGCCGCTCGTGGAACGACGCGATCGACGACAGCGGCACCTGGCCGCCGCCGGCCGACGGCAGGTAGATGTCGTTCAGCGACTGCGCGTAGTGCTGCTCCTTCGGCTCCGACTCGAGAATCACGCGGTACTGGTTCGACTGCGTGAAGATCGTCGACACGATGCGCTGGCCGAACGCGTCGTACAGCGCGTTGTCGACGGTCGCCGGCGTGATGCCGAAGCGCGCGGCGCTCGCGCGGTCGATCTCGATGTACACCGACTGCCCGTTGCTCTGCAGGTCGGTCGCGACGTCGGCGAGCGACGGCTCCTGCTGCAGCCGCGCGACGAGTTTCGGCACCCAGGTCGCGAATTCGCCGGCGTTCGGGCTCGTCAGCATGAACTGGTACTGCGTGGGGCTGACCGTCGAGTCGATCGTCAGATCCTGCACCGGCTGCATGAACAGCGAAATGCCGGTGATGTTCGACACGCGCTGCTGGAGGTCGCGGATGATCTGCGCGGCGGTTTCGGAGCGCTCGTCGCGCGCCTTCAGATTGATCAGCATCCGGCCGCTGTTCAGCGTGATGTTGCTGCCGTCGACGCCGATGAACGACGTGAGGCTGTCGACGTTCGGATCCTTCAGGATCTCGGCCGCGAGCGCCTGCTGGCGCTCGGCCATCGCGCCGTACGAGATCGACTGCGGCGCCTGCGTGATCGCCTGGATCACGCCGGTGTCCTGCGCGGGGAAGAAGCCCTTCGGCACGTAGACATAGAGCAGGGCGGTCAGCCCGAGCGTCAGCAGCGCGACGACGAGCGTCGAGCGCTGGCGGTTCAGCACCCATTCGAGCGCCACCGCGTAGCGCGCGATCACCCAGTCGATCGCCCGGTGCACGCGCGCCTCGAAGCGATGGCTCTCCGGCGGCGGCGAATGGCGCAGCAGCTTCGCGCACATCATCGGCACGAGCGTGAGCGACACGATCGCCGAGATCACGATCGTCACCGCGAGCGTGATCGCGAATTCGTGGAAGAGGCGTCCGACCACGTCGCCCATGAACAGCAGCGGGATCAGCACCGCGATCAGCGAGACCGTCAGCGAGATGATCGTGAAGCCGATCTGCCGTGAGCCCTTGAGCGCGGCCTCGAGCCCCGATTCGCCTTCCTCGACGTAGCGCGCGATGTTCTCGATCATCACGATCGCATCGTCGACGACGAAGCCGGTCGCGATGGTGAGCGCCATCAGCGACAGGTTGTTCAGCGAGAAGCCGGCCATGTACATCACCGCGAGCGTGCCGATCAGCGACAGCGGCACCGACAGGCTCGGGATGATCGTCGCGTAGACGTTCGCGAGGAACAGGTACATCACCAGCACGACGAGCGCGACCGCGAGCAGCAGCTCGAACTGCACGTCGCGCACGGCCGCGCGGATCATCGTCGTGCGATCGGTGACGATCTCGACGTCGAGCGCGGCCGGCAGCGTCTCCTGCAGCTTCGGCAACTGCGCCTTGATCGCATCGACGGTCGCGATCACGTTCGCGCCCGGCTGGCGCTGCACGTTCAGGATGATCGCGGGGTCCGAATTCACCCACGCGCCGAGCTTGGTGTTCTCCGAGCCGGCGACGACCGTCGCGACGTCGGTCAGCATCACCGGGCGGCCGTTCTTGTACGCGACGACCGCGCTGTTGTACTGGTCGGCGCTCGTCAGCTGGTCGTTCGCGTTGATCGTGTACGCGCGCGTCGGGCCGTCGAAGTTGCCCTTCGGCGTGTTGACGTTCAGGTTCGAGATCGTCGTGCGCAGGTCGTCGAGGTTCATCCCGTACTTCGCGAGCGCGGTCGGGTTCGCCTGGATCCGCACGGCCGGCCGGTTGCCGCCCGACAGGCTGACGAGGCCGACGCCGGCGATCTGCGAGATCTTCATCGCGAGGCGCGTGTCGGCCAGGTCCTGCACCTGCGTGAGCGGCAGCGTCTTCGACTTGACTGCGAGCGTCAGCACCGGCGCGTCGGCCGGATTCACCTTCGCGTAGATCGGCGGGGCCGGCAGATCGGACGGCAACAGGTTGCCGGCCGCGTTGATCGCGGCCTGCACTTCCTGTTCGGCGATGTCGAGCGGCAGGTCGAGCGAGAACTGCAGCGTGATCACCGATGCGCCGGCCGAGCTTTGCGACGACATCTGGTTCAGCGACGGCATCTGCCCGAACTGGCGTTCGAGCGGCGCGGTGACCGACGACGTCATCACTTCCGGGCTCGCGCCCGGATAGAAGGTCTGGACCTGGATCGTCGGGTAGTCGACCTCGGGCAGCGCAGCGAGCGGCAGGAAGCGCAGCGCGACGAGGCCGGCCAGCATGATCGCCGCCATCAGGAGGGCGGTGCCGACCGGCCGGAGAATGAACAGGCGGGATGGATTCATCGAGCGGCCCGCGCGTTACTGGGCCGCGGGGGCCGCTGCCTGCGACGCGCCGTGCCGGTGTCCGCCGCGATGACCGCCGGCACCCGATGCGCCCGAGGCGCCTGACGCCGCGCCTGCGCCGCGCGCGCCCGACGCGCCTTTCGGCTTGTCGGCCGGAATCGAGATCTTCGCGCCTTCGCGCAGGCGATCCGAGCCGTCGGTCACCACGCGCTCGCCGAGCGCGACGCCGCTGACGATGCTCGTGCGTTCGCCGTCGACCGGGCCGACCGTGACCTTGCGCACCGTCACCGTGTTGTCGGGTTTCACGACGTAGACGAACTGGCCGATCGAGCCCGTCAGCACGGCGGAGGTCGGCACGATCGTCGCGTTGCGGATCACGTCGACGAGCAGCCGCGTGTTCACGAACTGATTCGGGAACAGCATGCCTTCCTTGTTATCGAAGTTCGCGCGCAGCTTGACCGTGCCGGTGCTCGTGTCGATCTGGTTGTCGAGCGTCGCGAGCGAGCCCGTCTCGAGCGGCACCGTGTTGTTGCGGTTGTAGGCGGTGACCGACAGCTTCTGGCCCGCGTTCACCTGCTTGAGGATCTGCGGCAGGTTGTCTTCCGACGTCGTGAAGATCACGCTCATCGGCTGCAACTGCGTGATCACGACGATGCCGTTGGTGTCGCCCGGTGTCACGTAGTTGCCGGGGTCGACCTGGCGCAGGCCGACGCGACCGGAGACCGGCGCGGTGATGCGCGCATACGTGAGATTGAGTTTCGCGGAATCGATCGCGGCCTGGTCGGTTTTCACCGCGCCTTCGTACTGCTTGACGAGCGACGCCTGCGTATCGACGGTTTGCGACGCGATCGAGTCCTGCGCCAGCAGCGTCTGGTAGCGCTTCAGGTCGAGGCGGGCCGTCGCGAGCAGCGCCGCGTCGCGGGCATGCGTGCCTTCGGCGTTCTCGAGCGCGACCTGGTACGGGCGCGGATCGATCTGCGCGAGCACGTCGCCCTTCTTGACGATCTGGCCTTCCTGGAACGACACCGACTGCAGGTAGCCCGACAGTTGCGTCTTCACCGTCACGTTCGCGAGCGGCGTGACGGTGCCGAGCGCGGACAGCACGATCGGCATCTCGCCCTGCGTCGCGGTGGCGACCTGCACCGGCTGCGGCACGTTCGCCATCGCAGCGGGGCCGCCGCGGCCGCGATGGCTGCCCGCGGCGGCGCTGGCGCCCGCGCTTTTCGCCGTGCTGCCTGCCGCCGGCATGCGGTTCCACGGGTGCCACCACAGCAGGCCGCCGATGACGACGACCGCGACGGTCCCGAGCAGCAGCGTGCGGCGCGGGCGGCGTGCGACGGTCGGTGCGGGGTCTTTCGAAGGGGGCGTGGGCTTTTGTTCGTTATCCATCGTGTTCTGTCAGGAAGACGGCGCGGCGGCCCGGAAATCGGGCTGCTCGGCTGCGCGTGGGCGACGCGGCGGGGCGGCCCGGCTCGGTCCGGGGCCCCGCCGATCCGCGCGGGAAAAGAGCGGTGCGCGCCGCGAATGCGGTGCGACGATGGGCATGATCCTACGTGCCGTCCCCGTTACAGTCCAGCGGTCTATCTTTCAACGGGTTACGGTCGTTACACAACGCGACACGACGATGACGAAACGATTACGGGCCGATGCGCCGGGCGGGCGCGCCGCCGATTTCGCGGGTGATCTTCGCGATGCATTCGTGCAGCGCGGGCACCACGTGTTCCTGCAGCCATTCGGGCGGACACTGGTGCGACGCGCCGCCGCAATTCACCGAATAGCGCTGGCCCGACGGGCCGACGAAACCGGCCGCGACCGCGTTCAGGCCTTCGCGCCATTCGCCGATCGCGATCGCGTGGCCGTCGCGCATCGCTTCGTCGAGCGCGGGCGTCAGGCGGGCGGACACGTGCGGCCAGTCGTCGCCGGCGGTGGTGCGCAGCGATTCGAGCAACTGGCGGCGCTCGTCGTCCTCGAGCGCGGCGAGATACGCGCGGCCCACGGCCGTACGCGCGATGTCCATCCGCGAGCCGATTTCGAGGCGCGTGACGAGCACGGCCGAGCGCGGGCGGATCACGTCGATCGCGACCATGTCGAGCCGGTCGCGCACCGCGAGGTGCACGGACAGCGACGTGCGCTCGGCCAGCTCGATCATGAACGGCCGGGAACGCGCGCGGATGTCGAAGTTGCGCAGGAAGCCGTGGCTGAGTTCGAGCACCGACGCGGTCAGCACGAAGCGCTCGCTGTCGGGCAACTGGAACAGGAAGCCGGCGCTGACGAGCGTCGCGGTGATGCGCGAGACGGTCGGCTTCGGGATGCCGGTCAATTCGGTCAGTTCGCGGTTGCTGACGGGGGCGTCGGCAGCCGCGATGCGGCGCAGCACGGCGAGACCGCGGGCGAGGGCGGTGATCTCGTCGGGCGACGATTCACGGTCCCGCGACGCGGGAGAGGTTACAGTGGTCGACACGAGGGATTCTCTCTAATTCCGAAACTCGATTTCAATTTTGTTGGTATTGTAGGACTATTGTCAAAAGATGCATGTTCCGCAGGTGAACCGGTCATCGGATGAGATTTTACGGGTTCACCCTTGGTTTATTGGGAAAACACTCAAATGAGCGTTGTCGGAAAGTGCATGAACCGGTGCAAATACCGCTTGACTTGTCGGGCGGAAACGGAAAGAATGTCTCACGTTTTCGAAACATCGTTTCAAGAGTTTAACCGGCAACGATGTTTCGCGCAGTCTCTCAGGTTCTAGCACGGCCCTCGGAATGGCTAGAACTTTTTTAGCGCCACGGTCTCCGTGGCGCTTTTTTTTTTGTGCACCCTGCATGAGGCACTCCCGCAGTCCCGTCCTGGCTCGATTATCGCAAACGAAGCGAAGCGCAGCCGCATGAGGGCAAACCGGGTGCAGGAGTGAAGACTGGATCACAAGTCGTGAGCTGACGATGAGAGCTGCTTTCGGCACAGGGGGGGCGCCCCCATTTCCTTCGGTCCGTCGCTCGCCCGTCCGCATGCTCAATGATCCGGGAAGGTGGCGGTCACGCTGCCTGACTCCCGCTCCCGATTCGTATGCCCGCCGTGATGTGTCAAACCCGTATTATCGCTCGTCTGCCGCAGTGACCGTGCGAGCGTGCGATGCCATGCGCTCAGCGATGGGGGTTTTTGAATCGAATCTGGCGCAAGTAGTCGTAGCCGACTCTCCCAAGCATGATCGGAAGCGCGAAGGAAAAGGTGGCTGCGTCGCCGTTGAGCTTCGAGATCAGACCGATCGAGCAGATGCCGATCGATATTGCAGACGCCGACACGAGCAACGCCCGCGAGTAGTAAGGGATGGCGTCGATGCGCTCTTGGTGCGCCGTCGAAAAATGGCAATACATGGCGATGCACGTCATCCCGACGACGCTGCCGAACACGTAGTCTGCGACATAGTCTTCGGCGAAGACCCAGAACATGGCGACATGAACGAGCCATGCGGGGAAGTTGGCAGCCAGATACGCGCGGTGAAAGGCGATGGACGAAAGCATGACTGTTATCTGTACTCCTGTTCAAAGAAGAAGCAGCGATGCAAGCGGAGGGCCATCCGATTTGCATCGTAATTCAAATGCGAATGAGTCTCATTGTTGTTGGTGGAGTGAAGATTGTCCGACGCGCATTCATCCGGGGGCGCGGAAGCTGTATTGACGGTTCAAAGCCCGAACGGATGTTGGAATGAAGCGTTCGCGTCACGAAAAGGGACGGAGGAGAGCGGTGGGAAGCTGCGATTGACGGAACGTGAAGGAACGTTACGGGTTGCCCGTCGATACGGTTGTCTATGCGATCGGGTGCGCATCGCCGTAGCGACCCAGGGTGGCAGGCCGGGTTTCGAACAGGTGTGCCGCTCGTCGTCCGGCGCGGGGCGCATCGCCGTGCAAAAAAAGCGCGATGCCCGCAATGAGCATCGCGCGTGAAACGGCGTGGAGCGCCGACGAATGAACGGTGATGAAGAAAAGCCCCCCGGCCAGGGGCGCCCTGCAGGAAGCAGTGCCCCCTCGCGCGCGGCCCGTCAGCCTTTCGCGAGCTTGATGCTGGTCTGCTCGGCGGTCAGGTAGCCGACGCTCGCGCCGAAGCGATCCTTGTAGTTCGCGCGTACGAGCGGGTCGAGGGTCGGCTTGACCTTGTCGTGCAGCGGCGACTCCCAGTCGCCCGCGTGCTGGAAGTTGCTCATGATGTACGTCCAGCCGTTGATCTCGTCGACCGCGTGCAGGCCCGTCGATTCGGCGCCCGCCGGGCACGACAGCACGCGCGCGAGCGATTTCGTGTCGACGTTGTAGGCCCACAGGAAGTTGTTCACGTGCATGCCCGAGTCTTCGCCGATGAACAGCGTGCGCAGCTTTTCGGAGAACTTCAGGTTGTCCGGGTTCGCGATCTTGTCCGGGTTCGCGAGGTTGCCGAGCGCGTCGGCCGCGGCGAGGTCCTCGCCGACGAGCGCGGCGGGCGCGCCCATGTCGACCGGCACCCATTCGCTGTCGATCGCGCCGCCCGTCGTGTCGCGCTGGCCGGCCTTCAGGTTCAGCGCATAGACGGCGCCCGCGGCGATCTTCTTGTCGACCGCGACGTCGCGCGACACCGCGTTGCCCTTGACCATCGACGTTTCGATCCGCGACATCGCCGTGTAGACGATCTTGTCCTTCGCGTTCACGGTCGTGCCTTCGAGCTTCGTGAACGCCATGCTGCCGCCGAGCAGCGCCGCATAGCGGTGCGTCTCGAGGAACGCGGCCGCCTTTTCCATTCCCGGCTTCACGCGCATCCAGTTGAACTTGCCGCCGAAGTGGATCTTCGTGTAGCTCGCATCGTTCGGATCGACGGTCGCGAGGTCCATGATGTCCGACGCCTTCAGCGTGTTCGCGAGCGTTTCGATTTCGCTGCTGGTCGCGTGGCCGATCTTGATCCACGTGAGCGTCGCGGTGCCCGCGCCCGCGGACGACGTCTGCGTCCACTTCGCGACGTACAGCGTGCCGGCCGACAGGTCGGCCGCCTTGTCGGCGACGAACATGAACAGGCCGCCGTTGGTGGCGTCGTCGCCCATCATCACGGTGCGCTGGTCCGGCATCACCTGGATCAGCTCGTGCGAGATGCGACCGAGGCAGTAGTGCTTCTTCACGGTGCCGGTGCCGTCCGGGTTCACGGTGATCTCGGGCAGGTGGCCGTAGTGGTAGGGGTTCGCCTTCGTCTCGTCGCCGAACGTGTTCTTGCTGAACGCCTTGAACTGCGCGTCGGTTGCGGCCTTGGTCGCATCCGGCTCGTATTCCTCGCTCGACAGGTGCGTGCCCCACGGCGACAGGCTCGCGCCGCAGGTGATCCACAGGCCGTGCGCCTTCGACGTATCGACGTTGTGGTACTTCACGACCTTCAGCGCGCCGGTGGCCGGATCCTGGTCGAGCGTGAGCACGGCGATCGGCGACGGCAGCTGGCCGTACTGCGACGCGCTGGCCTGGTCGCGCGTCGTATATTCGAACTGCACGACCGCGAACACCGTGTTGCCCTTCACGCCGGGCACGTTCGCGTTCTTCAGCGTCAGCAGCGAGCTGCCGTCCGGGCAGTCGGAATAGAACTGGCGCTCCTTGCCGGCCACCGAGCGATCGATGATCGGCTGGTTGTTGATGTCGTAGTAGCCGCCTGCGAGCGTCGTGCCGCCGTTGCCGTCCGGCACCATGTCGCCCGTCACGAAGAACGGCCGGTACGCGAGCTTGAAGTTGCGCGACGAGCCGTCAGAGAACGACACCGACAGCGTCGAGCCGACCGTCGTCGTGGCCATCGCGGCCGCGTTGTCGAGCGTGGGCGCGGCCATCGTCGAGAATGCCGCCGACGTATAGGCAGCGGCGACCGGGGCCGGCGTCGACGCGGGATCGTCGTCGCCGCCGCAACCCGTCAGCAGGGCCGGCAGCGCGAGGCCGGAAAGGGGGAGCATCGGTGCGCCGGCGAGGATCTTCAGGGCCTGACGACGGGAAGCATTGGGCAACGCGGGCATGTGGAGTCCAGTTTCGGTTGTTGGAAGAATGGCGTTCGCGAAGCAGGCGAGCGGCAAGCTTCGCGAAGGCAAGTTGAAATCTGGACCGAAGTGTAGGGACGCTAGATGAAAGTTTTTTGAATTGAAAACGTAATGATGCATCGGGCATCCGTCAGGCATGCTGCGGGATGCCCATCGGATGCTTGCTCGCGCTCAATCGCGCTCGGGCGTGGCCGAGATGCGGTGGATCGACAGGTCGGCGCCGTCGAATTCGGCTTCGCGATCGAGACGCAGGCCCACGGTCGCCTTCAGCGCGCCGTAGACGAGCGTGCCGCCCGCCGTTGCGAGCG
The DNA here is from genome assembly GCF_001532755.1 of Burkholderia sp. MSMB2157WGS. Classification (NCBI taxonomy): domain Bacteria; kingdom Pseudomonadati; phylum Pseudomonadota; class Betaproteobacteria; order Burkholderiales; family Burkholderiaceae; genus Burkholderia; species Burkholderia sp. MSMB2157WGS. The sequence continues at coordinate 147,116 of NZ_LPJG01000011.1, read as the reverse complement.
CGATGCCGCCGAGCGTGCCGACGAGCTGCGACAGGAACGACACGCCGCCGAGACCGCCGAGCGCCGGCAGCCCGAACACGCCTGCCGCGAGGCCGCCGAGCGCGCCGCACATCCCGTGCAGCGGCCAGACGCCGAGCACGTCGTCGATGCGCCAGCGGTTCTGCACGCAGGTGAACATCGCGACGAACAGCGCACCGGCCGCCGCGCCCGTGACGAGCGCGCCGATCGGATGCATCACGTCGGAGCCCGCGCATACCGCGACGAGGCCCGCGAGCGGCCCGTTGTAGGTGAAGCCCGGGTCGTTGCGGCCGGCCATCCACGCCGCGAGCGTGCCGCCGACCATCGCCATCAGCGAGTTCACCGCGACGAGGCCGCTGATCTTGTCGAGCGTCTGCGCGCTCATCACGTTGAAGCCGAACCAGCCGACCGCGAGCACCCAGGCGCCGAGCGCGAGGAACGGGATGTTCGACGGCGGGTGCGCGGCGATCCGGCCGTCCTTCGCATAGCGGCCGTGGCGCGCGCCGAGCAGCAGCACGGCCGGCAGCGCGACCCAGCCGCCGAACGCATGTACGACGACCGAGCCCGCGAAGTCGTGGAACGGCGCACCGAACGCATGCGTGAGCCAGGCCTGCACGCCGAAACGCTCGTTCCAGGCGATCCCTTCGAAGAACGGATAGATGAACCCGACGATGATCAGCGTCGCGACGAGCTGCGGGTTGAACTTCGCGCGCTCGGCGATGCCGCCGGACACGATCGCCGGGATCGCCGCCGCGAACGTCAGCAGGAAGAAGAAGCGCACGAGCGCGTAGCCGTTGTGCTGCGACAGCGTGCCGATGTCGTCGAAGAATTCGACGCCGTACGCGATCGTGTAGCCGATGAAGAAATACGCGAGCGTCGACACCGAGAAGTCGACCAGGATCTTCACGAGCGCGTTGACCTGGTTCTTCCTGCGGACCGTGCCGAGTTCGAGAAATGCGAAGCCCGCGTGCATCGCGAGCACCATGACGGCGCCGATCAACAGGAACAGTGTGTCGACGCCGGATTTCAGACCATCCATGCCCTGGCTTCCTTGCGCAAAAAACGGGCAAGGAATGCAAGTATCGAGCCAATGTGGTGAACGGCTGCGTGGAACTGGTGCCCGGATACCGCGCGGTGCGGCATTCCGGTGAATCGTGCACGGGATGAGGGCGCGGCGGACGTCGGCGCGGGGCCATGCCCGATGCACGCGTGTGGTGCGACACGAGCCGAATCGGTGCGTACGGCGAATGAAGCGGTGCGCGGCGCGGCGTTGCGGTGCACCGATCTGGCGCGTCAGTGGCGCGCGAACAGCGCGGGCGGACGGCGCAGCCGCAGCGCGCACGCCGACCAGTAGGCGGCGACGGTCGCCAGCCCGAGCGCGGCGAACGCGAGCGCCGCGAAGCCCGCGACGGACTGGCCGTCGCCGTCTGCGCCGAGGATGCCTTGCGCGACGATCAGCGCGGCCGTCCAGAAGCCGATCACGGCTTGCGTGAGCAGGCGCGCGCAGGCGATGCGGCGCGGACGCCCGGATTCGGCGAGGCGGCGCGCCGACGGCGCGCGCAGACACATGAACAGGGTGCCGGCGAGCAGCGCGGCCAGGGCGATGAGCCAGTCGACGAGGAAAGCCATGACGAGGAAAAAGGAGGCACGGATGAAGCGAATTGGAGCGTGCCAACTTTAGAGGCGTGGCGCCCGCGATTGAATCAGACGAATCCGAAATTGAAAGGGATTTTTAATCGCTGGTCGTCATTGGGCCTGTTCCACAGGCGGTATCATCGACACCGGTCCAACCACGAGGTCGTGCAATGCGCGGCCGGAGATTGCTGATGAACATGAAGACATCGCGGGCGCGTCGCGTGCCCGGGTCCGTGCTGGCGGCCGTGACCGCCGGCACGCTGCTGTTGCTCGCGGGTTGCGAGAAGTCCGGCACGCCGGCCGCGCAGCCCGATACGGCCGCGAGCGCGGCCGCCGATGCGGCGAACAATGCGGCCAAGGCGCTCGACCAGGTGGCGAGTACCGTCAATCAACAGATCAACGCGGCGAAGGCGGGTATCGCATCCGCGGCGTCGGCCGTGCCGCCGTTGTCCGCGAGCGGCCTCGCGTCGGCCGCGCAGGCGCAGATCGACGCGGCGGCGTCCGCCGTCGTCGCGCATGCGGCTTCCGAAGCGGGCGCGAAGATCGCCGAAGCCGGCAAGAAACTCCAGCAGTGGAGCCAGCAGAATGCCGCGGGGGCGAAACCCGCGAGCGGCGAATGACGCAGGCTTGCACGATCCGCAAAATGTAATTATGATGGATACACATTTCGCCGGTCGCGGGTCGGGCCGGCGTCGCCGAGTGAGTCAGGGATGAATACCAGCAGCCGGTTCGCGTTTGCCGTTCACGTGCTCGCCTTGCTGTCGATGCAGGAAGGCGTGCCGTTGTCGTCCGACATCATCGCGGGCAGCGTGAATACGAATCCGGCGCTGATTCGCCGGTTGCTGTCGATGCTGGCGGCAGCCGGGTTGACGACGTCGCAGCTCGGGGCGGGCGGCGGTGCGCTGCTCGCGCGCGAGCCGGGCGAGATCACGCTGCTCGACGTGTATCGCGCGGTCGACGATGCGCAACTGTTCGCGCTGCACCGGGAGGCGCCGAATCCGGCGTGTCTCGTCGGGCGGCACATCCAGGGCGTGCTAACGGGCTATATCGGCGACGCGCAGCGCGCGATGGAGGCTTCGCTCGCCACGCGCACGTTGGTCGACGTGACGGCCGACATGCTGGATCTGGAACAGCGCACGCAACGAGCGGCGCGCGCCGGCGGGTAACCGGCAGCGGGCGACCGGCGGCGGGCGACCGGCAACGGGCAACTCGCGGCGGACAACCGACGACGGGTGCCCGGCGGCGGGCAGGGCAGGAAGCCGGGCGGCGCGTATGCACGCGACGATCGGCGCAACGGGGGCTTCGCCCCGTTTTTTTCGGTCTTATATGTAATTAATTGTGTTACATATTTCTATTTCTGGAGAATCGATATGACGCAACGTTCGTTGAATATCGCGCTGTTCGGCGCCACCGGGATGATCGGCTCGCGCATCGCGGCGGAAGCCGTGCGGCGCGGCCACCGCGTCACGGCGCTGTCGCGCCATCCGGGCGCATCCGGCGACGGCATCACCGCGAAGGCGGCCGACCTGTTCGACGCCGCCAGCATCGCGGCCGCGCTGCCGGGCCATGACGTCGTCGCAAGCGCGTACGGCCCGAAGCAGGAAGATGCGGCGCAGGTCGTCGCGGTCGCGAAGGCGCTGGTCGCCGGCACGCGTCAGGCCGGGTTGAAGCGGCTCGTCGTCGTGGGCGGCGCCGGTTCGCTCGAAGTCGCGCCGGGCAAGCAACTCGTCGACACCGAAGGTTTCCCGGACGCGTACAAGCCGCAGGCGCTCGCGCACCGCGACGCGCTCGGCTACCTGAAGACGGTCGCCGATCTCGACTGGACCTTCTTCGCACCGGCCGCGCTGATCGCGCCGGGCGAGCGCACGGGCACGTTCCGCACCGGCATCGGCAAGCTGATCGTGGACGCGCAAGGCAACAGCAAGATCTCGGCGGAAGATTACGCGGTCGCGTTCGTCGACGCGCTCGAGCAGGACAGCTTCGTGCGCGAGATCGCGACGGTCGCGTATTGAGCGGCGTGACGGCCGGCGGCGGGTAAGCGCCGGCCCGGGCGCGACGTGCAAGCGGCGACGCGCAGCCATGTCAGGCGATTCCGCCCTCGCGGGCGGCGTCGCCTGTTTCATTTGGCGCGGCGCGCGGCGAAAGCGATCGCGTGCATGACGGATCGGTATTTACACCGGTCGACGCAACGAGGCAGTTTTCATATTGTTCCCCGTTGGACAGGATGAATAGAATAAATTTCTATCGACGAGGGAATGGAGAAATGGACGCCATCGATCGCAAGCTGCTGGAGCTGCTGCAGGCGGATGCCACGCTGCCGATCGCCGAGCTCGCGCAGCGCGTGAACCTGTCGCAGACGCCGTGCTGGAAGCGCGTGCAGCGGCTGAAGGAAACCGGCGCGATTCGCGCGCAGGTCGCGCTGTGCGATCCGCGCAAGCTCGGGGTCGGCACGACCGTGTTCGTCGCGATCCGCACGAACCAGCACACCGAGGAATGGGCGCAGCGTTTCACGCAGGCGGTGCGCGACATGCCGGAAGTGGTCGAGGTCTACCGGATGAGCGGCGAGACCGATTATCTGCTGCGCGTCGTCGTCGCGGGGATCGACGACTACGATCGCGTCTACAAGCAACTGATTCGCACGGTGCCGCTGTTCGACGTCAGTTCGTCGTTCGCGATGGAGCAGATCAAGTATTCGACCGCGCTGCCCGTGCGCGATCTGGCCGAGCCCGCTTGACGGGCACGCCGTCGCGTCGGCGACGCGGTGTCAGCGGCCGCGCGCGAGGGCGCGTGCGCGCTCGTCGGCCAGGGCGTCGCGGCGCACGAAATCCGCGACGAACGGGCTGGCCGGATGATGGTGCAGCGCGTACGGCGTATCCCATTGCGCGAGCCGGCCGTCCTTCATTACGCCGATCCGGTCGGCGATCGCGAACGCTTCCGCCTGATTGTGCGTGACGAGGATCGCGGTGTGGCCCGTGTGCTTCAGGATGTCGCGCAGCTCGAACGCGAGCCGCTCGCGCGTATCGACGTCGAGATTCGAGAACGGTTCGTCGAGCAGCAGCAATTCCGGCGACGGCGCGAGCGCGCGCGCGAGGGCGACGCGCTGCTGCTGGCCGCCCGACAGTTCGTGCGGATACGCGTCGCCGGAATCGGCGAGGCCGACGAGCTCGAGCATCTGCGCGACGCGCAGGCGCCGTTCGGCCTTCGGCCTGCGCCGCAGGCCGAACGCGACGTTGTCGGCCGCGCTCAGGTGCGGGAACAGCGCGTAATCCTGGAACATCATGCCGATGCGCCGCCGCTCGGGCGGCACGTCGAGCGACGGCGCCGCGACCGGCGTGCCGTCCAGCACGATGCGCCCCATGCGCACGGGTTCGAAGCCGGCGATCGCGCGCAGCACGGTGGTCTTGCCGCAGCCGGACGCGCCGAGCAGGCAGCCGATGTCGCCGCGCGGCAGCGCGAGGCTCAGGCCGTCGACCACGGTGCGGCGGCCGTGCGGCGTGTCGTAGGCGACGCAGAGGTCGTCGAGTTCGAGCAGGTTCACGGTGTCAGGCTCCGATCTTGTGGCGGGTGCGGGCGAGCAGGATCACGGGCACGAGCCCGGCCAGCACGATCGCGAGCGCGGCGACCGCGCCTTCTTCATAGGTGCCGCGCGCGGCTTCCGCATACAGCCACGTCGCGAGCGTGTCGAAGTTCAGCGGGCGCAACAGCAGCGTGGCCGGCAGCTCCTTCATCGCGTCGACGAACACCAGCAGCGCGCTCGTCGTGAGCGCGGGCCGCAACAGCGGCAGATGGACGCGGCGCAACGTGCCGCCGGCCGTCTCGCCGAGCGAGCGCGCGGCCTGTTCGAGCGACGGCGGAATGCGCGCGAGGCCGGCTTCGATGCCGCCGGCCGGGATCGCGAGGAAGCGCACGGTATACGCGATCACGAGCGCGGTCGCGGAGCCCATCAGCAACAGTCCGTCGCGGCCGAGCGCCACGCCGAACAGCCGGTCGGCCGCCGCGAACGGAATCAGCAGGCCGATCGCGAGCACGGTGCCCGGCACCGCGTAGCCGAGGCTCGCGATCCGCGTGCACAGGCGGGCAGGGCCCGCGCGCGCGCTGTCGCGCTGCGCGCGCGCGGCCCACGCGACGACGAGCCCGCACGCGAGCGTCGTGGCGGTGGCGGCGGTCGCGATCGTCAGCGTGTTCGCGAGCCCCGTCATCAGTTGCGCGGATACGCCGCCGACGAGATGCAGCCGCTTGCCGGTCTCGGTCGCGAGATAGGCGGCCGGCGCGCCGAAGCCGAGCAGGACGGGCAGCCAGCCGAGCGCCGCGGCGCCCAGCGCGGCCGCGCCGGTCAGGCGGCGCGGCGCGATCGGCCGCATGCGCCGGCCGTGCGCGTAGCGCTGGCGGCGGCGCCCGTAGCGTTCGAGCGCGATCATGCCGACGACGATCGCGAGCATCGCAAGCGCGATCTGCGCGGCGCCGGCGAGATCGGAGCGCGTGATCCACGTCGTATAGACGGACACGGTCAGCGTCTGCACGCCGAGAAATTCCGACGCGCCGATATCGTTCAGCGTTTCGAGCAGCGCGAGGCTCATGCCGACCGCGATCGCCGGCCGGGCAAGCGGCACGACGACGCGCCAGAACGTCGCGACGCGGCCGGCGCCGAGCGTGCGCGCGGCCTCGAGCAGGCTCGCGGACTGCGTGACGAACATCGCGCGCGTGCTCAGATAGACGTACGGATACAGCACGAAGCCCAGCACGAAGATCGCGCCGGGCAGCGAACGCAGGTCGGGCAGGCGGAACTGGCGCGGACTGTCGAAGCCGAGCAGCCAGCGGATCGCGCCCTGCACGGGGCCGATCGGATGCAGCAGGTCGAGATACGCGAACGCGACGATGTAGGTAGGCACCGCGAGCGGCAGCAGCAGCGCCCAGGTCAGGATCCGGCGGCCGGGAAAATCGTAGGCGGTGACGAGCCATGCACAGCCGGTGCCGACGATCGACACGATCGTGCCGACGCCCGCGAGCAGCAGCAGCGTGTTGACGAGTGCCTGCGGCAGCACGAATTCGGCGAGATGCCGCCAGTGCGCGAGATCGGCGTCGAACGCGGCGGCCACGAGCACCGCGAGCGGCGCCGCGACCGCCGCGGCGATCGCAACGGCAGCGCCCAGCCAAACGCTGCCCGCACGCAACCGAAAGGGCTGGCGACGCGCGCGGGCCAAAAGTGCATCAGTTGTCAAAGCCGACCTTGTCGACGAGCTGGCTTGCCGCCTTGCGATGCTTCGCGATATCCGCCAGCGGCAGCGGGTCCACCTTCAGCGTGCCGAAGCTCGCGATCACCGGGTCGAGCTTCACGTTCGCGCGCACCGGGTATTCGTAGTTCGCCTGCGCATACAGCGCCTGCGCTTCCGGCGACACCAGGTATTCGAGCAGCTTCACCGCATTGGCCTTGTGCGGCGCATGCTTCGCGACCGTCGCGCCGCTGATGTTCACGTGCGTGCCGCCGCTCTTCGCGTTCGCGAACGTCGGGCGCACGACCTTGATCGCATCGCCCCATTTGCGGGAATCGGTGCCGGCTTCCGCGTTCTTCATGTGGCCGACGTAGTATGCGTTCGCGAGACCGACGTCGCAGATGCCGCCGAGAATGTCGCGCGCGACGTCGCGGTCGCCGCCCGTCGCCTTGCGCGCGAGGTTCGCCTTCACGCCGCGCAGCCACTTCTCGGTCGCGGCTTCGCCGTCGTGCGCGATCATCGCGGCGACGAGCGCCGTGTTGTACGGATGCTGGCCCGAGCGGATGCAGACCTTGCCCTTCCATTTCGGATCGGCGAGATCCTCGTAGCGGAACGCATCGATCTTCAGGTCCTTTTCGACGTACAGCACGCGGTCGCGCAGCGACAGCGCATACCAGTCGCCCTGCGCGCCGCGCAGGTTCGCGGGAATCGCATCGTCGAGCGCCTTCGAGCGCACCGGTTGCGTGACGCCGCCGTCGACGAGGTCGAGCAGGTTGCCGACGTCGACCGTCATCAGCACGTCGGCCGGCGACTGCGCGCCTTCCGCCTTCACGCGCTCGAGCAGGCCGTCCTTGACGAACACCGTGTTGACCTTGACGCCGCTCTGCTTCGTGAACGCGTCGATGAGCGGCTGGATCAGCTTCGGCTCGCGGGTGGTGTACAGGCTCACTTCCTCGGCCGCCTGGGCAAGCGGCGCGAAGGCGGCCGCAGCCAGGGCGAGGGTGCCGGCGAGCGGCAGCAGGCGGGTGCGCGGATTCGACATGGAGACTCCGGTGGGGCAGGTGGACGAGGAAGCGTTCCGGCGCGCGCCTGCCGCCCGAGCGACTCGGAACATTACAAAGCGAAAGATTTGCGATTCTAGATCGAAATGGGAATGATTATCAAATGAAAGCTTTCGAAAGCCGTCGGGAAGACGCCGGGCGGAGAGCGCGACGGCACGGTGCGGCGCGGATACAAGCGCGTAGAATGCCGGCTTCAACGAATTCGACGGAGCCGCCCCGACCATGAACGATCAGCGCAAGAAGAACCCTGTCCGCAACGTGAGCATCCTGATCGTCGTGGCCGTGCTGCTCGTGATCGGGACGATCCTGTACAACGCGATCTCGCAGAAGCACGCGTACGACGAGGCCCATCCGGCCGAGGCTGCGAGCGCCGCGTCGCATTGACGCGTCGTGCCCGTGCGTGATCGCCGCGCGGCCCGGGACGGGGCCGCAGCGATGCGCAGGTACGGGAAGGGGGAGAGCGGGACTGCGGTGGGCGGCACGATGCGTCGTGTGACGCTGTGGGATCCGCGAGAGACGCGAGAGACGCGGGCGCCGGAGCCGGCGCACCGCATGGAGAGTCAGCCGTGCGTCACCGTGACGCAGGCGCGAACTTCGGCCGGATCCGGGCATAGAACACGGCCGCGAGCAGCGCGAGCCATGCCGCGCCGACATACAGCGCGACGCGCGTATCGTCGAACCAGCCGAGCATCACGATCACGAAACCCATGAAGGCGATCGTCAGCGCGGGCGCGACGGGCCACAGCGGCACCTTGAACTTCAGCGCCGCGACTTCCGCGCGCGACAGGCGCCGGCGCATCGCGACCTGCGACAGCAGGATCATCAGCCACACCCACACGGTCGCGAACGTCGCGATTGCGGCGACCACCAGGAACACGTCCTTCGGCATCAGGTAGTTGAGCAGCACGCCGACCAGCAGCGCGGCGGCCATCACGAGCACCGTGACCCACGGCACGCCGTGGCGCGACGTCGTCATCAGCACGCGCGGCGCCTGACCCTGCCGCGCCATCCCGAACATCATCCGGCCCGCGCCGAAGATGTCGCTGTTGATCGCCGAGATCGCCGCGCTGATCACGACGAGGTTCAGGATCGTCGCCGCCGACTTCACGCCGAGCGCCGAGAAGATCTGCACGAACGGGCTGCCGTCGCTGCCGACGCCGGTCCACGGTCCGATCGACATCAGCACCACCATCGTCAGCACGTAGAACAGCAGGATGCGCGCGGGCACCGCGTTGATCGCGCGCGGAATCACGCGCTCCGGGTCCTTCGCCTCGCCGGCGCTCATCCCGATCACCTCGATCCCGCCGTACGCGAAGATCACGACCGACAGCGACGCGATCAGCCCGCCGATTCCGTTCGGCAGGAAGCCGCCGTGGTTCCACAGGTTCGCGAACGTCGGCACGTCGGCCGAATGACCGAAGTGCATGCCGGTCAGCAGGATCGCGACGCCGCCGCCGATCATCGCGACGATCGCGCCGACCTTGATGATCGACAGCCAGAATTCGAGCTCGCCGAACACCTTCACGTGGCACAGGTTCAGCCCGCAGATGATCGCGACGACGCCGAGCACCCAGATCCATTGCGGGACATCCGGAAACCAGAAGCCCATGTAGATGCCGAACGCGGTGATGTCGGCGATCGCGACGATCACCATTTCGAGTGTGTAGGTCCAGCCGGTGACGAAGCCCGCGAACGGGCCGAGGTTCTCGGTCGCGTAGTGGCCGAACGAGCCCGCGACGGGTTCGCGCACGGCCATCTCGCCGAGCGCGCGCATCACCATGTAGACGGCCGCGCCGCCCAGCAGGTACGCGAGGATCACCGCCGGGCCCGCGAGCTGAATCGCGGACGCCGACCCGTAGAACAGGCCCGTGCCGATCGCCGAGCCTAGTGCGAGAAAGCGGATGTGCCGCGCGCTCAGGTGGCGCTGCAAGTTTTTCATCGAGTCTCCGATATCGTTTTATGCGACGAACCGGGCGAGCGCGGCCGGTCCGATTGGCTCAAGTTGTCTATACAACTTGAATGTGAACGAATGATAACAAGCCGGGCCTGGTGACCGGAATCGGGTATTCCCTGACTGGCGCGGCGAGAGGAACGGCGCATGGAACACTCGCGCGCCCGCAGGTGCGGGCCGTGTGAGCGGGTGGGGCATGCTTCGGGGCAACCGTCAAGCCGGAGCGCGCCGGCGGCCCGGTCGCGACGTGCGCGGGCCGGCCTGCCGGCGCGGACATGCGCGGTCAGGCGGGCAGGCGGATCACGCTCGCATCCTTGCGGATCAGCAGCGACGACGCGAGCATCTGCTTGCACTGGTGCGCGAGCACCTTCAGGTCGTGCGTGAGCTCGGCGCCGACCGCGTCGGATTTTTCCGCGGACACGACCATCGCATCGAGATCGCGCGTGATCTGCTTCGACGTTTCGAGCTGGTCGGCAGGCGGCGGCTCGCCGGCTTCGGCCTTTTCGAGATTCTCGAGCACGGCGGCGAGGCCGCGCTGCAGCGCGTCGTCGTGGACGAGGCCGCCATCGGCCGCGCATGCGCTCCGAATCAGCGGCGCGGCAGCCGTGATCTGCGCGCCGAGCACGTGCGTCTGCACGAGCAGGTCGTTCAGTTCGGGCACGAAGCGCTGGTGCGCCTTCGGCTCGATCATCATCCGCTGGAACGCCTGCCCGAGGTTCGCGAACGCGATGTGCACGTCCTTGCGGGCGAGGCGGTAGCGGTAGTCGTCGTCGAGCGGGCTGACCGGCGTTTCGATCGCCGCGGCGACGACGGGTACGACGGCCGCGCCGTCGGCGGTCGGCACCGGCGGCGGCGACATGCCGCGCCCGGCGCGCCACACGGCCTCGAAATACTTGCGGGTGGACGTCAGCATGTCGGTGACGAGCTTGCCCATCAGCCGGTATTCCCAGTACGGGAACAGCCGGCTCGCGGCGATCGCGATCATGCAGCCGACCACCGTGTCGATCGCGCGCTCGCCGATGATCCGCATGCTGCCCGGCGCGAGCAAGTGAAACATCAGCAGCACGTACGACGACGTGAACACGACGCTCGCCGCATAGTTGAACAGCAGCAGGCTGTAGCTCATCACCATCGACCCGAACATGATCGCGATCAGCAGGTGCGGCTCCTTCACCGTGTAGATCAGCGCGATGCTCGCCGCGCAGCCGATCAGCGTGCCGATGATCCGCTGCGCGTTGCGCTGCTTGGTCAGCGAGTAGCCGGGCTTCAGGATGATGATGGTGGTCATCACGATCCAGTACGCGTTCGTGAGCGGCAGCAGCCGGCCGATCCAGAAGCCGACCGCCACGGCGATCGTCACGCGCAGTGCATGGCGGAAGCTCGGCGAACGCATGTTCAGGTTCGAGAAGATCAGCAGCGGCGACATGCGGCGGCGCTGCAGGAAACGCGTGAGCGCCTTGTCGATCTTCAGTTCGGTTTGCTGCGGATCGGCGTGGCCCGACAGGTTGCGGCGCATCCGGTCGATCAGGCGCGTCGCGCTCCAGATGCGCCGGAACGTCGCGAGCACGGCCGCATACGCTTCCGCGTGGGTGGCCGCGAAGTTCTTCTTGCGCATCAGCTCGATCTCGTACTCGATCGCGCGCAGCTCGGCCTTCACGCTGATGCGCGAATGCGGCGCGCGGTTCTCGAGCACCGCGAGGCCGATTTCCTCGAGATCGGCCGCGGCCTTGCGGATCAGGTCGCGGTAGAAAATGATGAGATCCGAGCCGCCGAACGTGTTGCGCACGAGCGGGTAATCGGTATGCGCGCCGACGAACAGCTCGTGCAGGTCGACGCTGTTGATGAACAGGTTGTACATCGTCGTGCGGCCGGGATCGAGCTTGCCGCGCCGCAGCTTCGGCAGGTTGCGCAGCACGATGTCGCGCGCGGTTTCCTGCGTTTCGACCGCGGTGATCTGCCGGGCGACGAGATTGCGATAGCACTCGTCGAGATCGGCGTCGAGATCGTAGAACTGCGCGCGCGCGAGCAGGTAGTCGGCACAGGCGAACAGGCTTTCGGCCAGCGCCTGCTGTTCGATCCGGCGGGCCTGCCATTGCGACACCAGCGTGGCCCAGTACGTGTACCAGAGGCCGCCCGCGAGAATCCAGCCCGCGTTGACGAACGCCTGCAGCGGCGTGAATTTTTCCTCGAGCGTCATCACCATCATGAACAGCGTCGCGAAGCTGATCTGCGGCCAGCGGTTGCCGTAGACGACGATCAGCGACAGCACGAACGTGAGCGGCACGATCGTGAGCCACAGCGCGAAGATGTTCGGTGTCGCGAGGCCGGTGGCGAGCGCGGCCAGGAAGCCGATCACGCTGCACGCGAGCATTTCGTTGTGCTTGTACTTGAGCGGGCCCGGCATGTCGACGACGCAGGCGCCGAGCGCGCCGGTCGAGATCGTGAAGCCGAGCTCCCGGTTGTGAAACACGATCAGGCACAACACGGCCGGCAGCGACACGCCGACCGCGATCCGCAGGCCGCCGAAAAAGTACTGGCTGTAGAAAAACTTTCTGATTTCGACCGAATAGCGCATCGATGGGCTGAATGGCAGACGAAGACGCCCGGGGGCGGCGTATTGACTGGCGACGAGTCTATCGTATTTCGCGGCTCGCAAAAGCTGGCTTTCCGGCCGAGGTTCGCGGCGGCGGCCCATTTGCTATCCTTGGTGATCCTGTTCGCCCGATCCCGCCGGTGCGAGGTTCCGACGCCCGCTTCATGCTCCATCTTTTCTATTCGAACCGTCACGAAACGCTGGCCGACGCGCTGCTCGAGGATCTGGCCGCGTTCCCGGCCCGCAACGGCCCGTGGGCGCCGCAACAGGTCATCGTGCCGAGCGCGGCGCTGCGCCGCCGCCTCGAGCTCGACATCGCCGCGCGCAACGGCGTGTGCGCGAACGTCGAGTTCACGTATCTCGCGCAGTGGCTGTGGGCGCAGATCGGCCGCGTGCTGACGGTGCCCGCGCGCTCGCCGTTCGCGCCCGACCGGCTCGTGTGGCGCTGCTACCGGCTGTTCGCGCAGGCGGCCGACGGTGCGCCGTGGCGCGCGTCGCCGCGGCTGGCCGCGTATCTGTCGGCGTCCGACGATGCGATGCGCTACGAACTGGCTCATCGCGTCGCGGCCGTGCTCGATCATTACCTGACCTATCGCCCCGAATGGCTGGCCGCGTGGCAGGCCGGCGAATCGGTGCTCGCGGGCGACGGCGCGCCGCGCGGGATCAGCGACGCCGCGCGCGACGACGAGCGCTGGCAGGCCGCGCTGTGGCGCGCGCTGCTCGCCGAGCTGAGCGACAGCGGCACGCCGCCGGCGCACCGCTTTCTCGTCGAAGCGCGCCATCTCGATGCCGATGCGCTCGCGCGCGCCGACTGGCCCGAATCGGTCAGCGTGTTCGCGCTGCCGACGATGCCGCCGCTGCACGTCGCGCTGTTGCGCGAACTGTCGCGCTGGATCGACGTGCGCGTCTACGCGCTGAATCCGTGCCGCGAATTCTGGTTCGACATCGTGACCGCCGCGCACGCCGAGGCGCTCGATGCGGCCGGGCGGCGCGACTTCCAGGAGGTCGGCCATCCGCTGCTCGCCGAATGGGGCAGGCAGACGCAGGCGCAATTGCACATGCTGCATGAGCTGACCGAAGGCGCCGCATCAGGCGATGCGTCGCGTTTCGTCGAGAATCCCGCGCCCACCTGGCTCGCGCGCGTGCAGAACGCGATCCTCGAACTGCAACCGGAGGCCGAAATCGGCGACACGCCGGTCGAGCGCGGGATCGAGGTGCACGTGTGCCACAGCCTCGCGCGCCAGCTCGAGGTGCTGCACGACCGGCTGCTCGCTTGGTTCGACGCCGATGCGAGCCTGCAGCCGTCCGACGTGCTCGTCGCGGTGGCCGATCTCGCCGCGGCCGGGCCGCTGATCGACGCGGTGTTCGGCACGGCCGGCGCCGGCGGTGCGCGGGTGCCTTACCGGATCACCGGCCTGCCGCCGTCGCAGGCGAATCCGGTCGCGCGCGTGCTGCTCGACTGGCTCGCGTTGCCGGAGCGGCAGGTCGGCGCGCCGGAGCTGGTCGAATGGCTGCGCGTGGATGCGGTTGCCGCGCGCTACGACATCGACGCGGCCGCGCTCGAAACGGTGCAGACCTGGCTCGCGGCCGCCGGCGCGCGGCGCGGGCTGTCGCCGCTCGCAAGCGACGACGCGGCCGTGCCCGCGCCGCGCCATACGTTCTCCGATGCGCTCGCGCGGCTCTTTCTCGGCTATGCGATGCCCGAAGGGGCGGCGCCGATCGGGGCGTGGCTGCCGATCGAGGCGGCCACGGGCAGCGAGGCCGAACTGCTCGGCCGGCTCGCCCGGTTTACCGACGATCTCGACGGCTTCGCGCGGCGGCTCGCGGAGTCGCACACGCCGCGCGGCTGGAGCGAACTGTTCGCGGACACGCTTGCGCGCTTCTTCGATTCGGGCGCCGCGTATGCGGACGCGCTGGCCGGCGTGCGCGACGCGCTCGACGCGATGCTGGCCGCGATGACGGAGGGCGCGCCCGACGAGGCGTTGCCGGCGGCCGTCGTCCGCGCGGGGCTCGCCGCGGCGCTCGACGATCCGGCCCGCGGCGGCGTGCCGTGGGGCGGCGTCACGTTCTCGTCGCTGACGAGCTTGCGCGGGCTGCCGTATCGCGTCGTCTGCCTGCTCGGGATGGACGACGGCGTGCTGCCGAGCCTCGCGCGCGCGGACGAGTTCGACCTGATGGCCGTGCTGCCGAAGCTGGGCGACCGGCAGCGCCGCGACGACGAGCGCAATCTGTTTCTCGACCTGTTGCTCGCCGCACGCGACCGGTTGCTGATCGCCTATACGGGCCGCAGCATTCGCGACAATGCGCCGTTGCCACCGGCGGCACTGGTCGACGAACTGCTCGATCATCTCGCGGACGTCACGGCCGGGCCCGGCGCCGCACCGGACGCGGTCGATGCCGCGCGCCGCGCGTTCATCGTCGAGCATCCGCTGCAACCGTTCGCGGCCGCGTATTTCCAGCCGGGCAGCGGCCTCGTTTCGTATGACGCCGAGCGCGCGACGCTCGCGTCGCTGCTGGCCGCCGAGGCGTCGCGCGACGGGCCGCGCGAGCAGCCGTTCTTCGCGCAGCCGCTGCCGGCGGAGCCGGTCGAGCCTGTCGCGTTCGGCGAATTCGAACGTTTCTGGCGCCATCCGGCGCGCGCATTGCTGCGCGGCCGGCTCGGCATCGTGCTGGCCGATGCGCAGGCCGAACTGCTCGATACCGAGCCGTTCGCGCTGGACTTCGCCGGCAGCGACGCGCTTGCCGAGCGCGTGCTGCCGCTCCTGATCGAAGCAGGCGACGGCGGCGTGCACGATCATGCGCTGCGCATTGCGGACGCGAGCCCCGAACTGCCCGGCGGCGCGACGGGCGCGGTGTGGCGCGATCAGGCGCTCGGTTCGATGACGCAGCTTGCGTCGAACGTGCGCCGTGCGCTGGCCGACGGCATCGAGCGGCGGCCGTTCTCGCTCACCGTCGTGCCGACGTGGCCCGATACCGAGCAGGCGCTGTTCGGCGCCGACGACGAATTGCTGGCGGCCGACGCGGTGAGCGCGTCGCTCGAATTGCACGGCACGCTGAATCGGCTGACGCCGGCCGGGCAGGTCATCTATCGCTATGCGCGGCCGAGTGCGCGCGATTACCTGTCCGCGTGGCTCGCGCATCTCGTCTACTGTGCGATCGAGCCCGGCGGCCCGCGCCGCACGCTGTGGTTCGGCAGCGGCGGTGCGTTCGAGCTGACGCCCGTCGCGGCGCCGCTCGAACGGCTCGCGCCGCTGGCCGCGCTGTTTCGCGCGGGGCGACGCATGCCGCTGCGGTTCTTCCCGCGCAGTGCGTGGGCGCGGGTGTCCGACGGCGAGGTCAAGGCCGCGAGCGTGTGGATCAACGAGCGGGTGGCGAGCGAAGCCGACGATCCGGCCATCGCGATCGCATGGCGCGGCGCGCATCCGTCGCTCGACGAGCCGTTCGGCACGCTCGCGCGGCTCGTGTTCGAGCCGCTCGTCGAGCATCTGAAGGAGGTCGCATGAGCGCCGTGTCGCAGCCGCAGGCGCTCGAACTCGACGTGTTCGCGTGCCCGCTCGACGGCGTCAACCAGATCGAGGCGTCGGCCGGCACCGGCAAGACGTGGAACATCTGCGCGCTGTATGTGCGCCTGCTGCTCGAAAAGGATCTCGGCGCGGACGAAATCCTCGTCGTGACCTTCACGAAAGCGGCGACGGCCGAACTGCACGAGCGGATTCGCAGCAGGCTCGCGCAGCTTGCGCATGCGCTCGACACGGGCGACGACGGCGGCGATCCGTTCATCGCGCGTCTGTGGGAGACCGCGCTCGGCGTCGACGGTGCGCTCGATCCGGAGACGGCTGCGAAGCGGATCCGGCGCGCGCTGCGCGCGTTCGACCAGGCCGCGATCCATACGATCCACGCGTTCTGCCAGCGCGCGCTGCAGGAAGCGCCGTTCGCGGCCGCGATGCCGTTCGCGTTCGACATGGAGGCCGACGATGCGTCGCTGCGCTTCGAACTCGCCGCGGATTTCTGGCGCACGCGCGTCGAACCGGCGGCCGCGCGCTGGCCGGGCTTCGCGACCTGGCTCGTCGAATCGGGGGCCGGCCCGGCCGCGCTCGATGCGCAACTCGCACGCCGGCTGAAGAAGCCGCTTGCCGCGCTGCGCTGGGACGGCGTGACCGAGCCGGACGAATCGGCCGAAGCGGCCGCGGCCGAATGCTTCGCGCAAGCCGCGCGCATGTGGGCGGCCGAGCGCGAGGCGATCGATGCGCTGCTGCGCGCCGCGCAGCCCGCGCTCAATCAACGCTCGCACAAGCCCGACGCGCTCGCCGATGCGCTCGCCGCGTGGGCGGTGCATTTCGAGCAGGGCGACGCGACGGCCGCGCTGCCGAAAGCCGCACTGAAGCTCACGCAAACCGCGCTCACGAAGGCGACGAAAAAAGGCGGTGCGACGCCCGCACACGCGTTCTTCGAGGTGGCCGACGCGCTCGAAGCGGCCGTGGCCGCGGCCGAGGCCGCGCAGCGCGCGCGCTGGCTCGCGCTGATCGCCGAATGGCTCGACATGGCGCCGCGCGAATTGGCCGAGCGCAAGCGCACGCGGCGCGTCGTGTCGTTCGACGATCTGCTCGCGAACCTGTATCACGCGCTGCACGCGCATCCGTGGCTCGCCGACACGCTGCGCGCGCGCTATCCGGCCGCGCTGATCGACGAGTTCCAGGATACCGATCCGCTGCAGTTCGCGATCTTCGACCGGATCTTCGCGCCGGGCGGCCCGCTGTTCCTCGTCGGCGATCCGAAACAGGCGATCTACAGTTTTCGCGCGGCCGATCTGCATACCTATCTCGCCGCGCGCGCACGGGCGAGCGCGTGCTACACGCTCGCGGTCAATCAGCGCTCGACGCCCGCGATCGTCGATGCGTGCAACCGCTTCTTCATGTCGAATCCGCGCGCATTCGTGCTCGACGGGCTCGACTATTACGCGGTGCGCGCCGGCACGCGCGTGCGGGCGCCGTTCGTCGACGAGACCGATCCGGGGCCGGCCGGCGATTTCCGGATATGGGCGCTGCCGGGCGGCGAAGGCACGTTGCTCAAGCGCGACGCGCAAGCGCAGGCTGCCCAGGCCTGCGCGGCCGAGATCGCGCGGCTGATGCGCGGCGCACGCGAAGGGCGCGTGCGGCTGGGGGACACGCCGTTGTCGCCGGGCGACATCGCGGTGCTCGTGCAAACGCACCGGCAGGGTAGCCTCGTGAAGCGCGTGCTCGCGACGTGGGGCATCGGCAGCGTCGAGCTGGCGCAGGCGTCGGTGTTCTCGACCGGCGACGCCGAGCAGCTCGAACGCGTGCTCGCGGCGATCGATGCGCCGGGCGACCTGCGGCGTCTGCGCGCGGCGCTCGCGTCCGACTGGTTCGGGCTCGACGCCGGCGCGCTGTGGCACATGGAGCAGGGCGACGGCGATGCGTCACCCGGCGCGTCGGCGGCCGACAGCGCCGATGCGATGAGCTGGGTCGAGCGCTTCTCGCGCTATCGGCTGCTGTGGCGCGAACGCGGTTTCGCGGTGATGTGGCGCACGTTCACGCGCGAGCTGCGGATCGCCGAACGGCTGATGGCCGGTGCGGACGGCGAGCGCCGCGTGACCGACGTCAACCATCTGGCCGAGTTGACGCAAGCGCGGGCGTCCGCACAGCCCGGCATCGCGCCGACGCTGCGCTGGCTCGCCGCGCAACGACTCGACGGCGGCGGCGAGGAAGCGCAACTGCGGCTCGAATCCGATCGCAACCTCGTGCAGATCGTCACGGTACACAAGTCGAAGGGCCTCGAATACGCGATCGTGTTCTGCCCGTTCCTGAACGACGGCGGGCTGCGCGAGCCGCCGTCGTCCGCGCTGCCCGATGCGCGCGAATATCACGACGACGCGGGCGATGCGGTGCTGCATTACGGATGCGACGACGAGGCGGCCGCGCACGCGGCGCGGCAGGCGCTGCGCGAGCAGGCCGCGGAACGCGCGCGGCTCGTCTACGTGGCGCTCACGCGCGCGGTGTATCGCTGCTATGTCGTCGCCGGGCCGTACCTGTCGTCGCGCTCGACGCGCGAAGCGCGGCGCAGCGTGCTCAACTGGCTCGTCGCGGGGGCCGGCCATGCGTTCGACGCGTGGCTCGACGAGCCGCCCGACGAGGCCGCGCTCGATGCGGCATGGCGCGCGCTCGCGGGCGGCCCCGTGAGCATCGCGCCGCTGCCCGTGCCTGCGCGCCGCGAGCGTCTCGCGGCCGGGCACGACGCGTCGCAGACGCTCGCGGCGCGCCATGCGACGCGCATACTGCGCGATGCGTGGCGGATGGCGAGCTTCAGCTCGTTGACCGCGTCGATGGCGCGCGAGGAGGCGGGCGTCGCGGCCGTGCCCGACGACGAATTGCGGCCCGATCACGATGCGCTTGCCGCGGTGGCGCCGGATGGCGAACCGATACTGGCCGACACGGTGGCGGCCGCCCCGCCGGACGACGACATCCTCATGTTCCCGCGCGGGGCGGCGGCCGGCGAATGCTTGCACCGCCTGTTCGAGCTCAGCCGGTTCGCGGAGCCCGAATCGTGGCACAAGGCCGCACTCGGCGCGCTGCACGACCGGCCGGTCGAGGCCGAGCCGGCGCTCGCGGCACGCCTGCCGGCGATGATGGCGCGGCTCGTCGACGACGTCGTGCACACCGAGCTCGTGCCGGGCATGCGGCTCGCCGATCTCGATCCGGCCAAGCGGCTCGACGAAATGGGCTTCCTGTTCCCGGCGCCGTCGCTCGACCTGACGGCGCTGCGCCGGCTGCTGGTCGCGCACGGCTATCCGGACGTTGCACTGGAGGCGGGCACGCTCGCCGGTTTCATCAAGGGTTTCATCGACATGATCGTCGAACACGACGGCCGTTTCTGGATCGTCGACTGGAAGTCGAACCACCTCGGCACGACGCCGGATGCCTATGGCCCGCGCGCGCTCGACGTCGCGATGGCCGATCACGCGTATCACCTGCAGGCGCTGCTTTATACGGTCGCGCTGCATCGCTACCTGCGCGGCCGGCTGCCGGATTACGACTACGACACGCACATCGCCGGTTACCTGTACCTGTTCGTGCGCGGCGTGCGGCCCGGCTGGCGCAGCGGCGGCGAGCCGGCCGGCGTGCATGCGCGGCGGCCCGCGCGCGCGCTCGTCGACGCACTCGACCGGATGATGGAAGGGGGCCGCGCATGACCGCGTCCGACGACATGCTCGAATTCACCGGCGGCCTCGTCGCGCGGCTGCCCGAGCCGGCCGATTTCGGCATCGCGCTCGCGGAAGGCTTCGCACGCCGCATCGGCGACCTCGCGTGCCGTGCCGGTGCGCCGGCCGCGGCGGCGCGCTGGGCCGCGCGCGCCGCGTTCGCGACGAGCCGTGCGACCGCCGGCGGCCACGTGTGCGTCGCGCTCGACGCGCTCGCGCAGCGCTACGAAGCGTCGCTCGACGAGGTGCGCGCGGCGCTGGCCGCGAGCGGCGTGGTCGCGTTCGGCACGCTCGCGCGCGGCGACGAGCGGCCGCTGATCGTCGACCGGCTCGATCATCTGTACCTGTCGCGCTATTTCGATTACGAACGGCGGCTCGCCGATGCGCTCGTCGCGCAGGCCGGTGTCGCCGCGCCGGACGAAGGCCTGTCGCCCGACCGGTTGCGCGACAGTCTCACCCGTTACTTCGGGCCGGCGACCGGCGAAGTCGACTGGCAGCGCGTGGCGGCGATCGTCGCGCTGACCGGCCGCGTGACGATCGTCAGCGGTGGGCCGGGCACGGGCAAGACGACGACCGTCGTCGGCGTGCTAGCCTGCCTGCTCGATGCTCACCCGGGGCTGCGCATCGCGCTGGCCGCACCGACCGGCAAGGCCGCGCAGCGGATGCAGGAGGCGCTGCACGCGCGCGCCGGCGATCTGCCGCCCGAACTCGCGGCGCGCCTGCCCGACACGTCGTACACGCTGCATCGGCTGCTGGGCGGCGGCGGGGCGGCCGGCTTCCGGCATCATCGCGACAATCCGTTGCCGTACGATCTGATCGTCGTCGACGAGGCGTCGATGATCGACGTCGCGCTCGCCGCGCATCTGCTCGACGCGCTCGCGCCGGGTGCGCGGCTCGTGTTGCTCGGCGACAAGGACCAACTGGCCGCGGTCGAGGCCGGCGCCGTGTTCGCGGAGCTGAGCGCACGGCCGGCGTTCACCGCCGCGGCCCGCACGCGCATCGCGCAGGCGCTGGGCATCGACGAGGCGGCGTTCGTCGCGGCGTTGCCGGTGCCGGACGAAGCCGCGCCGGCAGCGGATGCGCGCGCGCATCCGGCATCCGCGTCCGCACGGGCTCCGGCTTCGCCGTCGGCATCCGCGCCTGTTGCGCGCAAATCGGCGCCTCGGCCGAAAGTCGATGCGCGACAGGCGTCGCTCTTCGACGACGAACCGCAGGATGACGAAGCGTCGTCGGCCGACATCGCGCCGTCGCCGTCATCCGGGTCGGCACCGGTCGATGCCGGCGCACCGGGCGATGCGCCGGCCTGGATCGAGGCCGACGAGCTCGCTTGGCTCGACGCCGTCGAGCTGGCGCCGTTCCACGCAGACGATGCGGCGCTGGCGTCGGCGGCGGCGGCCGCATCGCCATGGGCCGGCGAAGCCGCTGCCGCGTCCGCGGGCACGCCCGCTCCGGCACCGCTCGCGGACTGCGTCGTGTGGCTCGAACGCAATTACCGCTTCGGTCTCGACTCGCCGATCGGCCGACTGTCGCTCGCGATCCGCCGCGGCGACGTGCAGGCGGCGCTCGATGCGCTGCCCGCCGACGACTCGGCAGCCGCATCGTTTCACGACGATGCGGGCGACACGCTGGCGTCGTCGACGGTCGAGCGGCTCGCACGGCGTTTCGGCGCATACCTCGATGCATTGCGCGACGCGCTGGCCGCGCCGGCGCCCGATCCGCTGCCGCTGTTCGACGCGCTCAACCGGTTCCGGATCCTGTGCGCGACCCGCAGCGGCTCGCGCGGGGCGGAACACGTCAATGCGCTGGTGGCCGCGCACGTGCGGCATGCTGCGCGCGTGCCGCTCGCGGTCGGCGCGCACTGGTTCACCGGGCGGCCGATCATGGTCACGCGCAACGACTATGCGCTCGGGCTGTTCAACGGCGACATCGGCATTGCGCTGCCCGACGCGCACGGTGTGCTGCGCGTGTGGTTCCGGCGCGCGGACGGCGCCGCGCGCGCGGTGTCGCCGGCCGCGCTGCCGCCGCACGAAACGGCGTTCGCGCTGACGGTGCACAAATCGCAGGGCTCTGAATTCGACGAAGCCGCGCTCGTGCTGCCTGCGTCGTTCGGCCGGGTGCTCACGCGCGAGCTCGTCTATACGGCCGTCACGCGTGCGCGCACGCGCGTGCAGGTGATCGGGCCGCGGCGCGTGCTGGCGCAGGCGGTCGCGACGCGCACGCAGCGCGATTCGGGGCTCGCGGCTCGCGTCGACGAAGCGCTCGCCCGGCGCCGCACGGAGGCTTCGCAATGATGATTCGCTACACGCTCGATCCGGCCGAGGTCGAATGGACGGCCGTGCGTGCGCAGGGCGCGGGCGGGCAGAACGTGAACAAGGTGTCGAGCGCGATTCATCTGCGCTTCGACATCCGCGCGTCGTCGCTGCCGCCGGTCATCAAGGAGCGGCTTCTCGCATTGTCCGACCAGCGCATCACGCGCGACGGCGTCGTCGTGATCAAGTCGCAGGAGTATCGGACGCAGGAGAAGAACCGCGAGGCCGCGCTCGCGCGGCTCGATGCGCTGATCGGCAGCGTCGCGCACACGCCGCGTGCCCGGGTCGCGACGCGGCCGACGCGCGCGTCGAAGGAGCGGCGGCTCGAGCACAAGTCGCGCCGCAGCGTGGTGAAGTCGGGGCGTGGGAAGGTGGTCGACTGACCAATGAACACTCACGCGCGTCGCACGCGATCGTCCGCCGCGCGCGGCGGCTACCGCATCACGGTTCCCGCGCTGTCGAGCACGAAGTCGACGCAGAACACGACGAGCCGGCTCTGCGCGCGGATCGCGACGGCGGCCGTATAGCAGTCGCGGCCTTCCGTCAGCGAGAAATGCGGGCCCATCAGCGCGACGCGCCCGGGGGCGGCGATCGCGCGCTGGAAATACGGGCGCCGCGACCAGTTGCTGTGGGTTTCCGGGAAGAGCGGCGCGAGGCGGGTCACGCTCGTCTGGCTGTCGTCGGGCGGCGCACCGATCGACGGCAGGAACTGTTCGCCGGTCTCGTCGGTGACGAACACGCGCCGCGCGGCCGGTACCGCGAACACGCGTTGCGCGGCGTCCTGCAGGTTGCCGCTCGCCGAAAACGCGGCCGCGCCGGTGAGCACGAGCCGTTCGATCGCGTCGAAGCCCGGCTGCTGGGCGGCCACCGGCGTGTGCCGGCGGGCGATGAAGCGCCGCCACGCGGCATCGAGCATCGCGGGCGCCGCCGCGCTCGCGTGCGCGATCGATGCATCGGGCTGGCCGAACTGAAAACCCTGCACGAAATCGATGTCGGCTTCCATCAGCGCCTGCAGTGCGTCGTCGCTTTCGACGCCTTCGGCCAGCACCATCGCGCCGGCCTGGTGCAGCATCGACACGAGGTGATGCATGATGCGGCGATCGTCGGCCGAGGCGGTCGAACGCTCGACGAGCGAGCGGTCGAGCTTCACGATGTCGGGCCGCGCTCGCCACACGCGGTCGAAGTTCGAGAACCCCGTGCCGAAATCGTCGATCGCGATCAGGAAATCGCGATGCTGGATCATGTCGATCGTGCGGGCAAGCGCGGCTTCGTCGCGTGCCGGCTGCTCGACCACTTCCAGCACGATGCGGTTCGGCGGCAGCGCGAAATGCCGGCACAGCGCCTCGACGAACTCGCGCTGCACGAGGCCCGTGTCGAGCACGCGCGGCGTCACGTTCAGGAACAGCCAGCCGTCGCCGATTCCCTGCGTGACGAAGTTGGCCGTGTGCAGGCAGCGCGCGAGCCGGTCGAGCAGCAGCGCGTCGGCGTCGCCGCGCGTCTTGTCGAACAGGGCGGTGGGCGACACCAGCGCGCCGTTCCCGTCGACGACGCGCAGCAGCGCCTCGTAGCCGACGACGCGCTTGTGCGTGATCGACAGCACGGGCTGGAACACGCTGCGCAATGTCGTGGCGCGGTAGGTGGCGAGCCAGCCGTGGGGCGTCGGCGTGAGGCGTTCGAGCAGGGCGTCGAGCGACAGGTCGCGGCTGGACTTCATGTCGACGGTGCCCGGGAGCGGGCGGCGGCGCACCGCCACGCCGATGCAGCCGCATGCGCAGGCGGACGCGGAAGAACGGGGGGCATCGAGACCGCCTTCTGCGGATGAGTGTTCCGAGTGTAACGGGATTGCCGCGGCGCGCGTATCAGGGTAACTCCAGACGCAAACGGTACACCGCGATTCCGGCCCGCGCGCTGCGGCGCGGCGACCGGCCTCGCGTGCATGCGTACGGTGCATGACCGTCGCGAAACGAAGCGCGCCGCGGCGGCGGACGACGATCCCGCGTCCCGCCACCGGGCGGCGGCATGGCCGTGCGTCGCTGCCGTCCGATGCGCAGGCCGATGCGGGAAATCCCGGCGGCCGGAGCCGCCGCCGTCAGACGAATGAGCCAGATGCGTGCGCGCTGCGGCGCGATCGGCGGCGCGTCCGCATACCCGCGTCGCGTCGCGTCGCCATCGGCATTGCCGGCGGACGGCGGTCTCCGCGCGCCGGCCGCGCCGATCGTCAGGCCGCTTCGCCGCCGCGCGGTCGGACGCCGGGAATCCGCTTGATCACGCCGGTTGCGAGCGCGGTGCCGACGAGCACGATCGCGCAGCCTTCGATCATCACGACCGACACGTGTTCGCCGAGGAACAGCGCGCCCCACAGCAGCCCGAACACGGGGATCACGAACGTCACGGTAATGGCGCGGGCGGGCCCGATATGCGCGATCAGGTAGAAGAAGATGAAATACGCGATGCCCGTGCACGCGATGCCGAGGGCGAGCACCGCGCCCCATGCGTGCGCGCCGACCGGCGCGGCCGGCCACGTCGCGATCGCGAACGGCAGCAGCAGGACGGTCGAGCCGATCATGCTGCCGGCCGCGTTGACGAGCGGATCGACGCCGCCGAGCTTGCGTTTCGTATAGTTGGCCGCGATGCCGTACAGCAGCGTCGCGCCGAGCGCGGCCGCCGCGGCGAGCGCGGTCGCTGCGGCGCCCGTGTCGCCGTGCGCGTTCGCGATCTGGTTCCACACGAGCGTGAGCACGCCGGCAAACCCGATGACGAGGCCGAGCGCGCGCGGCAGCGACAGCTTGTCCTTCAGCCACAGGTAAGCGACGAGTGCGCCCCACAGCGGCGTCGTCGCGTTGATCACCGACGTCACGCCGGCCGACAGCGTCAGCTCGGCGAACGCGAACAGGCAGAACGGGATGCCCGAATTCAGCGCGCCGACGACGAACAGCGGCCACGCATGACGGCGCAGCCGGGCGCCGAGATCGGCGGGTTTGAAGCGCGTCAGCGCGAAGCCCGCGAGAAACAGCGCGCCGATGCCCACGCGCAGCGCCATCAACGGCGCGACGCCGAAATCGACCACGCCGATCCGGATGAACAGGAAGGAGGCGCCCCACAGGGCGGCGAGCACGGTCAGCAGGAAAGCGTTCTTGGGCGACATCGATCGGCGAGGGCGGGGACGGGATGCGACGAATCTTACACCGCGTTACCGCACCGTCGTTTCACGATCGGATGAAACGACAAGAAACGGGAATTGCGCCGCTTGGCGCCGACGGCGGACGGCCACACGCCGGCGGCGCGATCGATCAGTGATGACGCCAGCCGCCGCGTCCGCCGAAGCCGAAATTGAGCGACAGCGCGGGGCCCCAATAACTGCCCCACGCGGGCGCATACGCGGGGGCCGGATAGTAGTAGGCGGGGCCGGGATCGACATACACGGGCGCGGGCTGTACCGGCACGGGCGCCGCCGTGTAATAGCCGCCCGGATAGTAGCCGTACGGGTAATAGCAGCCGGCGAGCGTCGTGCAGGCGAGCGCCGCGGCGACGAAGGTCCTGTTCATCGTGTGTCTCCGGCGAAAGCCGGCCATCGGCAGATGCTTGAAGCTTAGGCCGAGTACCGATGACACGGTATGAGAAACGGTAACCGATCATTTCCGGGCCGCGGCCGGACCGGCTGCGATGCCGCATGCGAAAACGGCGCTTCCGCAGTGCGGAAACGCCGTTGAACCGACAGGCCGACGGCTGGGCGTCGCCCAACCGGCCGATGCGACTGCTTTACTTGCCGACCTGGTTACCGATGATGCCGCCGGCCGCCGCGCCGCCCAGCGTCGACAGCGCGTTGCCGCCGATCGCCGCGCCGGCGACGCCGCCGACACCCGCACCGATTGCCGTATCGCGCTGGCGTCGCGACATCGAATCGCAGGCCGACAGGCTGGCCACCGTCGCGACGAGCAGAGCGCATACCCCAAAACGCCGAATCGAGTTCATGATCGTTGTCCTTGTGGTAGTGAACGGAAGGCGCACGACCGGCTGGCGGCCGCGCATGTCCCCAATCTACGCGCCGTCCCGCGACGCTGCTGTAAGGACTTGTTAAGGCTCGCGCGGTTTCGTAATCAATTGTTTCGTCTGGGCCGGCAGGCACGCGACATGCGCAAAAAAGCCCGCTCGAAAGCGGGCTGCGTGCATCGCGATGCGAGCCGGTGCGGCTCGCGGCGCGCTTACTGACGGTGGTAGATCTCGGCGCCGGTCTTCACGAACTCGACCGCCTTGACCTCCATCCCTTTCTTCAGCGCCTCGGTTTCCGACACGCCCTGCTGGGCCGCGAATTCGCGCACGTCCTGCGTGATCTTCATCGAGCAGAAATGCGGGCCGCACATCGAGCAGAAGTGCGCGACCTTGGCCGAATCCTTCGGCAGCGTCTCGTCGTGGAATTCGCGCGCCTTGTCCGGGTCGAGACCGATGTTGAACTGGTCTTCCCAGCGGAACTCGAAACGCGCTTTCGACAGCGCGTTGTCGCGCACCTGCGCGCCCGGGTGACCCTTGGCGAGGTCGGCGGCGTGCGCGGCGAGCTTGTACGTGATGATGCCTTCCTTCACGTCGTCCTTGTTCGGCAGGCCCAGGTGCTCCTTCGGCGTCACGTAGCACAGCATCGCGGTGCCGAACCAGCCGATCATCGCGGCGCCGATGCCCGACGTGATGTGGTCGTAACCCGGTGCGATGTCGGTGGTCAGCGGCCCGAGCGTGTAGAACGGCGCTTCCTTGCACCAGTCGAGCTGCAGATCCATGTTCTCCTTGATCAACTGCATCGGCACGTGGCCGGGGCCTTCGATCATCACCTGCACGTCGTGCTTCCACGCGATCTGCGTGAGCTCGCCGAGCGTCTTCAGCTCGCCGAGCTGCGCTTCGTCGTTCGCGTCGTAGATCGAGCCGGGGCGCAGACCGTCGCCGAGCGAGAAGCTCACGTCGTACGCCTTCATGATCTCGCAGATCTCTTCGAAGTGTTCGTACAGGAAGCTTTCCTTGTGATGCGCGAGGCACCACTTCGCCATGATCGAGCCGCCGCGCGACACGATGCCCGTCATCCGGTTCGCGGTGAGCGGCACGTACTGCAGGCGCACGCCCGCGTGGATCGTGAAGTAGTCGACGCCTTGCTCGGCCTGCTCGATCAGCGTGTCGCGGAAGATTTCCCAGGTCAGGTCCTCGGCCTTGCCGTTGACCTTCTCCAGCGCCTGGTAGATCGGCACCGTGCCGATCGGCACCGGGCTGTTGCGGATGATCCACTCGCGCGTTTCGTGGATGTGCTTGCCGGTCGACAGGTCCATCACCGTGTCGCCGCCCCAGCGGATCGCCCACGTCATCTTGTCGACTTCCTCGCCGATCGACGACGTGACGGCCGAGTTGCCGATGTTCGCGTTGATCTTCACGAGGAAGTTGCGGCCGATGATCATCGGCTCGGATTCAGGGTGGTTGATGTTCGCGGGAATGATCGCGCGGCCGCGTGCGACTTCGTCGCGCACGAACTCGGGCGTGATCTCGGCGAGCGCGTTCGCGCCGAAGGCCGCGGCGCCGAATGCCTGGCCCGGGTGCTGGCGGCCCATCATCGCGGCGAGCTTCGCGCCGTTCGGGCCGCTCGACTTCAGGCTCTCGATGTACTCGGCGCGGCGCTGATTCTCGCGGATCGCGATGTATTCCATTTCCGGCGTGATGATGCCCTGACGCGCGTAGTGCATCTGCGTGACGTTCTTGCCGGCCTGCGCGCGGCGCGGGTTGCGGTGCAGGCCCGGAAAGCGCAGGTCGGCGGTGGCCGGATCGGCCGCGCGCTCGAGGCCGTATTGGCTCGACAGGCCGGGGAGCACCTCGGTGTCGCCGCGCGCTTCGATCCAGCGCTGGCGCAGCGCGGGCAGGCCCGCGCGGATGTCGATCTTCGCGTCCGGATCGGTGTAGGGGCCCGACGTGTCGTACACGTAGATCGGCGGATTCTTTTCGCCGCCGAAGCCGGTCGGGGTGTCGGCCTGCGTGATTTCACGCATCGGCACGCGGATGTCGGGCTGCGAGCCGGTTACATACACCTTTCGCGAGTTGGGCAGCGGCGCGACGGCAGCGGCGTCGACGTGGGCGTCGGCGGACAGAAACTTCGGATTGGCGTTCATGCAATCTCCTGTGCGGGCGCCGGACAGGCGCTTCGGCGCTTGCCCGGAGCCCTTGACGAATGTGGGGCTCGAGCTAAGCAGGAGACGAGGCTTGGTGAGGCGGCGGATTTCGTCAGAAGGATGGCGGCGAAATCCGTACGCTTCCCTGCGCTGGCATTATCCAGATCAGGTTCAAAGGGTATTTCTCACCCGCAATGCCGGTCGTTCGACCCAACGCATTGCAGGACCCCCGCGTTAGCAAGGGCACACGATACACCGGCTTGCCGGCGGTTTCAACCGGGTGCGAAGCCGATGCCGCCGGGCGACGGGCGGATCGCGACCGCCGGCGCGCGCACGGTGCGCCGCAGCAAGCGCGGCCGTCGACGCGCGATGTCGTCCGGGACGGAAGAGGCGGGCAGTGCAGCATTTCCATCCCGTGTTTCCGGCTTCAAAAAATTTTTCGACATCGCTGTCATTTCCGGCGGCGTCCTCCGTCTATTCGGCTCCCAAACCCATGTATCGGAGAGATGTCATGAAAAACGTATTCCTCGCCGCCTGTGTCGCCGCACTTGCCACGATCGCAACGGGCGCTCACGCGCAGAACGACGCAATGTCGAAGGACGGCATGTCGATGTCGAAGGACGCGATGGGCCACGACGCGATGGCGAAGGACGGCGCGATGAAGAAGGACGGCATGAAGAAGCATGCGATGAAGAAGGACGCGATGGGCCACGACGCGATGAAAAAGGACGACGCGATGAAGAAAGACGCGATGAGCCCGTCGAACTGACGAACGCGTGCGGGGCGCGACCGGCCGGTTGCCGGCGCGCACCGCGTCCCGCCGCTTCATCCCGGGAGTCATCATCATGCAAACGGTTCCTGTCACGGATCGCGCGGGCGTGCCGCCGCCCGCGCCGACGATCCATCCGCGCTGGGTGCGCGCGAGCCACTGGCTCAACGCGCTCGCGGCGATCCTCATGGTGTTGTCCGGCTGGCGCATCTACGACGCGTCGCCGATCTATCCGTCGTTCACGTTCGCGCACGGCATCACGCTCGGCGGCTGGCTCGGCGGCGCGCTGCAATGGCATTTCGCGGCGATGTGGCTGCTGGTCGGCAACGGGCTGTTCTACCTCGCGATGTCGATCGCGACGGGGCGCTTCGCGCGCAAGTTGCTGCCGGTCACGCCTGCGTCGGTGTGGCGCGACGTGCGCGCCGCGCTCGGCGGCCGGCTGTCGCACGACGACTTGAGCGTCTACAACGCGGTGCAGCGTGCCGCGTACCTGATCGCGATCGTCGATCTCGTCGTATTGGTGCTGTCGGGCCTCACGATCTGGAAATCCGTGCAGTTTCCGCTGCTGCGCGAGCTGTTCGGCGGTTACGACGCTGCGCGCGTCGTGCACTTCTGGGCGATGTCGCTGCTCGTCGCATTCGTCGTCGTTCACGTCGCGATGGCGTTGCTGGTGCCGCGCTCGCTGCTCGCGATGCTGCGCGGCCGCTGACCCGCGCGTCGCGGGCGAAGGAAATCATCATGTCGGAATCCGAAAAAAACCGCGGCGAGCCGCGCTGGACGCTCGATCGGCAGTCGCTCGAACTCGACGTGCGCCGCACGCTCGAGATGCCGTCGCGACGGCTCTTCAACCGGCGCGTGCTGACGCTCGGCGGCCTCGCGATGCTGACCGGCTGCACGTTGCAGGACGACGCGTCGGTCAACACGTTCCTCGAGAAAGTGTCGCGCATGAACGATCGCGTGCAGGCATGGCTGTTCAGCCCCGACCGGCTCGCGCCGACCTACACCGAAGCCGACATCACGCGGCCGTTCCCGTTCAATGCGTACTACGGGATCGACGACGTGCCGCACGTCGACGCATCGACGTATCGGCTCGTGCTGTCCGGCCGCGTGACGGGCAAGCGCGTGTGGACGCTCGACGAGCTTCGGGCGCTGCCGCACGCGGAACAGATCACGCGGCATATCTGCGTGGAAGGGTGGAGTGCGATCGGCCGCTGGG
The DNA here is from genome assembly GCF_001532755.1 of Burkholderia sp. MSMB2157WGS. NCBI lineage: Bacteria > Pseudomonadati > Pseudomonadota > Betaproteobacteria > Burkholderiales > Burkholderiaceae > Burkholderia > Burkholderia sp. MSMB2157WGS. The sequence goes on along the minus strand of NZ_LPJG01000011.1, from coordinate 117,004 downwards.
GCGGCACGCCGTTCGGCGCGTTTCTCGCACGCGCGGGTGCCGATACCGGTGCGAAATACGTCGGCTTCAAATGTGCCGACGATTACTACGAAAGCATCGACATGCCGACCGCGCTGCATCCGCAGACGCTGCTCGCGTTCGACTACGACGGCCGCCGTCTGCCGCCGGAATACGGTTTCCCGATGAAGCTGCGGATGCCGACCAAGCTCGGCTACAAAAACCCGAAGCACATCATGGAAATCTTCGTGACCGATACGTTTCCGGGCGGCTACTGGGTCGATCAAGGGTACAACTGGTTCGGCGGCTCGTGACCGGCGCATGCGCGCCGCAATGCATCGCGCATGGGCGTCATGCGGATTCCCGCACCTGAAGCTCGACGTGCAGGCCGGCCGCCGCCGCCATGTTGACGAGCGCGTCGAGTGCGAACAGGTTGATCTTGCCGCGCATCAGGTCGGACACGCGCGGCTGCGTGACGCCCAGCAGTTTCGCGGCCTGCGCCTGGCTCAGTTCAAGCTGCGCCAGGCGTTGCTTGAGCGCGATCATCAGTTCGGACCGCAGCTTCATGTTCTCGGCCTCGGCCGGCTGTTCCTCGATCGCGTCCCAGATGCTCTTGTAGCGTTCGTTGGTCATCGTTTCCACTCCGTCAACAGGGCGCGATAGCGCCGGGCGGCCAGTTCGATATCGGCCTTGCACGTGCGTGCCGATTGCTTCCGGAAGCAGTGCAGCACATAGACCGCGTCGGCAAACGTCGCGACGTAGACGATCCGGAACGCGCCGCTCGCGTCGCGCAGGCGAATCTCCCGTACGCCGACGCCGATGGTGCGCATCGGTTTCCAGTCGTCGGGCGCCAGGCCGCGCTGCACCTGATCGATTTGATGACCGGCTTCGCGTCGTACGGCAGGTGGGAAATCGCGAAGCGCGTCGAGGGCGCTGCCGATGAAAACGACCGGCTTCGGCGGGAGAATGGCAAGATTATACAAAATTTTGTATGAGCGTGAAGGTGCAGTTCGAACGGAGCGTGCGGCGCGCAGCACGCGTCGCCCCGTCACGATAAGGGCGAAACGGCGACGGCCATGCACAACTGGCCGTTCGGCCGACGGCTCGCGCGCGATGGGCCGAATGCGGCACGGGCGGCAATGTCGAGCCCCATTTTCCAGCCGCCGCTTTCCTCCGGCGTCGCGCGAAAAATGTCGCGCCGAAACATCAGTCGATATGCTTTCAGACAGGTCCGACGATGCTTTCGAATCCTTGATGCCATAATGCCGAGCGTGTGCACCGGATACGGTTGCGCACGTTTTTTTTGCCTTTTGCCGCCGCTCGCCGGTTCTCTTTCGTCGCCGTTCGCACTGCCATGTCGTTCCGCACGTTCGCTCTGCCTTCCCGGTCCCGCGTGGATCGTTTGCCGGCATCGCCGGCGTCTTTCAGCGGGGCACGCGGCGTGACGTGCGGGCGGGCCGCACGATGACGCCGCTCGACCGCCTCCTCGATTTCCTCGCCCGCTTTTCGTTCCGGATCCGCCTGCCGCAAAGCCGCGGCGGCCGTGTGGCGCTCGCGCTCGTCTTCATCTATTTCGTCTGGGGCTCGACCTACAGCGGGTTGCATTTCGCGCTGCAATCGTTCCCGCCGCTGTTGCTGTCGGGGCTGCGCAACCTGCTCGGCGGGGTCGGCCTGTTCATCTTCGCGCTGCGGCGCAAGCCCGAATGGCCGACGCTGCTGGAAATCCGCAACGCGGCGATCGTCGGCACGATGCTCGTCGCGTTGTCGTCCGGCACGATCGCGCTCGGCATGCGCACGGTCAGCAGCGGTTCGGCCGCGGTGATGGTGGCCACGGTGCCGTTGTTCGCGACCGTGATCGCGGCGGTCGCCGGGCGGCCGGTGACGAAGGGCGAATGGGCGGCCGTCGCGCTGGGGATGGTCGGCATCGTCGTGCTGAATTCGGGCGGCGCGGCCGCCGCGAACTCGGCGCTCGGCACGATCTGCGTGCTGGCCGGCGCATTGTTCTGGGCAGGCGGCGCGCATCTCGCGACGCGGCTCAAGCTGCCGTCCGACCTGTTTCTGTCGACGTCGCTGCAGATCGGCCTCGGCGGGCTGATGTCGACGATCGTCGCGTGGCTGCTCGGCGAACGCGTCGAACAGCTGGCCGTCGGGTCCGTGTTCGCGTTCGTGTACCTGATGGTGTTCTGCACGATGGCCGCGTACGTCGCGTACGGCTATCTGATTCGCCACACGAGCCCGATCATCGCGAGCAGTTGCATGTACGTGAATCCGATCGTCGCGGTCGCGCTCGGTGCGTTGCTGCTGGGCGAACCGGTGACGATGGCGACCGTGGTCGCGACCGTCGCGATCCTCGGCAGCGTCGGGTTGTCGTTCGTGTTCGATCCGGCGCGCCGGCCCGCGGCGGCGGCCACGGCCACCGGTTCGCCGGCCGTCGCGGCCGAGCAGGCCGGTGCGGCGGACGCTTCTGCCGTCGCCGAGCCGATCGCCACGCCGGATGCGGCGCCCATCCTCGCGCCTTCCGCTGTCCCGCTCGCGGTGCCGGCGCCCGCGGCGGTGATGGATCCCGGCGCAGTGATCGACCCGGCCCCGGCGTTCGCGCCGCCGCCCGCCGCCGCCGAGCCGGCCGCCTCGCGCACCGACGCGTGACGCCGCGGTGGCCGGCCGCGCTCAGCCGCGCCGGCCGCCGCGATGGTGGGACCAGCCGGCGAGCGCGGTAAACAGCAGGCCGGCCGCGCACATGCCGGTCCAGCCGAACGCGCGCCATGCGGCGACGCCGGCCGACGAGCCGAGCGCGCCGCCGATGAAATAGCACACCATGTACACCGTGTTGACGCGGCTGCGCGCGTCGGGCTTCAACGCATAGATGCGCGACTGGTTCGAGATCTGCGCGGCCTGTACGCCCACGTCGAGCACGACCACGCCGATCACGAGCCCGACGAGGCTCGACCCCGACAGCGCGAAGATCACGAACGACAGCGCGAGCAGCGCGATCGCGAGCGAGATGATCGCCCGCGGGCCGCGCGTGTCCGCGAAGCGGCCCGCATACGGCGCGGCGAGGGCGCCCGCGGCGCCGACGATCCCGAACAGGCCGGCCGCCTGCGGGCCGAGATGGAACGGCGCGCCGGCGAGCAGCAGCGTGAGCACCGGCCAGAACGCGCTGAACGCCGCGAACAGCGCGGCGCCCGTCAGCGACGCCTCGCGCAGCCCGCGCAGTTCGACGGCCAGGTGCCACATCGAGCCGAGCAGCTTGCCGTACGACAGCGTCGACGTCGGCGAGCTGCGCGGCAGCCGCAACACGATCACGACGGCGAGTGCGACGAGCGCCGCGACCGATGCGGCGAACACCGCACGCCAGCCGAAATACTCGGCGACGAAGCCGGCGGCGGTCCGCGCGAGCAGGATGCCGAGCAGCAGGCCGCTCATCACGGTGCCGACCGCGTGGCCGCGTTCGGCCGGCGGCGCGATTTCGGCGGCGAACGGCACGGCCTGCTGCGCGATGGTCGCGAGGATGCCGATCGCGAGGCTCGCGGCCGCGAGCACGGCCAGCGACGGCGCGGTGGCCGCCACGATCAGCGCGATCGACAGCCCCGCGATCTGCAGCAGGATCAGCCCGCGGCGATCGAAGCGGTCGCCGAGCGGCGCGAGCAGGAACATGCCGGCCGCATAGCCGAGCTGCGTCGCGGTCGGCACCGCGCCGATCCACGATGCGCCGTCCGGAAAGGTCGAGCGGAAGCTGTCGAGCAGCGGCTGGTTGTAGTAGATGTTCGCGACCGACACGCCCGCGATCGTCGCGAGCAGCAACAGCAGGCTGCGCGAGTAGTGGGGCGAGGCGGCGTCGGTCGGACGGTCGGTGGAGGCGGTGGACATGGCGGCAGGCACGGAGTGGGGCGGCGCGGCAGGCGGCGCACGCGTCGGGTGCGCAGGCGGGCCGGGCGCCGGTCGAGGTTGCCGATCATACCGGAGCGGCGTGAATCCTGCCGGCGGCGAACCGGCGAACCGGCGAACCGGCGAACCGGCGAACCGGCGAACCGGCGAACCGGCGAACCGGCAAATCGGCAAATCGGCAAATCGGCAAATCGGCACAACCGGCACAACCGGCACAACCGGCACAACCGGCACAACCGGCACAACCGGCACAACCGGCACAACCGGCACAACCGGCCGGCCGCCGCCGGTCACGGCACGCGCTTCACGTCGGTCAGTCGACCAGCTCGCCAGTCGGCTCATAGAACGGATACGGCCCCGCCCCTTCGTCCACGTAGACGTGATGCGACGTCATCCCCGTCTCGGGTGCATGACGATGGACCGCGAACGCCGGCGGTTCGAGCCGGAATGCGGACGGCGCATCGGCTCGCAGGTCGAAGGCGACCTGGTGCGCGGGCGACGGCACCGCGCACGCGAGCGTGCCGCCGAAGCGTGTGAACATCGTGCGGTGCACGTGGCCGCACAGCACGCGCTCGACGTTCGGATGACCGCGCAGCAGCGCATCGAGTTTCGCGGCGGCGGCGGGCGCGAGACGCAGCCTGTCCATGTGGCCGATGCCCGACGCGAACGGCGGGTGATGCAGCGCGACGATCACCGGCCGGTCGCGCGCGGCGTCGAGCTGCGCGGCGAGCCACGCGAGGCGCGCGTCGCACAGGTCGCCGTGGCTCGCGCCCGGCACTTGCGAATCGAGCGCGAGCACGCGCACCGCGCCGACGTCGAGCGCGTACTGCACGAATTCGCCGTCCTGCAGCTCGGCGCGATCGGCGAACGCGCGGCGCAATCCGGCGCGGTCGTCGTGATTGCCGATCATCAGGTAGTACGGAATCTCGAGCGCCGCGAGCAGCCCGCGCAGATTGCCGTACTCCTCGTCGTGGCCGAAGTCGGTCAGGTCGCCGGTGACGAGCACGGCGTCGGGGCGCGGCACGAGCGCGTTCAGCTTCGCGATGCAGCGGGCGAGCGCGGCCGCCGTATTGACGCGCCGGTACGCGAGCTGGCCCGGGCGCTTGATGTGGAGATCGCTGATTTGAGCAAGCAGCATCGTCGTTCCTCGGAATTGTCTGGTTGTCGTCCCGGCGGCGTGCGCCGCCGTGGGGTGTTGCGTGAATGATGCCCGATCGAAGGCTTACGCGCCGAGCGCGATCAGGCCTTCCGGCGCGATCGTGAGGCCGACCGCCGTACCGCGTGCGAGCGCGATGCGGCCCGGTACGTCGATCACGAGCGCGTCGGGCGCCGCATGCTCGATCGTGAGCCGCGTGCGCTCGCCGAGGAACGCGCACGCGCCCACCGCGCCGCGCAGCGGCGCATGCGCGGGATCGACGAGCTGCGCATCCTCGGGGCGGAAGAACCATTCGTCGGCCGCATGCGGCGTGACGATCGCACCGCCCGTCGTTGCGAGCGCGCCGTCGCGCCACTGGCCCGCCAGCCGGTTCAGCGTGCCGATGAACTGCGCGACCGTCCGGTTCGCGGGGTGATAGTAGATCTCGCGCGGCGTGCCGATCTGCTCGATGCGGCCCGCGCCCATCACGACGATCCGGTCGCCGAGCTCCATCGCCTCGGCCTGGTCGTGCGTCACGTAGACGGTCGTCACGCCGAGCGCGCGCAGCAGCGTGTTCATGTCGCGGCGCAGCACGTCGCGCAGCTTCGCGTCGAGCGCGGTCAGCGGTTCGTCGAGCAGCAGCACGCGCGGACGCACCGCGAGCGCGCGCGCCAGCGCGACGCGCTGACGCTGGCCGCCCGACAGTTGATCGACCGGTTTGTCCGCATGCGCGTCGAGCCGCATCATCGCGAGCAGTTCGTCGACGCGTTCGCGCAACGCGCGCGGTTCGGTCTTGCGGATCTTCAGCCCGTAGCCGACGTTGCCGCGCACCGTCAGGTTCGGAAACAGCGCGTAGTTCTGGAACACCATGCCGACCTGCCGGCGCTCGATCGGCAGCAAGGTGACGTCGTCGTCGCCGAATGCGATCTTGCCGCCGGCGTCCGGCGTGTCGAGACCCGCGATCAGGCGCAGCGTGGTCGTCTTGCCGCAGCCCGACGGCCCGAGCAGCACGAGCGTTTCGCCGGCGCCGATCGACAGGTCGAGCGGTTCGAGCACGCGGGTGCCGCGGAACGTCTTCGCGCAGCCGGTCAAGGTGATGGGAGTGGAATCGAGTTTCATGTCTGCAAGAAATCAGCGCGGGCGCTTCTTCGGCGCGCGCGTACCGGACGGATCGACGCCGAGCCACTGCATCGCGACGAGCAGCGGCAGCGTCATCAGCAGGAACACGATCGTGTATGCGCTGCCGACTTCGAGGCGCAGCGACGCATACGTATCGGCGAGCCCGACCGGCAGCGTCTTGGTGTCGGGCGTGTGCAGCATCCACGTGAGATTGAATTCGCCGATCGACAGCGTGAGCACCGCGAGCGCGCCGGCGACGATCCCGGGCCGCAGGTTCGGCAGCACGATCGTGACGAAACGCGTGACGAACGACGCGCCGAGGCTCGCCGCGCCTTCCTCGAGCGTGCGCAGGTCGGCGCCGGCCGCGACGGCCGCCACCGCGCGCACCATGAACGGCAGCGTGAACACGACGTGGCCGACGACGATGAACCACAGGCTCATCCGGAATGCGGTGAAGCCGCCGTACACGACCAGCAGCGCGAGCGCCGAAGCCAGCCCCGGCAGCGCGACCGGCAGCACGAGCGCTTCCTCGATCGCACGCGCGATACGGCTCTTGCTGCGCGCGAGCGCATAGCCGGCCGGCACGCCGACGACGAGCACGATCGCGAGCGTCGCGAACGCGACGTAGAGCGACAGCGCGACCGAGCCGTGATACTGCTGCCACACTTGTTCGAGCCAGCGCAGCGTGAGGCCGCTCGACAGGCCGCGGAAATAGTTGACGGTGAGGCCCGCGAGCACCGACATCACGACGGGCACGATCAGGAACGCGCACAGCAGCAGCGTGACGCCCCATTGCAGCGTGGCGATCGCACGCGCGCCGGCGACGCGCGGCGCATGCCGCGCGGCGCGCTTCGTCTGCAAGGGGGCCGGGGCGGGGGCCGGCGACGGCGCGGAAGAACCGGAAAGCGATTGCATGCGGGAATCCTCAGGCCGCCGCGGCGGCGGTGTGGCCGGTGAAGCGGCGCGCGAGCGCGAGCACGGCCCAGGTGACGATGCCGAGCACAATCGACAGGCCGGCCGCCGTCGCGATGTTCGCGTTCAGCGTGAATTCGGTATAGATCGTCATCGGCAGCACGTTCAGATTGGTGGCGAGCGTGAACGCGGTGCCGAACGCGCCCATCGCGGTCGCGAAGCAGATCGCGCCGGCCGCGATCAGCCCCGGCGCGAGCGCGGGCAGCACGATGTCGACGAAGATGCGCCACGGCGACGCGCCGAGCGAACGCGCGGCTTCCTCGAGCGACCCGTCGAGCTTCGACGCGGCCGCGATCACGGTGACGATCACGCGCGGAATCGAGAAGTACAGGTAGCCGACGAACAGGCCCGCCACCGAATAGGCGAACACCCACTTGTCGCCGACGAGCTTCGCCGACAGCATGCCGATCAGCCCCTGGCGCCCCGCGAGCATGATCACCATGAAGCCGACGACGACGCCCGGGAACGCGAGCGGAAACGTGAGCAACGCGAGCAGCACGCGCTTGCCGGCAAATTCGCGGCGCGCGAGCAGCAGGCCGGAAACGGTCGACAGCGCGAGCGTCGCGAGCGTGACGCCCGCGGACAGCGCAACCGTCTCGCCGAGGCTCTTCATGTAACGCGCGTTGCCGAGCAGCGCCGCGTAGTGCGAGAAGAAGGCGCCGTCGGCGGACACCTGCACGAGCGCAGCCATCGGCAGCAGCCAGAACGCGGCGAATACCGCCAGCGCCGGCGCGACGAGCGCGACGCGCCAGCGCAGCGGGAAAGTCAGGTCGAGCATGACGTGGGACCGGCCGCTTACTGCATCACCTGCAGGTACTGCTGGCCGAACGCCTGCTGGCCGGCCGCCATCTTGCCGAAATCGACCGACTTCGCCCGCGCGTATTCGCTCGCCGGCAGGAACTTCGCGGCGACGTCGGCGCCGAGCGCCTGCGCGCGCACCGGGCGCAGATATGCGTTGGCCCACAGCTTCTGGCCTTCGTCGGACAACACGAAGTCGAGCACCTTCTTGCCGTTCGCGTCGTGCGGCGCGCCCTTCACGAGGCTCATCACGTACGGCACCGCGATCGTGCCTTCCTTCGGGATCACGAACTCGACGTTCGCGTTGTCCTTGTATTTCGCGCGATACGCATCGAAGTCGTAGTCGAGCAGGATCGGAATCTCGCCGGACAGCACGCGTGCATACGCGGTCTGCTTCGGTACGATCGGCGCGTTCGCCTTCAGCTTGCGGAACCAGTCGAGGCCCGGTTTGAAGTTGTCGAGGCTGCCGCCGAGCGCCTGGTTGACGGCGACCGCGCCCGCGTAACCGACGAACGCGCTCGACGGATCGAGATAGCCGACCATGCCCTTGTATTCGGGCTTCAGCAGATCGGCCCACGAACGCGGCACCGGCTTGCCGTCGAGCGCGTCCTTGTTCACGAAGAAGCCGAGCGTGCCCGAGTGGATCGCGAACCAGTAGCCTTGCGGGTCCTTCAGGTTCGCGGGGATGTCGTTCCAGTGTGCGGGCTTGTACGGCGCGATCACGCCCTTGTCCTTCGCCTGGAACGCCGACGACACGCCGAGGTAGACGACGTCGGCGACCGGGCTCTTTTGCTCGGCGATCAACTGCGCGATCGACTGGCCCGAGTTCTTGTTGTCGAACGGCACGCGGATGCCGGTCTTCTGCTTGATCGCGGCGATCTGCGCGGCCCAGTCGGCCCATTCGGGCGGGCAGTTGTAACAGATCGCCGTTTCGTCGGCGTGGGCCGCGGGGGCGCCGGCGACGAGCGCGGCGCAGGCGAGCGGCGCGGCGAGCGCGCGCAGCAGCGAGGTCAGGCGAAAGGACACGGTGAGTCTCCGGGCGAGTGGGTGTGGCGCTGGGGTGGTGTGGTATCGGTGTGCGTGGACGGGGCCTGCGGTCACGCCTTGCGCAAGTGCAGCTCGGCGGCCGGCGGCGCAATCGTCGCGCCGTCGCGCACCGCATGCGACAGGATCATCGACGTGCGGTCGATCGCTGCGCCGCCGATGGATTCGACGAGACGCTGCCAGGCGTGGCGGCCGATGTCGCGGTTCGGCGTCGCGACGCTCGCGAGCGGCGGCGCGAGCAACTCGCCGATCGCGATCCCGTCGAAGCCGAGCACCGACAGGTCGTCGGGAATCGAGAAACCCGCGCGACGCAGGCCGCGCATCACGACCATCGCGAGCAGGTCGTTGCTGCAGAAGAGGGCGGTCGGGCGCGTGGCGTGCGCGGTGAGGTGCGCGAGCACCGCATCGGGCAGCTCGGGCGCGTTGAAGTCGACTTCGACGGGCGGCAACGGCGCCACGCCGATTTCCTCGAGTGCCTGCGCGTAACCGAGATGACGCTGGCGCGCGCGATCCGACGCCGCGAGCGAACCGGCCAGCATCAGCACGCGGCGATGACCGTGCGCGGTCAGCATCTTCACGCCGTCGTAGGCGGCGCGGCGGTTGTCGACCGACACCGACGGACGGCGCTGCGTGTCGTTGTGCATCAGCACGTAGTGCGGGCCGTCGCGGTCGAGCATGTCGAGCAGCGGGTGCGTATCCGCATCGGCGACGGTGAGGATCAACCCTTCGACGCGCTGCTCGCGCAGCGTCTCGATCGCATGACGTTCGCGTGCCGCGTCGTATTCGGTCGTCATCAGGATCAGCTTGAAGCCGGCCGCGGTCGCGAGCGCATCGATGCCTTGCAGGCAGTCGGCGAACACCGGGTTCGACAGCGTCGGCACGACGACGCCGACGAGCCGCGTGCGCTCGCCGCGCAGTTGCCGGCCGAGCGGGCTCGGGCGGAACTGCAGCGTGTCGATGGCGGTGCGGATCGTCTGCAGCGTGGCGGGGCTGACCGTGTGCGGCGCGTTGATCGCACGCGAAACGGTGGCGATCGAGAAGCCCGCGAGGGCGGCGACGTCCTTGATGGTCGAGGTCATGAAGTCATGCGATGTAAACGTTTTCGGCCGGGGAATTATCGAAAACGTTTGTGACTTCGCGATGACGCATGCGACGCTTGTTTCGCGATGAGCACGATACAAACGTCAGACGGTTCAGGCCGTCCGACACGCGCGGTCGATTGTATCGGCCGAAGGTGCGGCGCGGGACGAAATCGTTGGCCGTGCGGTATCGGTGTCGTATCGGTGCCGAATGCGCGGGAGGAAACGGTGCGACGATGGCCGGTGTCGCGATGCGGCGCGACGGAATGAGGGAACGCATGCGCCAAGCAATGGTAGAATCGCGTCCGCCCTCTTGCCGGGGTGATGAAATTGGTAAACATAGCGGACTTAAACGATTGAGTGCCCGGCCGGAAACGGTCGGTGCAGAACCCTTCAAATTCGGCGAAACCCCTGATGTGCGCATCGAGGCAACGCCGAGCCAAGCCTCGCGGCACGCGCGAGGAAGGTGTAGAGACTAGACGGGGGGCACCTAAGGCGCACGGGCAGCGGTCACGCCCGCGCGCGACGGTGAAGGCATAGTCCAGCGCACGAACGGTTCGCGCACGCGACGCCGGCTTCGAAAGAAGCAGTGTGACGAAAATCCGCCGCCTTAATTGGCTTGCCGGTTCAAGTCCGGTCCCCGGCACCATCGATCGCCCAACGCGATTCGATTCGATGAAGGTGTATAAAACCCGCGAGAAATGCAGCGCTCGCGGGTTTTTTGTTTGGTGCGGATGCTTGTAGGCGGCACGTGCGTGCGGCTCGCGCTGCGCGCCAATGCGACGAAAGCGCCGCCATGTGATACTTGGCACGCGCGTCTTACCGACGCATTCCAACGCAGTTCGCCTCTTGCAAGCCTCTCGTCATGACCGACTCGACCCATCACTATTACGAGCCGTCGCAAGGCCACGGCCTGCCGCACGATCCGTTGAACGCGATCGTGGGCCCGCGCCCGATCGGCTGGATCTCATCCCGCGGCAGCGACGGCACGCTCAATCTCGCGCCGTACAGCTTCTTCAACGCGTTCAACTATCGCCCGCCGATCATCGGCTTTTCGAGCACCGCCGCGAAGGACAGCGTGCGCAACGTGCAGGAGACCGGTGAGTTCGTGTGGAATCTCGCGACACGCGATCTCGCCGAGCAGATGAACCAGACCTGCGCCGCCGTGCCGTACGACGTGAACGAATTCGAACTGGGCGGCTTGACCGCGGTGCCGTCGCGCCTCGTCGACGTGCCGCGCGTCGCGGAAAGCGGCGTGAACTTCGAATGCAAGGTGACGGACGTGATCCGGCTGCGCGATCACCACGGCGTCGAGACGCCGGCCACGCTGGTGCTCGGCGAGGTCGTCGCCGTCCATATCCGCCATGACCTGCTGAAGGACGGCATTTTCGACACGTTCGGCGCGGGCATCATTCTTCGTGCGGGCGGCCCGTCGGCCTACGTGCACGTGACGCCCGACAGCCGCTTCGATCTGTTCCGTCCCGACGCGTGATCGATCGCGCATCGCAGTAAGCCGGCAACCGGGCGCGCAAGCGCCCGAACCCGACGAAAGACCCCGAGGAGATCCCAGGATTCCCCCCGGGGTCTTTTGCTTCGTACCCTCACATGATCGGGACGCGTCGATCCGTCGGCGACGCCCGATCGTCGCCCGCTCGACGACCCTGCACCGCAGCAAACCCGTGCTGCGCCGACTCCGCCGGCCGCACCTCACGCGCCGCGGCGATCCGTCATGGCAAATCTGCTCACCGCGAACGAGCGGCTTGGGCATCGACGCCCGCCGCCGCAAGGCATAGATTTCCAAGGTTGACGTGCTTATCCGCGCGTCAGCTCGCGCGCAGGCCGGCAACCGGCCCGCGCGTTCCCAAACAGCGTGAGACACAATCGAGCGTGGAGACGACACGATGAGCCTGTCAGAGCCATTGCGTCTGCATGTGCCGGAGCCCACCGGGCGCCCGGGCTGCAAGACGGATTTTTCCTATCTGCATCTATCGCCGGCCGGCGCCGTCCGCCGCCCGCCGATCGACGTTGCCGCGGCGGACACCGCCGATCTCGCCCGCAGCCTCGTGCGCGTGCTCGACGACAGCGGCAGGGCCGTCGGCCCGTGGGCGCCCGATCTCGACGATGCGCGCCTGATCGCCGGGCTGCGCGCGATGCTCAAGACCCGCATTTTCGACGCGCGCATGATGATCGCGCAGCGCCAGAAGAAAATCTCCTTCTACATGTTGAGCCTCGGCGAAGAGGCGATCGGCACCGCGCACGCGATGGCGCTGCGCGACGGCGACATGTGCTTTCCGACCTACCGGCAACAGAGCATCCTGATCGCACGCGACGTGCCGCTCGAGCGCATGATCTGCCAGTTGATGTCGAACGAAGGCGATCCGCTGAAGGGCCGCCAGCTCCCGGTGATGTACTCGGATCGCGAGGCCGGCTTCTTCTCCATTTCCGGCAACCTCGCGACGCAGTTCATCCAGGCGGTCGGCTGGGCGATGGCGTCGGCGATCAAGGGCGACACGAAGATCGCGTCCGCGTGGATCGGCGACGGCGCGACGGCCGAAGCCGATTTCCATACGGCGCTCACGTTCGCGCACGTGTACCGCGCGCCGGTCGTATTGAACGTGGTCAACAACCAGTGGGCGATCTCGACGTTCCAGGCGATCGCGGGCGGCGAGGGCACGACCTTCGCCGGGCGCGGCGTCGGCTGCGGGATCGCGTCGCTGCGCGTGGACGGCAACGACTTCCTCGCGATCTACGCGGCATCGAGCTGGGCGGCCGAACGCGCGCGCCGCAATCTCGGCCCGACGCTGATCGAGTGGGTGACCTACCGCGCGGGCGCGCATTCGACGTCGGACGATCCGACCAAGTACCGGCCGAGCGACGACTGGTCCCATTTCCCGCTCGGCGATCCGATCGAGCGTTTCAAGCGCCACCTGATCGTGAAGGGCATCTGGTCGGACAGCGCGCAAGACGCGTTGACGGCCGAGCTCGAGGCCGAGGTGATCGCCGCGCAGAAGGAAGCGGAGAAGTACGGGACGCTGGCCGACGACCGGATTCCGTCGCCGGCGTCAATGTTCGACGACGTGTACAAGGAGCTGCCCGCGCACCTGCGCCGTCAGCGCCAGGAACTGGGAGCGTGATCATGGCGCAACACGAGACAGGGACGGCGACGCAGCCGATGACGATGATCCAGGCGCTGCGCTCCGCGATGGACGTGATGCTCGGGCGCGACGGCGACGTGGTCGTGTTCGGGCAGGACGTCGGCTATTTCGGCGGCGTGTTCCGCTGTACCGAAGGACTGCAGAACAAATACGGCAAGTCGCGCGTGTTCGATGCGCCGATCTCGGAAGGCGGGATCGTCGGCGCGGCGGTGGGGATGGGTGCGTACGGGTTGCGGCCGGTCTGCGAGATCCAGTTCGCCGACTATTTCTACCCGGCCTCCGACCAGATCGTGTCGGAAGGCGCGCGGCTACGCTATCGCTCGGCCGGCCAGTTCACCGCGCCGATGACGATCCGGATGCCGTGCGGCGGCGGCATCTACGGCGGGCAGACGCACAGTCAGAGCCCGGAGGCGATGTTCACGCAGGTGTGCGGGTTGCGCACGGTGATGCCGTCGAATCCGTACGACGCGAAAGGGTTGCTGATCGCGTCGATCGAGAACGACGATCCGGTGATCTTCCTCGAGCCGAAGCGGCTGTACAACGGGCCGTTCGACGGCCATCACGAGCGGCCCGTCACGTCGTGGCTCAAGCATCCGGCGAGCGCGGTGCCCGAGGGCTACTACACGGTGCCGCTCGATACGGCCGCCGTCGTGCGGCCCGGCAGCGACGTGACGGTGCTGACGTACGGCACGACGGTGCACGTGTCGCTCGCCGCGGCCGAGGAGACGGGCATCGACGCGGAAGTGATCGACCTGCGCACGCTGTGGCCGCTCGATCTCGACACGGTCGTCGCGTCGGTGCGCAAGACCGGGCGCTGCGTCGTGGTGCACGAGGCGACGCGCACCTGCGGCTATGGCGCGGAGCTCGTGGCGTTGGTCCAGGAGCACTGCTTCTACCACCTCGAAGCGCCGGTCGAGCGCACGACGGGCTGGGACACGCCATATCCGCATGCGCAGGAGTGGGCGTACTTTCCGGGCCCGGCCCGGGTCGGTGAAGCGTTGCGACGCGTGATGGAGGCGTGAGATGGGGATTCATGTCATCAAGATGCCGGATATCGGCGAAGGGATCGCCGAGGTCGAGCTGGTGGCCTGGCATGTGGAAGTCGGGCAGACGATCAAGGAAGACCAGCCGCTCGCCGACGTGATGACCGACAAGGCGGCGGTCGAGATTCCGTCGCCGGTGGCGGGCAAGGTGATCGAGCTGGGCGGCCGGATCGGCGAGATGATGGCGGTCGGCAGCGAGCTGATACGGCTGGAAGTCGAAGGCGACGGCAACCTGAAGGCCGCGGCGCCGGTGCGGGAAACGAAGGTGGAAACCGCACCGGTCTCGGCGGCGGCGCCGTCGAAGCCGGCGGCCGACGCGCCGGCCGAGCCGCCTGCGCAGCCCGCGGCGCCGCGCGCACCGACGAAACCGCACCGCGACGAACCGGTTGCGCCGCCGCGCGCGGCGCTCGCGCCCGGCGAACGGCCGCTCGCGTCGCCGGCCGTGCGTCAGCGCGCGTGGGACATGGGCATCGAGCTGCGCTACGTGCGCGGCACCGGCGAAGCCGGGCGGATCCTGCATGCGGATCTCGACGCGTATGCGCGCACCGGCGGCAGCCCGGCGCACGGGTCGCAACCGCGCGGCTACGACGAACGCCACGACGAAACCGAAGTGCCGGTGATCGGTTTGCGGCGGGCGATCGCGCGCAAGATGCAGGAGGCGAAGCGCCGCATCCCGCATTTCAGCTACGTCGAGGAGATCGACGTCACCGAGCTCGAATCGTTGCGCACGGAACTGAACCGCCGCCACGGCGACACGCGCGGCAAGCTCACGCCGCTGCCGCTGCTGATCCGCGCGATGGTGATCGCGCTGCGCGACTTCCCGCAGATCAACGCGCGTTTCGACGACGAAGCGGGCGTCGTCACGCGCTACGGCGCGGTGCACATGGGCGTCGCGACGCAGACGGACGGCGGCCTCACGGTGCCCGTGCTGCGGCATGCGGAAGCGCGCGACGTGTGGTCGATCTCGGCGGAAATCGCGCGGCTTGCCGATGCGGTGCGCGCGAACCGCGCGCAGCGCGACGAGCTGAGCGGGTCGACGATCACGATCTCGAGCCTCGGCGCGCTCGGCGGCATCGTATCGACGCCGGTGATCAATCATCCGGAAGTCGGCATCGTCGGCGTGAACCGGATCGTCGAGCGGCCGATGATCCGCGACGGCGCGGTCGTCGCGCGCAAGATGATGAACCTGTCGTCGTCGTTCGACCATCGCGTCGTCGACGGCGCGGACGCGGCCGAATTCATCCAGGCCGTGCGCGCGGTGCTCGAGCGCCCGGCGCTGCTGTTCGTGGAGTGAGCCGATGAAGAACGAACACACCACACTGCTCGTCGTCGGCGGCGGCCCGGGCGGCTACGTCGCCGCGATCCGCGCCGGCCAGCTCGGCATTCCGACGGTACTCGTCGAACGCGAGCGGCTCGGCGGCACCTGCCTGAACATCGGCTGCATTCCGTCGAAGGCGTTGATCCACGTGGCCGACGCGTTCGAACAGGCGTGCGGTCATGCCGGCGAGGGCGCGCTCGGGATCCGAGTGCGCACGCCCGAGATCGACATCGCGAAAAGCGTCGCGTGGAAGGACGGCATCGTCGACCGGCTGACGCGCGGCGTCGGCGCGCTGCTCAAGAAGAACGGCGTGCGCGTGCTGCACGGCGAAGCGCGCGTGATCGACGGCAAGACCGTCGAAGTCGTCGGCGGCGGCCATGCGGTGCGGATCGGTTGCGAACACCTGCTGCTCGCGACCGGGTCCGAGCCGGTCGAACTGCCGTCGATGCCGTTCGGCGGGCATGTCGTGTCGTCCACCGAGGCGCTGTCGCCCGCGACGCTGCCGAAGCGGCTGGTCGTCGTCGGGGCCGGCTATATCGGGCTCGAACTCGGGATCGTCTATCGCAAGCTCGGCGTCGACGTCAGCGTCGTCGAAGCGGCCGAGCGCGTGCTGCCTGCGTACGATGCCGAACTCGTGCGGCCGGTTGCCGATTCGCTCGCGCGCCTCGGCGTGCGGCTGCGGCTCGGCCACAAGGTGCTCGGGCTGGACGCGCACGGCGCGGTGCGCGTGCAGGCGGCCGACGGCGCCGAGCACACGCTGCCGGCCGATCGCGTGCTGGTTGCCGTCGGCCGGCGGCCGCGCGTCGACGGGTTCGGGCTCGAGTCGCTGCTGCTCGATCGCAACGGGCGCGCGTTGCGGATCGACGACGCGTGCCGGACCTCGATGCGCAACGTCTGGGCGATCGGCGACGTCGCGGGCGAACCGATGCTCGCGCATCGCGCGATGGCGCAAGGCGAGATGGTGGCCGAGCTGATCGCCGGCCGGCGTCGCCGGTTCACGCCCGCGTCGATTCCGGCCGTGTGCTTCACCGATCCCGAGATCGTGACGGCCGGCTGGTCGCCGGACGACGCGCACGCGGCCGGCGTCGACTGCCTGAGCGCATCGTTCCCGTTCACGGCGAACGGGCGCGCGATGACGTTGCAGGCGACCGACGGGTTCGTGCGCGTCGTCGCGCGGCGCGACGATCACGTGATCGTCGGCTGGCAGGCGGTCGGGCGCGGGGTGTCGGAGCTGGCCGCGGCGTTCTCGCAGTCGCTGGAGATGGGCGCGCGGCTCGAAGACATCGGCGGCACGATTCACGCGCATCCGACGCTCGGCGAGGCGCTTCAGGAAGCGGCGCTGCGTGCGCTCGGGCACGCGCTGCACGTGTGACGCGCTCGCCGGACGCGCGCGCCGCAGCGCCGCGCGCGCATCGGCGTGCGTCGGGCGGCGGGCGTGCGCGGCCGGCCGCCGTGCCGGAACCGCTCCGAAACGGCTGGCCGCGTATGCGCCGGGTATCAGGCAAGCGCGCCCGGACCGGCGTGGCGCGTCGTCACGTCACGATAGAACGCGTCGATCGCTTCGACCATCTGCGACAATCCCGGCTGCTCGAGCGGATAGTGACCGGCGTTCTCCAGCATCTCGACCTTGACCGGCACGTGGCGAACTCGCGCGAGGAACGGCTCGCTCAGATGCAGCGGCGTCCAGCGATCCGCGGCCGGTTGCGTGAGCAGGATCGGGCACACGGAGAAATCCTCCGGCTCGACCACCGGCCGGTACGACATGTAGGAATCGAGGAACGCCATCGTCATCGCGTTGCCGGCCGAGGTCCGGTCGGACATCCATACCTTCAGCGCGTCGTCGCGGTTCACGAGCGCATGCATCTTGCTCGCGAGCGACATCGGGATGCGCATGGCGCGCAGCGGCGTCTTCGCGGCGAAGTGCGTCATCGGGCCGCCGACGCGGCTCATGAACAGATTGCGCGCGGTTTCGTCGCGCACCTGCTGCAGGCGCTGGTCGAGAAAAGTCATGCCGACGATGCCGTCGACTTTCCCGTTCAGCGCGGCGACGTGGTACGTCAGCATGCCGCCCGCGCTCAACCCGTACAGCACGATCGGCCGATCGTCCTTCGCGCGCTCCGCGTCGATCAGGTCGCTGCCGGCGCGCACCCAGTCGTCGTAGCGCACCAGCGCGCCGCGCGCCACTTCGGTCATCCCGTATTCGGGCATGTCGACCGCGATCGTCTCGTAGCCGCGGCGTGCCAGTTGCTCGCCGACGATCATCGACATCTGCCGTCCGTTCGTGCCGACGCCATGGAACAGGATCGCCTTCACCTGCGCGCGGGGATTGCGATACGTATCGAGATGGAGGCGATGGCCCCTCCAGCGCCACCATTGCTCGTCGGGGTGGCGATCGGCCGCCCACTGGAAGTCGGGCGGCAGGAACGCCTGCATGGCGCGCCAGACGGGCTGATCTGCATAGGTCCTGGACATGGCATCGGACTCCGGTCGGTCGAGTGAAAGGGCGGTTGCGATGGAGCCATCATCGCGCGGCACGCGGCGCTCGCCCATGCTGGCGCGGGCCAACCGCTTTAGAATCGAGGCCAACACACGTCACGAGGCGCCCGATGAACGTCTGGAACTTTGTCCGCAGCCCGGCTTCCGTCCTGCTGATGATCGCGTTCGGGCGCGACCGCGGGATCGCGCCGGCCGCGCTGCTGAAGGGCTCGCAGCTCACGCTGAAGCAACTCGCCGATCCGGATTTCACGGTGCTGGCCGCGCAGGAACGGGCCGTCGCGTCGAACCTGCTCGCGCTGGCCGGCGACGAGCCGGGCGTGGGCTTGACGGTCGGCCTGTCGTACCAGCTTTCCGCCTACGGATTGCTCGGATACGGGCTGCTGAGCAGCGCGACCGGGATGGATGCGGTCGCGCTCGCGGGCCGGTATCTGGCTCTGACCTATACATTCGTCGGGATGACGTACCGTCGCGCGGGGCGGCACGGCACGATCGTGTTCGACGCGGCGCCGGAGTTGTCCGCGCCGCTGCAGCGCTTCTTCGTCGAGCGCGCGATGGGCGCCGCGTGCCGCGTGCTGCGCGACGTGATCGGCAGCGCGTTCACGCTCGCGACGTTCGACCTCGCGTACGACGCCGAACCCGGCGGCCGGCACGTGCTCGGCACGCCGGTCCGGTACCGGCGGCCAGCCAATGCGATCACGTTCGAGCATGCGCACCTCGAACGGCCGTTGCCGCAGGCCAATGCCGCGACGGCCGCGATGTGCGAGCGCATGTGCGCGGAGCTGATCGCGCGCCGGCGGACGCGGGTCGACCTCGTGTCGTTCCTGAACGAATACCTGTCCACGCGGCCGTTCGACCGGCCGCCGCAACTGAAGGACATCGCGACGCTGCTGAACACGAGCGAGCGCACGCTCAAGCGTCGGCTACGGGAGGAGGGTGCGTGTTTCCGCGACATCTCGAATGCGGTGCGCAAGGCGCGGGCGCAGACGCTGATTGCCGAAGGGCGACTGTCGATCAAGGAAATCGCGGACGAACTGGGGTTCAGCGACATCTCGTCGTTCTCGCAGGCGTACAAGCGGTGGACGGGCGTGGCGCCGAGCGTGTCGCGGCAGGCGGCGCTTGGTTCATAGCGGGGCGCGGGCGGGGCGGCGGTCGCGGTTGACCGTCCCGCGCGAACCGTTCATCGTGTCGCTATCCCGCCTGATTCATCGGCCGCGCACCGGCGGGTTCGCCGCGGTGCGGCATGGCGAAACGCTGCGCGCACGCGGCTTTTTCTGCCGATTGGCGCACACGTGCACCTCACGGAACGACCGGACATGAAACTGTTGCTCATCGGCGCGACCGGGCTCGTCGGGCGCCACGTCCTCGAAGTCGCGCTCGCCGACGCGCGGGTGGACCAGGTCGTCGTGCTCGCGCGCCGGCCGTTGTCGCCGCATCCGAAGATGCGCGCGCTGGAGGTCGACTTCGATCGACTGCCGGAGGCGGCCGACTGGTGGCGGGCCGATGCGGTGATCTGCACGCTCGGCACTACGATGCGCGTCGCGGGCTCGCAGGCCGCATTCCGCCGCGTCGATCACGACTATCCGCTCGCGGTCGCGCGGCTTGCGCACCGGCACGGCACGCCGACCTACGTGCTGAATTCCGCACTGGGCGCGGACGCCGCATCGCGCATCTTCTACAACCGCGTGAAGGGCGAGGTCGAACAGGCGCTCGCCGGCGTCGGGTTCGATTCGCTCACGTACGTGCGACCGGGCCTGATCGACGGCAGCCGCGACGAGTTCAGGTTCGTCGAGCGGCTGTTCGTGTTCGCGTTGGGCGCCGTCGGGCCGGTGCTGCCGGCCAAGTGGCGCGTGAATCCCGCGGCGCGGATTGCGCGCGCGATGCTCGACGCGGCGATCGACGCACGGCCGGGTGTGCAGGTCATCGCATCGGATCGGCTCGTCTGATGCGGCGCGGGCGACGCGCCCGCCCGGCTAACCATCTGCGTTCGCATCGAGCGCGCCGAACTGCTCGGCGAGCGCCGCCGTGAACGCATCCAGCGCTTCGCTGCCGTCGGAATTCCTCGGTGTCGCGAGCTGAAATTCGACCGCGTGGCTCAGCTTGCTCGCCAGCAGCCGGCGCATCTTCCCGGCGGCGACCCACGGCGCCGCGACGTGGTCGGGCAGGAAGCCGACATGCGCGCCCGACAGGATGAAGATCACGTCGGCGTCGACGTTTTCCGAAAACGCGGTCGGCTGCGTGTTGCGCAGCGCCGCCCCGGACGTGTTCGTCTTGTAGAGCCGCGCGACGTTGCTCGCGCGGGCGATGTCGTTGACCGACACGGTTTTCTTCGCGAACAGCGGATGGCGGGCGCCGCAATGCAGCGACTGATGCTCGACGAACAGCGGCGCGTAGTGCAGGCCGGCCTGATGGCCGGAGAAATAGCCGATCGCGAGGTGCAGTTCGCCTTTCAGCAGTCGGCGTTCCAGCTCGTCGGGCGGCACCGCGATCATTTCGATCAGCACGTCCGGCGCGCGCTCGCGAAAGCGCCCGACGGCCGCCGCGATCGATTCGACGACGTCGGGCGAGAGCCGCTCGGACAGGCCGATGCGCAACTCGCCGAGCAACGTGCCCGATACGTGCTGCGTGTCGCGCGTGAACACGTCCATCGCGTGCAGGAGCCGGCGCGTCGACTGCAGCACGCGTTCGCCCTTCGGCGTCAGCCGGAAGCCGCTTTTACCGCGATCGCAGAGCCGGAACCCGAGCCGCGTCTCGAGCTTGGCCATCTGCGTGCTGATCGTGGACGGCGCCATGCCGAGCGTACCCTGCGCGGCGCTGAAGCCGCCGCTTTCGACGATCGTCAGAAAGAGCCGCAGCAACTGCACATCCATGTCTCTGAGTCGGGTCAGCATGGCGATACATCGTATTTTGTGAAGTCGGCTTATGTTAGTTCATATTTTTCGTTGCGTACGGGGGAGGCAGAATCGGCCACGAGGTCGCCAACCGCGCGACCGTGTCCCCTTCAGACAGGAATCCGACGATGAGCCAGAACGATTTCGCGTTCACGCGCGACAGCCTCTACGGCACCCGGGCCGAACCGAGTTTCGCGGGCGCGACGAGCTTCATGCGCCGGCGTTTCAGCCGCGATCTCGACGGCGTCGATCTCGCGATCACCGGCGTGCCGTTCGATTCCGCCGCATCGCACCGTCCCGGCACGCGGTTCGGCCCGCGCGGGTTGCGGATCGCGTCGACGGGCATCGCGTGGGAGCGCCCGTGGCCGTGGTCGTTCGATCCGTTCGACGTGCTGGCCGCGGTCGATTACGGTGATTGCGCGTTCGATCTCGGGCAGCCCGAATCGGTGCCGGGCGCGATCGAGCGGCATGCCGACGCGATTCTCGCGCGTGGCTGCGCGATGCTGACACTCGGCGGCGATCACTTCATCACGTATCCGCTGCTCAAGGCGCATGCGAAGGTGCACGGGCCGCTGTCGCTCGTGCATTTCGACGCGCACACCGACACGTGGCCCGACCGCGGCGTGAAGCGCATCGATCACGGGACGATGTTCTATCACGCGGCGCGGGAAGGGTGGGTCGTGCCCGAACGGTCGGCCCAGATCGGCATCCGCACGACCAACGACGAACCGATGGGGTTCGACATCCAGGATGCGCGCCACGTGCATGGGTCGACGCCCGCCGCGGTCGCCGCGCGCATTCGCGAGCGCGTCGGCGATCGTCCGGTGTACCTGACGTTCGACATCGACTGTCTCGATCCGGCGTTCGCGCCGGGCACCGGGACGCCGGTCTCGGGCGGCCTGTCGAGCCATCAGGCGTTCGAAATCCTGCGTCACCTCGACGGCATCGACCTGGTCGGTATGGACGTGGTCGAAGTGTCGCCGCCGTACGATCATGCGGAAATCACGTCGCTGGCCGGTGCGACGATCGCGCTGGAGCTGATCTGCCTGTATGCGTCGCGCCGGCGGCAGAAAAAGGACGCGTCGATCGATGGATGACCTCACCTGGCGCAAGGCCGTTCCCGGCGACGCCGCCGAATGCATCGCGCTGCGGGCACGCACCCGCGAGAACGCGTTCACCGAAGCGCAGTTGCGCGCGCTCGGCATCACCGTCGAAAGCTGGGACGACGGTATCCGCGACGGGCTGTTCTCGGGCCACGTGTGCTGCGCGCGCGGATGCATGGTCGGCTACTGCTTCGGCAACACCGTCTCGGGCGAGATCGTCGTGCTCGCGATGCTGCCCGAGTACGAAGGAGCGGGAATCGGCAAGCGGTTGCTGCGGCATGTGATCGACGATTTCGCGGCGAACGGCATCATGTCGCTGTTTCTCGGCTGCTCGACCGATCCCGCGTCGCGCGCGTACGGGTTTTATCGTCACCTCGGCTGGACGCCGACCGGCGAGCTGGACGACGCGGGGGACGAGATCCTCACGTTTCAGGTCGGGCAGCGCGGCTGATCGGACGCGTTGTTCGGATCTCGACGCTTCCCCTGTTCGGACAACTGCTTGGTCAGACCACGCAATCGGGTCATTGCCGCATGCGCGCGCCGACCGCGCGACGTCGTGGCGCTGCGTCGCCACGACGCCAACGCGTGGCGGCGCGCGCGACATCGACGCCGCACGACACCTGCCGAACCTCCTCCCGCCGGCGCCATGGCAGCCACGCCTGGCCGGCCACCCTGATCTAGCTTTCATTTTCCCGACGCCCGGCTTGTGGCAAAACCTGCGCAGGTAGACCGCGATTGCTCGGACAATTTCGAAAGTCGATCGATATCGGGTAATCACCGATATCTCGCAAGTTGTATATACAAGATCATCCGCTGGCAATGTCGGCACGCGTCGTGCCGCTTGCGCGCCAGCGGGCAGACCCTGCGTGCGTGGCGCATGCCGGCGATCCACGGCGCCCCGCATTCGACGAGCCGAAAGGGCGGCTCGCAGCTTCCCGTCTCGTTCAAACCATATGTGATCCTGAGTATTTTGGAGATTGACCCGTGTCAACGAATTCCAGTGGAAAAGCCGGCGGACTGATCGAGGTTCGCTCGATCGACTTCATTCCCGACGCCGAGCGCCACGGCGGCGTGCTGAGCCAGTTCACGCTGTGGCTGTCGGCGAACATGCAGATCACGGCCATCGTCACGGGCGCGCTCGCGGTCGTGCTCGGCGGCGACGTGTTCTGGTCGCTGGTCGCGCTGCTGCTCGGCCAGCTCGTCGGCGGCGCGGTGATGGCGCTGCACGGTGCGCAGGGGCCGCAGCTCGGTCTGCCGCAGATGATCTCGAGCCGCGTGCAGTTCGGCGTGTACGGCGCGATGATCCCGATCGTGCTGGTGTGCCTGATGTACATCGGCTTTTCCGCGAGCGGCTCGGTGCTGGCCGGGCAGGCCGTCGCGCAACTGCTGCACGTCGACGACGCGGCCGGCATCCTGCTGTTCGCGGCCGTGATCGTGGTGCTGACCGTGTTCGGCTATCGCGCGATCCATTTCGTCGGCCGGATCGCGAGCGTGGTCGGCATCGTCGCGTTCGTCTACATGTTCGCGCAATTGTTCGCGAACCACGACATCGGCGCGCTGCTCGCGAACCGGCATTTCTCGCTGCCGAGTTTCCTGCTCGCGATGTCGCTGTCAGCGTCGTGGCAGATCGCGTTCGGCCCGTACGTGGCCGACTATTCGCGCTATCTGCCGCGCTCGACGTCGTCGGTCGCGACGTTTCTCGCGGTCGGCCTCGGCTCGGTGATCGGCGCACAGGCGGCGATGGTGTTCGGCGTGTTCGCGGCCGCGCTCGCCGGCAGCCAGTTCGCGCACCATGAAGTGTCGTACATCGTCGGCCTGGGCTCGACGGGCGCCGTGGCCGCGCTGCTGTATCTCAGCATCGCGTTCGGCAAGGTGACGGTCACGGCGCTCAACGCGTACGGCAGCTTCATGTCGATGGCCACGATCGTCAGCGGTTTTCGCGGCAAGGGCGCGGTATCGTCGAAGAGCCGCCTCGTGTACATCTTCGGGATGATCTGCGTGTCGACGCTGATCGCGCTCGCGGGCCGTCATTCGTTCCTGAAGGAATTCACCGCGTTCATCCTGTTCCTGCTCGCGTTCTTCACGCCGTGGAGCGCAATCAACCTGGTCGACTACTACTGCTTCACGCGGTCGCGCTACGACGTGCCGGCGCTGTCCGATCCGGATGGCCGCTACGGCCGCTGGAACGCGATGGCCATCGCGATCTACGTGATCGGCATCCTGGTGCAGTTGCCGTTCATGTCAACGCACATCTACACGGGGCCGCTCGTCGATGCGCTCGGCGGCACCGACATCTCGTGGATCCTCGGCCTCGTCGTGCCGGCCGTGCTGTATTACGTCGGCGCCCGCGCGTCGCGACGCAGCATTCCCGAGCGACTGATCCTGCCGCTCGAACGCGGCGAAGTCCACCACTGACGACACGTCTCGCGCATCGGGCCGGCAAGCCGCCGGCCTGAGCGCGGAGCCGGGCGCAGCCTGCGCCGGGCGCTGTCGACGCAATCCCGTATCCCGCGATGGCGGTGCGGCATTCATGCCGCGCCACGCATCGTTTCAACCTCTTTCCATTGAATAGTATGACTAAGCATAGTGAAGTGCGCGGCATCGATGGCCGCGTGCAGCCGGTGCACGCCGGTGTTCGTGTCGCGGTGGCGATCGCCTGCGTCGCCGGTTCGGGCGTTGCGCGCGCGCAGGACGGCGTCACGCTGTACGGCGTGATCGACGAATTCGCGCAGTACGTGAATACGGGCAACGGCTATACGGCCGCGATCAACTCGGGCGGCCAGTGGGGCAGTCGATTCGGATTGAAGGGCGGCGAGGATATCGGCGGCGGCCAGAAGATCGAGTTCGCGCTGGAAAACGGCTTCAATCCGAACGACGGCTCGCTCGCGAGCGCCGGCAGCATGTTCAACCGGCAGGCGTGGGTCGGCATCGCGGGACAGTGGGGCAAGGTGCGCGCGGGCCGGCAGAATTCGCCGCTATTCAACGATCAGGGCGGGCAGGATGCGTTCGGCGGCGTCACGCAGGCGTCCGGCATGGACAACCTGACCGTGTTCGCGTTCCGCACGAGCAACACGCTGTCGTACCAGAGCCCGGAGATCGCGGGTTTCCAGGGCGGGCTGTATTTCGGATTCGGCGACGCGGGCGGCGTACGCTCGGCCGGTTCCAGCCAGCAGTTCGACCTGACCTACGAACACGGCCCGTTCGGCGCGTTCGTCGCGGGCCAGTGGTTGAAGAACGCCGCGGCGACCACGACCGATCGCACGCTCATGGCCGGTGCGTCCTACGCGATCGGCAAGGCGACCGTGTACGGCGGTTTTTCCGCAGTGAAGTGGGCCGACCTCGGGATCGATTCGCGCGTGTACGGGTTGTCGGTCAAATACCAGTTCAATCCTGCCAGCTACGTCGCGCTCGGTTACGCGTATCTGCACGACCAGTCGTCGCAAGGCAACAATGCGGATCAGCTCGGGCTGATGTATGAGTACGATCTGTCGAAGCGCACGAGCTTCTACGGTGCGCTGTCTTACCTGCGCAACCGCAACCAGGCCGGCTACACGCTCGCCGGTGCGGCGAATCCCGGCCTGCCGCTCGCGTACCCGGGCGCGAATGCGCGCGGCGTGCAACTCGGTATCGTGCATCGCTTTTAACGCGCGCCGCGCCGGGGCCTTGGGCGCCCGGCGCGTGCTCCGGCCGCACGCGCGCCGTCATTTCCCGAGCCGCTCCGCGAGCGAGTAGCGCTGCATGCAGCGCTCCATCGCGTCGAGAAACGCGTGCTCGGCCGCATTCATCTTGCGGTCGCGATGCCACAGCAGGAACACGTCGACATCGACGAGCCCGTCGTCGGGCGGTAGCCGCCACAGCCGCTGTTGCGCGATGTCGTCGCGCACGATGTGCTCGGGCAGGCAACCGATCCCGTAGCCCGCGAAGATCAGCCGCCGCACTTCCTCGAGGCTCGGCGACGACGCGACGATGCGCCCCGTGAAGCCTCTCTGGTCGCGGAACACGGTGAGCGGCGACAGGCTGTCGCCGATCTGGTCGCTCGTGAACGACACGAAATTCTCCGCGAGCAGGTCGTCCATCCGCAACTGCGTCTGCCCGAACAGCCGGTGATGACGGCCGCAGTAGATCGCATAGCGCTGGCGCAGGAAGCAGCGCATCTCCAGCTTGTCGTGCGGCGTGCGGCACAGGCCGAGCCCGGCCGTGGCCGTTTTCTGCAGCAGCGACGACAGGATGTCCGACGAGCGCATCACTTCGATCTGCAAATCGATACGCGGATATGCGCGATGGAAATCCGCGAGGAACTCGTCGTAGACGGGTGATTCGATGCGGCTCACCGTCAGCAGCCGGATCGAGCCGGTCAAGTCGGCCGTGCTGTCGTCGATTTCGGTCTCGAGGCGCGAGATGCCGCCGTAGATGTCGCTCGCGATCCGGTACACGGCTTCGCCGGCCGGCGTCGGCGCAAAGTGCGCGCCGCGCCGCTCGATCAGCCGGCGCTCGAGCGTCTCCTCGAGCCGCCGCAGCGCCTGGCTGACGGCCGGCTGCGTGACGTGCAGGCGCGCGGCCGCGCGGCTCACGCTGCGCTCCTGCATGATCACCAGATAGGTGCGCAGCAGGTTCCAGTCGAGGCGGTCGTTCAGGAACGGGGCGAGATCGGGGCGCATCGGGTCTCCGGAGCGGTCATTAGTTCGATTTATATCGCGAATAATAACTTGAAATTTGACTAATGATTTGCGGTCGCCGATAAAGGAGGGGCGCCGCAGCGTGCGGCGCGAGGCCGCGACAGACGGCCGTCGTCACGATATTGCGCGTCGCCCCGCCGCGGCGTGCGTCAGGAGCCCGCATGACCCAGTCCCTTCCTTCCGCCCGCCAGCCGGGGCGCGCCGCGACGGCCGCGTTCATCGGCACGATGATCGAGTGGTACGACTTCTACATCTACGCGACCGCTGCCGCGCTCGTGTTCGGCGAACTCTATTTCCCGTCGCACGATCCGTTCGTCAGCACGATGGCGTCGTTCGCGACGTTCGCGGTCGGCTTCTTCGCGCGCCCGCTCGGCGGCGTGATCTTCGGTCATCTCGGCGACCGCATCGGCCGCAAGAAGGCGCTGATGACGACGCTGATGATGATGGGCGTCGCGACCGTCTGCGTCGGGCTGCTGCCCGCTTATTCGAAGGTCGGCATCCTCGCGCCGGTACTGCTCGTCGCGCTGCGCATCGTGCAGGGGATCGCGGTCGGCGGCGAATGGGGCGGCGCGGTGCTGATGGCGGGCGAGCATGCGCCGCAGGGGCGCCGCACGTTCTTCGCATCGTTCGCGCAGCTCGGCAGCCCGGCCGGGCTGATCCTGTCGCTGATCGCGTTCCGCGCGGTCACGTCGATGGACAAGGCCGATTTCCTCGCATGGGGCTGGCGCCTGCCGTTTCTCGCGAGTTCGGTGCTGCTCGTGGTCGGCATCCTGATCCGGCTCGGCGTGAACGAGTCGCCGGAATTCGCGCGGGTCAAGGAAGCCAACCGCACGGTGAAGCTGCCGGTCGCGGAAGTGTTCCGTTCCGCCGCGGGGCTCGTGCTGCTCTGCATCGGCGCGAACACGATCGGCATCGCGGGCGTCTATTTCACGAATACGTTCATGATCGCGTACACGACCCAGTACGTCGGCGTATCGCGCTCGCTGATCCTCGACAGCCTGTTCGCGGTCGCGATCATCCAGTTCTTCGCACAGCCGCTCGCCGCATGGATCGCCGAGCGCATCGGCGGGGCGCGCTTCCTGAAACTCGCGGCACTGCTCGCGATGCTGTCGCCGTATCCGATGTTCATGCTCGTGCAGGGCGGCACGTCCGCTTCGCTGGTCGCGGGCATCGCGCTCGCCGTCGTCTGCATGGCCGGCTTCTACTCGGTGATCGCGGGTTTCGTCAGCGAGGTGTTTCCCGCACACGTGCGTTATTCGGCGATCTCGCTCGCTTACCAGATTTGCGGCGCGATCGCGGGCGGCCTGACGCCGCTCGTCGGCACGTGGCTCGCGCATCGCTTCACGGGCCAGTGGTGGCCGCTCGCGGTGTTCTACACGTGTCTCGCCGGCATTTCGCTGCTCTGCATCGTCGCGCTCGATGCGCGCCGCGCCGCGCGGCCGGCCACTGCCGAAGCGCTCGGCTCGCATTGAACCTCCACGAACGAATCGATCCGGAATGCATATGAACGACCTGCTGGAAATCGACGGCGCCCGCTTGTGGCGCAGCCTGGCCGACATGGCGCGCGTCGGCGCGACGCCGCGCGGTGGCGTGCGGCGCCTCGCGCTCACCGATGACGACCGGCGCGGACGCGATCTGTTCGCGCAATGGTGCCGCGACGCGGGGCTGACGGTGAGCGTCGATGCCGTCGGCAACCTGTTCGCCCGGCGCGACGGCGCCGATGCGCACGCCGCGCCGGTGCTGATCGGCAGCCATCTCGACACGCAGCCCGAAGGCGGCCGCTTCGACGGCGTCTACGGCGTGCTCGCCGCGCTCGAACTCGTGCGCACGCTGAACGACGCGGGCATCGCGACCGACAAGCCGCTCGAGATCGTGTCGTGGACCAACGAGGAAGGCGCGCGTTTCGCGCCGGCGATGCTCGGTTCGGCCGTGTTCACGGGCGCGTTGCCGCTCGACGACGCGCTCGCGACGCAGGACGCCGACGGCGTCACGCTCGGCGCGGCGCTCGACGCGTGCGGCTATCGCGGCACGTGCGCAACGGGCGGCGCGGTCGACGCGTATTTCGAGGCGCACATCGAACAGGGGCCGGTGCTCGAGGCGAACGGCACGACGATCGGCGTCGTCACGGGCGGGCAGGCGATCCGCTGGCTCGACGTGACGGTGACGGGCGTGGCCGCGCACGCGGGCACGACGCCGATGCCGTATCGCAAGGATGCGTATTTCGCGAGCGCGCAGATTGCGCTCGAACTCGAACGGATCGTCGCCGCCTACGCGCCGCGCGGGCTCGCGACGATCGGGCAGATCGGGATTCGCAACGCATCGCGCAACACGATTGCCGGCGACCTGACGTTCACGGTCGACCTGCGTCATCACGACGATGCCGAAGTCGATGCGATGGAGCGCGACCTGCGCGACGCATGCGCGCGCGTCGCCGCCGTGCGCGGCGTGCAGGTGGCGATCGATACCTGCTGGCGCAGCCCGGCGACGCCGTTCGACCGCGATTGCGTCGGGCTGGTCGCGCAGGCGGCTGCCGCATTCGGCTACACGCACGAGCGGATCGTGAGCGGCGCCGGCCACGACGCGATCCTGCTCGCACGCCGCTGCCCGACCGCGATGGTGTTCATTCCGTGCGTCGGCGGCCTGTCGCACAACGAAGCCGAGGACGCGTTGCCCGACGACGTGACGCGCGGCACGAACGTGCTGCTCCATGCGGTGCTGGCGCGCGCGGGCATCGCGACGCGCGTCGACGCGCTGGCCGTGACGCACGGCGCCTGATACGGCGAATCGACGAGGACCTTCATGAAAACCTATTTCCATCCCGAACAGCTGCTGCACCATCCGCGCAGCTACCTGTCGCGCGGGCAGATGCGCGAGCCGCAGGAAGTGCCCGAACGTGCGGCGCGGCTCGTCGCGGCCGTCCGCTCGCTCGACTTCGACGTGCGCGAGCCGGCCGACCGCGGCGCCGCGCCGATTGCTGCCGTGCACGACATGAACTACCTGCGCTTTCTCGAGGACGCGCACCGCGACTGGAAGCGGATGCCCGACGACTGGGGCGACGAAGTGATGTCGAACGTGTTCGTGCGCGATCCGAACCCGCTGCGCGGCGTGCTCGCGAAAGCCGCGCGCTATCTCGCCGACGGCAGTTGCCCGGTGGGCGCGAATACGTGGCGCTCGGCGTACTGGTCGGCGCAGGACGCGCTGGCCGCGGCCGCCGACGTCAACGACGGCGCACGCGAGGCCTACGCGCTGTGCCGACCGCCCGGTCATCATGCGCGCCGCGACGCGGCCGGCGGCTTCTGCTACCTGAACAACGCGGCGATCGCCGCGCAGGCGCTGCTCGGCCGCCATCGCCGCGTCGCGATTCTCGATACCGACATGCATCACGGGCAGGGCGTGCAGGAGATTTTCTACGGCCGCGACGATGTGCTGTACGTATCGATCCACGGCGACCCGACCAACTTCTACCCGGTCGTCGCGGGCTACGAGGAAGAGACGGGGGCGGGCGCCGGCGCCGGCTTCAACCTCAACCTGCCGATGCCGCACGGCGCGCCGGAGTCGGCGTTCTTCGAGCGGCTCGACGACGCGCTGCGCGCGCTCGCGCGGTTCCAGCCCGATGCGCTCGTGCTCGCGCTCGGCTTCGACATCTACAAGGACGATCCGCAATCGCAGGTCGCGGTCACGACCGACGGGTTCGGGCGGCTCGGCGGCGCGATCGGCGCGCTCGGATTGCCGACGGTGATCGTGCAGGAGGGCGGCTATCACCTCGAGAGTCTCGATGCGAACGCGCGCGCGTTCTTCGGCGGGTTTGCCGCCGCACGCTGACTGATGCTGCGGGGCCGGATCGAGGCGCGCGGGTTCAAGTTTTCCGCGTGCACGCCGATAATTCGCGCATATGCTGAATGGATGCACGAAGGAGGGCCGCACGATGACACCCGGCCAAATCACCCGTACGATGGTCGCGCTGGCGATGCTCGGCGCAGGTCCGCTCGCGGGCGGCGCGGAGCCGTCGATTCCGCTGCGCGTCAGTCTCACCATTCCGGAAACCTGTACGATCGGCCCCGCCGTTCGACAGGCCGTCGATGCCGACATGCCGAGCGTCGATTGCGCGCTCGGCACGCCGTTCGTGCTGAGCCGTGCGCCGCTGCCCGACCGGCGATCGATGCCGCACAGCGTCGGCGCAAGTCCGGCGTCCGCGTGGACCGTCACGTTCTGAGCGGCGCGCGCCGTCGTCCCGTCGTTTCCGCTAGAAACTGATCGTCGCGGTGATCGTGTCGCTGTAGTTGCCCGGCGCGGGCGTGGGTTGCGCCGGCACCGCGCCGTACACGGTCACGACCTGCGACGCGCCGGTGCCGACGCCCGTCACCGTCGCGCTGCCGCCCGTCCCGTCGCCCCACGCGATCGAGCGCGCCGCGTCCGTGTAAAGCCCGTAGTTGACCGTCCCGCCGCCGCCGCTGCGCTGCATCTGGCGCGCCGTCACGTTGCCGCTGCCGCCGCCGTTCAGCGCGATCTTCCACGCGTCGCCGTTGGTGCACTGCGCGGTGATCGAGCCGGTTGCGGTAAGCGCGCCCGACAGCACGCTCGCGGTGCCGAAGTCGACGTTGGTCGCGCTGATGTTGCAGTTGTTGATCACGTTCGCCGTCGCGCTGAACGGGAAGGTTCCGTTCGACGTGGTCAAAGACGCGCAGGTCGGCGCGCCGAGCAGGTAGAACCCTGCGTTGATCGATGTCGTGTTGCCTCCGAACGTCTGCGAGTAGGGGGTCGTGCTGTTGCCGGTCGTCGGCACGGTCGGCTGGTTCGCGGTGATCTGTCCGTAGATCGTGACCGTGGCGCTCGCACTGGTGCCGAGCGCAGGTTTGACGAGTGTGACGGAGGCGGGCGTCGTACCGGAATAGATGGAACCCCATGCGACGGAGTGTGCGGCATCGAGGTAGAGGTCGTACTGCATCGAGTTGGTGCCGTTGACGAGGCTGCGCGGGCTCGTGCCGCCGAGACTCAGGCACACGAGCACGTTCGGCGTCAGCGTGACGGCCGACCACGTGCACGTGATGCTGACCGTGCCGGTCGCGGCGACCGATGCGCGCGTGATCGGGCTGACCGAGCCGAAGTCGACCGTCGACGCGGTGGCCGTGCACGTTTCGGCCTGAGCGTGACGCGGCATGCCGCACCATGCGACGCACGCGACGACGAGCAGCAGCACGATCCTCATGGCGCCGCCTTGCAGGCGAGCGGGCCGACGGTCGGCAGCGTGCCGTTGGCGGGCGCGGTGAACGCAAATTCCGCGACGCAATGCTGCGTGCCGTAATCGATCGCGAGATGGTTGTCGTCCTTCAGCCCGTCGACGAAGGTAAGCCCGTCGTAGCCGACGATCGTGTCCGCACCGCTTTCGACGTGATGCACGCGTGCGCCGGCCGGCAGCGGCTTGCCGGCGCCATCGTGCAGGATCACCGATGCCGCGCGATAGCGCGACACGCCGAAATGCGCGACGACGCCCGATTGCGCCTGCGGCACGACCGTCATCGACGTGCGGGCGATCCGCGCGTCGGCGGGCAGCTTCATCGAGTCGATCGCGATCTGGTTGTTCTGGTACGCGTTCAGGTCGGGCACGAGCAGGTGTCCCGCACGGTCGGTCGTGCCGATCACGCGGTTCTCGTGCAGCACCGGGATGCCCGCGACGCCATCGGTCGACACCAGTGCGAAGCCGTCGTCGATGCGGCGCGACAACTGCAGGCTGCGGTCCATGAACACGAGCGCGCCGCTGACGTCGAGCGATGCGCCGGTCTGTCCGTCGATGCTCTGCGCGCCGGCGATGACTTCGCCCGCATGGCCGAGGTAACGCAACTGCGCCTGCCGGTAGGGCACCGCGCCCGTGCCGCCCGTCTGTACGCCCCAGCCCCAGCCGCCGTCGTAGTCGGGCGGCCGGCTCGCGTCGACCGTGTAGTTCGACTGGCCGCGCTGGCGGCCGACGGTCGTGTTGATCGACGTGTTGCGGCCGAGCCCGATGTTCAGCGACACGAACGCCCCGTTCGCGCCCTGCTGTGCGAAATCACGGTAGGCGCTTACGCTCAGCGACGCGAGATCGCCGAAGCTCAGCGTATACGACACGGTGCCGATCCGCGCGCTCGGGCCTTGCGGCAGCCGGAAGCCGATATAGCTGAGCGACAGCGTCTGGCGGTGCATGAACGGCAACGCGAGCGTCGCCTGATCGGTCGCCGCCGGCACCGGCGCACCGTCGCGCGACGCGAGATCGCCGTAGCGGCCGAACGCGCGGACCGTCTGCGCGTTGATCGAGAAGCGCGGTTCGATCAACTGGTAGCCGACGCTCACCTGCGTGCCCGGATAGCGGCCGGTGCTGCCCGCGACCGCACCGCTCACGACGCCCGCGTAGCCGAGCCGCATCAGCGCGCCGACGCCGGCGTCGAGTACGCCGGCGGTCGCTTCGGCATGCCCTTCGACGGTCAGCGCGTCGCTGACGCCGCGCCGCATTGAGCCGCTGACGGCCGGCCGCGCGTCGTAGTCGAACGACCGCAGCGCGTAGTTGCGGCGCAGGAAGCCGACCTCGAACGAGTAGCTCGACAGCCCGGCCGACAGCATGCGCGTGTCGACGTAGAGCGGCACGGAGGTCGCGACGGTGCGCCCGAGCGCGTCGCGCGTGATGACGGTCGCCTGGCCGGCGCCCGTGATGCCCGGCACGTCATGGATGATGAACGGCCCGCTCGGCACGTTGCCGGTGTACTGGCGTACGTTGTTGATGTACAGGTCGACCGCGGACGGCACTGCCGCGGAGCCCGCGAGCGACGGAATCGGGAACGTCACGAGGTCGGGCCGCAGTGCGAAGTTGCTGCGCCACTGGAAGCCGCCGAGGCGTACCGAGCGTGTCCATGCGAGCGATCCCGAGATTGCATCGCCGATTTGCGTCGTGCTCGGTCGTGCCGGATCCGAACGGCTCCACGACGTGTCGAAGCGCGTATAGCGTCGCTGGCCGTTGTAGAAATACGCGGTGCCGGTGGTGTTGAACACGCCGTTCGGATCGAAGTAGCGCACGTCGGTGTAGAGCGAAAACTGCCGGTCGCCGATCGTCTGCGCGTAGGCCTCGTAGTTGATCGCGATCCCGCGCGACGCGGTGGCCGCTTCCGTGGCCGGCAACGCGCGGCTGTCGATCGTATGCGGGCGGCGCAGCGCGTCGGTCATCTCCAGGTCGACGCTCTGGCGGGCCACGTCGTAGCGGTAACGCAGGCCGGCGATCGTGTCGAGCTCGACCGTCGCCGCATCGGCGATGCCGAGCCGGTCGGTCGCGACGCCGACCGTGCGCAGATCGGCGCCGCTCGCCGACAGGTGGCCGTCGCGTTCGCGGAAATGCACGAGCAGCGTCGTGCTTTCGCCGTTGACGCTGACTTCGAGGATCACGTCGTGCGTGCGGTCGGTCATCACGAGCGCCGCCGGTTCGTCCGCTCGTGCGCCGCCGCGCACGAGCAGGCCGCCGGCCACGACGGCCGCGAGCACGAGGCGCCGTGCGCGTCGCGACGTTCTGCGTCCGTCGGGCGGGAACGTGCCGGCGCGTGGCGAAGGAGCCGGGCGACGGTGCACCGGCGGCCTAGCCAGGCGGCTCCACCGCGACGACCGCGCTGGCCGGCTGCGAATTGACGGCTGCCCGCACCGTGACCTTGCTGCCGAGCGCGACGCCGGTCGGCAGCGGCACGCTCCACTGGCCGGTGCGACCCGCGAGTGCATAGCCGAGTAGCCCGTGCGTGAGCGGATACGTGCGGCCGTCGCCGGTCACGAGCTCGACCGACGCCAGTTGCGCGCGGCGCGCGCCGTCGTTGCGCACGCGCAGCACCCAGCCGCCGTCGCCGCGCACGAGCGCCCAGTCGAGGTGCGGTGCCCCCTGGGTCGGCGGTTCGACGAACACCGGAATCGAATAGCGCAGCCGGATCGACACGCCGTTGGTCGGCGCCTCGCCGGGCTGCGGCAGTTCGTCGATCAGCAGCCGGTAGCTTTGCTCGATGCCGGATGGCGTGCGCGATGCGCGCACGACGCGAATCAGTTGCTCCGACTGCGTGCCGACCTGGATCAGCGGCGGGCTCGCGACGAGATCCTGCGTGGGTGTCAGCGTGTCCTGTCCGTCCGCCTGGTCCCAGCGGAACACGCGGACCTGGCCGTACACGGGGCGGTTGCCCGGATTGCGCAGCGTGATGCCGGTGGCCGTGTCGTCGGTGCCGAATTCGATCGTGACGGGGGAAATCTGCAGCGACGCGGCGTGCGCGGCGCCGACCGCGCATAGCAGCGCGGTGAGCGTTCGACGTAATGCGGTCATGCGTGGCGATGCCGGTCAGAAGTAGACGGTGGCGGTGACGGTCGTCTGATAGGTGTCCGGCTTCGGCGTCGCCTGCGCGGGCACCTGGCCGTAGACGGTCAGCGTCTGCGCGGCGCCGGTGCCGGTGCCGGCCACCGTGTTCGTGCCTTGCGTGTTGCCCCAGATCGTCGTGCGCCCGGCATCCTGGTACAGCTGGAAGCCGACGGTCGTCGTCGTGTTGCCGGTCGACGTGCCGGCCATCAGGCGGCTGGCGACGCTCGACCCCGTGACCGAACCGGCATCAAGGCCGACGTTGTACGGCGTCGTGTTGGTGCAGGTGACACTGACGGTCGTCTGCTGGTTGATTGCGGTGGCCAGCACGCCGTTGGTGCCGAAGGCCAGCGGGTTCGCGGCGATCGTGCAGTTCGGCTGGAGTGTCAGCGTAACGTTGAAGGTGGCGGTCGCGGTACCGTTCGAATAGGTGGCAGCGTCTGCAACGGGCGTCGCCAGGCCGATTGACAGCACGAGCGACAATGTCGTGGATGCGATGGCGACTTTCACACTGCCCCCTCAACGATCGGTTTTTCATTGGATTTAATGCCGCGCTCCATATGCGGCAGCGTGGTAAATGCTGATCCGAATCGCTCGGCCTTTCAATCTCGAAGCTGGAACTGTTTCATTTTGTTACAAATAGATGGATCGTGGAGTGAATAAGCTCGGAAAGTATTGCGATTTTTAATTTTATTGTTCGTCGCTGCCTGAAATATTTTCCCGGAATGCAGAAGTAACTACACCGCTCGTGTCCGACGGAATGATTTTCCGAGTAGCGTGGAATATGGCCGAGCGTGCGGGCGGAATGGAGAATTAATGCGCGATGGTAGGCGGTGACGGGTGAATTGTTTCGATGGATCGAACCGATTCGATTTGAATGGCGTCCGCAGAGTGGGGTGCCCCGGATTTTCCCTAATTGAAAAAGGAAGTTTGGCTTGCCGGCTGAAAATGAAAGCGGCCGCATTGCGCGGCCGTGAAAATGCGTGCGGAAAGGTGCAGGCGGTTCGGGCGCGCCCGTGCTCACGAATTCGCGGCGGCCGGCGTGCGGCGGCGCTGCGTGACCTGCAGCATGACGAGCGCGAGCCCGGCGGCGGCGATCAGCGCGCCGACGAGCGGCACCGCCGCGTAGCCGAACCCGGCCGAGATCGCCGCACCGCCGGCGGCGGCGCCCACCGCGTTGCCGAGATTGAACGCGCCGATGTTGACGGCCGACGCGAGGCCCGGCGCTTCGTGGGCGGCGCGCATCACGCGCATCTGCAGCGGCGGCACGACCGCGAACGTCGCAATCCCCCAGACCAGCAGCGTGACGCCGGCGCCCGCATGCGTGGCGGCGAGCAGGGGGAACGCCGCCATCGTCGCGATCAGCAGCACCAGGAAGCCGATCAGCGTGCCGTCGAGCGAGCGGTCGGCCAGCCGGCCGCCCGCGACGTTGCCGATCGAGAAGCCGACGCCGATCAGCACGAGCATCGCGGTCACGAAGCCGGGCGTTGCGCCCGTCAGGTGTTCGAGCGTCGGTGCGACGTACGTATAGAGCGTGAACATCGCGCCGGCGCCGAGCACCGTCGTCGCGAGCGCGCCGAGCACGACGGGCCGCGTCAGCACGGAGAGTTCGGCGCGCAGGTCGGGCATCGTGCCGGCTTCGCCCTTCGGCAGCGCGGCGAACAGGCCGGCGATCGCGATCACGCCGAGGCCGGCGGTCGCCGCGAACGACATGCGCCAGCCGATGAGGTGGCCGAGCCAGGTCGCGGCCGGCACGCCGCCGACGTTCGCGATCGTCAGGCCCATGAACATCGTCGCGACCGCGCTGGCCTGCTTGTCGCGCGGCACGAGGCTTGCCGCGACCACCGAGCCGAGCCCGAAGAACGCGCCGTGGTTGAGACTCGTCACGAGCCGCGCGAGCAGCAGCGTCGTGTAGTCCGGTGCGACGGCCGACAGCAGGTTGCCGATCGTGAAGATCGACATCAGCGCGATCAGCGCGGCGCGGCGCGACCAGCGCGCGAGCAGCAGCGTCATCAGCGGCGCGCCGACCATCACGCCGATCGCATACGCGCTGATCAGCATGCCGGCTTGCGGTATCGACACGTGCACGCCGTCGGCGATCACGGGCAGCAGGCCCATCGGCGAGAACTCGGTCGTGCCGATGCCGAACGCGCCGGCGGCGAGTGCGAGCAGCGGCAGTGCGCCGCCGCCGCGGGACGGGGAGGAAGTCGTGGGGTTCACGCGGTGAGCTCCTGTAATCGGGGAACGACGGCACGAGGCCGTTGAGGACAGCGTGAAGTGTGCCAGCATGACTTTTGCGGAAAAAGCCGCATCCGGGCGAAATTATCTTGATTTCATGTCAACAATGCAGCGTGCGGGCAACGTGCATGGCGTGACTCGGGCGCGGAGCTTCGGGGGGAAGGCGAGCGCCGATGGCCGACGTCGCGCAATAGCCGGAAAGCCTTTCACCGCCGGGCTCGACGGCAAAAAAGCCCCGACCACAGGGGGACCGTGGCCGGGGCGGAAACGCATCCTCTCTTTGGCACGAGGGGTTGGATGCGCGCGCAGTATATTTCGGGCCATGACGATTCGAATCGGCGTTAAACGACTGTTTTTGGTGTCAATTTGAAAATTGCGGGGTCGTGGCGTCGTCCGTCGGCGTTCCGAAAGATTTTTCGAAGACGCGATGGCGTCGTTTAGTCCACGAAAACCGCAGAAACGCCGGGATCGCGGAAATGGGCCTTCCGTTCGTCGGCGTGGCAACGTGCGTCGTCCGATCGCGCGCCGATGCATCCGCCTTCGTTCAGCCCGATTCGCCGGCCGCCTCGCGGACCGCCGCCAGGAAACGCGCGACGACCGGCGACGGCGCCGCCGCCGCGCCGTCGAACACGAACTCGATGTCGAAGCGGCTCGCGAGTTCGTCGAGCGCGACGAGCCGGACCGTGCGCGGGCAGGTCGGCGACGCGCTTTCCGGCACGAACGCGCAGCCCATCCCGGCCGCGACGAGACCGATCAGCGTCGGGATGTCGCTGCCGACCTGCGCGATGCGCGGCGTGAAGCCGGCCTGCTGGCACTGGGTCATCAGGAACCGGTGGTGCGCGGCGGAGCGCTGCGCATCGAACCAGACGAACGGCTCGTTCGCGACGTCGGCCAGCGTGCGCGGCGCGACGAAGCGGCCGCCCGGCGGCGCGGGCATCGCCAGCACGAAGCGATCGCTCAACAGCCGTACGCCCGTCAGGTGTGGCGCTTCCTCGCGACGCCACGCCATGATCCCGGCGTCGAGCTGGCCGCGCATCAGCGCGTTCGCCTGTTCGGCCGACAGCATCGGCGCGATCGACAGTTTCACGTCCGGGCACGCGTCGCGAAACGCCTTCAGGACGTTCGCGACGACCGGCAACGGCAGGCAGTTCGGTAGCGCGCCGAGCCGCAGTTCGCCGAGCTGGCCGGCCGCACTGCGCAACGCGCGCTCGCGGCTGTCCTGCAGCATCGCGAGCAGACCGGTCGCGTCGTGCAGGAAGCTCGTGCCGGCCGCCGTGAGCGTGACGCCCGTCGCGCGGCGAATCAGCAGCGGCGTGCCGATCGCGTCCTCGAGCTCGCGGATCTGCCGCGACAGCGCCGGCTGCACGATGCCGGCCGCGCGGGCGCCGGCCATCACGCTGCCGGCCTGGGCGACGGCGACGAAGTAGCGCAGGTGACGCAGTTCGATCTGGCGCATGCGGTGTCCGGTCCGGTGAGTGGATATGCCTGCCAAGCATAGCAAACGCCATTCGATGGTATTGGAAAGCATGACGAGCGTGCCGTACGATGACCACCGTCGTTGCCGCATTCGCTTCGTCGCGCGTCGCGTGCGTTTTC
The DNA here is from genome assembly GCF_001532755.1 of Burkholderia sp. MSMB2157WGS. Classification (NCBI taxonomy): domain Bacteria; kingdom Pseudomonadati; phylum Pseudomonadota; class Betaproteobacteria; order Burkholderiales; family Burkholderiaceae; genus Burkholderia; species Burkholderia sp. MSMB2157WGS. The sequence goes on along the minus strand of NZ_LPJG01000011.1, from coordinate 78,121 downwards.
CTCCGTCCTCATTGCGTCCCGTCTTATGCCGCTTCATATCCCGACTCCTTATATCCGCTCGCCCATCGCGTCCCGTCGGCTCGGCAAGGCCATCCGGCTGAAGCTCGATGCGCTGCAGCCGTCAGGCTCGTTCAAGCTGCGCGGCATCGGCGCCGTCTGCGAAGCGCGCCAGGCGGACGGGGCCCGGCGGTTCGTGTCGTCGTCGGGCGGCAACGCGGGCATCGCGGTCGCGTATTGCGGCCGCGAGCTGGGCGTGCCGGTGCGCGTCGTCGTGCCGGAAAGCACGTCGGCCCGGGCGCGCGAGCTGATCCGCGTCGAAGGCGCGGAACTCGTGGTGCACGGCGCGAGCTGGGCGGAGGCGAATACGTTCGCGCAGTCGGCGCTCGGCGAGCACGACGCGTTCGTGCATCCGTTCGACGACCGCATCCTGTGGCAGGGGCACGCGACGATGATCGACGAGATGGCGGCGGCAGGCCCGAAGCCCGACGCGGTCGTGCTCGCGGTCGGCGGCGGCGGTCTGCTGTGCGGCGTGCTCGAAGGGCTGACGCGCAACGGCTGGCACGACGTGCCGGTCGTCGCGGCCGAGACGGAAGGCGCCGACTGCTACGCGCGCTCGCTCGCGCAGGGGCGTCCGGTCGAACTGGCGGCCATCGCGAGCATCGCGACGACGCTCGGCGCGAAGCGGCCGTGCGACGCGGCGGTCGAATGGGCGACACGCCACGCGATCCATCCGGTCGTCGTGTCCGATGCCGACGCGGTGGCTGCATCGCTGCGGTTTCTCGACGAACACAGGATCGTCGTCGAGCCTGCGTGCGGCGCTGCGCTGGCCGCGCTGGAGCGGCCGGTGCCGGTGCTCGCGTCGGCAGCGGACATCGCGGTGATCGTCTGCGGCGGCGTGACCACGACCGTCGAGCATTTGCAGACGCTGCGCGCGACGTTGCGGTAGGCAACGGCGCCGGCGGACAGCGCAGTCGCGAGACGGCGGGCCGTCTGTGATCGTCGCGTGGGGTGAACTGCGGGCTTGGGCGGCGTGCGGCCAGCGGCGACGTTGCCTCTCCGTCAGCCTTTCAATCCCGCGGCCATGCGCGGCGGGCGTACGGCCGCGGGATTGAACGGTTTCGGGGAATGACGCGGAAGGGAGGCGTACCGTCGCGCTACGGTGCATTCGCCCGGGCGCGACGATACGGGAGGGCGGTCAGTGCGCGGTTGGCGCGCTCGCGCCGGACGGCGCGGACGATGCGACCGGATCGGCGGCAGCCGGCGCAGGCGATGCGCTCGGCGGCGCCGATGCCGATGCAGATGCGGGTGCCGATGCTGCCGCCGAAGGCGCGGGCGCGACCGACGACGGAGCGGCGGCGCTCGGCCCTGCTGCCAGACCCGAAGCAGACGCGGGCGCGGAAGCCGGTGCGGCCGTCGAACCTGAGGTCGACGAAGGGGCCGGCGCGGTTGCCGGCCCGGAAGCCGGCACAGGCGCCGATGCGGGAGCCGGAGCCGACGCAGGCGCCGGACCGGCCGCCGAAGCCGGCGCAGGCGCAGGCGCGGACGCCGCTGCGGGCGCGGCGCCCGAAGCCGGCACCGACCCGGACGCCGCCGTCGGCGCGGCAGCGCGCGTTGCAGGCGCCGCGACGGCCGATGCCGCCGACGGCACGGCATTCGCACCCGACCCCGGCGCGACGCCCGGCGCCGAAAGCGGCACCGGCGCCGCGGGCGGCGTCGGCACGACCGGCGTCGTCATCTTCATCGGCTCGCCCTGCGGCGTCGGCGCGGGCTCGGGCAGCGGCGCGACGGGCTCCTTCTCGGCAGCCTTCACGGTCGCACGGTCGCGGCGCGCCGGATCGATCTTCAGGAAATGGTCGACGAGATTGAAGAAGCGCTCATAGAACACGCCGGCGGGAATCGTCTCGCTCGCGGTCTTGACGAGCGCATCGTCGCTCGACCCGATCGGCAGCGACAGCGAGCCGAACACGCTGAGGCCGACGCTGGCCGACGTATTCGACTTCTTCAGCGTATAGCGGTCCTGCACGGCGTTCACGTACGCGATGCTCGACGAGCCGTCCGCATTCGCATCTGCGCACACGACGTGAAACTCGATCACGACGTGCATGTCGTTGCTCGGCTGGAAATTCTTGCTGCCGTCGACGGCATCGTTGCGCGACGACGACACCACGTAGCCCTGGCTCAGCAGAGCGCGCCGCGCGGCCTCGCAGGCCGCGTCGGATTTCGAGTGGAACGTATGCGCATACGGGCTGCTGGTCGCGTCGAACTGTTCCTGCTGGTAGATCGGCTTGGGCGGCGACGAGCATGCCGCCAGCACGGTCGCGGCCGCGAGCGCGCACGAAACGGAAAACAGGCGAAATCGGTTGTGCATGGCGTCTTTCAGAAGGCTCGGCGAGAGGCGGCGCAAGGGTGGTGCCCGGATGGGCGTGCACACACGTCTCGTGTGGCCGGGGCGACATTATAGTTTCGTTTGATGTCGCGCTCGCTTCAGACGGCCGGCGCGCCGTGCGCCGAGGCCAGCAAGCGCGACGTCAGCGGATGATGTTCGCCGCGCCGCGAGCGGATCGCGTGGATTTCCTCGGTCACGTCGCCCGCCCGGCCGAGCCGCCTGAGCCCGCGCAACAGCGACGCATCGTTCGCGCCGAGTTCGCTCAGCGGAAACACGCCGAGGCCGCGCGCCGCGAACACGGCCATCAGCGCGCTGTCCTCGAACTCCCCGGCCACCCGCGGCACGATCCGCTCGCTTTCCAGCCACCGGTCGAGACGCGCGCGCAATGCCGAATGCGCGGTCGGCAGCAGCATCGGCAGGCCGGCGAGGCACTGCGGAAAGCGCTGCCGTGCGCTCGGCGTGACGAGCGCCGCGGGCCCGTACCAGTCGACCGGCGACGCGACGAGGCGCTCGCTCGTCACGCGCAGGTTCGACCCGGACGGCGCGCCTTGACCGGCCAGCACGAGATCCAGATGATGCAGCGCGAGTTCCGCGAGCAGCGCGTCGTGCTCGCCCTCGTGGCACAGCAGCCGCAGCGTGGGCGTGTCGAGCACCGGGGCCAGGATCGCGTGCGCGGCGAGCTTGGAGATGCCGTCCGCGAGGCCGACCGCGAGCCGCACGGTCGGCTGGCTGGCCGCCGCGCGTACGTCGTCGGGAATCAGCCGGCCCATCTCGAAGATGACCTCCGCGCGCGCGAAGGCGGCTTGCCCCGCGTCGGTCATCGCGACGCCGCGCCCGGCCGGCCGCAGCAACTGGTGCCCGAGCGATTTCTCCAGTTCGCGCACCTGCGCGCTGATCGTCTGCACGGCTATGTCCAGCCGGGCGGCCGCACGCGCGAAGCCGCCTTCCTTCACGACGACCCAGAAATAGTACAGATGTCGAAAATTCAGCATCGGAGCAGGATATATCGTAAAAACCGAATCTAATGTCAGATTCTCTCTGATTTTTCCGAAGTGTGGGGGCGGCATATCATCGGGCTTTCCACTTTCGTATCGGCCCATTCCATGGACTACCTGCTGACGCTTGCCGCCGACCCCGCCGTCTGGGCCGCGCTCCTCACGCTCGTCGTGATGGAAGTCGTGCTCGGCATCGACAACCTGATCTTCATCTCGATCCTCAGCAACAAGCTGCCCGAGGCGCAGCGCGCGCGGACGCAGCGCCTCGGCATCGCGCTCGCGCTGGTGATGCGCCTCGCGTTGCTGGGCAGCGTCGCGTGGATCGCGAGCCTCACCGAACCCGTGTTCACGCTGTTCGACCATGCGTTCTCGTGGCGCGACATGATCCTGCTGTCGGGCGGCCTGTTCCTCGTGTGGAAGGCGACCACCGAGATCCATCACCACGTGTCGCACGACGGTAACGGCGCGGGCGGGGCCGTCGGTGCGGCCGGCCTGACGGTGTGGGCCGCGATCGGACAGATCGTGATGCTCGACATCGTGTTCTCGATCGACAGCATCGTGACCGCGATCGGCATGACCGAGCACGTCCCGATCATGTTCGTCGCCGTGATCGTCGCCGTGGCCGTGATGCTGTTCGCCGCGCAGCCGCTCGCACGCTTCATCGACCGCAACCCGACGATCGTGATGCTCGCGCTGTCGTTCCTGGTCGTGATCGGCATGACGCTGATCGCCGAAGGATTCGGTTCGCACGTGCCGAAGGGGTACATCTATGCGGCGATGGCGTTCTCGGCGTTCGTCGAGGGCATGAACATGCTGGCGCGGCGCGCGAAGGCGAAGCGGGCGGCGCACGTGGCGCGCGACTGACGCGGCACGCGTGACGCCGGCCGCCGCAGCGGCCGGCTCTTTCACCTCATACGGATTCCGAATGAAATTAGAACGGAAAGGAGAAATGCGATGAAATGCCCTGTCTGCAAGACGCCCGACCTGCTGATGGCCGAGCGCCAGTCGATCGAGATCGACTACTGTCCGACCTGCCGCGGCGTATGGCTCGATCGCGGCGAACTCGACAAGCTGATCGCCCGCGAAACCGATGACGCGCCGGCTCGCCGCGACACGCCGGCGCAACGCGATGCGTACGCGCAGCACGGCCGCGACGACGGCTGGGGGCGCGATGGCCGCTCGCACGACGAGCGATACCGGCACGACGGCCGGCGTCGCAAGAAGTCGGTGTTCGACCTGTTCGATTTAGATTGAATCTGCCGTCCGCGCGCCCGAATGCGCGCGGCTCGATGCAACAAAGCCCCGCCCGGCATCGCGCCGGTGCGGGGCTTTTTCACGCGCGTCGTGTCAGGACGCGCATCGACCTTTACGCATTGCCGGCCGTCACGTCGATGCGGCGCGGGCGCGTTTCCTCGCGGTGCGGAATCGTCAGCGTCAGCACGCCGTCGCGCAGGTTCGCGTCGATCCGCGACGTGTCGAGATCGGCGCTCAGCACGAAGGACCGCGCATAGCGCGTCGCCCGCACTTCCGCGTGCCGTACGCGCAGCTCGGCCGGCGTGTCGATGTGCGTGGCGGCTTCGATCGTCAGCGTATTGTCGTGCACCTTCACGTCGAGGTTCTCGCGCGGCACGCCGGGCAGGTCGGCCCGCAGCGTGACGCCGCGCGAGCCCTCGACGATGTCGACGGACGGGGTGATCGCGGGCCGGCGGGCGGCTTCGGCGGCGGCAGCGTGAACGGTGCCCGGGTGGTGTTCGGCCAGGGTCGGATTCGTGTTCATGTCGGTATCCTGAAGGTTTACTGAATGGTGATCGCGCGCGGCTTCGATGCTTCGCGCCGGCCGACGCGAATCAGCAGGCAGCCGTTTTCGTAGCGGGCGCTGACCTGGTCGGGGTCCGCGTCGCGCGGCAGTTCGACCACGCGGCGGAACGCGCCGTGAAAGCGCTCCTGCGCATACGTGCGCACGTCGTCGCCTTCGGTGCGCGGCGCCGGTTTGCGCTCGCCGCTGATCGTCAGCAGATCCTTGTCGATCGATACGTCGAAATCGGCCGCGGCCATGCCGGGCGCGAATGCGACGATCTCGATCGCATCGTCGGTGGCGCCGACGTTGAGTGCGGGAAAGGCGCCGGGGCGCACCGCGCGGATGCCGGACGGGCGCTCGCCGAGCAGGCTCGCCATCTGCCGCTGCACGCGGGCGAATTCGTCGAACAGGTCGTTGCCGAAATGGATACCGCTCATGTTGGTCCTCCTGAACAGGGAACGCGGGAGACGTGACGGCGCGGCGCCTGCGGCGGGCGCGACGGGTGGCTCCACTGGATCGATACGGGGGCGGTGCGTTGCATGAGGCACTGCCCGACGACGCTTAATTAGTGGCCGCCGTCGCGCATTTCAAGAGGGATTGCGCAATCTGCGTCGACGCGTGCGCGCGGGATTCGATGCGACAATCGGCGCGGCATATCTGCAGACCAACCACACGGGACAACCATGGACATTCGACGTATCGCGATCGTCGGCGCCGGCGTGATCGGCGCGAGCTGGGCCGCTTTCTACCTGACGCAGGGCTTCGACGTCGTCGCGACCGACCCGGCCCCGCAGGCCGATGCGCGGCTGCGCGACGCGCTGGCCGCGTTTCTCGGCGAGCGGGCCGCGGAGCTTGCCGCGCGGCTGTCGTTCGACGCCGATCTCGTGCGTGCGCTGGACGGCGTCGACTTCGTGCAGGAGAGCGGCCCCGAGCGACTCGACCTGAAGCGCGCGCTCTATCGCCAGATGGACGACGTGCTGCCCGCGCACGTGCCGATCGCGTCGAGCTCGTCGGGCCTGAAGATGTCCGAGATCCAGACCGCGTGCGCGAAGCATCCGGAACGCTGCCTGATCGCGCATCCGTTCAATCCGCCGCACCTGATTCCGCTCGTCGAGCTGGTCGGCGGCGATGCGACCGGCCAGGACGTGATCGCACGCGTGAAGCGTTTCTACGACGGGCTCGGCAAGCAGACGATCGTCCTGAACAAGGAGATGACCGGCCACGTCGCGAATCGGCTCGCGGCCGCGCTGTTTCGCGAGGTGTATCACCTCGTCGGCGAAGGCGTCGTGAGCGTCGCCGATGCGGACAAGGCCGTCGCGTGGGGCCCCGGCCTGCGCTGGGGGCTGATGGGGCAGTGCCTGACCTATCACCTCGGCGGCGGCGCGGGCGGGATCGCGCACTTCCTCGAGCACCTGTCGGGGCCGATCACGAGCTGGTGGGACGACCTCGGCACGCCTTCGTTCGATCCGGAAGTCGATCGCAAGCTGAACGACGCGCTGCGCGCGATCCAGGGCGAGCGCTCGATGCAGGAACTGGCGGCGGAGCGCGACCGGTTGCTCGTCGAGCTGATCGACGCGCGGCGCTGCAGCTTCCTGCCCTGATCACGACCCGATCGCGCGCGGCGGCGGCGCCGGTCACTGCTGCGACGTTGCCTGGGGCGCGGGCGGCACATGGGCCAGCCACGCGGGGCTCGCGGCCTGCACGAGTTCGCGATTGCGCGCGCGGGTCGCGGCGTCCGGCGGGTAGTTGCCGTCGTTCGTCGGTAGTTCGCCGTCGAGATAGGCCTGCTTGAGCTGGTCGACGACTTCCGCGCGCGTGAGGCCCGGTGCGGGCGCCGACGCGTCGGTCTGGGCAAAGGCGGGGGACAGCAGCGCGGCTGCAGCGGTCGCGGCGGCGAATCGCAGGACGTTCTTCATGGCGGGCTCCGATCAAGGGGACGGGGTATCGGAGGCGCGTGGCGATGCGCGGCGCGCCTCCGATGGGTCCCATTGTCGCGAGCGGGTGCTGCGCGGACGATGACGCGTGCCGGGCAAAGCCGTCAGGTGCGCACGGCGCCGTTACAACTCGGCCGCCGCCGCGATCAACGTGGCTTCCAGCGCGAGCGTCGAGCGCGACGCGGCCGCCGGGCGGTCGATCACGTATTCGAGTTCGCCGAGTTCCGGCAGTCCCGCCTCGAGCCGCGCGAGCCCGGCCGGGATCACGTAGCCGGCGAACGCGCTGACGCCGAGCCCCGCGCTCGCGGCCGCCCGCAACACCGCGATGCTGCTGCTCACGACGGCGATCCGGTAAGGGCGCCCGACGGCTTCGAGCGATTCGAGCACGCGGCGGCGCGACACGCTCGGTTCCGGATGCATCGCGAGCGGCAGCACGGCTTCGTGGCCGGTGATCGGCGAATCGGGGCCGGTGCACCAGTACAGCGGTTCGCTGCGGATCACGCGTCCGCGCCGGCTGCCGGCGATGCGTTTCGCGAACACGAGATCGTGCCGGCCTTCGTCGAGCGCGTCGAACAGGTCGCCCGACAGCCCGGTCGAGATCGCGAGTTCGACGTCCGGGTTGCGCTGCACGAAGCTCGCGAGCGCGGCCGTCAGGTGCGCCGACGCGAAATCCTCCGACATCGCGAGCCGCACCTTGCCCGACAGCGGCGGCCCGCATACCGACGTGACGGCCTCGTCCATCAGTTCGAGGATGCGCACCGCGTAGCGGAACAGCGCGTCGCCGTGCTGCGACAGGTGCACGTTGCGCGTGTCGCGCTCGAACAGCGGCCGGTCGAGCAGCTCCTCGAGGCGGCGGATATGCTGGCTGACGGTCGATTGCGACAGGCTCACGCGCTCGGACGCAGCGGTGAAGCTGCCGGACTGGGCGACGGCGACGAAGCTGCGCAGCAGCTCGGGCGGTAACGGACGCATTGCTAAATCCACTGAATCGGTTTCGACAACTTCATAAATGGCCGGATTTTGCGGCGCTAGTATCGGATCACGCGCCAGTGCGGCCTCCGCGAAGGGGGCACCGGACGCGTAGCCCGTGTCGCGCCGCCGGTTGCATCGGTCAGTCTAAGGCATCCGGCGTCCGGCCCGAACCCGCATCATCCCATCGACCCCGAGAACGCGCTCGCACGACGAGCCGCCGGGCCGCGGCGCCCCGCCGCAGGAGACGAACAGTCCGCCCGGGATCGGCGTGCGGGCCTGGCTCCCGCGCGCGTCAGGCGCCCGTCACGAAGAGACTGGAGACGACTCATGATCATCTACGGAACCGCGCTGCTGGCGTTCTGCCACCTGGCCGGACTGTTTCTCGGCGACCTGCTCGGCGCAGCCATCGGCGTGAAGACCAACGTCGGCGGCGTCGGCATCGCGATGCTGCTGCTGATCTGCCTGCGCCTGTGGCTGCATCGGCGCGGCTGGCTGCCGAAGGAGACCGAGGCCGGCGTCGGTTTCTGGGGCGCGATGTACATCCCGGTCGTCGTCGCGATGGCCGCGAACCAGAACGTCGTCGCCGCGCTCAAGGGCGGGCCGGTCGCGCTGCTGGCCGCCGTCGGCGCGGTCGCGGTCTGCGCATGCTGCATCGCGGTACTCGCGCGCATGGGGCGCGACGACACGGCCTTCGCGGGCGTGCCGCAATTCGAAGAACGATAACGGAGGCCGCCATGCTGCAGATGCTCGAAAAAACCGTCGCCCACAACGGGCTCGTCGCGTCGTTCGCGCTGGTCGGCCTGATCATGTGGCTGTCGTCGATCGCGTCGCGCAAGCTCACGTTCGGCCGCGTGCACGGCTCGGCGATCGCGATCGTCATCGGTCTCGTGCTCGCGTACGTCGGCGGCGCATTCACCGGCGGCGAGAAGGGCTTGGCCGACGTCAAGCTGTTCGCCGGCATCGGCCTGATGGGCGGCGCGATGCTGCGCGATTTCGCGATCGTCGCGACCGCGTTCGAGGTGCAGCCGACCGAGGCGCGCAAGGCCGGGCTCGTCGGCGTCGTGTCGCTGCTGCTCGGCACCGTGCTGCCGTTCATCGTCGGCGCGTGCATCGCGCGCGCGTTCGGCTATACCGATGCGGTCAGCATGACGACCATCGGCGCGGGCGCCGTCACCTACATCGTCGGGCCCGTCACGGGCGCGGCGATCGGCGCGAGCTCCGACGTGATCGCACTCAGCATCGCGACGGGGCTCGTCAAGGCGATCATCGTGATGGTCGGCACGCCGGTCGCGGCCAACTTCATGGGCCTGAAGACGCCGCGCTCCGCGATGATCTTCGGCGGGCTGGCCGGCACCGTCAGCGGCGTGAGCGCGGGGCTCGCCGCGACCGATCGCCGGCTCGTCCCGTACGGCGCGCTGGTCGCGACGTTCCATACCGGCGTCGGCTGCCTGCTCGGGCCGTCGCTGCTGTTCTTCACGACGCGCGCGCTGGTCGGCGCATAGCCGCCGAGTGCGATCCGGGCGGCCGGCGCGTGCCGGCCGCGGCGGGCCGTATCCATCGCGGCGTCCTCTGAGTCGCATTCGTCAACATCATCAATCGGCGGCGGCGCCAGGCTTAGAATGCCGCTGAACCATCGAAGCGGAGAACTGTTCATGACGGGATGGAATCACGCGCGGCAGGCGCGCGATGCACGCCTCGCGGCCGGCGCGGCATACGCGCACGGCAAGCGGGTCGATGCGCGCGACACCGTCGCGTTGCTCGAGGCGGTGCTGCGGCCCGGCGACCGCGTCTGCCTCGAAGGCGACAACCAGAAGCAGGCCGACTTGCTCGCCACCGCGCTCGCCGACGTCGACAGCGCGAAGATCCACGACCTGCACATGGTGCAGTCGGGCGTCGTGCTGCCCGAGCATCTCGACGTGTTCGAGCGCGGGATCGCGAAGCGTCTCGACTTCGCGTATTCGGGCCCGCAGTCGCAGCGCATTGCGAAGCTGCTGTTCGGCGGCAAGATCGCGCTCGGCGCGGTGCATACCTACCTCGAACTGTTCGCCCGCTACTTCATCGACCTCACGCCGCAGGTCGCGCTGATCGCGGCCGTGAGCGCCGACGCCGACGGCAACCTGTACACCGGCCCGAATACGGAGGACACGCCGACCGTCGTCGAGGCCACCGCGTTCAAGGACGGCATCGTGATCGCGCAGGTCGACCGCATCGTCGACAAGGTGCCGCGCGTCGACATCCCGGGCGATCGCGTGCATTTCGTCGTCGAGGCCGGTCGGCCGTTCTACGTCGAGCCGCTGTTTACGCGCGATCCGGCGGCGATCACCGAAACGCAGATCCTGACCGCGATGCTCGCGATCAAGGGCATCTACGAACCGTACGGCATCCGCCGCCTGAATCACGGGATCGGCTTCAACACGGCCGCGATCGAGCTGCTGCTGCCGACCTACGGCGAGAAGCTCGGGCTGAAGGGCAAGGTCTGCACGCACTGGGCGCTCAATCCGCATCCGACGCTGATTCCCGCGATCGAATCGGGCTGGGTCGAGCAGATCCACTGCTTCGGCTCCGAAGTCGGGATGGACGACTACATCCGTGCGCGCTCCGACGTGTGGTTCACGGGCCCCGACGGATCGCTGCGCTCGAACCGCGCGTTCTGTCAGACGGCCGGCCTCTACGCGTGCGACATGTTCATCGGCTCGACGCTGCAGATCGACCTGGCGGGCCATTCGTCGACGGTCACGGCCGAGCGGATCGCCGGCTTCGGCGGCGCGCCGAACATGGGCAGCGACGCGCGCGGCCGCCGCCATCCGAGCGAGCCGTGGCTGAAGGCCGGCGCGCAAGCCGACCCCGACACGCCGGCGGCGCTGCGGCGCGGCCGCAAGCTGGTCGTGCAGATCGGCGAGACGTTCGGCGACAAGAACGTGCCGATGTTCGTCGAGAAGCTCGACGCGCTGAAGCTCGCCGACAAGCTGCAGCTCGATCTCGCGCCGATCATGGTGTACGGCGACGACGTCACGCACATCGTCACCGAGGAAGGGATCGCGAACCTGCTGATGTGCCGCGACAAGGACGAACGCGAGCACGCGATCCGCGGCGTCGCCGGCTATACGGACGTCGGCCGCGGCCGCGACCGGAAGCTGGTCGAACGGCTGCGCGAGCGCGGCGTGATCCGCCGCCCGGAAGATCTCGGCATCGATCCGCTCGACGCCGACCGCCGCTGGCTCGCCGCGCGTTCGATCAAGGATCTCGTGCACTGGTCGGGCGGGCTCTATGCGCCGCCGGCCCGGTTCCGCAACTGGTGAGGAAGAGGGCATGGAACAGTTGAACTATCGCTTCACCGCGCGCGAGCGCGCGAAGGGCGAGCAGGCCGCGGCGCTCGTCGGCGTGGTCGCGTCCGGCAACCTCGAGGTGCTGGTCGAGCGCGTGCTGCCGGGCAACGAATGCGAGATCGACATCCGCACCGCGGCCGTCGGTTTCGGCGCGGTCTGGCAGGCGGTCGTGTCGGATTTCGTCGAGCGGCGCACGCCGGGCGGTCTGAAGCTGTCGATCAACGACGGCGGCGCGCGCCCCGACATGGTGTCGCTGCGGCTCGCGCAGGCCGTGCGCGCGATCGAGGGAGACGCATGATGAGCGACGCGATTCACGACGCGCCGGCGTTCGTCGCGAACGCAGCGAGCTGGTACGAAGCATCGGCGCGGCAGCGTATCGACGGGCTGCTCGACGCGGGCAGCTTCGGCGAATTCCTGGGGCCGGCCGAGCGCGTGACGAGCCCGCATCTGCCGCTGTTCGATCTGCCGCAGCAGTTCGACGACGGGATGGTGGTCGGCCACGGCCGGCTCGACGGCCGGCCGGTGTTGGTCGCCGCGCAGGAGGGCCGCTTCATGGGCGGCGCGTTCGGCGAAGTGCACGGCGCGAAGCTCACCGGGTTGCTGCGCGCCGCGCGCGAAGTCGGCAAGCCGGTGCTGATCCTGTTCGATACGGGTGGCGTGCGGCTGCAGGAAGCGAACGCGGGCGAGCTCGCGATCGCCGAGATCATGCGCGCGCTCGTCGAAGCGCGTGCGGCCGGCGTGCCGGTGATCGGGCTGATCGGCGGGCGCGCGGGCTGCTACGGCGGCGGCGGGTTGCTCGCCGCGTGCTGTTCGGCGCTCGCGGTGTCGGAGCAGGGGCGCATCAGCGTGTCGGGCCCCGAGGTGATCGAGACCAATCGCGGCGTCGAGGAATTCGACTCGAAGGATCGCGCGTTGATCTGGCGCACGATGGGCGGCAAGCACCGGCGGCTGATCGGCGGCGCCGATCGCTACGTGGCCGATACGCCGGACGCGTTCCGCGCGGCCGCGCTCGCGCTGATCGACCGGGCGCCGTCGTTCGATGCGGCGATGCTGCGCGCGGAGCAGGCGCGCCTCGAAGCGCGGGTCGAGCGGTTCGGCGCCTGCCAGGATGCGCTCGACGTGTGGCGCATGCTCGGCGCGGATCGGCCGGAAGCGATTCCCGGCATGCCCGACGACGAATTCGCCAGGCTCGCCGACCAGTTACAGGAGCAGAAATGAAACGACCCCCACGCTCACTTCGTTCGCTGCGCCCCGAGGGGGCGCCTGCTTCCCTTGGGGCGGCCCGGCGGGAGGCAGCATGACGCTCGATGAAGTACTGAACGCGCTGTTTCCCGCGGGCCACGCGATTGCGCGCAACGGCGGCCTGCTGACGGGCCACGCGGAACTGGCCGGCGTGCGCGTCGACGTGATCGGCGTTGCCGAGCGCCTGCCGTTCGGCATCGACGAGGCGCTGACGCTCGCGTCGCACGTGCTCGAGACGGTCGCGCGCGGCGGCGACACGCCGATCCTCGTGCTGGTCGACAGCGACAGCCAGCGGATGAGCAAGCGCGACGAATTGCTCGGCCTGAACGAAGGGCTGTCGCATCTCGCGAAGTGCCTGATGCACGCGGATCTCGCCGGGCACCGGACGATCGGCGTGCTGTACGGCCACACGGCCGCCGGCGCATTCATCGCGACCGCGCTCGCGACGCGTACGCTGCTCGCGGTGCCGGGCGCCGAGCCCGAGGTGATGGATCTGCCGTCGATGTCGCGCGTGACCAAGCTGCCGATCGACGTGCTGAAGGAGATGGCGCGTTCGACACCGGTGTTCGCGCCGGGCCTCGACAATCTCGTGAAGATGGGCGCCGTCGACGCCGTGCTCGATCCGTCCCGCGCGCTCGACGCGCAGGTCGGCGAATGGCTCGGCAAGCCGATCGACCGCATCGACCGGCGCGCGGCGCGCGGCCGGCCGATCGCGACCGACGTCGCCGCCCGCGTCGAGGCACTCGCGCGTGCCGCACGCTGAGCTGCCGCTGCGCCGCCATACGCTCGTCACGCTGACGGCGGGCGGGTGGGGCGCGGCATTCGCCCGCGACCCCGCGCTCGCGGGCGACCCGCTCGTACGCGCATGGGCCGCACGCGGCTGGCCGCTGATCGTGCGTCGCGCGTCGCCGGATGAAGCCGATGCCGGCCGCGTGCCGCTCGGCCTGCCGCTGCCGCCTTCGGCAGGCAAGCGGCGCATCGCGCTGAACGTGTCCGCCGACGCGCTCGCGACGGTCGGTCCGCTGCCGACGTTGACGGACGTGCGCGCCGCCGCGCCCGCGGCATGGCACGCGCCGTTGCGCGCGCTCGATGCGCTCGGCGCGCGCTGCGGCGTGCAGGGCCGCGTGTTCGGCAGCCTCGCCTGGCAGGCGCTGACGGGCGAGGCTTACCTGAGCGCCTCATCCGATCTCGACATCGTATTTCCGCTGCCCGACCCCGCGTCGCTCGCGCCGTTGCTCGACGGTCTCGCGGCGATCGACGCGCGCGCGCCGATGCGCATCGACGGCGAGCTGCTGCGCGACGACGGCGCGGGCGTCAACTGGCGCGAACTGCACGCGCGGTTGCCTGAAGTCGCGGTGAAGACCGCGCGGGCCGTCGAGCTGATGCGCGCCGACGCATTCGCCGGAGGCACGCGATGAGCGCCCGCGGTGCCTGCCGCTTGGCGGCGCCGTCCGATGCCGAGCGCATCGCCGCGCTGGCCGAGCGCAGCCTCGTGCTCGAGATCGAGACCTATCCGAAGCCGGGCCTCGTCAGTCACGTCGACACCGGCAGTCACGCGGACATGGACGCGGCGACGTTCGCGCGCAGCGCGGCCGTGCTGCGACCGTACTTCGCGGAACTCGCCGACGCGGGCGCGCGCGACGCGGACATGGCCGTGCTGCGCAAGATCGGCCTGCGAGCCGAACACGCGATGCTCGCCGCGACCGGCGGCGTCAATACGCATCGCGGCGCGATCTTCGGGCTCGGGCTGCTGTGCGCGGCCGCCGGCCGGCGCGCGCGGCCGGGCGCGATGCCGGACGGCACCACGCTCGGTGCGTTCGTGGCCCGTCGCTGGGGCGTCGAGATCCTCGGCGGCCCGCGTTTGCCGGACAGCCACGGCGAGTGCGCCAGCCGTCGCTACGGTGTCGGCGGCGCGCGTCGCGAGGCGGCCGACGGTTTCCCGTCCGTGTACGCGGTCGGGCTGCCCGCGCTGCGCCGCGCACGGCGCGACCTGCCGGACGATCCGGAAGCCGCGCGGGTCGCCGCGTGCTTCGCGCTGGTCGCCGTGCTCGACGACACGAATCTGCTGCATCGGGGCGGCCGGGACGGCCTCGATTTCGCCCGTGCGACCGCCCGCGCGTTCGTCGCGCGCGGCGGCGTGCGCACGCCCGACTGGCGGCTGCGCGCAGCGGCCGCGCATCGTGCGTTCGTCGCGCGCCGGCTGAGCCCGGGCGGCGCGGCCGACCTGCTCGCGATGAGCGTATTCGTCGATGCGCTCGATGCCGAAGGGGACGCGCGATGACGCTGGCCATTCTGTGCTCGGGGCAGGGGGCGCAACGCGCCGACATGTTCGACCTGACCGGGTCGGCGCCGCAGGCCGACGCACTGTTCGCGCATGCGGGCCGGCTGCTCGGCGACGATCCGCGCGCGTGGGTCCGGCAGGCCGGACCCGACGCGCTGCGGGAAAACCGCGCCGCGCAGATTCTTTGCACGGTCCAGGCGCTCGCGGCGGCGGCGCTGCTCGACGCGGCGTGGCCGCGCCGGCGTTGCGTCGCGGGCTACAGCGTCGGCGAGGTCGGCTCGTGGAGCGTCGCCGGAATGATCGACCCGCACGATGCACTCGAGCTGGCTGCCGCGCGGGCACGCGAGATGGATGCCGCGAGCGGCGGCGACGAGCGGATGGTGTTCGTGCGAGGCCTGACGCGCCCGCAACTCGCGCGGCTGTGCGACGGTCGCGACGCGGCCATCGCGATCGCGAATCCCGGCGATGCGTTCGTGGTCGCCGGGCGGCGCGCCGATGTCGATGCCGTGGCCGACGATGCGACCCGTGCCGGCGCGCTGCGCGTCGCGCCCGTCTGCGTGCGGATCGCGTCGCACACGCGCCGGCTCGCGGCGGCCGTACCCGCATTCCGCGCGACGCTGGCCACGACACCCGTGCGTCGACCGTTGCCCGGCACGCGGCTGTTTTCGGGGATCGACGGCGCGTCGGTGCTCGAGGTCGACATGGGCCTCGACAAGCTCGCGCGGCAGATCGCCGAGCCGGTCGAGTGGGCGGCCTGTCTTGCCGCGTGCGTGGAGGCCGGCGCAACCGCGTTTCTCGAACTCGGCCCCGGCCGCGCGCTGGCCGAGATGGCTGCCGGCGCGTATCCCGCGTTGCCGGCGCGCAGCCTCGCGGATTTCCGTTCCGTCGAAGGCGTGACGAGCTGGCTCGCGCGCGTCGCGGCCGGCTGATCAGCGCGGCGAAACCCGGCTGAAACCCGGCCGCCGGGCACCTGTTTCGCACCGTGTGTTGCGCCGGCGCAGCAGCGTCGTCGCCGCCCCTTGCCACGCGAAATGGCGTCGCTACAATGGCGCCCGCCATGAGACCAGCCGCCTTCTTTCTCGCCGCGTTCTGCTGCGCGGCGAGCGTCCACGCCAGCCATATTCCGTCCGACGCCGCATCGGTCGGCACGTACTTTTCGTATGACAACGCGGCGGCCGACGCGACCGTCGACCTGATCGAACAGGCGCAGCGCCGCGTGCTGCTGGCCGGCTATACGCAGGTGCCGCCGGCTGTCGCGAGCGCGCTGCGCTCGGCCCGCGCGCGCGGGATCGAAGTGCGCGTCGTGCTGGTGCGCCCGCCGCGTGCGGGCAGGTACAGCGGCGCCGGCTATCTGAAATCCGCGGGCATCGACGTCGCGATCGACTCCCGGGGCGGCGGCCCCGCGTCGCGCTTCGTGATCGTCGACGACAGCGTCGCGCTGACGACGCTGTCCGACGGCGCGGCCGAGCACGCCGACACGGTGAACGTGTTCCGGCGCGCGCCCGAACTCGCGCAGTCCTACGCCCAGTCGTTCTGGCGGCTGTACCGGCAGGCCAGCGGTCTCTGACCCTTCGTTGCGACGCGTCGCGCCGGTGTGACCCTGCTTGCATCGGCGCGAGCGATGCACCATCCTCGTTGACAGGCGCCGGCGCGGGTGGCGCGCACCCGGCGCAACGGCAGGGAGTCGATCGTGACCGAAAGCAGTTTTGCCGATCGCGCCGATGCCGGCCGCCAACTGGCCGACGCGTTGCGCGAATACGCAGGGCGAAGCGATGTGGTCGTGCTCGCGTTACCGCGCGGCGGCGTGCCCGTCGCGTATCCGGTCGCATGCGCGCTGCGCGCGCCCCTCGACGTGCTGGTCGTGCGCAAGCTCGGCGTGCCGTTCGACCCCGAACTCGCGATGGGCGCGATCGCGACGGGCGGCGCGATGCATCTGCAACGCTCGGTGATCCGTTCGATGGACGTCTCCGATGCGCAACTCGCCGACGTGATCGCGCGCGAGACGGCCGAACTGCAACGCCGCGAGGCGCTGTACCGCGGCGCGGTGCCGCCGCAGGCGGTGGACGGACGCATCGCGATCGTCGTCGACGACGGCGTCGCGACCGGCGCGTCGATGCGCGTCGCGCTGCAGGCGCTGCGCGAGCGCCACCCGGCGCGCATCGTCGCGGCGGTGCCGGTCGCGCCGGCGGGTGCGGCGCACGCGTTCGACGGCCTGGCCGACGCGTTCGTCACGGTGTCGCAGCCGCTGCGGTTCTTCGGGATCAGCCAGTTCTACGCGCGCTTCGAGCAGACGAGCGACGACGAGGTGCGCGCGCTGCTCGACGCGGCGCGCCCCTGACGCGGCGTCACGTCCGACGGCTCCGGCGCGGGCGCGCTCGGCCGGCTTCCGCCAGCGCGAACACGCGCTGCAGCGCCGGATGGACGTTGCCGTGCCAGCGTGGCCCCGTAAACAGCCCATAGTGATCGCAATCGTCGATGTCGACGCGATGGCGCTCGTCGGCCGACAGGCCGCTGCACAGGGCGAGCGCCGCATGCGTCTGCCCAGCGCCCGTGACCGCGTCGCGGGCGCCTTCGACGGTCAGCAGCGCGACGTCGCGCAGCGCGGCGGGGTCGACGCGCCGGCCACGCACGCGCCACGCGCCGGTCGCGAGCAGCATGCGCTGGAACACGACGTCGACCGTGTCGAGAAAATAGTCGGCCGGCATGTCGAGCAGCGCCGTGTATTCGCGCAGCGCCCGCCGGGCGTCGGCAAGCCCGCTCATGTCGAAACGCGACGCCGCCAGCGCGTAGGTTTCGATCAGCGTCAGGAAGCGTTGCGGATACAGGAGCGCGATCTCGCCCTGCTGCAGATAGGTCGGGAACACGGCGCGGCCGTGCCCCGCGAAGCCGGGCGGCACGATGTCGATCAGGTGGCGCCGGCACCAGTCGAGCGAATGGGCGGCGGCCGCGGCGCCGAGCGCGCTGGGGTTCAGCCGCGCGTCGAGCGGGCCGCCGATCAGCGTGATGCTCGCGGGCGGCGCGAGGCCGCGTGCGGCGCGCAGCGCGAGTGCGCCGAGCGCCGGTACGGTCGCCTGGCACACGGCGACGACGTGCAGCGGCCGATCGTCGCGCTGGAGGGTGGCGACGAAGCCGTCGAGCATCGCGACGTACTCGTCGAGCCCGAAACGGCCTGCCGCGAGCGGCACGTCGCGCGCATTGCGCCAGTCGGTCACGCAGACGTCGCCATCGGCGAGCAGCGTTTCGGCGGTTTCCCGCATCATCACGGCCGCGTGCCCGACGAGCGGCGCGCACAGCAACACCGTGCGGCGCGCATCGGCGTGCGCGAAGCGCCGCAAGTCGCAAAACGGCGTGTGCGCGACGACCTGCTCGCCGACGTCCGGCCACGCGAGGTCGAAGCCCGGCGGCGCGGCCTGCGGCCCGAGCAGCGGTTCGAACAGGTCGTCGTAGCACGACGACGCGGCATGCGGCAGCGACGCCGCGGGCCACGCATCGAACGCGTATCGCGTCGCCGCGCGCCATGCGCGCATCCATTCCCGCTGCTGCTCGACGACGGCGTACCACATGGCGGACCCTGGGGCGGAAGGAGCGTGAACCTGCATTATGGTCACTGTGGACGGGCAGTGCGAGCCCGATGCGCGGCCGCGCGTGTCGAGCGCACGGGCACGCTGAGGCCAGCACAAGCCCGTTATTGGCGCGAACGGGTGCTAGGCGCTGCCGCGCGACGCTGCTACAGTCGGCGGTTCCATTTCCTCGAAACGGAGCGTTTGCGATGAAGCTGATCGGCATGCTGGATTCCCCGTTCGTGCGCCGCGTCGCCATCTCGGCGAAGCTGCTCGACCTGCCGTTCGAACACGAGTCGCTCTCGGTGTTTCGTCATGTCGAGCAGTTCAGGACGATCAACCCGGTCGTCAAGGCGCCGACGCTCGTGACCGACGGCGGCGCGACGCTGATCGATTCGTCGCTGATCGTCGACTATCTCGACCACCTGGCCGCGCCCGAGCGGCGCCTGCTGCCCGATGCCGTCGATGCCCGGCTGCGCGCGCTGGTGCCGATCGGGTTCGCGCTGGCCGCCGCCGAGAAGACCGTGCAGGTCGTCTACGAGCAGGCGCTGCGGCCGTCGGACAAGCAGCACGAACCGTGGGTCGAGCGCGTGCTGAGCCAGCTCGAAGCCGCATACGGCGCACTGGAGCCGCTGGTCGCGGCCACCAACGGCTGGTTCGGCGGTGCGCGGCTGCTGCAGTCCGACGTGACGGTCGCGGTGGCGTGGCGCTTCACGCAATTCGTGGCCGCAGATTACCCGGTGCTTGCGCGGATCGATCCGGCCCGTTATCCGGCGCTCGCCGCGCATTCCGCGCGGGCGGAAGCGCTGCCGGCCTTCGTCGAAACGCCGCTCGTCTAGGGTTCGCGCGCCGGGCCGTCGCACATCGATGTTGGACGCCGCCGGCTCGTGTCCGGCCAGTCGCTGCCGATTGTTCTCGACGGCTGACAAGTGACTTCGCATTCGCGCTGTTTATCCGGAGGCGACCGATCCCTAGAATCCACTCCATCGAATTACGCGTTGCCAGATGGAGCCGATGATGAAAGCCCTGATCGAATCGAGTCTGTACCACCCGTCCGTCGTGTTGCCGCTTGCCGCGCTGGCGCAGCTGATGGTCGAGCGCGATTTCAATCTCGGCCAGGTCGGGCTGATCGTGGCGGCGCGCGGCGCGCAGGCGGCCGTGTCGCGCTCGCGCGCGCTGATCTTCTGCCGTCACTGCGAAGCGCACGCATGAGCACGTGCGCGGCGCGCGGATGAAAAAAAGCCCGGCCGGCGCAAGCCGGTCGGGCGGATCGGGTTCGATCGGGCCCCGGCTTCGGCCGGGGCTTTTTCATCGAGCGACGCTCATGCGCGTGCGGGAGTCGCGACGCCGTAGAGGTCCGACTCGTCATTCTCCTCGCGCAACTGGCGCGCGAGCTGATGCGCTTCGCGGCGCGTCGCGACGGCCGGCGGCGAGCCCTTCAGCGGCTGGCGCGCGGTTTCGGCGAGCGCGACGACCGACACGACGCCGATCAACGCGGCGCCCATCATGTAGTACGCGGGCATCATCAGGTTGTGCGTCACGTCGACGAGCCACGCGGTGACGAGGGGCGTCGTGCCGCCGAACAGCGATACCGACACGTTGAAGCCGATCGCGAGCGCGCCGTAACGGATTTCGGTCGGGAACAGCGCGGGAAGCGCCGACGGCATCACGCCGGTGAAGCACGACAGCAGCACGCCGAGGATCAGCAGGCCGCCGAACACCGACGCCGTGGTGCCCGCATGGATCAGCATCAGCGACGGGATCGACAGCACCAGCAGGCCGACGCAGCCGGCGAGCATCACCGGCTTGCGGCCGATCTTGTCCGACAGGCGGCCGGCGTACAGCGTCATCGGCATCATCAGCACCATCACGATCAGCACCAGCACGAGGCTGTGCGATTCGTCGAAATGCAGCGTCGACGACATGAAGCTCGGCAGGTACGACAGCACCATGTAATCGGTCACGTTGAAGATCAGCACGAGGCCGACGCACAGCAGCAGCGCACGCCAGTTGCGCAGCAGCGTCTCGCGAAAGCGCGCTTTCGGCACGGCCTTGTCCTGCGCTTCGCGCTGTTCGGCCTGGCGCTTGAACGCGGGCGTTTCCTCGAGCTTCATCCGGATGTAGAGACCGATCAGGCCGAGCGGGCCGGCGATCAGGAACGGCACGCGCCAGCCCCACGACAGCAGCGCGTCCTGCGACAGCGACGCGGTGAGCAGCGCGACGACGCCCGCGCCCAGCACATAGCCGATCAGCGTGCCGAATTCGAGGAAGCTGCCCATGAAGCCGCGGCGCTTGTCGGTCGAGAACTCGGCGATGAAGGTGGCGGCGCCGCCGTATTCGCCGCCGGTGGAGAAGCCCTGCACGAGGCGGGCGACGAGCAGCAGCACGGGCGCCATGATCCCGATGGACGCGTAGCTGGGGATCAGGCCGATCGCGAAGGTGCCGACGGCCATCATGATCATCGTGGCGGCGAGCACGCGCTGGCGGCCGATGCGGTCGCCGAGCGGGCCGAACACCATGCCGCCGAGCGGGCGCACGAGGAACGCGGCCGCGAACGTGCCGAAGGTGGCGAGCAACTGCGCGGACGGGCTGCTGGACGGGAAGAACACCTTGCCGAGCGTGACGGCGATATAGCTGTAGACGCCGAAGTCGAACCATTCCATCGCATTGCCGATGGCCATCGCGCTGACGGCGCGCTTGAGCAGGCTCTGGTCGACGACGGTGATGTCGTCCACGGCGAGCGGGGCTTCGGCGGACGACGAAGCGGGGGAAGAGACAGCGGTCGGGCTGACGTGTGTTGCGGTCAAGGTCATGCACTCCTTTGACAGCGCCGGAACGGGCAGGCCGTCCGACACGGTTTGCCGGCGAGCGCGGGGTCGTGTGCTGCGCGTCGGGGCAGACCATCGAGCACTGACTGCGCAAGGCAGCAAAGGGCCGAGGGGCTGCTTCGACGCGGGCCCGATGGGCCGTCGCGACAGTGCGCTCATGAAGAATGGGCCGCGTGATGCAGGCGGCAGATGCCGGTGCGGACGAGGGTCCGGCGTTCCGGCAACGCCCCGGAGGGGCAACGAAACGAGAAAAGCGGGCCTGTCGGGCGGGCTTTCCTGTGGATGCAATTTCGATCGAGGCACCGGCCCGCATTATGCGGACGGACTTCTCTCAAAATCGAAAAGACAGAGATTGAATGTTGAAACAGGCGACATGATAGCACGATGACGGACGATCGTGCAAATTGACCGGAGTCGCCCGTCTGGTGGGGGCGCCGGCGCGGCCCGCTCGGGTATGATCGGCGGCGCGCGGCGCGGCCGTACCGCCCGTCGCGACCGGGCTGAATTCGCGAGGAACCGGATGACCGAACTGATGAGGATCGCGGCGCTGTTCGCCGCTACCGCGCTGGCCGAAATCGCCGGCTGCTATCTGCCGTGGCTCGTGCTGAAGGCCGGGCGCCCGGCCTGGCTGCTGGTGCCGGCCGCGCTGTCGCTCGCGCTGTTCGCGTGGCTGCTGACGCTGCACCCGAGCGCGGCGGGGCGCACTTACGCCGCGTACGGCGGCGTGTACATCGCGGTGGCGCTGATCTGGCTGCGGGTGGTCGACGGCGTCGCGCTGACCCGCTGGGACGTGGCCGGCGCGGTGCTCGCGCTCGGCGGGATGGCGGTGATCGCGCTGCAGCCGCGCGCGTAGGCGCGGCCGCACGCGCGGCGGGGCGGGTGCCGCGTCAGGCGGCTTGCGCGGCGTCCGCTGCTTCCGCGTCGCCGGATTGGCGCCACACGCAGGCGCCCTTGACCGACTTGTCGAGTTCGTCGAGCTGCGTCTGGTGCGCGGCCAACTCGTCGTCGCTTGCTGCGATGACCGGCAGATCGAGCGCCGCAAGCGACACGCGCTGGCCGTTCGCCGCACCGCCGTCGGCGCCCGTGTCGTCGAGCATGTCGATCACGAGGCTGTCCTGGCCGCGCGTCATCGCGAGATACACCTCGGCGAGCAGTTCCGAGTCGAGCAGTGCGCCGTGCAGCGTGCGGTGCGCGTTGCTGATGCCGAAGCGGTCGCACAGCGCGTCGAGCGAGTTGCGCTTGCCGGGGAACATCTGCTTGGCCTGCACCAGCGTGTCGATCACGCCGCCGCAATGCTCGGTGAACGGCGGCAGGCCGAGCCGCGCGAATTCGGCGTCGAGGAAGCCGAGGTCGAACGGCGCGTTGTGGATGATCAGCTCGGCGCCCTTCACGAAGTCGCGGATCTGGTCGACGACTTCCGCGAACTTCGGCTTGTCGCTGAGGAACTCGGTCGTGAGGCCGTGCACGGCCAGTGCGCCCGGATCGCTGTCGCGCTCGGGGTTCACGTAGATGTGCAGGTTGTTGCCGGTGAGCCGGCGGTTCAGCAGCTCGACGCAGCCGATTTCGATCAGGCGGTCGCCCGTGCGGGCGTTCAGGCCGGTGGTTTCGGTATCGAGAATGATCTGGCGCATGTCGGATAAATCGGGAAAGAGAGGGGGCGGCCCGGATTCAGGCCGCGAGCGATTCGACGCCGCGATTCGCGAGCGCGTCGGCGCGTTCGTTTTCGGGGTGGCCCGCGTGGCCCTTCACCCAGCGCCATTCGACGTCGTGCTGCACGACGAGCGCATCGAGCCGCTTCCACAGGTCGGCGTTCTTCACGGGCGTCTTCGCCGCGGTGACCCAGCCTTTCTTCTTCCACCCGTGGATCCACTCGCTGATGCCTTTCTGCACGTATTGCGAGTCGGTATGCACGATCACCCGGCACGGCCGCTTGAGTGCCTCGAGCGCGGCGATCACGCCCATCAGCTCCATGCGGTTGTTGGTCGTGTTCGGCTCGCCGCCGAACAGTTCCTTTTCTTGGGTGCCGTAGCGCAGCAGCGCACCCCAGCCGCCGGGGCCGGGGTTGCCCTTGCAGGCGCCGTCGGTATAGATGTCGATGGTGTCGGTTGTCATGAACGTTCTTGATGGGTGGTCGGGGAGGCCGCCGGCGTCAGGCCCGGTGCGAGCACGGGCTTCTTCATCCTGATCGGGCCGACGAGACGCATGCCGCGCACGCGCTTGACGGCCGTCACCATGTAGACGGCGCCGAAGATCGGCCACCAGCGGTCGCCGGCGGCCTCCATGAAGCCGTAGCGGGCCAGCCACTGATCGGTGGCGAGCGGCGGCCGGTAGCAGCCGAAGCGGCCGCGTTCGAGGTCGAAGCCGAGCAGCTTGATCCAGTCCTTGAGCCGGATGAACGCGATCTGGTCGCGCGTGGCCGGCACGAACGGGCGGTTCGCCATGCGCCCGAACGACTGTCGCATGCCCCACAGGCTGAGCGAGTTGAAGCCGGTGATCACGAGCTGGCCTTCCGGCATCAGCACGCGCTCGGCCTCGCGCAGCAGGCGGTGCGGATCGGACGTGAATTCGAGCGTGTGCGGCATCACGATCAGGTCGACGCTCTGCGACTCGAACGGCAGGTCGAGCAGGTCGCACCAGGTCGTGCTGCGATCGGCCGGCGCATGGGCCGCCGCGTGCGTTTCGCGCGCCCGCGGATACTGATACGGCGCGCTCGCGCCGCTCGCCGGATCGAGCACCAGGCCGCGATACGGCATGCGGTTCTCGCGCAGCGCGTCGAGCTGCGGCAAGCCGAGCTGCAGCGCGTGGAAGCCGAAGACGTCGGACACGATCCGGTCGAGCTGCGCCTGCTCCCAGCCCAGCACGTAGCGGCCGGGCGGCGAGTCGGTCCAGGCGGGCCAGTCTATAATTTGACGGTCAGACATAACGATGATTGCGCGCCCATGAACGAGCTGGAATACGTGCCGGTTCCGGCATTCGAAGACAACTATATCTGGCTCGTCTCGGACGGCTGCGATGCGATCGCCGTCGACCCGGGTGAAGCCGCGCCCGTACGCCGGGTTCTTGCCGAACGAGGCTGGCGGTTGACCGCTATTTTACTCACGCACCACCACGCCGACCACGTCGGCGGTGTCGAGGCGCTGCGCAATAGCCAACCGGCCGATGCTCCGCTCGCCGTTTACGGCCCCGCGGCCGAAGCGATCGACGTGGTCACGCGGCCGCTTTCGGGCGGCGATCGCGTGACGCTCGACGCACCGGCCGTCGCATTCGACGTGCTCGACGTGCCGGGTCATACGCGCGGCCATATCGCGTATTTCCAGCGGGTCGGGCAGGGCAACGCGGTGCCGCACGTGTTCTGCGGCGACACGCTGTTCTCGTGCGGCTGCGGCCGCCTGTTCGAAGGCACGCCCGCGCAGATGCTCGCGTCGCTCGACGCGCTCGCGGCGCTGCCGGGCGACACCCGTGTGCATTGTGCACACGAATACACGCTGTCGAACATCCGCTTCGCGCTCGCGTGCGAGCCCGGCAATGCGGCGCTCGCGGCGTGGCGCGACGATGCGCAGGCGCTGCGCGCGCGCGGCGTGCCGACGCTGCCCACTACGATCGCGCACGAGCGTGCCGTTAACCCGTTCATGCGGGCGGACAGCGCGGCGATCCATGCGACGCTCGAGGCCGAGCTGCACGAAACGGTGACGGATCGTCTGGCGGCGTTCACGCTGATGCGCGAATGGAAAAACCGGTTTCGATGACGTTTTCCGGAGGACTCCAAAGCTCAAGCGGTGTCTGTAAAAATTGCTCCAAATGTAGGATTTCGCTGAGTTTTCGGTGTTTTTATTGACGTGAAGCACGCACTTCCGTAGTATCGCCTGCAATTTCCAGCCGTCGGAAGCCGAGATTTTCATGCGACTTATATTGAGTGCGATGGTGGTGCTACTCCTCGCCGCGTGTGCGAGCCAGCCCCCTGTCGCCAACAACGCCGCCGATTCGCAGGCGACGTCCAACTACCTCCGTAAATCAGCCACCGCCAAAGAAACTGTCGACGTCGACAAGCAATCCGTCGGCGACCTGACCAGTGCAGACTCCGATCTCTGGGCGCGCATCCGTCGCGGCTTCCAGATGCCCGACCTGCAGAGCGATCTCGTCGACATGCAGACGACCTGGTACACGCAGCGGCCCGATTACGTGCAGCGCATGACCGAGCGCTCGCAGAAGTACCTGTATCACATCGTCGAAGAGCTCGAGGCGCGTCACATGCCGACCGAGCTCGCGCTGCTGCCGTTCATCGAGTCCGCGTACAACCCGCAGGCGCTGTCGGTCGCGAAGGCGGCCGGCATGTGGCAGTTCATGCCCGGCACCGGCCGCACGTACAACCTGAAGCGCAACATGTGGCAGGACGAGCGCCGTGACGTGCTCGCGTCGACGAGCGCCGCGCTCGACTACCTGTCCCGCCTGCACGACATGTTCGGCGACTGGTATCTGGCGCTGGCCGCGTACAACTGGGGCGAGGGCAACGTGCAGCGCGCGATCGCGCGCAACCAGGCGGCCGGCCTGCCGACCGACTACCAGAGCCTGCGGATGCCGAACGAGACGCGCAACTACGTGCCGAAGCTGCAGGCGGTGAAGAACATCATCGCGAGCCCGCAGCAGTACGGCCTGACGCTGCCCGATATCCCGAACCACCCGTATTTCGTGACGGTCACGACGTCGCGCGACATCGACGTGGCGGTGGCCGCGAAGCTCGCGAACCTGCCGCTCGACGAGTTCCGCTCGCTGAACCCGTCGTTCTCGAAGCCGGTGATCCTCGGCGCGACCGAGCCGCAGATCCTGCTGCCGTTCGACAACGCGTCCGCGTTCGAGAAGAGCCTGAAAGCCTACAGCGGCCAGCTGTCGTCGTGGACCACCTACACGGTCAGCGAGCGTGCGCGCCCGGCCGCGATCGCCGAGAAGATCGGCGTCGACGCCGATACGCTGATGTCGGTCAACAAGATTCCGGCCGGCATGCGCCTGAAGCCGGGCTCGACGATCGTCGTGCCGCGCGGCGACGACGACGACGAGGACATCAGTGCCGACGTCGCCGAAAACGGCGTGCTCGCGATGGAGCCGGACGTTCCCGATACGCGCAAGATGCTGATCCGCGTGCGCCGCAAGCAGTCGATGGCGGCGATCGCCGGCCGCTACGGCGTGTCGGTCGGTCAGTTGAAGGCGTGGAACCGTACGCACCGCGATCTCGCGATGCCGGGCCAGGCGCTCGTGCTGCACGTGCCGGTCGGCCGTGCGGTGCCGGCGGAACCCGGTCCGGAACGGATCGCGACGTCGACGGGTGGTGCGCACATCGAGCGCGCGAGCCTGGCGGTGGGCGGCAAGTCGCACGGCGGCAAGCGCGGCGCCGCCAAGTCGTCGGCGAAGCCGGCGAAGGCCGCGCCCGCGAAAGCCGCCCCCGCGAAAGCCGCGCCGGCCAAGACCGCCGCGCACAAGGGCAAGAAGAAGTAAGCGCGGGGGTGCGCACGGCGTGGCGGCCGGTAACGCCCGCACGATTGCGCTATCATCCGACGAATTCGACGAAACGCCGTCACCGAGGTGACGGCGTTTTCGTTTGCGCGCGGCGCGGCGGCGCTGCGTCGCGCGTCTTCATATGACAAGGGGAAGCGATGTCGTCGGTGCAGGTGAGGGTGCTCGCGCTGTTTTCGGTCGGGTATTTCGTGTCGTATGTGTTTCGCGGCGTCAATCTGGGCTTCGCGCCGTTCGTCACGCACGAGCTCGGGCTGTCGGCCGCCGATCTCGGCCTGCTCACCAGCCTCTATTTCCTCGGCTTCGCCGGCGCGCAGATTCCGGCCGGCGTGATGCTCGACCACTTCGGCCCGCGCCGCGTGACGGCCGGCATGCTGCTGTTCGCGGCGGCCGGCGCGGCCGTGTTCGGCGCGGCGCACGGCATCGGCGCGATGATGGTCGGCCGCCTGCTGATCGGCGTCGGCGTATCGGTGTGTCTCGGCGCGGCGTTCAAGGCGCTCGCGCAGCATTTTCCGGTCGGCCGGCTGCCGCTCGTCAACGGCCTCGTGATGGCCGTGGGCGGTCTCGGCGGCGTGATGGTCGGCTCGCCGCTGACCTGGCTGCTCGGCTGGACGAGCTGGCGCGCGATCTGTTTCGGCCTCGCGGCGCTGACGGTGGTCGTGGCGGCGTCGATCGGCTTCGGGGCGCCCGACGCGCAGCGGGCACGCCATCAGGGCGGGCTCGTCAGCCAGTTCAAGGGCACGTGGCACATCCTGAGTAGCCGCGCGTTCTGGAAGATCGCGTCGTTTTCCGTCGTCACGCAGGGCGTGTTCTATGCGATGCAGTCGCTGTGGGTCGGCCCGTATCTGCGCGATGTCGGCGGGTTCGATGCGCCGCATGCCGCGCGCCTCGTGTCGGTGCTCGGCTTCGCGATGATGGCCGGCTGCGTCGGCTTCGGCGCGGCGGCGCGCGTGCTCGAGCGGCGCGGCGTGTCGGTCTACGCCACTTGCGGTATCGGCATGGCGCTGTTCGTCGCGACGCAGTTCGCGATCGTCGCGCGCGTGCCGTTGCCGCCGGCCGGGCTGTGGGCCGCCTATGGCATGTTCGGCGGCGTGGGCATCCTGACCTACGCGGTGATGGCCGGCCATTTTCCCGCCCATCTGATCGGCCGCGCGAACACGACGCTCACGCTCGTGATCTTCCTGCTGATCTTCGCGTTCCAGATCGGCGTCGGCGCCGTGCTGTCGCACTGGCC
This sequence comes from Burkholderia sp. MSMB2157WGS, assembly GCF_001532755.1. Lineage (NCBI taxonomy): Bacteria > Pseudomonadati > Pseudomonadota > Betaproteobacteria > Burkholderiales > Burkholderiaceae > Burkholderia > Burkholderia sp. MSMB2157WGS. Next base: position 50,060 of record NZ_LPJG01000011.1, on the reverse strand, counting down.
GGCGGTCGACGGCCGTTATCCGGCGGCCGCGCACTTCACCGCCTGGGGCGTGCTGCTCGCGCTGCAGCTCGCGAGTGCGGTCTGGTACGCGTGGCCCGCGCGCGGCACTGGCCAAGCGCACTGATCCGGCGGTACGCTGGCGGCTAGGGCGGCCCCGGAAACGGGGCCGTAGCACGTCGCGCCGCGCCGCGGGGTGCGGCGCGACCGCGATCGGACGGCCATATCAATTGAAGATAGGCCCATTTTCAGGCTATAATTTGAAAGTTTGTGCTGATCAACCTCGCACCCTAGCGCCTACCTCATACATCCCGTTCATCCGCCGCACGCCGCCTGTCGGGCGATGCCGCGAAGCCTCGTGCGCCATGCGCCGGGTTCGCGTCTCGACAACGCAGGCCGCGTCCAGCTAGCGACCGCGCGCGCCCACGCAGCGCGGCGCTCGCGCGGCAGGGTAAACAGGTCGGCAGCAGGGTGTTCCCCAAGGAGCCTCCCGTGTTGCCGTCTTTTTCTCCCGCCTTGCTTGCACTCGCCGACGGCACGGTCTTTCGTGGTTATTCGATCGGGGCCGAAGGCCATACGATCGGCGAAGTCGTGTTCAATACCGCGATCACCGGCTATCAGGAAATCCTGACTGATCCGAGCTACTCGCGCCAGATCGTCACGCTCACCTATCCGCATATCGGCAACGTCGGCGTGAACGCCGAAGACGTCGAAGCCACGAAAGTCCATGCCGCCGGCCTGATCATCCGCGATCTGCCGACGCTCGCATCGAACTTCCGCATGGACCGCACGCTCGGCGATTACCTGCGCGACGAAGGCGTCGTCGCGATCGCCGGCATCGACACCCGCAAGCTGACCCGCATCCTGCGCGACAAGGGCGCGCAGAGCGGCTGCATCCTGACGGGCTCCGACGACGAAGCGAAGGCGATCGAGCTCGCGCGCTCGTTCGAGGGCCTCGCCGGCATGGATCTCGCGAAGGTCGTGTCGACCGCCAAGCCGTTCGAGTGGAAGCAGACGGAATGGCGTCTCGAAGGCGGCTACGGCATGCAGGAAGCGCCGAAGTATCGCGTCGTCGCGTACGACTTCGGCGTCAAGTACAACATCCTGCGCATGCTCGCGGAGCGCGGCTGCCACGTGACGGTGCTGCCCGCCCAGGCCAGCGCGGCCGATGCGCTCGCGCTGAATCCGGACGGCGTGTTCCTGTCGAACGGCCCCGGCGATCCGGAGCCGTGCGATTACGCGATCGCGGCCACGAAGGAGTTCATCGAGCGCGGCGTGCCGACCTTCGGCATCTGCCTCGGCCACCAGATCATGGGCCTCGCGGTGGGCGCGAAGACGCTCAAGATGAAAACGGGCCACCACGGTGCGAACCATCCGGTGAAGGATCTCGGCGACGGCCGTGTCGTGATCACGTCGCAGAACCACGGCTTCGCGGTCGACGCCGATTCGCTGCCGGCCAACGCGCGCGTGACGCACGTATCGCTGTTCGACGGCACGCTGCAGGGCTTCGAGCTGACCGACAAGCCGGCGTTCTGCTTCCAGGGCCACCCGGAAGCGTCGCCCGGCCCGCACGACATCGGCTACCTGTTCGACCGTTTCACCGCGCTGATGGACGCGGCGAAGCAGCGCAACGCTTAACGTCATCGACGCAACCGAAGGACGGGAGATTCGCATCATGTTCGGCCACGCACTCGGCATCACGGATATCTGGACCTACGTGTTCGGCGTGATCTTCATCATCCTGCTGCCGGGGCCGAACTCGATGTACGTGCTGTCGCTCGCCGCGCAGCGCGGCGTGAAGGCCGGTTATCGCGCGGCCTGCGGCGTGTTCGTCGGCGACACCGTGCTGATGGTGCTGTCGGCCGCGGGCGTCGCGTCGCTGCTGAAGGCGAACCCGCTGCTGTTCTCCGTCGTCAAGTACGGCGGCGCCGCGTACCTGCTGTACATCGGCATCGGGATGCTGCGCGGCGCGTGGAGCAAGCTGCGCGCGCGCGGCGATGCGCCGGTCGAGGCGCCGCAGGCGGACGACGGCGAGCGGTCTTTCGACAGGCCGTTCCGCAAGGCGCTGATCGTGAGCCTGCTGAATCCGAAGGCGATCCTGTTCTTCATCTCGTTCTTCATCCAGTTCGTCGACCCGGCATTCCCGCATCCCGCGCTGTCGTTCGTCGTGCTCGGGGCGATCGCGCAATGCGCGAGCTTCCTGTACCTGAGCACGCTGATCTTCGCGGGGGCGCGGCTCGCCGAGCATTTCCGTCGCCGCCGCAAGCTCGCGGCAGGCGCGGCGAGCAGCGTGGGCGGCCTGTTCATCGGTTTCTCGGTGAAGCTTGCGCTCGCGACCATGAGCTGAGCGCCGCCGGCCGACCCACGACAACGATTACTTATTGAATTCACAAGCCATGCCAAAACGCACAGACATCAAGAGCATCCTCATCATCGGCGCCGGCCCGATCATCATCGGCCAGGCGTGCGAGTTCGACTATTCGGGCGCGCAGGCTTGCAAGGCGTTGCGTGAGGAGGGCTACAAGGTCGTTCTCGTCAACAGTAACCCGGCGACGATCATGACCGACCCGAATACGGCCGACGTGACCTACATCGAGCCGATCACGTGGGAAGTCGTCGCGCGCATCATCGAGAAGGAGCGCCCGGACGCGATCCTGCCGACGATGGGCGGCCAGACCGCGCTGAACTGCGCGCTCGACCTGCACCACCACGGCGTGCTCGAGAAGTTCGGCGTCGAGCTGATCGGCGCGTCGCCGGAAGCGATCGACAAGGCGGAAGACCGCCAGAAGTTCAAGGACGCGATGACCAAGATCGGTCTCGGCTCCGCGAAGTCGGGCATCGCGCACTCGATGGAAGAAGCGACCAAGGTGCACGCCGAGATCATGGCGGCCACCGGCGGCAGCGGCTACCCGGTCGTGATCCGTCCGTCGTTCACGCTCGGCGGCTCGGGTGGCGGCATCGCGTACAACCGCGAGGAGTTCGAGGAGATCTGCAAGCGCGGTCTCGACCTGTCGCCCACGCGCGAGCTGCTGATCGAAGAGTCGCTGCTCGGCTGGAAGGAATACGAGATGGAAGTCGTGCGCGACCGCGCCGACAACTGCATCATCGTCTGCTCGATCGAAAACCTCGACCCGATGGGCGTGCACACCGGCGACTCGATCACGGTCGCGCCTGCACAGACGCTCACCGACAAGGAGTACCAGATCCTGCGTAACGCATCGCTCGCGGTGCTGCGCGAGATCGGCGTCGACACGGGCGGCTCGAACGTGCAGTTCTCGATCAACCCGAAGGACGGCCGCATGGTCGTCATCGAGATGAACCCGCGCGTGTCGCGTTCGTCGGCGCTCGCGTCGAAGGCCACCGGCTTCCCGATCGCGAAGGTCGCCGCGAAGCTGGCGGTCGGCTACACGCTCGACGAGTTGAAGAACGAAATCACCGGCGGCCAGACGCCGGCGTCGTTCGAGCCGACGATCGACTACGTCGTCACGAAGATCCCGCGTTTCGCGTTCGAGAAGTTCCGCGAAGCCGATTCGCGCCTGACCACGCAGATGAAGTCGGTCGGCGAAGTGATGGCGATCGGCCGCACGTTCCAGGAATCGTTCCAGAAGGCGCTGCGCGGCCTTGAAGTCGGCGTCGACGGCCTCGACGAGAAGTCGACCAACCGCGACGAGATCGCGATCGAGATCCACGAGCCGGGCCCGGATCGCATCTGGTACGTCGGCGATGCGTTCCGCATCGGCATGACGGCCGAGGAAATCTTCGCGGAAACCGCGATCGACCCGTGGTTCCTCGAGCAGATCGAGCAGATCATCCTGAAGGAAAAGGCGCTCGGGGGCCGCACGCTCGCGTCGCTGACGTTCGACGAGCTGCGCTACCTGAAGCAGAGCGGCTTCTCCGACCGCCGCCTCGCGAAGCTGCTCGGCGCGACGCCGGAAGACGTCCGCAAGCGCCGCGTGGAACTGAACGTGCGCCCGGTCTACAAGCGCGTCGACACGTGCGCGGCCGAGTTCGCGACGAAGACGGCCTACATGTACTCGACCTACGAGGAAGAGTGCGAGGCGCAGCCGACCACGAACAAGAAGATCATGGTGCTGGGCGGCGGCCCGAACCGGATCGGCCAGGGCATCGAGTTCGACTACTGCTGCGTGCACGCGGCGCTCGCGATGCGCGAGGACGGCTATGAAACGATCATGGTCAACTGCAACCCGGAAACGGTGTCGACCGACTACGACACGTCCGATCGCCTGTACTTCGAGCCGCTGACGCTCGAGGACGTGCTCGAGATCGTCGACAAGGAAAAGCCGGTCGGCGTGATCGTCCAGTACGGCGGCCAGACGCCGCTGAAGCTCGCGCTCGACCTCGAGGCGCACGGCGTGCCGATCGTCGGTACGTCGCCGGACATGATCGACGCGGCCGAAGACCGCGAACGCTTCCAGAAGCTGCTGCAGGACCTCGGCCTGCGCCAGCCGCCGAACCGCACCGCCCGCGCCGAAGACGAAGCGCTCGCGCTGGCCGACGAAATCGGCTATCCGCTCGTCGTGCGCCCGTCGTACGTGCTCGGCGGCCGCGCGATGGAAATCGTCCACGAGCCGCGCGACCTCGAGCGCTACATGCGCGAGGCCGTGAAGGTGTCGAACGATTCGCCGGTGCTGCTCGACCGCTTCCTGAACGACGCGATCGAGTGCGACGTCGACTGCATCTGCGACGGCGAAACCGTGTTCATCGGCGGCGTGATGGAGCACATCGAGCAGGCGGGCGTTCACTCGGGCGACTCGGCGTGCTCGCTGCCGCCGTACTCGCTGTCGAAGGAAACCGTGACCGAGCTGAAGCGCCAGACGGGCGCGATGGCGAAGGCGCTGAACGTGGTCGGCCTGATGAACGTGCAGTTCGCGATCCAGCAGGTGCCGCAGGCGGATGGGTCGAAGCAGGACATCATCTACGTGCTCGAAGTGAACCCGCGCGCGTCCCGCACGGTGCCGTACGTGTCGAAGGCGACCAGCCTGCCGCTCGCGAAGATCGCGGCGCGCGCGATGGTCGGCCAGAAGCTCGCGCAGCAGGGCGTGACGAAGGAAATCGAGCCGCCGTATTTCAGCGTGAAGGAAGCGGTGTTCCCGTTCGTCAAGTTCCCGACCGTCGATCCGGTCCTCGGGCCCGAAATGCGCTCGACGGGCGAAGTGATGGGCGTCGGCCAGACGTTCGGCGAAGCGCTGTTCAAGTCGCAGCTCGCGGCCGGTTCGCGCCTGCCGGAGTCGGGCACGGTGCTGCTGACCGTGATGGACGCGGATAAACCGAAGGCCGTCGAAGTCGCGCGCATGCTGCACGACCTCGGCTACCCGATCGTCGCGACCAAGGGCACGGCTGCCGCGATCGAAGCGGCCGGCGTGCCGGTGAAGGTCGTGAACAAGGTGAAGGACGGCCGTCCGCACATCGTCGACATGATCAAGAACGGCGAGATCGCACTCGTGTTCACGACGGTCGACGAGACGCGCCAGGCGATCGCCGATTCGCGTTCGATCCGCATGAGCGCGCAGGCGCACAAGGTCACGTACTACACGACGATGTCGGGCGCGCGCGCGGCCGTCGAGGGCTTGCGCTACCTGAAGGATCTGGAAGTCTATGATTTACAAGGTCTTCACGCTCGCCTAAACTAAGCGGTCAGTTACCTGTCGAAGCAACACGTGCCGCGATTAGGCGGTGTTTCCAGTGCATCGGAAGCGCGCTTAATCGCGGTGATTTTTTTTATAGCCGTTTTTAGCGATTGAGCCGTTTATGAGCACCATTCCGTTGACAAAGCGTGGCGCAGAGCAACTGCGCGATGAATTGCAGCGCCTCAAGTCCGTCGAGCGGCCGGCCGTGATCAACGCGATCGCGGAGGCCCGCGCACAGGGCGACCTGTCCGAAAACGCCGAATACGATGCCGCGAAGGAAAAACAGGGCTTCATCGAGGGGCGCATCGCCGAACTCGAATCGAAGCTGTCCGCCGCGCAGGTCATCGACCCCACGGTGCTCGACGCCGATGGCCGCGTGGTGTTCGCCGCGACGGTCGAGCTCGAGGATCTCGAGTCGGGCGACACCGTCAAGTACCAGATCGTCGGCGACGACGAAGCCGACATCGATCACGGCCTGATCTCGGTCAGCTCGCCGATCGCGCGCGCGCTGATCGGCAAGTCCGAAGGCGACGTCGCGGCCGTGCAGGCGCCGAGCGGCGTGCGCGAGTACGAAATCATCTCGGTCAGCTACATCTGAAGCGGGGCGACGTGATGCCGCATCGCGTGTTCCGTCTGCTGTCGGCCGTGTGGGTCGGCAGCCTGCTGACGATCGGGTATGCGGTCGCGCCCGTGTTGTTCAAGACGCTGGAGCGGATGACGGCCGGTTCGGTGGCCGCCCAGCTGTTTCGCATCGAGGCGATCCTCGGCGTCGTGTGCGGCGTGCTGTTGCTCGCGTTGTCGAACCAGCAGGTGCGGCGCGGCAGCAGCGAATATCGCCGCGTGCGCTGGATCGTCGCCGCGATGGTCGTGTGCGTGCTGGTCGGGTATTTCGCGCTGCAGCCGTTCATGAACGCGCTGCGGGTGGCCGCGATGGATGCGGGCACCGATATCGCGAATTCGCCGTATGCGAGCCGCTTCGGGATGCTGCACGGCGTCTCGAGCGTGTTCTATCTCGTCGAGAGTGTGCTGGGGCTGATGCTGATCTGGCGTCTGCCGGCGCGCGACGCCTGAGCGGCGCGCCGGGGCAGGGCGGCACGGGAATCCGTGCCGCACCGGCGTGTTACTTGTCCTGGAACGGCCGCTTGGTGCTGGCCTGGCGCTTTTTCGCACGCTTCACGGTGCCGCCTGCGGTCACGCGCTCGTTGCCGCGCACGGTGACCTTGACCGGCCGCGGACGGCGCACGGGGCTCGCGTTCGGCGACACCTTGACGACCTTGACGGTGCGCGGCGCACGACCCTTGCGGTCGTCGGCGGCTTCGGCCGCGCTCGGCAGCGCGCCGGCACGACGGCCGCGGGTCGGGGCCGTAACCGCCGCCTCGGGCTTCCAGATCACCAGCAGCTTGCCGATGTGCTGGATCGGCGCCGCGTTCAGGCGGTCGCAGATCTCGTCGTAGATCGCGACGCGCGTGTCGCGTTCGTCGCCGAACACGCGGATCTTGATCAGTTGGTGCGCGTCGAGGTGCACCTTGATTTCCTTCAGTACGGCGTCGGTCAGCCCTTCGGCGCCGATCAGCACGACGGGCTTGAGCGCATGGGCCTGGGAGCGCAGCGCGGAGCGCTCGGCGGGAGAAAGCGAAAGGGCGGGCATGGAAATGTCGAAATCTTAATAAGGGCGCGCCGACTGGATAGCGATCGCGGAACGTTACCGCGTCAGCCGTGCGCCGAAACCACGTAAAATCGCGGCTTGGGCCTGAAAAGGGGCCGCAGCCGCGCGAAGAAGACGCGTATTATCCGCTAAAAGCGCGGCTTCACGAAGCAATTGGCAGCAATCTCTCTCTCGAATGGCAAAAAACCGCTTCAACCAGCACTGGCTGCACGACCACATCAACGACCCGTACGTCAAAATGGCGCAGCGGGAGGGCTATCGCGCGCGCGCCGCGTACAAGCTGAAGGAAATCGACGAGCAGGACAAGCTGATCCGTCCGGGCCAGGTGATCGTCGATCTCGGCGCGACGCCGGGCAGCTGGAGCCAGTATGCCCGCAACAAGCTCGCGCAGGGCAAGAAGCGCGACGCGGCGCGCGAAGGCGGCATCGACGGCACGATCGTTGCGCTCGACATCCTGCCGATGGAGCCGATCGCCGACGTCCACTTCCTGCAGGGCGACTTCCGCGAGGACGACGTCCTCCACCAGCTCGAAGAAGTGCTCGAAGGCCGCGCGGTGGACCTTGTTATTTCCGACATGGCCCCCAACCTGTCCGGGGTGGCCTCGGCGGACGCGGCGCGCATCGAGCATCTCTGCGATCTGGCGCTCGAATTCGCGCAGAACCATCTGAAGCCGGACGGTGCGCTGCTCGTGAAGTGTTTTCACGGCAGCGGCTACAGCCAGATCGTCGAGAAGTTCAAACAGCAGTTTAAGGTCGTCGCGCCGCGCAAGCCCAAGGCATCCCGCGACAAATCGTCCGAAACGTTCATTTTGGGTCGGCAACTGAAGCACCCGCGCTGATGCGCAAACGGGCTCCGGCCCTTGCCAGACAAGCGAAGCGCTATCGCGGCGGTTGTCAATGCTTATGGCAGGGGTGGTCGGACTGGATTAGAATGACCGAGGGGCGCCGCAAGGAAAATGTAGGCGCTCGTCTACGAGTGAAGGAGTGGTGCTTTGAACAACAATATGTTTTCGAAGGCAGCGGTGTGGCTGGTGATCGCACTGGTGCTGTTTACGGTGTTCAAGCAGTTCGACAAGCCCCGCGTCCAGGAAGGCGTGTCCTATTCGCAGTTCATGGACGACGCCAAGAACGGCAAGGTCAAGAACGTCATCGTTCAGGGGCGCAACCTCACCGTCACTCCGGCTGATGGCCAGAAATACCAGATCGTGTCGCCCGGCGACATCTGGATGGTCGGCGATCTGATGAAGTACGGCGTGCAGGTCAGCGGCAAGGCCGACGACGAGCCGAACGCGCTGATGTCCGCGCTGTATTACCTCGGGCCGACGATCCTGATCATCGTGTTCTGGTTCTACATGATGAGGCAGATGCAGGGAGGCGGCAAAGGCGGCGCATTTTCGTTCGGGAAATCGCGTGCGCGGCTGATCGACGAGAACAACAATGCGGTGAACTTCTCCGACGTCGCGGGCTGCGACGAAGCGAAGGAGGAAGTGTCCGAGCTCGTCGATTTCCTGCGCGATCCGCAGAAATTCCAGAAACTGGGCGGCCGCATTCCGCGCGGCGTGCTGCTGGTCGGCCCTCCGGGTACCGGCAAGACGCTGCTCGCTCGCGCGATCGCGGGTGAAGCGAAGGTGCCGTTCTTCAGCATCTCGGGTTCGGACTTCGTTGAAATGTTCGTCGGTGTCGGTGCGGCCCGCGTGCGCGACATGTTCGAGCAGGCGAAGAAGCATGCGCCGTGCATCGTGTTCATCGACGAAATCGACGCGGTCGGCCGTCATCGCGGCGCCGGCATGGGCGGCGGCAACGACGAGCGCGAGCAGACGCTGAACCAGATGCTCGTCGAGATGGACGGCTTCGAGGCGAACTCGGGCGTGATCGTGATCGCCGCGACCAACCGTTCCGACGTGCTCGACAAGGCACTGCTGCGTCCGGGCCGTTTCGACCGTCAGGTGTATGTGGGCCTGCCGGACATCCGCGGCCGCGAGCAGATCATGCGCGTGCACCTGCGCAAGGTGCCGATCGCGAACGACGTCGACGCGGCGGTCATCGCGCGCGGCACGCCGGGCTTCTCGGGCGCCGATCTCGCGAACCTCGTGAACGAGGCGGCGTTGTTCGCCGCACGTCGCGGCAAGCGCATCGTCGAGATGCAGGATTTCGAGGATGCGAAGGACAAGATCTTCATGGGTCCGGAGCGCAAGTCGGCCGTGATCCGCGAGGAAGCGAAGCGCGCAACCGCGTATCACGAGTCGGGCCACGCGGTGATCGCGAAGCTGCTGCCGAAGGCCGACCCGGTGCACAAGGTCACGATCATCCCGCGCGGTCGCGCGCTGGGCGTCACCTGGCAGTTGCCGGAGCATGACAACGAGACGTATTCGAAGGATTACCTGCTGGACCGCCTCGCGATCCTGTTCGGCGGGCGGGTGGCCGAAGAGCTGTTCATGAATCTGGTCAGCACCGGCGCATCGGACGACTTCAACAAGGCCACGCAGACGGCGCGTGCGATGGTTGCGCGTTTCGGCATGACCGATGCACTCGGGCCGATGGTCTACGTCGACGACGAGAACGATGCGTCGCCGTTCGGCCGCGGCTTCACGCGCACGATTTCGGAAGCGACGCAGCAGAAGGTCGACTCGGAAATCCGCCGCGTGCTCGACGAACAGTACAACCTCGCGCGTCGCCTGCTTGAAGAGAACCGCGACAAGGTCGAGGCGATGACGGCCGCGCTGATGGAGTGGGAGACGATCGACGCCGATCAGATCAACGACATCATGGAAGGCCGTCCGCCGCGCTCGCCGAAGAGCTCGCCGGCTGTCGGCGGCGATTCGTCGGGCGGCGGCAGCGCCGAGGTCAAGCCCGGCAGCGCGCCGGCGCCGGCTACGCCGGCGGCATAATCTCCGCTTTAGCACCGTTCACGGGCTGGTGTGGCTTCACACCGGCCCGTTTTGCATTCATCCACGCTAGTTGCTCGTGTCCGATTCCGCAGTGTCCCCGTTCATTCCCGCGCCGCTCCGGTGCGGCCGCTTCGAACTGACGTTCGAACGCCCGCTCGTGATGGGCATCCTTAACGCCACGCCCGATTCGTTTTCCGACGGCGGCCGCTTCCTCGCGCGCGACGATGCGCTGCGCCAGGCCGAGCGGATGATCGCCGACGGCGCGGACCTGCTCGACATCGGCGGCGAATCGACGCGCCCCGGCGCGCCGCCCGTGCCGCTCGACGACGAGCTCGCGCGCGTGATTCCGCTCGTCGAGGCGCTGCGGCCGCTGAACGTGCCGCTGTCGATCGATACCTACAAGCCGGCCGTGATGCGCGCGGCGCTGGCCGCCGGCGCGGACCTGATCAACGACATCTGGGGGTTCCGCCAGCCGGGCGCGATCGACGCGGTGCGCGACGGCAATAGCGGCCTGTGCGCGATGCATATGCTCGGCGAGCCGCAGACGATGCAGGTCGGCGAACCCGACTACGGCGACGTCGTGACCGACGTGCGTGACTTTCTCGCGGCCCGCGCGCAGGCGCTGCGCGACGCGGGGGTGGCGGCGGAGCGCATCTGCGTCGATCCCGGCTTCGGGTTCGGCAAGGCGGTCGTCGACGACAACTATGCGCTGCTGGCCGCATTGCCGGACACGGCACCGGCGCGACCCGACGGGCGCGCTTATCCGATTCTCGCAGGCATGTCGCGCAAATCGATGCTCGGCGCGGTGATCGGCGGCAAGCCGCCGATGGAGCGCGTCGCGGCGAGCGTGGCGGCCGCGGTGTGCGCGGTCGAGCGCGGCGCCGCGATCGTGCGCGTGCACGACGTCGCGGCGACGGTCGATGCGCTGAAAGTATGGAAAGCCGTGCGCGCAGCCGCGCGGCAACGATAAGCAAGTCAGAAAGACGAAGGAGGAAGGATCCCATGGGACGTCGATATTTCGGCACGGACGGCATTCGCGGCACGGTGGGCGACGCGCCCATCACGCCGGATTTCGTATTGCGTCTCGGCTATGCGGCCGGCAAGGTACTGGCCAGCTCGGCCGACGTCGCGGCAGGCTCGCGTCCGACCGTGCTGATCGGCAAGGACACGCGCGTGTCGGGCTACATGCTCGAAGCCGCGCTCGAGGCCGGATTCTCGGCGGCCGGCGTCGACGTGATGCTGGCCGGCCCGATGCCGACGCCCGGCGTCGCGTACCTGACGCGTGCGCTGCGTCTGTCGGCCGGTGTCGTGATCAGCGCGTCGCACAACCCGTATCACGACAACGGGATCAAGTTTTTCTCGGCTGACGGCAACAAGCTGCCCGACGACACCGAAGCCGAGATCGAAGCGTGGCTCGACAAGCCGCTCGAATGCGCGCCGTCGGACGGGCTCGGCAAGGCGCGCCGCCTCGACGATGCCGGCGGCCGCTACATCGAGTTCTGCAAGAGCACGTTCCCCGCCGCGTTCGACCTGCGCGGGCTGAAGCTCGTGATCGATTGCGCGCACGGCGCCGCGTACCAGGTTGCGCCGCACGTATTCCACGAACTCGGCGCGGACGTCATTCCGATCGGCGTCGCGCCGAACGGCTTCAACATCAACGACGGCGTCGGCGCGACCGCGCCGGATGCGCTGGTGCGCGCGGTGCGGGCGAACCACGCCGATCTCGGCATTGCGCTCGACGGCGACGCCGATCGCCTGCAGGTCGTGGACGCGACCGGCCGCCTGTACAACGGCGACGAGCTGCTCTACGTGCTCGTGAAGGACCGGATCGCGACCGACGGCAAGGTCGACGGCGCGGTCGGCACGCTGATGACGAACCTCGCCGTCGAAGTCGCGCTGCAGCGCGAGGGCGTGAAATTCGTGCGGGCGGCGGTCGGCGACCGCTACGTGCTCGAGCAGTTGCGCGAGCACGGCTGGCAGCTCGGCGCGGAAGGGTCGGGCCACATCCTGTCGCTCGACCGGCACTCGACCGGCGACGGCATCGTGTCGGCGCTGCTCGTGCTGGCCGCGCTCAAGCGCAGCGGCCGCACCCTCGCGCACATGCTCGACGGCGTCACGCTGTTCCCGCAGAAGCTGATCAACGTGCGGATGAAGCCGGGCGCCGACTGGAAGGGCAGCGCGTCGATTCGCGCCGCGATCGATGCAGCCGAAGCCGCGCTCGCCGGCAGCGGCCGTGTGCTGATCCGCGCATCGGGCACGGAGCCCGTGCTGCGCGTGATGGTCGAAGCGCAGCAGGCGTCCGATGCCGTGCGCCATGCGGAGACGATCGCCGACGCGGTGCGCGCGGCGACGACCTGACCTGCGCCGGGGCGCGTGACGGTCCGACGGACCCGCGCGCCGGCTGTCGATGAATGTGCGTACGGCGCCCTCGGGCGCCGTCGTTTCGTCTGACGCAAAGGTTTGCCTTACCTAATAGAAGCAACGTTCGGCACACGCGCTGTTCCGATCGAATCGTGCATTCGACCCCGAAATCATGGCTCTTGCCGGGCGGGCTTCCCGTCCGGCTGACGGTGCGCTACGATGCGCCCGCACGCCCTTGGGAAAGGGCGTGCCTCCCGCCCTTTCCGAGCGACGCAATTCTTGCCGCCCGCGCCGCTCCCGCGCCTCGCCGCGCCACCCCCATACTCCCTTTCAACCAGTCATGTTACTGTCACGCCAGTTTCATCGATTGTCACATTACCGTCATGAGGAGCCCCTAACCTTCGCGGTGCCGTAGTCATCCGCTCACACACTGGAGGTCTCATGAAATTGATGCAAACCGCGATTGCCGGCCTGGCTGGCGCGCTTTTCGCCGTCGCCGCCCACGCTGCCGACATCACGGGCGCAGGTAGCACGTTCGCGATGCCGATCTATACGAAATGGGCTGCGGACTACCAGCAGTCCGGCGGTTCGAAGGTCAACTACCAGGGCATCGGCTCGTCGGGCGGCCTGAAGCAGATCGTCGCGAAGACGGTCGATTTTGCCGGTTCGGACGCACCGCTGAAGGACGAAGAGCTCGCGAAGGAAGGCCTGTTCCAGTTCCCGACGGTGGTCGGCGGCGTGGTGCCGGTCGTCAACGTGCCGGGCGTGAAGGCCGGCGAACTGACGCTGTCGGGCCCGGTGCTCGGCGACATCTACCTCGGCAAGATCAAGAAGTGGAACGACCCGGCGATCGTCGCGCTGAACCCGAAGGTCAAGCTGCCGGATACGGACATCGCCGTGGTCCGCCGCGCTGACGGTTCGGGCACGAGCTTCATCTGGACGAACTACCTGTCGAAGGTCAACGACGAGTGGAAGTCGAAGATCGGCGAAGGCACGACGGTCAACTGGCCGACGGGCACGGGCGGCAAGGGCAACGACGGCGTCGCGGCCTTCGTGCAGCGCCTGCCGGGCGCGATCGGCTACGTCGAGTGGGCGTACGCGAAGAAGAACAACATGACCTACACCGCGCTGAAGAATTCGACGGGCACGGTGGTCGAGCCGAAGACGGAAACGTTCAAGGCGGCAGCCGCAGGCGCGAACTGGTCGAAGTCGTTCTACCAGATCCTGACGAACCAGCCGGGCAAGGAAGCATGGCCGGTCGTCGGTGCGACGTTCGTGCTGCTGCACGCGAAGCAGGACAAGCCGGAGCAGGGCGCGGAAACGCTGAAGTTCTTCAGCTGGGCGTTCAAGAACGGCGAGAAGGCAGCCGACAGCCTCGACTACATCTCGCTGCCGGCGTCGGTCGAGACGGAAATCCGCAAGCAGTGGAAGACGAAGGTGACGGACGCTTCGGGCAAGCCGGTCGCCGCCGAGTAAGCCATCCAGCGGTTCGCTGCCCGACCGTGCCGGTCGGGCAGTGTGTGCGGTAAAGCCGGGCGTTACGGCGCCCGGCAATCAAAAGCAGGCACCCATGTCTGATATTTCATACACGTCCTCCCGATCGCCCGACAGTGCACAGCGCGCGCCGAGCCGTCTCGGGGATGTCCTGTTCGGCGGCCTTGCGCGGCTCGCCGCGATCGTGACCCTGCTGTTGCTGGGCGGGATCATCGTTTCCCTGATCATTGCGTCGATGCCGACCATCCAGAAGTTCGGCCTCGGCTTCCTGTGGCAATCCGAGTGGGATCCCAACTCGGACATCTACGGCGCACTCGTGCCGATCTACGGCACCATCGTGACGTCGATCATTGCGCTCGTCATTGCAGTGCCGGTCAGTTTCGGCATCGCGTTGTTCCTCACCGAGCTCGCGCCCGTGTGGCTGCGCCGTCCGCTCGGCATCGCGATCGAACTGCTCGCCGCGATTCCGTCGATCGTGTACGGCATGTGGGGGCTGCTCGTGTTCGCGCCGATCTTCGCCGAATACTTCCAGAAACCGATCGGCCGCCTGTTCAAGGACGTGTGGGTGCTCGGCCCGCTGACGTCCGGCGCGCCGATCGGCATCGGCATCCTCGCGGCCGGCGTGATCCTCGCGATCATGATCATCCCGTACATCGCGTCGGTGATGCGCGACGTGTTCGAGGTCACGCCGGTGCTGCTGAAGGAATCGGCATACGGAATCGGCTGCACGACCTGGGAAGTGATGTGGAAGGTCGTGCTGCCCTATACGAAGACCGGCGTGATCGGCGGCGTGATGCTCGGCCTCGGCCGCGCACTCGGCGAAACGATGGCCGTGACCTTCGTGATCGGCAACACCAACCTGCTCGACAGCGTGTCGCTGTTCGCGCCGGGCAACAGCATCACGTCGGCGCTCGCGAACGAATTCGCGGAAGCGCAGCCGGGCCTGCATACGTCCGCGCTGATGGAACTGGGCCTGATCCTGTTCGTGATCACGTTCATCGTGCTGTCCATCTCCAAACTGCTGCTGCTTCGTCTCGAGAAGGGAGAGGGCAAGAAATGAGCGAGCCCATCATGAATTTCCCGGGGCCGGACGGCGCCGCGCTCGACGCGATGCGCAACCGCCTGCAGCGCAAGCGCAAGGCCATCAACGCGATCGCGCTCGCCGCGTCGCTCGGCGCGATGGCCTTCGGCCTGGTGTGGCTCGTGTGGATTCTCTACACGACGGTGCACCTCGGCGTCGGCGGCCTGTCGCTGCAACTGTTCACCGAATCGACGCCGGCGCCGAACACGGAAGGCGGCGGTCTCGCGAACGCGATCGTCGGCAGCTTGCTGCTGTGCGGCTTCGGCACGCTGGTCGGCACGCCGATCGGTATCCTCGCGGGCGTCTATCTCGCCGAATACGGCCAGAAGAACCTGCTGGCGAGCACGATCCGCTTCATCAACGACATCCTGCTGTCGGCGCCGTCGATCGTCATCGGCCTGTTCGTGTACGCGATCGTCGTCGCGAAGTCGGGGCGCTTCTCCGGCTGGGCCGGCGTGATCGCGCTCGCGCTGCTGCAGATCCCGATCGTGATCCGCACGACCGAGAACATGCTGAAGCTCGTGCCGAACGCGCTGCGCGAAGCGGCCGTCGCGCTCGGCACGCCGAAGTGGCGCATGGTGCTGAAGATCACGCTGCGCGCGTCGGTCGGCGGGATCGTGACGGGCGTGCTGCTCGCGGTCGCGCGGATCGCCGGCGAAACGGCGCCGCTGCTGTTCACCGCACTGTCGAACCAGTTCTTCTCGTGGGACATGAGCCAGCCGATGGCGAACCTGCCGGTCACGATCTACAAGTTCGCGATGAGCCCGTTCGCGGAGTGGCAGTCGCTCGCATGGGCGGGCGTGTTCCTGATTACGCTCGGGGTGCTCGGACTGAACGTCCTGGCGCGCTCGATCTTCTCGAAAAAGTAACGGCGGAGCAATCCGATGAATATGGCAGAAAGCCACCTGAATCCCGTCGAGCGCAACGCTGCGCCCACCGGCACGCACGATGCGGCGAACGGCCGTCCGCTCGCGCCGCTGAACGCGAAGATCGAGGTCAACAACCTCAACTTCTTCTACAACAAGTTCCATGCGCTGAAGAACATCAACCTGCGCATTCCCGAAGGGAAGGTGACGGCGTTCATCGGCCCGTCGGGCTGCGGCAAGTCGACGCTCTTGCGCACGTTCAACAAGATGTTCGCGCTCTATCCGGAGCAGCGCGCCGAAGGCGAAATCCTGATGGACGGCGAGAACCTGCTGACGACGAAGCGCGACATCTCGCTGCTGCGCGCGCGGATCGGCATGGTGTTCCAGAAGCCGACCCCGTTCCCGATGTCGATCTACGACAACATCGCGTTCGGCGTGAAGATGTTCGAAAAGCTCACGCGTTCGGAAATGGACGACCGCGTCGAATGGGCGCTCACGAAGGCGGCGCTGTGGAACGAAGTGAAGGACAAGCTGAGCCAGAGCGGCTACGGGCTGTCGGGCGGCCAGCAGCAGCGTCTGTGCATCGCGCGCGGCATCGCGATCCGTCCGGAAGTGCTGCTGCTCGACGAACCGTGCTCGGCGCTCGACCCGATCTCGACGGGCCGCATCGAAGAGCTGATCGCGGAGCTGAAGAGCGACTACACGGTCGTGATCGTCACGCACAACATGCAGCAGGCCGCACGCTGCTCGGATTACACGGCCTACATGTACCTGGGCGAGCTGATCGAGTTCGGCGAGACCGAAAAGATCTTCATCAAGCCGGTGCGCAAGGAAACGGAAGACTACATCACCGGCCGCTTCGGTTGATGACGGAGAACAACAGTCATGTCGGATAAACATCTGTCGAGCCAGTTCGATGCGGACCTGAATGCCGTGTCGTCGAAAGTGCTGGAAATGGGCGGCCTCGTGGAGTCGCAGATCGTCGGCGCGATGCACGCGCTGAACGAATTCGATCGCGAGACGGCCGAGAAGGTGATCGCGGCCGAGGAAACGCTGAACGCGATGGAAGTGGACATCGACCAGGAGTGCGGCAACATCATCGCGCGGAGGCAGCCCGCCGCGCGCGACCTGCGTCTTTTGATGTCGATTTCGAAAACGATTACGAACCTCGAACGCGCCGGCGACGAGGCCGAGAAGATCGCGAAGCGCGTGCGCCGCCTGGTCGACGAGCCGGCCGCGCGTGCGGTCAACATCGCCGAGATCAAGGTGTCGGGCGAGATGGCCGTGACGATCCTGCGCCGCGCGCTCGACGCGTTCGCGCGCCTGGATACGGTGGCCGCCGCGCAGATCGTCAAGGACGACAAGGAGATCGACATGGAGTTTCGCGCGTTCGTGCGCAAGCTCGTGTCGTACATGCAGGAAGATCCGCGCACGATCTCGGTCGGCCTCGAGTACCTGTTCATCGCGAAAGCGATCGAACGGATCGGCGACCACGCGAAGAACATCGCCGAATTCATCATCTACATCGTGAAGGGCACCGACGTGCGGCACCAGCCGCGCGACACGCTCGATCGCGAAGCCAACAGTTAATCGACTCCGTACAGGAAGAACAGAGGTGCCGATGCCCAGCAACATTCTCGTCGTTGAAGATGAGCCCGCGATTTCCGAACTGATCTCGGTGAATCTCCAGCACGCCGGTCACTGCCCGATCCGCGCGTACAACGCCGAACAGGCGCAGAACCTGATCAGCGACGTGCTGCCCGATCTCGTGCTGCTCGACTGGATGCTGCCGGGCAAGTCCGGTATCGCGTTCGCGCGCGACCTGCGCAACAACGAACGGACCAAGCACATCCCGATCATCATGCTCACCGCCCGCGGCGACGAGCAGGACAAGGTGCTCGGCCTCGAGATCGGCGCGGACGACTACGTGACGAAGCCGTTCTCGCCGAAGGAATTGATGGCGCGCATCAAGGCCGTGCTGCGCCGCCGCGCGCCGCAGCTGACCGAGGACGTCGTGTCGATCAACGGGCTGCGCCTCGATCCGGCCACGCATCGCGTCGCCGCGCACGGCGACGGCAGCGAGATCAAGCTCGATCTCGGCCCGACCGAGTTCCGCCTGCTGCATTTCTTCATGACGCATCCGGAGCGCGTGCACAGCCGCACGCAGTTGCTCGACCAGGTGTGGGGCGACCATGTGTTCGTCGAGGAGCGTACCGTCGACGTGCACATCAAACGATTGCGCGCGGCCTTGAAACCGGCCGGCTGCGATGCGATGATCGAAACCGTGCGCGGCAGCGGCTACCGCCTCGCCAAGCACGCGTAACGTATTCGGGCATGCCGTGTGCCGCGGCATGCCGTTCATTCTTTCGGACGCTGAATCATGAACATCATCTGGGCGCGCTTTCTGGTGTCGCTCGTGCTGCTCGTGCTGATCGGCGTATTGGTCGGCGTCTTCGCCGGCCCGACCGCGGGCCTTGCGTTCGTGGTCGTGATGCTGGTCGCGCAGGGCTTTTTCAGCACCTTCCATACGCAACGCCTGTGGCGCCTGCTCGATGCACCGGTCTACGGCGAGGTGCCGAGCGCGCCGGGCATCTGGGGCGAAATCTACTATCGGCTGCACAAGCTCGCGAAGCAGTGGCATGCGCAGGTGCGACAGGTCGAACAGCAGCACTCGCGCTTCATCCAGGCGATCCAGGCCTCACCGAACGGCGTCGCGATGCTCGACGACCACGACCAGATCGAGTGGTGCAACGCGATCGCCGAAGTCCATTTCGGCCTCGATGCGAAGCGCGACCTGCGCCAGCACATCACGAACCTGGTGCGCCATCCCGACTTCGTCCGCTACCTGAATGCGCAGCATTACGACGAGACGCTCGTGATGCGCGGCATGGGCGATTCGCGGCAGAACGTGCTGGCCGTGCAGGTGTTTCCGTACGGCGAGAACCGCAAGCTGCTGCTCACGCAGGACATCACCGAGCTCGAGCGCACCGACGCGATGCGGCGCGACTTCGTCGCGAACGTGTCGCACGAATTGAAGACGCCGCTCACCGTGCTGTCGGGCTTCCTCGAGACGATGCGCGAGCTGCCGCTGAACGAGGAGGATCGCGCGCGCTATCTCGACATGATGGAGCAGCAGGCGTCGCGGATGCGGCACATCGTGACCGACCTGCTGGTGCTCGCGAAGCTGGAAGGCGAGAGCAAGCCGCCGATCGATCACGCGATCGACATGCGTGCGGTGTTCGATCATCTGAAGGAAGATGCGCACACGCTGTCGAACGGGCATCACGACATCGCGTTCTCGATCGACGAGACGCTCGGGGTCACGGGGGCGCAGACGGAACTGTTCAGCGCGTTCGCGAATCTCGTCACGAACGCGATCCGCTATACGCCGGATGGCGGCAAGATCGTCGTGTCGTGGCGGCGCGAGGGCGCGCAGGGCGTGTTTTCCGTCACGGACAGCGGCTTCGGGATTCCGGCCGCGGACCTGCCGCGGCTCACCGAGCGCTTTTATCGCGTCGATCGCAGCCGGTCGCGCGATACGGGCGGCACGGGCCTCGGGCTCGCGATCGTCAAGCACGTACTGCAGCGGCACGACGCGCATCTGTACGTGCAGAGCGAGGAAGGGCGCGGCAGTACGTTCACCGCACGGTTCCCGGGCTCGCGCATCATCGCGATCCGGCCGGCCGCTTACGAAGCATGATCGCGTAGCGGCCCGGCATCAAAAAAGCAGCCCGCGGGCTGCTTTTTTTGGGGGCGAAGCGGCGCTCGACCCGCATCGCGCCGACGGCTCACGAGCAGAACTTCGCGAGTAACCCGAGCTGTGCGTTGCGGATCGTCTTGCCGGTGCGGCGGCGGCGATAGTGGCCGTCGCTGTGCATCTGCCAGGCAGACTGATTGTCGCCGAGGCACACCGACAGCCCTTCGGCGATCACGCGCCGCTTGAGCTTGCGCTCGCGGATCGGGAACGCGACTTCGACGCGGCGGAACAGGTTGCGGTCCATCCAGTCGGCGCTCGACAGATAGACGTCCTCGGCGCCGCCCGCGTGGAAATAGTAGATGCGGTGGTGTTCGAGGAAGCGGCCGACGATCGAGCGCACCGTGATGTTTTCCGACAGCCCCGGCACACCGGGCTTCAGCGCGCAGACGCCGCGCACGATCAGGTCGACCTTGACGCCGGCCTGCGACGCTTCGTACAGCGCGGCGATCACCGACGGCTCCAGCAGCGCGTTCATTTTCGCGACGATGCGCGCGCGCTTGCCGGCCTGCGCATTGACGATCTCCGCGCGGATCGAATCGATGATGCGCGGATGCAGCGTGAACGGCGACTGCCACAGCTCGTGCAGCGTCAGTTCGCCGCCGATGCCGGTCAGTTGCTGGAATACGTGATGAACGTCCTCGCAGATCTTCTGGTCGGCCGTCATCAACCCGAAGTCGGTGTAGAGGCGTGCGGTGCGCGGATGGTAATTGCCGGTGCCGAGGTGCACGTAGCGGCGCAGCGACGCCTTGCCGGCCTGCACGACGCGTCGCACGATCAGCATCATCTTCGCGTGACACTTGTGGCCGACCACGCCGTACACGACATGCGCGCCGACGGCTTCGAGCTGCGACGCCCAGTTGATGTTGGTTTCCTCGTCGAAGCGTGCGAGCAGCTCGACGACGACGGTCACTTCCTTGCCGTTGCGCGCGGCTTCCATCAGTGCGTCCATCAGCGGCGAGTCGGTGCCGGTGCGGTAGATCGTCTGCTTGATCGCGACGACGCTCGGGTCTCTCGCGGCCTGCTGCAGCAGTTCGAGCACCGGCTGGAAGCTCTCGTACGGGTGGTGCAGCAGGATGTCGCCGGCGTCGATCGCGTCGAACATCGTCGGCGCGTTGGTGATGGCGGCAGGCGTCGATGCGGTGAACGGCGTGAACTTCAGGTCGGGGCGGTCGACGAGATCGGGAATCTGCATCAGGCGCACGAGGTTCACGGACCCGGCCACGCGATAGCAGTCCTTGTCGCCGAGTTCGCTTTCCTCGAGCAGGCGTCGCACGATGTGCAGCGGCGTGTCGGCCGACACTTCGAGGCGTACCGCGTTGCCGAGGTGGCGCGCGGGCAGTTCGCCCTGCAGCGCGACACGCAGGTTCGTGATTTCGTCTTCGTCGACGAACAGCTCGCTGTTGCGCGTGATGCGGAACTGGTTGCAGCTCTTCACGACGAGTTGCGGGAAGAGTTCGCCGACGAAGCGCTGCATGAACGAGCTCAACAGCACGAAGCCGTGCTCGAAACCCGACAGCGCATGCGGCATGCGCACCACGCGCGGCAGCGCGCGCGGCGCCTGCACGATGCCCATCACGGCCTGGCGACCGAACGCGTCGCGGCCTTCGAGCTCGACGACGAAGTTCAGGCTCTTGTTCAGTACGCGCGGGAACGGGTGGGCGGGATCGAGGCCGATCGGCGTCAGCACGGGCAGCAGCTCGTCGAGGAAATAGCGGCGCGCCCATTCGAGCTGCTCGTCGTTCCACGAATCGCTCGCGTGGAAGTAGATGCCTTCCTGTTCGAGCGCCGGCAGCACGGTTTCGTGCAGCATCGTGTACTGTCGATGAACGAGCCGCTGCGCGCGTTCGACGACGAGATCGTAAGCGTGCTGTAACGACATGCCGTCGGGCGTGAGCGCGCCGGGGTTGTCGCGGATTTGTTCCTGCAGGCCGGCCATCCGGACTTCGAAGAATTCGTCGAGGTTGCTGCTGGTGATGCAGATGAAGCGCAGGCGCTCGAGCAACGGCACTTGCGGGTCGGCCGCCTGGGCCAGCACGCGCTCGTTGAAACCGAGGATGCCGAGTTCACGATTGAGAAGCGGGTAACGGACGGACATCGGCAGAGTAGGGGGGAATTCAGGCGATGAATCGAAAGGACGCTCGGAAACTCTCACGGTACGATGACGTGCTGATGACAGCAATGGTTTTTATATCGGGAAATTCTACGCCGTAACCGTTTCGTCGCATAAATGTTTCGGCTATATGGAATCGAGCAGTGTGCATGCCCGTGAAGCGTGGCAACGGCAAGCGTTCCACGCTTAAAATGTCGCCTTTGATTGATCGCCCGCGGTTGCCGGAACGGCGGCCGCGGAAGAACGCGCACGGAGCCCCCTTCTGATGGTTACAACTCCCCACTTGCTGGCTGCCGTGGATCTCGGCTCGAACAGCTTCCGGCTGATCGTCGGGCGCGTCGAGGAAACGCCGGCGGGCAGCCAGATCTACCCCGTCGACGCGCTGCGCGAGCCGGTTCGGCTGGCCGCCGGCCTGTCGAGCGACAAGATGCTCGATCGCGCGTCACAGGAGCGTGGCTGGGAGGCGCTCAAGCGGTTCGGCGAGCGCTTGCGCGATTTCCATCCCGATCATGTGCGCGCGGTGGCGACCAACACGCTGCGCGTCGCGAAGAACGCCGCCGAATTCCTCGGCGAGGCCGAGGCGGCGCTCGGGTTCCCGATCGAAGTGATCGCGGGCCGCGAAGAGGCGCGCCTCATCTATGCGGGCGCCGCGCACTCGGTGCCGGCGAGCGCCGGCAAGCGGCTCGTCGTCGACATCGGCGGCGGCTCGACCGAATTCATCATCGGTTCGCACTACACGCCGATTGTGATGGAGAGCCTCTACATCGGTTGTGTAAGCCATAGCCGCACCTTCTTTCCGGCCGGCAACGTCGACGAATACACGATGCGGCAGGCCGAACTCGCGGCCAAGCGCGAGATCCAGATCATTTCGAGCGAATACAAGAAGGCCGGCTGGGATCAGGCGATCGGGTCGTCCGGCACCGCACGCGCGCTCGCGGAACTCGTCGAGGCCAACGGCTTCAACGATCCGGGCATCACGCACGGCATTTCGCGCGGCGGCCTCGAGCGGCTCAAGCGTGCGCTGATCAAGTCCGAGAACGTCAACCGGTTGAAGCTGATCGCGCTGAAGCCCGACCGCGTGCCGGTGCTCGCGGGCGGCCTGGCGATCATGCTGGCGGTGTTCGAGGAGCTGGGCGTCGACTACGTCGATACGACCGACGGCGCGCTGCGCCTCGGCGTGCTGTACGACCTGCTCGGCCGGACGCAGCACGAGGACATGCGTGCGGTGACCGTCGAGGGTTTCATGCGCCGCTACGGCGTCGATCGTGCGCAGGCCGAGCGGATCGGCGCGCTCGCCGGGCACTTCTACGACGAGCTCGAGGAAGACGACGAGGAAGCGCGCGAGGAAGGGCGGATGTTCCTCGGCTGGGCGGCCGCGCTGCACGAGATCGGCCTGTCGATCTCGCACAGCGCATATCACAAGCATTCGGCCTATATCGCGAGCAACGCGGACATGCCGGGTTTTTCGCGCACCGACCAGGCGCGGCTCGCGGCGCTCGTGCTTGGCCATGCGGGCAAGCTCGGGAAATTGTCGCAGGCGCGCGAGGTCGAGTGGCCGCTGCTGTTCTGCCTGCGGCTCGCGGCGCTGCTGTGCCGGCGCCGGACCGACGCGGGGCTGCCCGACATTTCCGTTTCGCAGATGAAGAAGGGCGGGTATGAGGTGCGTCTGCCGAACGCCTGGGTCGAGCAGAACCCGTTGACCGACTACAGCCTCAGCCAGGAGGCGGCGGAGTGGGAGAAGGTCGGTATCCCGTATCGCGTGGTGTATACCGGCGCGTGACGGGGCGATAGCGGGCCGGAAGGCGCTCGGGCTCCGGGTGGAGCGATGCCGGCGGCGCGCCCCCTCAGGCACGACCGCACCGGCGTGCCGGCGGTCCGCTCAGTCCGACGAGCAGACGATCGCGGTCAGGAACGGGAACGCCTGCTTGACGGTTGCGTCGCTGCCGGCCTTGCGCACGGCTTCCTCGACCGAGCTCTTGGTGCCGCGCACGACGACGCCGTAAGCCCAGTCGCCGATCGGCGTGCCGTCGCCCGGACGGAAGATCGGGTCATTCGCCTGGTAGCCGAGCACGACATAGACGCCGAAGCCGTAGGCCGTCAGCGGGCGGCTCGTGCGGAACGCATTGACCGAATTGGATTCGACGTGCATCGGCTCCGACTGGATGTCGCCGGCGGCAAGCAGCGGCGCGACGAACTTGTGGCCGGTCGAATGGCAGTCGAGCGCGTCGTCGAGCGCTTTCGCCGATGCAGAGCCGGCGGTGGCGAGCACGAGCAGCGACGCGCAGAGGGCTGGCTTGAGAACGTTGTTTTTCATGCGCGGTTGCGGGTTGTTCACACGTATTATCGCGTGTTCCAGCAAGTTCCGTGCGCGGGGTTGGCGGTGTATGTGCGGGCGGGTCGATGGGGTGGTTGAGCCGGGGCCGGGCCGTACCGGGGCGAGTCCCGAAACAGGGAGCATCCCAGCGAACGAGACATGGCAAACAACGCGCCTGCGTGCCCCCACGTAGTAGGTTAGTGAACCTCAAGGCTGGGGCGAAAGCAAAACGAAAGAAATGGCACGATCTCCTGTTATTTTGTGAATTATTTGCGGATGTCTCCGCAAATAATTGTCAAACAATCGCCCGACAAGTTCTGTCCGCGTCACGAAACTGCCTTATTCCGGATAAAATCGCGCGAGCGGCAATATTCGCGACCGCAGACCGTCCTTGCCTTGCATCTTTGCGACGGTCGAACCTGAGAGACAAGGACAAGAACCGATGGCACTCGGACTGACAGATTCGGGGAGTTTGAGATACAGCGACGTCTTCGACGCGATTAACCGAGGCCTCATGCAGCACGGCCGTTTGCTGACGCTGCGCACCCCGTTGGGCGATAACGCGCTTACGCCCGTTCGCGCGAAAGGCTGGTCGAAGATCGGTCGCGATTACCGCTGGACCGTTGATGCAGTCTCCACGCGTGACGACATCGAATTGCTCGCTCTAATGCATCAGCAGGTGTCGTTGTTCATCCAGCAACCGGCAGCCGCCAATTCCGACGCGGAATATCGGCCGATCCACGGCTTTGTCTATCAGATCAGGCGATTGGGAGCCGATGGCGCGCTTTCGCTTTACCAGATCGAGTTCGCGTCCGCCTTGTTCTTCTTGGGTGAAGGTCGAGACGATTACTACTGGCTCGATTCCGACGCGGTCCAAAGCATTAGCACAGTCTTCGACAAATACCCTCAACTGCGCGGGCGCTATCGATTCAATCTCGGTAGTCAGCCAAGTACCCGCACGTATACGCGGCAAAGTGAATCGGACCTGAACTTGGTCCATCGGCTTTTGGAAGATGAGGGCTGGTACTTCTATTGGGAGCATGCGCCGGTCAAGGAGAGCGAGCCGCCAAAGACAACGCTTGTGATCGTGGACAGGATCTCGGCGCTACCGGAGGCTCATGATGTCGCGTATTCCCGAAGCAATACAGGCGATGAGATCAATGGCTTGACGCAGTGGGTGATGCAACAGACTGCTCAGCCTATGGAGTTCAGGTCTACCTCTTTCGATCAGGATCGACCGGCTTCGAGCTTCGCGGCCGGGAGCTTGATGGAAACGACTACATACACCGTCCAGCATTACCGTGACAAGGAAACCCTTAGTATCCCGGACGTCCCGGCGACAGTGTACGAACCGACGACGTTGGGCTACCCCGACTCAGACAGTGGTGCTCGCCGGGCACAGATTCGGACGCAAGCATGGGATGCGATGGCCCGTCGTTTTATAGGCGTCGGTGGGGTGCGCTGGCTCGATTCAGGTTCGCGGTTCGTTCTGAATGATCATCCTCGTCACGATGCCCCCGATTCGAAAGACCGAGAGTTTCTGGCGGTCGATATGCACTGGTTCATCCTGAACAACGTGCCGTTCGCCCGGCAGTCGGAAGCGTTTCCGTTCAGCCTGCAATCGGAGTTCGATCGTGTTCAGGCGGAATACGAGCAGGCGTCGGTATCCCGGCCTCGTGCCAACGATGGTTCGGTGGGTTTCTTCTTGATGAAGATGGAAGCGCAGCACACGGATGTTGTGTATCGCAGTCCGCTCGAGCATAAGAAGCCGACAATGCAAGTCGAACACCTGCTGGTCGGCGCACCGGACGGCGAGGAAGCGTGGACGAACAAGAACAACGAGATACGTGGCCGGTTCGCATGGGACCGGCAGAGCAAGCCAGACGACTACAACACATCGCCGTGGTTGCGGGTCATGCAAGGCGATACGGGTGACGGCTATGGTGCAGTTCACGTGCCGCGCAAGGGCGAATGGGTCGCGGTCGGTTACTGGCAAGGGGATTGTGATCGCCCCTTCGTGATGGGTAGATTGCCTGGGGGGACGACTCAGCAGCCGTGGCATTCGGACGTACTGAAATCAGGTCAACAGTCGCGCGGCTTCGGCAATACCGGTGCCTACAACGCCCTGATCCACGACGATTCCACGCATCAGGGCGGGCAGCGCCTGACGAGCTATACCGGGGGAACCTACCATCTATTTCATCAAGGGTACTTGATCGATCAGACGGGCAACACGCGAGGCGGGTATCGCGGGATTGGCTACAAGCTTCATACCGACGCATTCGGTGCCATGCGCGCTAATCAGGGGATGGCGATCAGCACGCAGCACAAGTCCCCGGACGCCGAACAACTGGACGTGCGGGAAGCACGCCAGCAACTGGCCCGTGCGGGGAATTTGGTCGATTCGTTGTCGGAAGCCAGCAAGGGGCATCAGGCGGCGGACCTCAAGACCGGTCAAGACGCGTTGAAGCATTTCACGGATGCACTCGAATTGCCGCAGACACCGGAGGCCAAGGGCGGTCGCACGGCAGGTGGCGGCACGGGCACCGCGAACGCCTTCAAGGAACCCGTGATGCTGCTGGACAGTCCGGCCGGAATTGCCGCGTCGACGCAGCAGTCGGTGCATCTCGCGGCGGACCAGCTCATCAACCTCGTCAGCGGTCAGACCACGACCGTCGCGTCGGGACAGTCGTTGATCGTCGCGGCGCTCAACTTGATCAGCATCTTTGCGCAGAACGGCGGGATGAAGGCAATCGCCGGTAAGGGCGACATCGATATTCAGGCGCATGCCGGCGTCATCGATTTGGCAGCCCAACTTGCATTGCACATCCGGTCCGTAACGGATGTTATCGAAGTCGCCTCCGGTAAGGAAATCCGGATTCTGTGCGGCGGCGCGATCATCCAGATCAGTCAGGACGGCAGCATCAATATCCACTCACCGGGCAAGATCGACTTCAAGGCCGCAAGCTATTCGTTCGCTGGCCCCGCACGGGTCGATATAACGAACCCGGCGTTCAAGGATTCGCCGACGCAGAAGCTGTCACTGAACACGTTCGCGTCGCCCTCCTCAACCGGTGTTATCCCGGTGGGAATGCCCTATAAGCTTTACGCCGATGGCGTTCTAGTCAAACAAGGAGTATTCGATAAGTCCGGGCAGTTGCCTATCGACCACCATGTGGTGACACAGAAGTACACACTTGAACTGGCGAACGGCGTCAAACATGAGATTCCCGTTCCCGGTGAGTATCGCGACGCTGCGAACGGCAAACTGGCGAATCAGGGGTTTCCGTTTCACGAAGGACTGGCTGAAGGCGAGAGTGAGGCCCCGGACCGTGCCAAACACCGGCAACATTATTTTGAACTGCTCAACCCGTCTTCGGAAGCATAGGCCATGGCGAATCTGATCAAATCCATAACGACGCCGATTGCGCTGAATCATACGAATTCAGGAAATATCACGCTGCCTTGGTTTGTGCAAAACACGGAATACAATCCGACGTGGGCTACGTTTAGGCCACTCGTGAACGGCAAAGAGGCATTTGGCGCGGTGTATGACGCGATCCACAACGCGAAGCACTCAGTCGATATTATCTGTTGGGGATTTCAGCCGTCGATGTATTTCAGGCGTGGCGAGCGTGGTGTGAGAACCATCGGGAGTCTGCTGGTACAGAAGGGCAAGGAAAATGTAAAGGTCCGGTTACTGTGCTGGCATGACGACTGGTATGTATCTCAGTGGGGTGAGAACAACATGCCGGGATACAACATGCAAACTTGGATCAAGGCCGTCACGCCAGACTGGGTATATAAGAAGCTCTCGCTAATGTCGCAAGACTACCAGACCACCGGTCAACGAATCTACGATACGTTTTGGTACTACTGCGCCAATCTGAACAACGTAAGCATGACCGGCTCGTGGCACGAATCTCTGCAGCGCAAAGTTAACTGGTTGACCCACTACCCGCTTACCTTCTCGAACGTTGAATTTGCTACGCGTGACTTCGACTTAAAAGCTCGGGTCGAAAACGCGTGGCGACTCTACATGCGCGGCAAGGACTCCACCCGAGATACGCGCACCAAGGTAATGAATGCTGGCTTAACGGCTATCGCTACGCCGACCCATCACCAGAAAATGGTGTTGATCGACTACGAGGAGCCGAGTCTTGCAACAGGGTTCGTGATGGGGCACAACATGCTCGATCAGTACTGGGACAAAGACGATCACAGCGCCAAGCGCAGTGAACCTGAGCAAGGACGTTGCGGCCCGTTTCCTTGGCAGGATATTTCAAGTCGCGTGACTGGCCCCATTCTTCAATATTTGAATGCGAATTTTTGTCAGGCATGGGACGCTGCCACGGGGCAAAGTCTTGGAAAGGCCCGCGCCGGTATGGAAAAGCGTCTGACGATGCGCGCCGGGCCAGACGCCGGAGCGAAGGTGATGGCGCAAATAGTGCGCACAAAGTCGAAGCAATCGACATCGAAGGGCGTGGTGACCGATATTGGAGCCATGTACCTCCAGGCCGTGAATAACGCGACGAAGTACGTTTTCATCCAGAACCAGTACTTCCGATGGGTACCGCTTGCCGATCAGATTAAGGAGGCGGTGAAACGGCAAATCAAAGGCGGACGCGACCCAGGTTACCACGGTCCGATTCATCTTTTTGTCATCACGAACTCCAGCGATGAGGGCGTGGGCCCCGGCTCGTTCAACACCTATCGTATGCTCGATGCACTGGGTCAGAGCAATTCGATTCCGGGTGTCGTACGCGAGCTAAACAAGCAATCGCTTGAAGTACAGCAGCAGACACTCGAAGCGAAACTTGCCGCCGAGCAAGCCGCCGAGCAGAAAATTGCTACACAGGGAGTGGATTATACGTCGTCAGCGGTGCAAGGCGTCATGACGTTCATACAGCAAAGCAGGTTGCGCCAGCAGGACCTGCAACAGCAAATCAATGAGTTGAAGCGTCAAAATCAGGCTATTGTGGACAAGACGCGCGATCAAGACAAGCTGGAAAAAGATGACACAGACAAAATCGATATTCCGACGAACGATATAACCGGACTGAAGGTTCACGTGTGCACGTTAGTCGCGCCCGATTCGCCGGCCGGCGGCTGGGTTCCGGTGTACGTTCATGCGAAGTTGATGACTGTTGACGATGCATTCACGACTATCGGTTCAGCAAATATCAATTCCCGCAGCATGGAGGGCGATAGTGAGTTGAATATCTGTACAGACCAGCAAGATATCGCGAAGTCGCTGAGGCTGCAGTTGTGGAGTTTGCATACGGGCGACGCGAGTGATCAAGAGGACCCAGTGAAAGCATTCAAGAATTGGGGGGATATTATCGTGCGCAATAAAGTTAACAAGAATCAAAATCTGCCCCCGGTTGCTTCTCTCGTCGGTTTTTTGCGCACGTCAAATGCAATCAACCGTAGCGACTGACATATGATGAAAAAATTTTTGATCGTTGTTGCTGCGCTCACGTTATGTGCTTGTACCAAAAAGGATAATTCAGTGGCATCCTCTCCTGACATGGGCGCTGTTCGCGCCAATTTGGCTTTTACATGCATACATCAGGCAGATCGTCTACCACCGCTTGATCCAAAGGCTGACAATCTGTTTCGGTATGCACGCTATCTTGAAAAAAAAGATGGGCCAAAGGATTACGATGATGTTGCCCGGTATTATCGAATCGCTGCGGCGCACGGGCACTACAAGGCGAATCAAAATTTGCAATCGCTCCTTTCGGAGGGGCTAGCGAACTCGCCGGACCCGCGCTCAGAGTCTGTCGATCTCGCCATGTCGCTTGTTAAGCAGAATATACCAAGTGGATATTATTCTGTTGGTCATTATCTAGAAATTGGTTATGGTATAAAGCAGGACTCCGAGGCTGCTCTACGTTACTTTCGAAAAGCGGCTGACCTTGGTAATCCTGAGGCGCAATATTACATTGGTGACAAGTTATTGCCGAATGATAATGCTCCTGATGTCGCGCGGCAGATGCTGGCGTGTGCTGCCGATCAAGGCTTTGGTCAAGCAGCAAGCTTGTTGGGCGTGGACCGAATGGCTGCTCAATCGTATTCCGATGCTATTGCAGAATTTCAGAAAGGTGTTGCGGCAGGTGATTCTCAATCAGCTTCCTTTCTGGAAAAAGGCTTTAGAGGGCCACCGGAATCCAATAAGTTGTATTACCTCGGACTTGCGAACGATCCCGAGCGTTCGCGTCGCTATGAGCTAATCGGCGAATTCATTGATCGTAACGATGGCCGTAATCCCAGAGTTCCGGAGATTGACAAGATCGTACCGCTTCCGCCCGCGAAGCTCCCGGCGTGGGATGGTACATTCCAATGGCAAAAGGAGCAGGACGTCGCTGTCCCGCCACAGAAGCCTTCGGACGAGATGATCAATGAGATGGCGAGGGCTCAAAATCTCGATCCGAAAACCGGCCTGCCGCTTGAACGGAAAGCCAAGCAGATTTCGCAACAAGAGCAATCGCAAAACGTTGCGGCACGTCTGCCATTGGGGGCCGTCGCGCGTACCGGCCAGCAGTGTCCGGAAGATGGCGTATGGTGTGCGAAACTGGAGGCTGGTCAGGTTGGCGACGTGGAACGCAGGTTTCTTAAGGGTGACGTGTTGCCTTCCGTCGTCGTGCACGAACCTCGACGGCTAGCGGTCCTCGACAGCATGTTGGGTACACGTCAGCGCATGGCCCCTGTTTCGTGGGAACTCGTTGCATACCTTGATCAGTCGTGACTCGGTTCCTCGCTGGAAGACTACAAGCGGATGGCCTCTTCTGTAATCGACAGGAAGATCGTTCAACGTGAACCAACCGAATGAAGCGAAGAGGCGTGCGCACCCCGTGACGTTGACAGGGTTGGGCTGGTTGCTGTTCGTCCTTGGGCTGCCGTGCTGGGCCCTTGTGAGCAGTGCACTTCATGTATTCGCTCCGTATGCCGATTGGCCCAAGATGATCGGGATGATTGGTGTACCAGTGCCGTTGCTATTCGTCGCAGCTTGGAAGTACGGCCGCGAGTACACGGGTGAAATCGGTCCTATTCTAGTGGGGTGGTGCGTGGGCGTTGGGATGGCGAGATTGGCCTTTTTAATCGGAGGCTTGGCTCCACATGGCTGACTGCGTGGCACACCTTTATTCGACCGTTTGGGGATGTGACTGAGGTAACGGCAAATGACCCGATACTTGATTCTCGATGGCGATCATACGACCGTGGGGGGAACCGTTCGTGTGAAGGCAACACCGTTTGAATTGGACGGCAGGCATATCGCGCACGAAGATGACGACGTAATTTGCCCAGCTTGCAAATCGATCGGCAAGATTCAATGCGCCGGTCCACGACTTCCAATGACAGGGCCGGATGGACGGCGCGTCGCGCTGAGCGATGACCTGTGTATTTGCAAGTGCACCCCGCCACCGAAGCTCGTTGCTTCACAACAGGCCATGTCGGTCGACGTGTGATGCCCCGCGTCGACGTAGCGGGAGCCGCTGGAACGTCAGCATATCGGGGCGATACTGGATGTAGCCTTGTGCGTACTCGCTATTGCGCCGGAGGAGTTCCCAAGACCAGGTCGATGGATCGCGGAAGGTCGCTTTGGGATATTGTTCGGCATTACGCCAGTCGGCGCGGGTGATGAAAAGACGGTGCTGGGCGGGGACAAGGCGGTCAGCCATCGGGCTCGGTTCCTGATGGAAATCGCCCCAGATGGTAGCAAAAATGATGGTAGCAATAGCCCGACGGAGCGCCAAAGAAAAAGGGGTTAGCATCAGCTAACCCCTTAATTTCCTTGGTCGGAGCGAAAGGATTCGAACCTTCGACCCTCTGATCCCAAATCAGATGCGCTACCAGGCTGCGCTACGCTCCGACGAGCCAAAGATAATAACGTCGAATGACCGCTTCGGTCAATCACGATATGCGGGTAAATGCCCCGGCCGCGAACCGGCCGCGATTTGCGACAATTCTCGTGAGATCGGCCGCCCCGCGCGCATGCGCGCG
Source organism: Burkholderia sp. MSMB2157WGS (assembly GCF_001532755.1). Lineage (NCBI taxonomy): Bacteria > Pseudomonadati > Pseudomonadota > Betaproteobacteria > Burkholderiales > Burkholderiaceae > Burkholderia > Burkholderia sp. MSMB2157WGS. The sequence goes on along the minus strand of NZ_LPJG01000011.1, from coordinate 17,872 downwards.
CGTTCGCCCGCCGACGCAAGGAGAACATCATGATGAACCTGATCCTGTGGCGCCACGCCGAGGCCGAAGACTACGCGACGAGCGATCTCGCGCGCCAGTTGACCGTGCGCGGCCGCAAGGACGCGCAGGCGATGGCCAAATGGCTGCGCGGCCGGCTCGAGACGAATACCGTGATCCTCGCGAGCCCGGCGGCGCGCACCGTACAGACCGTCGAGGCACTGACCGACCAGTACCGCACCGTCGACGCGCTCGCCCCGGGCGGCAGCGTCGACGACGTGCTGGCAGCGGCCGGCTGGCCGGAAGGCATCGCCCCGACGGTCGTGATCGTCGGCCACCAGCCGACGCTCGGCAGCGTCGCCGCGCAATTGATCGCCGGCGGCGACGACAGCTGGAGCGTCAAGAAAGGCGGAATCGTGTGGCTGGCGAGCCGCACGCGCGACGGCAGCCGGCAGGCCGTGCTGCGGGCCGTCCTGACGCCCGAACTGGCGTGAGGCCCGTCCGAATGGGTTTGAAGGGATTGATCATACGGTTTTGCGAGCTTTCTGCTAAAGTCAATTCGGCGACACGTCATTGAAAGGACACGGTCGTGCCACATAACGGTCACGGCCGATTACTACATTGGCGGGCATGTCGTCCTATTCCTTACGACCAGGAAAGCCTAATGCGAGAACTGCCGACGCCTACGCTCCCTTTTGCCTCGCTGCCCCTCGACACGTCGCGGCGCCACCTGCCGCGCGCCAGTGAAACCGTCACATCGGAGTATCGCCTGCGCGCCGCATGGGCGCGTACGGAAGACGAATTGCGCGAAGCCCAGCGCCTGCGCTACAGCGTGTTCGCCGAAGAGATGGGCGCGCAGGTCAGCGGCCCTTCCGGGCTCGACGTCGATCCGTTCGACGCGTATTGCGATCACCTCCTGGTCCGCGATCTCGACACGTTGAAAGTCGTCGGCACGTATCGCGTGCTGCCGCCGCACCAAGCGGCGCGTGTCGGCCGCCTGTACGCCGAAGGCGAATTCGACCTGTCGCGGCTCACGCACCTGCGCGGCAAGATGGTCGAGGTCGGCCGCTCGTGCGTGCACAGCGACTACCGCAGCGGCGCCGTCATCATGGCGCTGTGGGGCGGCCTCGGCGCGTACATGATGCAGAACGGCTACGAGACGATGCTCGGCTGCGCGAGCGTATCGATGGCCGATGGCGGTCACTACGCGGCGAACCTCTACCAGTCGCTGTCGGCAGGCTCGCTGACGGCGCCCGAGTATCGCGCGTTCCCGCACACGGCGCTGCCGGTCGACGAACTGCAGACGGGCACCGTCGTCGCGCCGCCGCCGCTGATCAAGGGTTACCTGCGTCTCGGTGCAAAGATTTGCGGCGCACCGGCCTGGGATCCCGACTTCAACTGCGCGGATTTCCTGACGCTGTTCCGCCTGTCGGACATCAACGCGCGCTACGCCCGTCACTTCCTGGGCTGAGCGGATCGAACCGCGTCGCACCTTCCGAGGCGCGGCGCGCGCAAGCGAACGCCGTCGCGTGGCCTGTGCCGCGCGACGGCGTTCGTGTATCCGATCAATGTGAGCGTATCGGGCCCTGATAATTTCAGCGACACGCGACGACCGCCGTGCCGCGGGGCGGCACGTTCGCGACGGCCGGAGGAGGGCCGTACGGCGGCGGCGCGCTCAGTGCTTGCGCCGCCAGTCGAGCAGGTGGTGTTCCGCCATCCAGTGGTGGATCATCCCTTCGCCGTCGTGGCTGCGCTTGTATTCGCGCGACTCGAAGTACGACAGCGCGACCAGCACCATCACACCGATGAACAGGCCGATCAGGCCCGCAATTTCCTCAGACGACATGGCAGCCTCCTTTCAACGGCACAGCGCCATGCGTACATAGTAGGACATGCACGGCGCAACCCTGAAACCGGATTTCCGCTAGACTCGGCGCGGTCCCGGCGTGCGATGGGCGCGCCGTTTTCTGGAGTTCTACCTGATGAGTCGTATCATGCTGGCCGTGCTGGTCGCATCCCTTCTTGCCGCCTGCAGCAGCGATCCCCGCCAGGCCCGCCGCGGCCACCCGCCCGAGGATCCGGCCGACTATCGCGGCGTGCCGACCGACATGACGCCGCCGTCGATGCTCGACGCGCCGTCGCCGAAACCCGTGCAGTAACGGTCGCTCGGCCCGCCGTCACGCGCGGGCCGCGGATGCGGCTTGCGGGTCGGCGCCAATGCGCCGCAACAGCGCCGGCAGGTAGCGCGCGAGCGTCACGCCGCGCGCCGCCATGAATACCAGCAGCGCGAACCAGAGGCCGTGATTGCCGAACGTGTCGACGGCGGCGAGCGTGGCCGCGATGAAGATCGACAGCGACACGACCATCGCGCGCATCAGCGATTGCGTCTGCGTCGCGCCGATGAACACGCCGTCGAGCAGGAAACCCCAGACCGACACGATCGGCGAGATCGCGGCCCACGGCAGGTAGCGCAGCGCGACGGCGCGGATCTCGGCCTGGTCGGTCAGACGTGCGACGATCCAGCCGCCCGCCACCCAGTAAACGAGCGCGAACAGCAGCGCACCGAGCGCCGACCAGAACAGCGTGACGCGTACGGCTTGCCGGAAAGCGTGGCGATCGCGCGCGCCGGCCGCCGCGCCGACGAGCGCCTCGGCCGCATGCGCGAAGCCGTCGAGGCCGTACGCCATGAAGGTCTGAAAATTCAGCAGCAGCGCATTCGCGGCGAGTGTCGCGTCGCCTTGTTTTGCGCCGAGATGCGCGAACCATCCGAAGGCGCCGAGCAGGCACAGGGTGCGCAGGAAGATGTCGCGATTGAGCGCGATCAGCCGCTTGAGCGCGACCCGATCGGCAAGCGCGCGTACCGCGAGCGGTGCAAGGCCGCGCGGCCGCAGCCGCCACAGCATCCACGCGCCGAGCGCGAAGCCGCACGCGTCCGCGGTGGCGGTCGCGGCGCCGATGCCGGCGATGCCCCAACCGAAGCCGTACACGTAGAGCAGCACGGCGCCGATGTTCACCGCATTGATGAACACCTGTGCGACGAGGGCGAGTCGAACGCGCTGCACGCCGAGCAGATAGCCGAGCACCACGTAGTTCGCGAGCGCGAACGGCGCACTCCAGATCCGTGCGTGGCTGTATGCGAGCGCCGTCGCGTGGACGGCGTCGCTGCCGCCGAGCGCGGACAGCGCGAACGACAGCAGCGGCGCCTGCAGCGCCACCACCGCGGCGCCGAGCGCGAACGCGACGATCAGCGCGCGCAGCAGATTCAGGCGGATCCCGGCGGCGTCGCCGGCGCCATGCGCCTGCGCGACGAGGCCGGTCGTTCCCATCCGCAGGAAGCCGAAGCCCCAGAACACGAAATTGAAGAACAGGCCGCCGAGCGCGACACCGCCGAGATATTGCGCCCCGTCGAGGTGGCCGGCGACGGCCGTGTCGACGGCGCCGAGGATCGGCTGGGTCAGGTTCGCGACGACGATCGGAAACGCGAGCGCGAGGACGCGCCGATGCGTGACGACGGCCGCAGCGCCGCCGGCCCCGTGCGGTAACGCGGATTCGGACATGGCGGATGCGTCAGGCGCGTTCCTGCACGCAGACCCACGGCGAGACGACGACCGCCCACAGTTCCGGATTGCGCGCCGCGTAGTCGGCGGCGGTCTCGGCCGGCATGCGCGCGACGAGGCCGGACGACAGCCAGCGCGTGACCTGTTCGGTGTCGTCGCTGGCGACCGCTTCCGCGACGCTGACGAGATCGAGGTCGCGCGCAACCGACAACAGCTTGCCTTGTGCGAAGAAGCGCTCGAGATCGCACCAGTCGATCTTGGCGGTCTCGCCGAGGAGTTTGGCGTAGAGCGGGCTGTGCGACGCGCCCGTGGCGGAGTGTTGATCAGAGGACATCGAGTTCTTGGAATAGCTGCGTGGCGCCACTATAAACCATCCGGCCGGGCCGGCCGAGCGAGCAGGCCGCTCACGCGTCGCGCAGCGCGCGGCGCACGATCTTGCCGGTGGCGGTCATCGGCAGGCTGTCGACGAACGCGATCGCGCGCGGATACTCGTGCGCGGCGAGCCGCGTGCGTACGTGTTCCTGCAGCGCGTGGACGAGCGCAGCGTCTCCGGCCTGGCCGGGGTTCAGCACGACGAACGCCTTGACGATTTCGGTGCGCGTCGCGTCGGGCACGCCGACGACGGCGGCCATCCGCACCGCCGGATGCGTGAGCAGGCAATCCTCGATCGGGCCCGGGCCGATCCGGTAGCCGGCGCTCGTGATCACGTCGTCGTCGCGGCCGACGAAGCGCACGAAACCGTCGGCGTCGATCGTGCCCGTATCGCCGGTGAGCAGGTAGTCGCCCGCGAACTTGTCGCGCGTCGCGCCGGGGTTGCGCCAGTATTCGAGAAACATCACCGGATCGGGGCGGCGCACCGCGATGCGACCTTCGACGCCGGGCGGCAGCGGTGCGCCGTCCGCGTCGACGATCGCGACCGCATGGCCGGGCACCGCCTTGCCGATCGCGCCTGGCTGCGCATCGAACAGCGCCGCGCACGACGACAGCACCATGTTGCATTCGGTCTGCCCGTAGAACTCGTTGATCGTCACGCCGAGCGCGTCGCGGCCCCACGCCGTCAATTCGGTGCCGAGCGATTCGCCGCCGCTTGCGACCGATTTCAGCGACAGTGCGTAGCGTTCACGCGGCGCCGCGACGGCGCGCATCAGCTTCAGCGCGGTGGGCGGCAGAAACGCGTGGGTGACGCCGTGCCGCGCCATCAGTGCGAACGCCGCGTCGCCATCGAATTTCTCGAAGCGGCGCGCGAGCACCGGCACGCCGTGATGCCATGACGGCAGCAGCACGTCGAGCAGCCCGCCGATCCATGCCCAGTCGGCGGGCGTCCAGAACAGGCGTGCGTCGCGCGGGAAGCACTGCTGCGACATCTCGACGCCCGGCAGGTGGCCGAGCAGCACGCGATGCGCGTGTAGCGCGCCTTTCGGCTTGCCCGTCGTGCCGGACGTATAGATGATCACGGCCGGATCGTCGGCGGCCGTATCGACCGGCACGAAATCCGGCGATTCGGCGGCGAGCGCCGCGTCATAGCGCAGCACGCCCGGCGCATCGGGCGCATCGTCGTCGACGCAGTAGACGGTACGCAGTGCCGGCAGTCGTGCGCGCAGCGGCGCGATCTTCGCGTAGCCGGCCGCGTCGGTGACGAGCGCGGCGGCCTCGCTGTTCGCGAGCCGGTACTCGAGCGCATCGACGCCGAACAGCGTGAAGAGCGGCACGGCGATCGCGCCGGACTTGTACGCGGCGAGATGGGCGATCGCCGTTTCGGGGCCCTGCGCGAGAAAGATACCGATTCGGTCGCCGCGCCGCAGGCCGGCGCGCGCAAAGCTGTTCGCGAGCCGGTTAGAAGCATTCTTCAGGTCGTCGAACGTGATGCGGGAGACGTCGCCTTGCGCGGTTTCGTGGATCAGCGCGAGGCGTCCGCTGCCGTCGGCCCATTTGTCGCACACGTCCACGCCGATGTTGTAATGCGTCGGAATGTCCCAGTGGAAGCGGGAGAGGAGGTGGTCGTAGCGGTCGGCGGCGGGCAGCATCGCATGGTCTCCTGGGCGTCGGCGTGGCGTCGGGTGAACGGCTTACATCAGGATTTCACGCAGACGAATTCACAATGGTGTTCGCTGATAGGGAATGTTCTGACTCGTCCAATAGTGACGGCTCAGTGCACGATTCCACAATGACGCATAAGATCAAGACAAAACAGTGGTGTGACCATGGATTTGCTTCTGATAGCTGCGGGGTTCAGCCTGATCGGAATCGGTGTGCTGGTGGCGTTTGCTCGTCATGTCGATCCGTTGTCCGGCCGTTTCACCGGACGTCTGCGCAAGCGCTGACTCGATTTTTTCCGTTTTCGCCGCGACGGCACGCGATGCGCGCCGGCGTCGCGTGTCGTCCGTCGCGCGCTCAGCGCGCCGGCAGGTAGCGTGACGGATCGATCGAGCGGCCGCCATAGCGCAACTCGAAATGCAGCGCGACGCGATCGCTGTCGCTGTTGCCCATCTCGGCGATCGATTGCCCTTGCGTGACCGACTGACCTTCCTTCACCAGCAACGCGCGGTTGTGCGCGTAGGCCGTCAGGTAATCGGCGTTGTGCTTCAGGATGATCAGGTTGCCGTAGCCGCGCAACCCGTTACCGGCATAGACCACGACACCCGGTGCGGCCGCGACCACCGGCGTGCCCGGCGAATTCGCGATGTCGATGCCCTTCGATTTCGAGCCGTCGAACGTGCGCACCACGTTGCCGGCCGCCGGCCAGATCAGCGCAATGCTCGTGGCCGGTTTCACGGCCGATTCGACCGGCGCGGAAGGGGCCGGGCGCGCGCGGCCCGCGCTGCCGGTGCCGGTGCTCGATGGCGTCGATGCGATGGCCGTGCCGGGCGGCGGTGCGACGCGCAGCACCTGGCCGACTTCGATCGCATCGGGGTTCGTCATCTGGTTCCAGCGCACGATGCTCTGTACCGACGTGCGGTTTTCGCGCGCGATCTTGTAGAGCGTGTCGCCACGCTCGACGCGATAGAACCCGGGGCCGACGGGCGCGGAGCCGCACGCGACGAGTAGCGCGGCGCAGGCGGCTGCGAAGAGTCGCTTCGTTGTTGTTTCGAACATTGAACCTCGCAAAACCCTGCCGCGCGTGACGCGGCAGGCAACACAAAACGTCCGATTTTAACGGGTTCGACCCGCGCACCGCAGTTTCGGTCGCAGGCGGGCCGCCGCGCCCCGGTTCGATGCGTGCCGAATCAGCCGGCGAGCGGGGCGACGCGGATCCGCAGCGTGGCCGTTTCGGTCGCGCCCGGTGCGAGCATGCGCAGCCCGAGGCCGTTGTGGATCGCATCGGGCAGGCCGAGCCACGGCTCGACGCAGTAGAAGTCCGAATCCGGCTTTTCTGTCCACGTCGTGACCGCGTACCACGGGATCGAGCCCGGCACGTCCAGCGCGATCTCGATCGTGCGACCGCGGCCCGGCATCATGATGCGCACCGGCGCGGACGGCTCGCCGTCGAGACAGTGGAAGCGATCGAGGATGTCCGGATTGTCGAGGCGGTAACGGGCTTCGCCCGGTTCGAGCGGGCTGATCGAGCCGTCCGCGCGCTGTTGGCAACGGCGGGTCGGCGGCAGCTCGAGGAGGGTGTCGGCCCGCTCGCCATGCGGCAGCGCGAAATAGAAATGGTGGCCGGCGTAATAGGGCAGCGGCGTGTCGCCGCGATTGGTCGTCGCCAGCGCGACTTCCAGCGTGTGCGCGTCGGCCAGCCGGTAGGTCGTTTCGAACCGGAAATCGAACGGGTAGCTCGCGCGCAGCGTGTCGTTCGCGTCGAGCGTCATCGTCAGCGCGGCGCCGTCGGCCGACGGGTGCGCGTCGAACGGCAGGTCGCGCGCAAAACCGTGCATCGGCAGATCGCGAACCACGCCGGCGGCGTCGCGCCAGCGGCCGATTTCACCGTCGACGCGGTGGCGGCCGAGGAACGGGAACAGCAGCGGATTGCCGCCGCGCACGCGGGCGAGGTTGCTCCAATCGGCGGTTTCCGGCCAGAAGATCACCGGTTCGCCGTCGACGTGCCAGGACAGCAGACGGCCGCCGAATTGCGGAGCGACCCGGACGAGCGACGGGCCGGCGTGAAGTTCGTGAATGTCGTGTTGCTGGAAGATCGGCATGGCGAATCGGGTTGGAAGTGACTGGAGCAGCGTGCGTTCCATTATCGGGCCGCGGGCGGTCGGGGAAAACCCTTCTCGGGAAATTGCGAGTTTTTAACACTGTCGACGGTCTGGATAATGCGTCTAAACCGGTGATGTTGCCGGGTCATGACACTTCGCGGAGGGGGCCATGGATCTGGCAATGGCAATGGGAATCGCACTGTTCGGCATGTTTACCGGTAGCACGGTATTATTTTTCTATCAGCTCGGCCGCTGACGGCAATTTCTGCCGGAGCCTGCAGGCCCGCCATGCAAATGGCGGGCTTTTTGCTTTCTTAATGCTTACAAATTGCAAGCGTTTGTGTGCATTGCCGCAATATCCTGCCAAATGCCTTGGCGCAGTAATCCTGGCTCGGCATAATCGGGGCGCGTTTTCAGGACGCGCATCGCGTCGTCCGCCTTCCTTCCCGCTTAATCTTCACTAAAAGGACCGACGCGTGAGCCTCTGGTTTCTGGTATTCCTGAGCGTCCTGCAGGGCGTTACCGAACTCTTCCCCGTCAGCAGTCTTGGCCATACGCTGCTCGTGCCGGCGCTGTTCGGCATGCACATCGACAAGCACGCGCCGCAACTGCTGCCCTTCCTCGTCGCGCTCCACCTCGGCACCGCGCTGGCGCTGCTGTGGTACTTCCGCGCGCGCTGGATCGCGCTGATCGGCGGCTTCTTCGCGCAGCTCGGCGGCCGCAAGAACGACGACGGGCATCTGATGTGGGCGCTGATCATCGGTACGATCCCGACCGGCATCGTCGGGCTGCTGCTCGAGAAGCGCATCGAACGCGTGTTTCACGATCTGCGGATCGTCGCGATCGCGCTGATCGTCAACGGCGTGTTGCTGTGGCTCGGCGATCGCATTCAGCGTAGCCGCGCGCATCGGCCGCCCGAGAAGATGACGTTCAAGCAGGCATTCTTCGTGGGCCTTGCGCAGATCGGCGCGCTGATTCCGGGCTTCTCGCGCAGCGGGTTGACGATGATCGCCGGCAACGCGGCGGGGCTGACGGCGGAGAAGGCGGCGGAATTCTCGTTCCTGCTCGGCACGCCGATCATCTTCGCCGCGGGCGTGCTCGAGTTGCCGAAGCTGTTCCATGCGCGCGACCAGCTCGCCGATGCGCTGCTCGGCGGCGTGCTGACGGCGATCGCCGCATACCTGAGCGTGCGGTTCCTGATGCGCTATTTCGAAGGGCGCGGCCGGCTCGCGTCGTTCGGCGTGTATTGCGTGATCGCCGGCGTGTTCTGCCTCGGCTGGTTCATGCTGCATCCGCAGCCGGTTTGATGCCGCGGGCGCCGGTCTCGCGTGATCCGGCGCGATGATCGGGTATAATTTCGGGCTCGGCTTCGTGTCGGGCCCGTTTTGTTTCGGGGGTTTGAGCGAATGTGGTTGCGGGCGGTGTTGCTGCTCGTTGCTCAAAAGCCCGATGCCGAATGCGGTCCGTGGCAGGCCCGTGTCTTTTCTCCCCGACCGCCCTTAGCTCAGTTGGATAGAGCAACGGCCTTCTAAGCCGTAGGTCACACGTTCGAATCGTGTAGGGCGGGCCAATGGAATCAATGAGTTAGCCCGGTTTTTGTGACCGGGCTTTTTGCTTCTGCGGATGGCCGGAACCAATCCGGAACCTAGTTCGCTCAACGTTGCGGCCGAACCGACTTCACGAACGCGGCATAGGGATTTTCAGCGGGCAACGGCGGCGGCGCGTCGATAGCTTGCCGTCCGCGCGGACTTAGGCCAAACGCATCGAGCAAACGAGCCGCTTGGGCGCGCGCGTCGCTCAGCGCGCGCAACGCCGGGTGCGCCTTGCTTCCGCCGGTCCCGGTCGCAATCGTCAACCCTTCACGGTCCAGCGTCTCGCGCAACTGCGCCTCCGTTGCCAATGTTTCGGCGAGCAGTTCAAGCGCGCGCAGGTCGGACGCGCTCAGTAAACCCAAACTCACGACGAGCGGCGCGACACGAACCCATTCCGCAGCCGCACGCGATGACATGCCGTCCGGCGGTGGAGGCGCGAGGGTCAATTGATCGGCCGGGATGCCTTTGAGGCGGTCAGCGCGCAAGGTCCCGGCGAGGGCCTTGGTTGCATTCGATTTGCGCGGCATGATTCCTCCCGAAAATATGATACGTCGCGGGTTACCGCTGCGCGCGACAATGGGGCGATCCATATGGTCATCAATCAGCATCTGCTATTGTTCGAGCACTGTCTATGCGGAGAATACAAATGACTTATCGCTGGCTTTCACTTTTTGGCCCCGTCGAGGAAACAAGTTCGAACAGCATTTCGTTCAAGGGCGAAACCGTTCCATATACCGATCCACAGACGGGACAACAACGGGAAGACGGTGGTATCGCAGCACAGGTTCTTTGCGATGCGCAGTTTAGCGGCGGGAAAATTCGGGGCGTAGTTCGTTTCGCAACGCTACACCCAAAGATGGGAGCCGGGTTCATACTCGCCGCGAACCCAGTAACAGGTGCGCATCTTACAGTCATGCTGGGTATGGGGCCGTTCTGCTCCGTGCGTGCATGGAATCCCGGGGATCAGCAAAACGTGCAAGGCGGTCTAACTCCGAGATGGATTGATTATCAAATGGTCGGCAGCCAAAGCAACCTTCAAGCCGAGCGTGACTATGAACTAGAAGTAAGATTCCATGGTTCGAAAATTGAAGCTAGCGTAGACGGTGTCGCATTGATAAATGTCGACATCAGGGAGACGCTCAACAGGTTAAGAACCGGGGTTTGGTTTTTGGGGCAAGGCGACATAACGGTCAGTAATTTCGAAGTAATTTCGGAAGTAAGGAATGCCTTTGTCGTTATGGAGTTCAGTGAGGTATTCAACGATCTCTATGCTCACGTTATCAAGCCCGTCTGCAAGAATGCCGATATCAACGCTGTACGCGCAGACGAGCGACATGGCCCCGGACAAATTCTGTCGGACATCGAGCTGCAAATTGCCGAATCGAGCGTTATCATCGCCGACGTCACTCCGGTAAATGCAAACGTCTTCTATGAGGTTGGCTACGCACACGCCCTACGGAAGCCGACCATTTTGCTAGCGCAAAAAGGAACCCGGTTGCCATTTGATATATCGGGATTCAGAACAATTTTCTATGACAACACCATTGAAGGGAAATCTAAAGTCGAAGATAGGTTGCAAAAGCATCTCGCCGAAATTCTCGCTCAATCGACATAAACCTCGAACGTCGAGCGGACAGGCACGTAGTCGGGCAAGTTTAAAGGACGGAAAATTTGGTTTCTCGGCTGACTTCATAAAATTTGATGCCGCGCCACGATCATCGGCGCAGTCCCCCTAGAGATTGTCCGCCCCCTACCCATCCTCATGCGAGTGCGCGGATGCCCCGCCATGGCCGTCAGGGCGGCCCGCGCGCATCGACCAAGGACCAAGCATCGGCGCGCGCGCCGACCGCTCAGAGCGCCTGCAATCGGCGCCTGTCATGACGCGCTCGCTTGCCGTGTGTACCCGCGCGAACCCCGACAGCCCAAGCTGACATCCGGGGCCGATTCCCTGCTCGCCGATGTGCCTGCGGCGCGCACATCGCGCGTTCTCGGGTACGCATGCGCTACGTTGTGCCGACTGGACGATATAACCGCGCCCGTCGAGCTTCCTCCGTGGCGTCGCATAATGCGAGCGGCATCGGCCGCCTACATGCCCGGCACGCGTGGCGGTCAAGCATGCGCACGCGCAGCATGCCAAGTTCGCCATAATGCGACGGCCGCGCGGCGGGCGTGTTACGCGCTGCCGCCCGGCTGAATTCGCGAAACGCAAATTTTCGTTCTGCTATGAAATCAACGAGTTAACGAACAGCAGGCGGCGCGCAGGGGCGGCGCAAGCCGCCGATGCACGCCGCCTGTCTGTAGCTAGTCCCCGTAGCCTGCGACTTCGGCCAACAGGTCGCTATGCGGTCGCGAACGGCGCGTTTCCCACTTCTGACGCGGCACGAAGCTGAACAGCGGTTCCAGCGCCGAATCTACGAGCATCCGCGCCCGCGATACCAGTTCCTCGCTTGAAATGGAACCGTCATGAACAAGAGCGCGGACGCCGCGTTGTGCCTCGGCGATTTTCGCGCGAGCCGCTTTGATTTGGGGCATGTTCGTCGTGACGCTGTCGACGCGAGCGCCCAGCCAGTTTTTCTCCGTGAATACGTCGGTCCGAACTGCGGCGCGCAACAAATCATCGGCGCTCGACAATTCGTCGAGCGCCTCGCCGACTGCGGGCGGCGCGGTGCATTCGAGTTCGGTCAGGATGCGTTCGCGCGCGCCGTTATCGGCCATAGTCCAAACCGCGAGGCGACCGCGCGTTTCGAGCATCGACTTTTCAGCTTCGTAGCATGCACCCTTCGCGGCAGCGAAGGCAACAGCCGCGCGTTCGGCCTCATTGGTCAACGCGGACCGTTCGCGTTTCCGGTCCGGCAGCGACTTGAGTTCGCGCGCCAGTTCCGCTCGGCGCTCGTCAACCTTGGCGCGCTGTTTCGCCTCAAGTTCGCCGGTGAGGCCGGCATCGTTAGCGAGCGCTTCAAGGGCTTCGAGGCGTTCGGGCAAGGGACGCTTCAACGGATTCATAGCTATTCTCCAAAAGGGTGCGTTAGCGCGGGATCAAGACGATGTAATCTTCGGGACGAATTTCGACGCGGTACTTCACCGGGCCGGGCTTTACGACTTGGTATGGCGTCCGGCCGTCCGGACCGGGCCAAAGGAGAATGCTGTAACTGCAATGCGCGGCGTCAAAATGCAACCGCTCCAGAAGCTTTTTCGGTACAGACACTTTCATGATTTCGCACTCCTATTTACTGAGGTAAAACACCTTCACAGTGCGGACTGCCCCGCGCCTACAAATCTTCCTGCATGTCCGACGTGTTGTCGCCGTAGAACGCCGCTGCTTGTCGGGAACCGTCCATTGCCGAGCGCCCGCTCCTGCGTTCGTCGCCGTCGTTCGAACCTTGCAGAGCAGCACGCTTGCGCTTCACGTGGTAAGCGGTCAGCACCGCGTGCGCGACAATGTCGAGCCCCGGTTTCCCGAAATTCCCGTTTTTTCCCGAAACGGGAATTCCCGGGCCGGCCCGCTTTTCCCGAAATTTCCCGCCGCCCCTATAAGGGGCGGGGGATTTCGGGAAGGGTGGCAGGGACACGGCAGGCAGGTCATGTGCGCCATAACCAACCGTCCTTAACGGCGTATATGCCGCGAGTCACAAGCCCAGTAATCGCCTCTCTGGCTCGCTCGTTCCGCCGCTTCGGTTCACACGTCAAACGCGCTGCGACAATCGCTACGGCGGGTTCAATTTCGAGGCAGGGGCGGCCGAACGGCGCGTCGCCCTTGTTGAATTCGCGCGAGTCGCGCAGCGGTTGCGCGAGCGCATCCATCGCGATGCGCTGATTGCCGCCTTGCGGCAGCTTCACGCGCTCCACCCCGGCGACACCGTCGTCCGGCGCGACGACGCACGACGTAACCGGTTCGCCGTCTTCGTCCTCGCCGAGGTCCACAACGCGAAGCGCGAAGGCGTAACGCTCGCCGTCGGCATCGTCCTTCGATTTCGCGACGGTCCATTCTCGGCGGCCATCGATACGCGTCACTTCGAGGGCGGCGTCGAGCGCCGCGAACAGCGACGAATGCCCGCGCAGCCCCTTGGCCGCATCTTTCCCCGTGTGATGCACGACGAGAACGGCGCCGCCGATACTGTCTTGCAGGATTTTGAGCTTCGAGATGATTTCGCCCATATCCTTCGAGCTATTCTCGTCCGCACCGGACGCAGCGCGATTCAACGTATCGATTACCAGCAACCCGGCACCGCCGCCGGCCTGAACGGCTTCCAACAGGTCGGATACATCCGCCAAGTTGCGGACGTCGAAGGGTTGCGTAACGAAGTGCAGCCCTTCCGGCAGCGGGCGATGGTTGCGTGCGCTCCACGCCTTCGCACGTTTGCTCAGGCCGGCTTCACCTTCGAGGGCAATGTAGATAACAGGTGCCGGCGTGACGCGGTAACCGAACCAATCTTCACCGCCCGCGATTGCAGCGCAAAGGTCGAGCACGAGAAACGACTTACCCGAGCCGCTCGGACCATACATCGCAACCGTCCCCTGCGCTGGAATCACGCCTCGCACGAGCCATCGCTGCGCCGGTGCGTTCATCAAGTCATTTGCCGTTTGGAGCCGGTAGCCCTGTGCTGCGACAGGCGCAGAGCGCTTAACGAGGAAGTCCGCACGAGCTACTTCAGCGGCATGCTGCTCGCGCGAGCGCCGAATTGCGTCGTCGGTCACGGTATCGCCGATATAGTCGGTGCCCATTAGAAGCGGCCCTCCCGCAACTGAGCAAAAATCCATTCCTTTGCGGAGGCAACAATGTGTTCCGTAACCCATGCCTCGTGCTGCGCCCACGCTGCATCACCCATCCGCCGGCGGCATCGTTCGCGTTCGGTCTGAATCATCTTGTTGATGCGAGTTTTGATAGCTTCGGCTTCGCTCATTACGCCCCCCGCTTCTTGAGCCAGCGGGCGACTTTGCGGCGGTCGGACGTGGTGAGGTAATAGACGCCGCGCAGCACTTCGATTCCGTCACGGTCGGTGCACGCGACTCGCGCGCACGGCACAGCGAGTCCTTTCGCACGCAGGCCCGCAACGAGGTCGGGCGCGTTGCTACAGCCGACAACGGTGTCCAGTTCCTCTCGCGGCATCGGACGGCGTTGCAGCACAGTCAATGCGCGAAGCTGACGGGGGTTGGCGGTTCCGGTAAACTCGCTTTGACGTTTGGCGCTCGATTCGGCTTTGCTGGGTCGGGCGTTTTTCATTATTGGCCCCCGGTCAGCTTTTCGAAGGAATCAGCCGGCCAGAACAGCCGACCGTTCTGCGCCTTCACCGGGCGAATGGAGAAGTAAGCGCCGGTTTGACAGTAGCGCTTGCGGATGGATTGCGGCCGGATCGAAAGGAGCTCGGCCAGTTCCTCCGTCGTGAGCGGGCGGCGCGCCTGAGTCGCCGTGAGAGGGGTTGTTGTCATTTCCGTATCACCATCCCGCCGTCATGTACGGCGTTGAGTTGAGGTGATACGTATTGGATTAGCGGAACTATCCTCCCCCGCAAGACTGCCCCGTTACCCCAAAATGGGGGAGTGCTGCTACGAAGTTACGCGTCGGCAATCTCGCCGTCGCGCCTTAGGCGATCCCACGCTTTATCGAACACGCTGCCCGTGAATTCAGGGAGCAGTGCGCGAACCGCACTTTTAACCCCAGCTTTGCCGGGCGTTTGTTTCGGCAGCGATACTGGGTTATGGCCGAGATCACGGATTACCCGCAGAATCTCGTTTTCCTGATGGCGTTGCCGGGCGAGCGGCTTCATCGCTGGGTCCGCCGGCTGTGCCGACTCGGCATGCGGTCGTGGAAATCTATAGGAAGTACGCGGCTCATGCGCCGCCAGCCACGCGTTCAAATCGTCCCAATACGCTTCCTCATAGAACGAACGCGCGCGTGTTCCCGACGAGTATTGATACTTCGCCCGTTCCCCCGGGCCATATGTGGCAAGGTCGCCGCGCTCGGCCGCAGCAATGAGTTTCACAACCATTTGTTCAACGCGTTCATCCGTGCCACAGATGGCTTCGGCGGCTTCCTGCAGTGTGAACCGACCGGCCGCCTTTTTTTCGGCCTCTTGCTGTGCGTATTGCTCATTGAGCGCCGACGTGCTTGCGACATGCTCAAGAGTGGTGCCTGTTTCCGATATCGTAGCTACGACACGCGCAGCGAATTCTTGCAGGTCGGCCGAGTTCATTCCGATTGACGAGATGCCGACCTTTTGGCCCAACTCCAACGGCTCGACGAATACATATTCGCCCGGCCGTCCATAATCGTCTTCGGGGCGTTCCGCTATCGAAATAGCGGCTTCGCCCGTCTTCAGTAGGTCGTCTACCTGAGCCGGATAGAGGGCCACGGTTTGATACGGCGCGGGGCACACATACACGAACGGATTACTCGGCGTCCCGTTTTCGGCATCCCATTTGTACCGGGCGAACTTGGTACTGCGCGGCGGCGCGCATCGTAGGCAGGTCGGCGGCTGGGTCTTGCCTTGCGGAATGCGATACCCGTCTAGCACGTCGCTCAGGATGCGGCGCGGCGTCCATGCTTCGCCGGTCAGAGCCGAAAGCAACGACGCGGCATCGTCGAGCGTATTCCAGCGCAATACCTTATCGAGCGGACGCGTGCCGCTTGTAAAATCGAACGTAGCCATGCTGCGCGCCTCCCTGAAGGCCGTTCGTGGTTAGGCGGTTTCGATGCGTCTACATCGAAACCGCCGCCACACCGATTCTAATGGCAGTTACTTCACCGTATGCAGACCCGGTTGCGCAGATGTCGCATCGAATGCGACACCCCCCTGTTGGAGCATCCATGCCTCGATTTTGTCGTGCCACATGCGCAGGAGGTCGAGCGGGCGGCGACGGTAGTGTTTTTCGGCAATAGCTGACGGCTTGTGACCTTGAATTTGCGCAACGACGCCAACCGGGCACTCGACCCATTCTGCCAGCGTCCCGAACGAACGCCGGAGGCCGTGCAGGCTCAGATGAGGAAGGCCGGCTACTGCTAGCGCTTGGTTATGCGCGATGCGCGGCTCGGCAATCTTTCCGTCGGCCGATTTTTTGCTCGCGAAAACCCAAGGGGAGGGCGACCATGATTCGCCCTTTGCGGTCAGATCACGCATTTGACGGACGTTAGGCGGCGTGTCGTTCAAGCGTTTGAGTTCCCGCAGGATGCCCGCGAGGTACGGCGTAAGAGGGATGACGCGCGAACCTTCGACCTTGTCGGCGATGGACAGGCTGCGCCACTGGAAATCCACGTCGGCCCATTTGAGAGCGGCCATTTCCTCGCGGCGCGCGCCCGTAATAAGCAGCGCTTGCAGATAAGTCGCAATGACCGGGTTGCCTAGCGTGCGGACGGCGTTGAACCAAGCTGATAGCTGTTCCCGTTGCAGGCAATCGTCTTTCGCCTTGGTGCGCGGCACAGCGGCGCGCACGGCGCGAGCGGCGTATGCGTTCGATGCAATCAGCCCGGAATATTCCGGCTTGTCGCCGCACCAACGGATGAAGGCACGCAGCTTGCGGTAGCTTTGCTCCGCGTTCGTCGGGCGCGTCTGCGCCTCGGTTTCGAGCCATGACGCGATGACCGCAGCGGTCAGGTGCGACAGCTTCAACTCCATGAGCGCGGCGAGCGGCCCGGCAACCGTCACGCCTTTTCCGCGCTTTCTCGGCTCGCCCCCAGCATGGGCCAGCTTCTCATGGTCAAACAGATGGCGCTCGCTCCATCGTGTCCGGTTTGCGTCAAGATAAGCCGCCCACGCTTCGCGCATGGTCACATCCTGGCGCTTGGCTTCGGCTTTTCGCGCTTCGTAGGCGGCGGCCTGTTCTGCCGCCTGTTCACGCGGATCTACGCCGCTGTCGAGAAGCGTTTTCAGGCGGCGTGCTTCAACGCGTGCTTTCTCGATGCTCCACGCGGATGGGTCTCCAATCGTGATGCGCACAAGAGAGCCGCGCAACTTCGCTTGGAGCACATACCGTTTTGTGCCGCCTGCGTTTGCGCGGAGGCCAAGACCGGGCGCGCCGCTGTCCCACAGGAAGGCTTCGGATTTTCCTTCGGGGCAGGTGTGTGCCGCTATCTTGCCCGCCGTGAAATTGACCTTTGCCATTGTCGCTTCCCTTGCGTAGGGTGGATTCCGGAACCCGTCCGGAACCCGATTCTGGCAATTCTGGTCAACCTGTGTCAACGGGTAGGTGAGGTGATATTTGGATGAAATCCTTATCTGGAGCGGGTTTCAAGGATTTTTTTGCAACGTTCTTCAACGCCGAGAAATGTCCACTTTTTCGGCCTTCTAAGCCGTAGGTCACACGTTCGAATCGTGTAGGGCGGGCCAGTAAAATCAATGGGTTAGCTCGCGTTTCGAAACCTATGCTTGCTCATCAAAAACTCCGTGTAGGCGCTGTGTAGGTGTTGGCGGTCAACGCAGATGGCGCTCAATCTACTTCAGAAGGGGCCCCAAGAATGAGAAGAACACAGTAGTCTGGGGCAGGGCAGCCATCGTCCGTCCGTTCCGCTTCAGATGTGGTGACCCTGAACCAGAATTAGTCCCGGTCGGAAGTGGAGATTTCCGGCTTGGTTGAGTTGTCAGGCGAGGCGGATTCC